>NZ_FMXH01000003.1:10859-365250 GCF_900103575.1 Pseudomonas sp. NFACC51 | reverse complement strand
AGGGCCGCTGCGCGCCCCAGCGGGAGCAAGCTCCCTCGCCACCGGGAAGTGGCCTCAGGTGCATCGCGGAACACTTTTTGCTGTCGGATGTGATCGCCGCCATTGCGTCGGCGTCATTACTGCCTCAATTTAGCGTCATTGCCCGTCAGGCCCGTGCACTTCATGTCAGCAAACTCGTTTAGCCAGTCTTTGCGTCGCCTTTGGGCGTTGGATAAGTTCAGTTATAGCGTGCGGGTCTTCATCGCCCTGACCGGCAGCATGGGGCTGTGCTGGTACCTGGATGAGATGGGGCTGCTGATTCCCTTGTTCCTGGGCATCATCGCCAGCGCCCTGGCCGAGACGGACGACAGTTGGCAGGGCCGCCTCAACGCGCTGGCCGTGACCCTGGTGTGCTTCACCGTCGCGGCACTGTCGGTTGAATTATTGTTCCCCTATCCCGTCCTGTTCATCATCGCCCTGGCCCTGGCGGCCTTTGGCCTGACCATGCTTGGCGCCCTGGGTGAGCGCTATGGCGCCATCGCCTCGGCCACGCTGATTCTGTCGGTCTACACCATGATCGGCGTGGACCAGCGCGGCGGCGCAGTCAATGATTTCTGGCATGAACCCCTGCTACTGGTCACGGGGGCCGCGTGGTACGGCTTGCTGTCGGTGTTGTGGCAGGCGTTGTTTTCCAACCAACCGGTGCAACAAAGCCTGGCTCGGCTGTTTCGCGAGCTGGGACGCTACCTGAAACTCAAATCGTCGCTGCTGGAGCCGATCCGCCAACTGGACGTCGAAGCCCGACGCCTGGAACTGGCCCAGCAAAATGGCCGGGTGGTCGCTGCGCTCAACAGCGCCAAGGAAATCATCCTGCACCGCGTGGGCAATGGCCGCCCCGGCTCGAAAGTCAGCCGGTACCTGAAACTGTACTTCCTGGCCCAGGACATCCACGAACGCGCCAGCTCTTCTCACTATCCCTACAACGCCCTGGCCGAGGCCTTCTTTCACAGCGACGTACTGTTCCGCTGCCAACGCCTGCTGCGTCAGCAAGGCAAGGCCTGCCAGGCGCTGGCCGAGTCGATCCAACTGCGCCAGCCGTTCGTCTACGACGACACCTTTGCCGAGGCCCTCAACGACCTGCACGCGTCCCTCGAACACCTGCGCATCCAGAGCAACCCGGCCTGGCGCGGCTTGCTGCGTTCGTTGCGGGCACTGTCGGTGAACCTGGCTACCATGGACCGCCTGCTCAGCGACGCGAGCAACCCCGACGCCCTGGCCGACGCCACCGACAGCAGCCTGCTCGACCGCTCGCCGCGCAACCTCAAGGATGTCTGGCTGCGCTTGCGTACCCAGCTCACGCCCACTTCGCTGCTGTTCCGGCATGCCCTGCGCTTGCCCTTGGCCCTGAGCGTGGGCTACGCCATGGTGCACCTGATCCATCCGTCCCAGGGCTATTGGATCATCCTTACCACACTGTTCGTGTGCCAGCCCAACTACGGCGCCACCCGGCGCAAGCTCGGCCAGCGGATCATCGGCACCGCCATCGGCCTGACGGTGGCCTGGGCGCTGTTCGATCTGTTTCCCAATCCGCTGGTGCAATCGAGCTTCGCCATTGCCGCCGGGGTAGTGTTCTTTACCAACCGCACGACCCGCTACACCCTGGCGACAGCGGGGATCACCATCATGGTGCTGTTCTGCTTCAACCAGGTGGGCGACGGCTACGGGCTGCTGTTGCCACGGCTGTTCGATACCTTGCTCGGCAGCCTGATTGCCGGGCTGGCGGTCTTCCTGTTCCTGCCCGACTGGCAGGGCCGTCGGCTGAACAAGGTGCTGGCCAATACGCTGACCTGCAACAGCATCTACCTGCGCCAGATCATGCAGCAGTACGCCGCCGGCAAAAGCGACGACCTGGCCTATCGCCTGGCCCGACGCAACGCCCACAATGCCGATGCCGCATTGTCCACCACCCTGGCCAACATGCTGATGGAGCCGGGGCATTTCCGTAAGGAAGCCGATGTGGGGTTCCGTTTCCTGGTGCTGTCCCACACCCTGCTCAGCTACCTGTCGGGCCTGGGCGCCCACCGGGGCACCGAACTGCCGACCGAAGTGCGCGAACAGTTGATCGACGGGGCTGGGGTGAAACTGGCAGCGAGCATCGACGAAATCGCCCAGGGCCTGGCAAGTAAACAGCCGATCGCGATCCAGAGCGACGAAGAAGAAGCCCTGGCCAGCGAGCTTGAGCGGATGCCCGATGAAATCGACGAAGGACAGCGCCTGGTGCAGACGCAACTGGCGTTGATCTGCCGTCAGCTTGGCCCATTGCGGACCTTGGCGGCGCATTTGATGAAGGCCTGACGGCCTCAGCTTCAAGCTTCAAGCCATAAGCTGCAAGCAAAGTTCGTGCGCTCTGCTTGCAGCTTATGGCTTGAGGCTTGAAGCTGCTCCCCCCTACATCCCATGCGCCTTCAACAGCCGCGCATAACTCCCATCCGCCTTCATCGCCGCGATCTCCCGATCAAATCCGGCCACAATCTGCTCATGCTCCGGGTTCTTCAGGCTGACCAGGATGTGCAGGCTGTTTTCGCTCAAGGGCTTGGGCAGGAACTCCACGGCGCTGCGTACCTTGGCGGATTCGCGGGCCAGGTAATAGCGGGCGACGTACTCGTCTTCCAGGGTCAACTTCACACGATCGGCAGCCAGCATGCGCACCGCCATCGCAAAGTTATGCACAGGGACTTTCTGCATTTGCAGGTCTTCGTCGAAGTCCTTGGAGTAGGCGTAGCCGCGAACCACGGCGATGGGATAGGCACGCAGCTGTTGCAGGCTGTCAAACTGGATCGTTTCGTCCTTGCGCTTGATGAAACGCACACGGTTGAGCAGATACTCAGCCGAGAACTGGCCAATGTGAGTGCGCTCCTCGCTGTACCAGGCGTTGACCAGCACATCATAGCGGCCCTCGCCGATGCCCAGCATCGCCCGGGCCCAAGGCACCTGTTCGAAGTCCGTGGCATAGCCGGCCCGCGCCAGCGCCGTGCTGACGATATCGGTCGCCAGGCCACCATTGATCAATGTGGAATCGGTAAAGGGCGGCCAGGCATCGGCGACCAGACGCAGCTTTTGCGCGCAGGCCTCATAGCTCAGTAACAGCAATCCGATCAATGCAAGAGCTCGATGCAATCGCGGCATGCCAAACGTCCTTGACGGGTTCAAAGCCCGGTTTGTTTTTAGCCGACACTCAACAGGCATCCTCAGACACCCGGTCCTAACATTAGCTCATTGGAACCGCTGCGCAGCGCTGTCACGAAGATTACACAAAGACGACAACGCCGCGACAGAGGAATGATGGCATTTTGGTCTTTATCGCAGATTTTCCAGTCGACCGAGAAAGAGACTTCCGGGCCAAGCACGCTTAATATCGGCATCAAGCTCTTCAGGAAATTCAAAAATGGATATCGAGTGGGTCTGTAAACATCACAGTGACCTGAGCAAGGAACAGCTGTATGCCATCCTCAAATTGCGTGCCGAAGTGTTCGTTGTCGAACAGAACTGCGCCTACCCGGACGTTGACGGCCTGGACCTTGAGGGCGACACGTGCCATTTGATGGCTTGGCAGGGCAACCACCTGGTGGCCTATCTGCGCCTGCTCGACCCGCATTCGCAAAACAGTGACGTGGTGATCGGGCGCGTGATCATTGCGCCAGAAGCACGGGGCAAGGGGTTGGGCCATCAACTGATGGAACAGGGCCTCAAGCACGCCGAGAGACACTGGCCCGGCACCTCGATCTCACTGTCGGCCCAGGCGCATTTGCAGGGGTACTACGGGCGGTATGGGTTTGAAGTGGTGGGTGTGGAATACATGGAGGATGGGATTCCACACATTGGTATGCATCGGCCTTAAGATCCTCTTCGCGAGCAAGCCCGACCCCACTGTGGGAGCGGGCTTGCTCGCGAAGGCGTCAGCCCAGGCATAACCAGTATTCAGGGATATTCAAGCACCGCCTTGATCCGCTGCAAATTCCCCTCGATCCACCCCCGATCAATCGCCCCCCAATCGCGAATCCGATAACGCCCGGCATGGTTGCGCGCGCCGTCCTCTTGCTCGAACTCACAAACGATATCCAGGTCAGCCAGCGCGGCGATGGTGTCCTGGGCGGTACGCCGTGGCATGCCGGTGGTTTCGGTGAGGGCCGGGACGTTGCTGGCGACACCGCTGTCGATCAGGTAAGCCACGTACAAGCGACGGTAGAAGCTGCTCTTGGTCTTGCTGACATCCATTCGGTCATTCCTTGTGGGGTTGCAGATCCCGCCAGGTCAGGTACACCCGCAGGTCGAATTCCAACTGGTGATACCCCGGCAGCATGTGCTCGCAGAGTTGGTAGAACGCCTTGTTGTGGTCCGACTCCTTGAAGTGCGCCAGCTCGTGCACCACGATCATGTTCAGGAACTCGGGCGCCGCGTCCTTGAACAACGCAGCGATGCGGATTTCCTTCTTGGCCTTGAGCTTGCCACCCTGCACCCGCGACACCGCGGTATGCAGGCCGAGGGCGCGATGGGTCAGGTCCAGGCGACTGTCGAACAACACCTTGTCGATGGCTGGCGCGTTACGCAGGTATTGCTGCTTGAGGTCCAGCGCATAACCGTACAGGGCCTTGTCGCTCTGGATCGGATGCCGATCCGGATAGCGCTGTTGCAGGTAATCGCCCAGTCGGTCCTGGGCGATCAATTGCTGCACTTGGGCTTGCAGGGCGGCGGGGTAGGCCTGGAGGTATTTGAGCGCGGTCATCAAGGGGCAACACAGTCACAAGAGGCCGCCAGTGTAGCGAATTCAAGCCTGCACCGCGCTCCAGTCGAACGGTGTGGCGAAGGCATCGGTGTCTTCGGCCATCAAGGGCCGCGCCACGAGGAACCCCTGCACATACTCGCAGCCATGGGCCTGCAGCCACTCATATTGCTCGCGCGTCTCCACCCCTTCGGCAATCACCCGCAAGCCCAGTTGCGTACACAGGTCAATCACCGAGGCGGCCAACGCGGCATCCCGGGGCGACCCCGGTACGCGGGCGATCAGATGCCGATCGAGCTTGAGGGTATCGAGCTCAAGGTCGCGCAGATGCGTCAATGAGCAGGGTCCCGAACCAAAGTCATCCAATGCCACCCGCACCCCGAGGTGACGCAGCAGTCGCAATTGCTTTTGGGTTTCATCGGGGTTGCGCATCAGCGCATCCTCGGTCACCTCGACCTCCAGTTGCCGAGGCTTCAAGGCATGACGCTCCAGGACCTGGCGCAACTCGGTCACCAGGTTGGGCATGCCGAACTGGGTACTACTCAGGCTCACCCCCAACACCAGGTCGTCAGCGAACAAGCGCTCCCAGACTTTGCGCTGGGCCGCGCTGCGATGATAAATCCAGCTGCCCAGGCGACTGATCAACCGCGCCTCTTCCAGCAAGGGCAGGAACAGGCCCGGCGGAACATCACCGACGCTGGGGTGCTGCCAGCGCAACAGCGCCTCGAACCCACGGATCCGCCCATCGATGATGCTTACCTGCGGCTGGTAGACCATATTGAAGTCGCGGTTCTCGATGGCCGAGCGCACGCTCTCTTCCAGCATCAGCCGTGAACGGGCGCGACCGTTCATTTCATGATCGTAAAAGCGGTATTGCTGGCGACCGGCACGCTTGGCTTCGTACATGGCGATGTCGGACGCCCGCAGCAACCCATCGAGATTGGCGCCGCAATCGGGGTACGTCGCGATGCCGATACTGGCCCCCAATGCGACGTCCATGCCTTCTATCTGCTGGCAGATCGCGACCCGCTCGATGAGTTTCTCGGCGATCTTGGCCGCTTGCTCGGGGAACTCCAGGTCCAGCAGCGCCGTGAACTCGTCCCCGCCCAGGCGCGCCAGGATATCGAATGGGCGCAGGCACGCCTTCAACTGTTCCGACACCCAGCGCAATACCCGGTCCCCGGCATCGTGCCCCAGCGAGTCATTGACCCGCTTGAAGCCATCGAGGTCCAGGTACAGCAACACCCAGTTGCTTTCCAGGCGCTCGCTGCGCATCAACAGGTTTTCGGCGGTCTGGTAGAACCCCCGGCGGTTGAGCAAACCGGTCAGCGGGTCCGTGACGGCCTGGTATTCGAGTTGTTGGTGCAAATGGCGAACCACGGACATGTCCTGGAGCGTCACCACCATCGCCTTCTGCTCCGACGGCAATGGCGCACAGGACAAGGCCACCGACACCTGCTGGCCAGGCGCCGTGCGTAGCACCGCGTCATGCAGTCGCCAGGTTTCACCGCGCCGATAGGCGTTGTGTATATCGGAATCGACCCACTCTGGGATGTGCGGTTTCTGCAGGAAATCCAGGAACGGCATGCCCTGCAACTGCTCGGCGGTGGCATTGAGCAAGCGGCAGGTAGAAGGGTTGGCGAAGCGGATACAGCCATTCTCATCCACCACCAGGATGCCTTCGGCGGCGTTGTCCAGCACCGAGGCATTGAAGGCCCTGGCCGCTTCGAGATCTTGGCTCAGGCGCTGCAAGGCCCGGCGATTGCGCTGGTGCTCGAGCAGCGCCTGGACCTTGGGCTTGAGGATTTGCGGATCGAAGGGTTTGAACAGGTAATCCACGGCGCCACTGGCATAGCCCTTGATCACCGCATCCTGGGATTGCTCGTTGGCCGTCAGGAAAATGATCGGCGTGAGCCGCGTACGCTGGCTGCCGCGCATCAGGCGCGCCACTTCAAAACCGTCCATGTCGGGCATCTGCACATCCAACAGAACCAGATCGATGTCGTGTTCAAGCAACAGGTTAAGCGCCTCGACCCCCGAGGACGCGGTCATGACTCGCCAATCCTGACGCTGCAACAAGGCTCGCATGCTGAGCAGGTTTTCAGGGTAATCATCAACAATCAAAAGGACAGAGCTGTCTTCGCCGAGCGGTGGTTGCGCGCATTCCATGCTGCTTCTCTTATCGGGCGCCACGTCCGTTTTTTACGTAGCAAAGCGGACAAATACTGTCCCCTCACTCTAGACCGGGATTGTCAAAAGCAGTAGGTGTCAACGCGCCATCATCCAGACAAAGCCCGAAATAGCCGACTAACGGTCACCCTCCTCGGGCACAGAAACTGCAAAGACCCCTTCGACGGACAATTGACGTCAACCACCCGCCGAAAAGTTGCCGGGCAGTTTCTTCCGTCGCTTACTCGTACGCCCGAAAAGACCGGCCTAGAGCCTTGCCTTGTGGTGTGCAGCTTTTTCATCGAGTGACATAGGATCCCGCCATGATCGATCTCTCAACCTGGAACCTGAGCATCCCCGAAGGCAGCCCGCCGGCTACCATCGAAACCTCCCAGCTCGTGCAAGGGTTCCAGGCCCCATATTTCCACTCCGACTCCGGCACGGTTTTTTTCTGGGCGCCGGTGACCGGCTCCACAACCGCTAATGCTATTTATCCGCGCAGTGAACTTCGTGAAACCTACAGCGACGGCACCTTGCGCAATTGGCTGTACCCGGCGGCGGACAACAAGCTGGCTGCCACCCTGGCCGTCAGCCAGGTGCCCAGCACCGGCAAGGTCGTGATTGGTCAGATCCATACCAAGAACAGCACCAGCCCCCTGTTGAAGCTGGAATACCAATATAAAACCTACAGTTCCACCGGCAACATTGTCGCCAAGGTGCGCATGCGCCCGGACGACGAAACAGGCCAAGTCATCACCATCGCCACGGGCATCAAGCTGAATCAATCCTTCTCTTACCTGATCCATCTCAGCCCCGCCGGCGTCCTGACCATCAATGGCGCGGGTTACCAGTGGAGCTCCCCCATCAGTTCCACGTGGAGCGACAAGCCGCTGTACTTCAAGGCGGGCGTGTACGTGCAGGACAATACCGGTTATCCCACCGAAGGTGGGACCGTGACGTTCAGCCTGCTGGATATCGATCACATCTAGGCGCTTTGCGTGGCGCCAGGGCAGCAACGGAATGCTGCCAGCCCAGCCAGACACTATGGATGCGCAATAGTTCATGGCGAGCTCGAAACTACCGACTAACGGTTATCCATCCAGGCATAAATGCTGCAATTGACATGCTTGACGGACAATTGACGTCAAACATCCGCCGGATGGCCATTCAAAAAACCCTTCCTGCGTGATCAACACACTCCAAATGCTCGGAGTAGAGCCTCCCGCTTTGGTACTCAGCATTTTTACGCCCGTTACGCAGGATCCGACCATGATCGATCTCAACACTTGGAACTTGAGCATTCCCGAAGGCAGCCCCGCCATCACCATCGAAACACCTCGGCTGGCCCAGGGGTTCAAGGATGAATACTTCCACTCCGACACCGGCACGCTGTTCTTCTGGGTACCGGTGACCGGCACCAAGACTGCAAACGCGATCTACCCACGCAGCGAACTGCGGGAAACCTACAGCGACGGCACCCTGCGCAACTGGTTGTACCCGGCGGCGGACAACATCCTGCGCGCGACCATGACCGTCAACCAAGTGCCCAGCACTGGCAAGATCGTGATCGGCCAGATCCACACCAAAGACAGCACCAGCCCCATGGTGAAACTGGAGTACCAGTACAAAACCTACAGCTCCACCGGCAACATCGTCGCCAAGGTGCGCCTGCGTCCCGACGATGAAACCGGCCAAGTCATTACCATCGCCACCGGCGTGAAGCTGGACCGCAGCTTCTCCTACATGATCCACCTGAGCCCGAAGGGCGCACTGGGTATCAGCGCAGCGGGCTACAACTGGAGAACCACCGTCGATCCTAGCTGGAAGGTCAAGCCCCTGTATTTCAAAGCAGGGGCGTATGTGCAGGACAACACCGGCTACACCACCGAAGGCGGCAAAGTGACGTTCAGCCTGCTGGAAATCAAACACAACATCTGATCACTTTTCCTGGCGCCATGGCAGCACGGATGCTGCTTGCGGGGCCCTCCTCGACGCTTCGGCAACCCATCTCACGCTCAATCGAGCACAAGGCACGCAGCAGTGCCATATCGCCATCGTTCAAAAAAAATCTGCTTTAGCCGACTAACGGTCGTCTGTCTCGGGCACCAAAGCGGCAAACGTCACTCTGACGGTCTGCTGACGCCAACCCTCCGCCGGGTCCCCGTGAAAAACGCGAGCTCCCGCTTCCTCCTGGCGTCAGTGAAAGCGCGTCCTAGAGCCTTCGGCTGTGGCGTAAATCATTTCTTATGTACAGAAAGGATCCGAACATGGTCGATCTTGCAACCTGGAACTTGAGCATCCCCGAGGGCAGCCCGCCGAAAACCATTGAAACGCCTCGGCTGTTGGATGGCTTCCAAGATAAATACTTCAATTCCGAAGGCAGCACGGTGTATTTCTGGTCACCGGTGACCGGCACCAAGACTGAAAATGCGATCTACCCGCGCAGCGAATTACGAGAGACCTATAAAGACGGCACCTTGCGCAACTGGCTGTATCCCGCTGCCGACAATAAATTGAGTGCGACCCTGGTGGTCAACCAGGTACCCAGCACCGGCAAGATCGTGATCGGGCAGATTCATGCCAAGGACAGCAGCAAACCCATGGTGAAGCTGGAATACCAGTACAAGGACGACAGCAAGACCGGCAACATCGTCGCCAAAGTGCGCATGCGCCCCGATGACGACGAGGGTCGGGTTATTACCGTGGCCAGCGGCGTGAAGCTTTCTCAGTCCTTCAGTTACCGGCTTCACCTTGATCGTACGGGTGACTTGGGTATTACTGCGGCGGGTCGTAGTTGGTACACCACTATCAGCTCTACGTGGCGGGTCAAGCCGTTGTACTTCAAGGCTGGCGTGTATGTGCAGGACAACAGTGGGTATACCAGCGAGGGTGGGAAAGTGACGTTCAGTAAGTTGGATATCGATCACAACACTTGATTGTGTGCTTTCGATAGAGAGATATCGTGTGTATATCCGTTGCTGCGGTAACGGCTGCTGACGGTTCCGCTCTTACAGCGGCTCACTTTTGAGAAGCGCAAAAGTAAGCAAAACGCTCTTGCCCCACCACTCGGCACCTCGCCTAGGCTCGGTGTGCCCTCACTCCGGCATTGCTCCGTGGGCCGCCGCGAAGGGCCATCCATGGCCCAGCGCGGCTATCCCGGCATCCATGCCGGGATGCCCACTGCGCAATGCCTGCGTTCGGCCAGCGTGGTTTAACGGGGCGCCCCAGATCAAAAGCATGCCCGAGGCGGCCTTATAGCCGGCCTGTCTCCTTGTCGTACTCCGCTCCAATTGTGGGAGCGAGCTTGCTCGCGATGGCGGCCTGACAGCCGACCAGGATTGGTGGGATGGCCGGAGATTTTGATCGCTCCCCTGGCCTTCTGAAAATCTCGTAGGAATCTCCCCTTTTGTGACGAGGGGATTTATCCCCGCTGGGCTGCAAAGCAGCCCCCTCTTTTCGTCAGACCAGCCCCATACCCAGGATTTACGGCGGCTGCGCCACCGAGCGAGAGCAAGCTCCCTCGTCACAGAGGTTGTGGGCGTCCTACAGGTCGGTTGTTGCCTCAAAAATCCCCTTCTATAGTTCGGTTCACCTGCTGGCTTTGGTTAGCGGAGGGTTTCGCAGCCCTATCGAGGAATACATGGCATTTCTTTTTCTTCGAGGACTTCAACCTTATGTCGACAAATCAATCATCCAGCAACTTCACCCCGCTTACCCCAACAGCCACCACCCACCCCGTCCTGTTCATCGATAAAACCGCCCCACTGACCGAACTCCACGCCTGCGCCAGCGAACGCCTGCACGCCACCCTCGACTACCTGACGCTCATGGCCTGCACCACACTGCGCGATTCGGCCGAGACCGACATCAACACCATCACCAACATCGCCCGGATCATGGTCCAGGATGTGGCGGATGTTTTTGGGGTGATTGAACAGCGCGGGCTCGAAGGACAGTAAAAACCTGCGGGAGGAGTCTGCTCGCGATACTGTTGGCGCAGCAGGAAGAGCTGTTGGCTGACGCACTATTAACGCGAGCGGGCTCGCCTATCGTCCGCCTACAGTCATCGCTGACTCAGGAAGTCATGTGCATATTCTCCAGAGCAGAGTAGGATTAAATCCTATCTTATTCAGGAAGCCCATCATGCGTAGCACTCAACAGTTCAGCATAACTCTGCCTAAGCAGATGGCCGACGTGGTGAAAGCCAAGGTTGCTGCCGGTGAATACGCCACTGAAAGCGAAGTCATTCGTGATGGCCTCCGGGCGCTGCTGGCCCGTGATCGCGCTTTGGAAAACTGGCTCGTAGGCCAAGTAGCCCCCGCTTATGATGCATTGAAAGCTGACCCCTCACGCGCGCTGAGCGTCGATGAAGTGCGCTCCCGATTGGCGGCGGAGCACCAGAATGCCACTATCAAATCGTAATGGCGTATAGCGTTGATTTTGTCCCGGAAGCCCTGGAGCAGTTAGCTGCGCTATATAGCTACATTGCCACGGCGTCTTCGCCAGAAACCGCGCAGCGGTATACCAACGCCATCGTGACCTATTGCGAAGAACTACGGACGTTCCCGCACCGAGGCAACCAGAGGGACGACATACGCCCTGGGCTGCGTATCACAAACTACCGCAAGCGGACCGTGATTGCCTTTGTCGTTGATGCCGAGCAGGTTTCCATCTTGGGCGTTTTTTATGGGGGGCAGGACTTTGAAGTCGCTTTGCAATGTGAACTGGACGATTAACGTGCAGTAGATTCTGTGTAGGGTCAAAGGGGATTTACACACAAATACAAAACAAAAAAACCCGCATCACTGCGGGTTTTTTCTGACACCTGAAACTCAGTTGACCTTAGCGTTCAACTCACCCTTCAAATACCGCTGATACATCGCTTCCAACGAAATCGGCTTGATCTTCGAAGCATTCCCCGCCGTCCCAAACGCCTCATAACGCGCAATGCACACATCACGCATGGCCGTCACAGTAGCGCCGAAGAACTTACGTGGATCAAACTCGCTCGGGTTGGTCGCCATCAAACGACGCATGGCACCGGTAGAGGCCAGGCGCAGGTCGGTGTCGATGTTGACCTTGCGCACGCCGTACTTGATGCCTTCGACGATTTCTTCAACCGGCACGCCGTAGGTTTCTTTGATGTCGCCGCCGTACTGGTTGATGATCGCCAGCCACTCCTGCGGTACCGAGGACGAACCGTGCATCACCAGGTGAGTGTTGGGGATGCGCTTGTGGATTTCCTTGATGCGGTCGATGGCCAGTACGTCGCCGGTAGGTGGCTTGGTGAACTTGTAGGCGCCGTGGCTGGTGCCGATGGCGATGGCCAAGGCGTCGACCTGGGTCTTCTTGACGAAGTCCGCAGCCTCTTCCGGGTCGGTCAGCATCTGGCTGTGGTCCAGCACGCCTTCGGCACCGATGCCGTCTTCTTCACCGGCCATGCCGGTTTCCAGCGAGCCCAGGCAACCCAGTTCGCCTTCCACGGAAACGCCGCAAGCGTGGGCCATGGCCACGGTTTGCTGGGTGACGCGCACGTTGTATTCGTAATCGGTCGGGGTCTTGCCGTCTTCGCCCAGGGAGCCGTCCATCATCACCGAGCTGAAGCCCAGCTGGATGGAGCGCTGGCAGACGTCAGGGCTGGTGCCGTGGTCCTGGTGCATGCACACCGGGATGTGCGGGAACTCTTCGATCGCCGCCAGGATCAGGTGACGCAGGAATGGCGCACCGGCATATTTACGGGCGCCGGCCGAAGCCTGGACGATCACCGGAGAGTCAGTCTTGTCAGCGGCTTCCATGATGGCGCGCATCTGCTCAAGGTTGTTGACGTTAAAGGCTGGAACGCCGTAGCCGAACTCGGCTGCGTGGTCCAGCATCTGACGCATGCTGATAAGTGCCATTAGTGTGTCTCTCCCGGTCGAGGGTCGTTAATCGTGCCAGCCTGCCGGAGCGGCGGCGGCTATTCAAGTCATTGCGGATCGGGGGTCGGCCCCGGCCTGCGTGTTCGGTGAAACAAAATCTCAAAACTAAGAGGCCCGCTCCCACATTGGGTCTCCGTGGATCAATTGGCCTTGCAACCCCGCCCAATCAAGTCATTGGTGGCGACCCAATACACCAGGCCTTCCTCACCCTTGACGTGAAACGCCAGCATGTCATCGCTGTACAGTGAACCTTCAGCACCCGGTTCAAGCTTGAGGCGATAAACCTTATCGGCGCCGCCCAGGCGTACATCGACTTCCTTGTGGGCGGTATCGGTGTAGCGCCAGAGCACTTTGGCCTCGCTGTCACAGGTCCAGGTCGTCCAACCTTCAACAGGTTCGGACGAGTGTAAAAAGTCCAACTGCGCACAACCGCCCAGCAATACCAACGCCACGACGGCGATCAAGCCTTTCATCCGTGTTCCTCGACTGACGGCACACGCCGCCAGCCATGAGTTAAGAGTCAGACCCGTCAAGGACAGCCATGTTCCTTGGTCGGGGTTTGCGTCTCGTATTTGTCCAGGCCGTCCGGCCCGGAACGCTTGTTCAGCACCGGGTTGGTCTCGGCCTGCCAGTCGGCCTGGTAACAGCCATCTTCAGGCGCCGGCGTGCCGGGTTGCGGGGCCGTAGCCTGCGGGCCGCTTGAGCAGGCCACCAGCATCGTCGCCGCCAACAGCAACGGGATCGTCTTGACCATCAGAACACTCCTTTGCCTGGTCAACGCAGCTTCAGGCCTTGGCCCGGCTTTCCAGGACTTCCACGGCTGGCAACACTTTGCCTTCGACGAACTCGAGGAATGCGCCGCCGCCCGTAGAAATGTAGGAGATCTGCTCGGCCACGCCATATTTGTCGATGGCCGCCAGGGTGTCGCCGCCACCTGCGATGGAGAACGCAGCGCTGTCGGCGATAGCCTGGGCCAGCACCTTGGTGCCGTTGCCGAACTGGTCGAACTCGAACACGCCGACCGGGCCGTTCCACAGGATGGTTTTGGAAGACTTCAGCAGTTCGGCGAAGTTGGCTGCGGTTTGCGGGCCGATGTCGAGGATCATGTCGTCCTCGGCTACGTCATCGATCAGCTTGACGGTGGCGGTGGCGCTTTCTGCGAATTCCTTGGCCACGACCACGTCCACTGGCAACGGTACGCTGACCTTGGCGGCGATTTCCCGAGCGGTGTCCAGCAGGTCCGGTTCGTACAGGGATTTACCGACCGGGTGACCCGCAGCGGCGAGGAAGGTGTTGGCGATGCCACCACCGACGATCAACTGGTTGCAGACCTGGCTCAGGCTGTTGAGCACGTCCAGCTTGGTGGAGACCTTGGAGCCGGCGACGATGGCGGCCATCGGCTGGGCCGGGGAGCCCAGGGCCTTGCCCAGTGCGTCCAGTTCAGCAGCCAGCAACGGACCTGCTGCGGCGACTTTGGCGAACTTCGCCACGCCGTGGGTCGAACCCTCCGCGCGGTGGGCGGTGCCAAAGGCGTCCATCACGAACACGTCGCAAAGGGCGGCGTACTGCTGGGCCAGTTCGTCGGCGTTCTTTTTCTCGCCCTTGTTGAAGCGCACGTTTTCGAACAGCACGACATCGCCGGCCTTCACGTCCACGCCGCCCAGGTAGTCAGCCACCAATGGCACATCGCGGCCCAGGGCACGGCTCAGGTAATCGGCCACAGGCTTGAGGCTGTTTTCCGCCGAGAACTCACCTTCGGTCGGACGGCCCAGGTGGGAGCAGACCATCACGGCCGCGCCTTTTTCCAGGGCCAGCTTGATGGTCGGCAGCGAAGCCAGGATACGCGCGTCGCTGGTGACAACACCGTCCTTGACGGGGACGTTGAGGTCTTCGCGGATCAGTACGCGCTTACCTTGCAGATCGAGGTCGGACATCTTCAACACGGTCATGGGTCGCAATTCCTGGGTAACTGTTTAGAGAGCAGGTTTTTTTGAAGCGGTTTGCAGGTAATGCTCGGCAACATCCAGCATTCGGTTGGCAAACCCCCATTCGTTGTCGAACCAGGCCAGGATGTTCACAAGCCGAGGCCCGGAAACACGGGTCTGGCTGGCATCGACGATGGCCGAATGCGGGTCATGGTTAAAATCACAACTGGCATGAGGCAACTCGGTGTAAGCCAGAAGGCCTTTGAGCGGACCGCTGGTGGCGGCTTCGCGCAGGATCCGGTTGACCTCGGTGGCGTCGGTATCGCTCACGGTCTGCATCGTAATGTCGAGGCAGGACACGTTGACCGTCGGCACCCGCACGGCTTTGGCCTGAATTCGCCCCGCAAGTTCCGGCAGCAGCCGTTCAATGCCGCGCGCCAGACCAGTGGACACCGGAATCACCGATTGGAATGCCGAACGGGTGCGGCGCAAGTCCTCATGGTGGTAGGCGTCGATCACCGGCTGGTCGTTCATCGCCGAGTGAATGGTGGTGATCGACACGTATTCCAGGCCAATGGCCTGGTCCAGCAGGCGCAACAGCGGCACGCCGCAGTTGGTGGTGCAGGACGCGTTGGACACCAGCAGTTCGTCGCCGGTCAGGCAATCCTGGTTCACGCCGTAGACGATGGTGGCGTCCACGTCCGCTTCACTGGCCATCGGCTGGGAGAACAACACCCGTGGCGCGCCGGCAGCGAGAAAACGCTGGCCGTCTTCGCGGGTGTGGTAGGCACCGGAGCATTCGAGCACCAGATCGACATCCAGGGACGCCCAATCGATGCCTTCGGGGGTGGCACTGCGCAAGACCTTCACGCAGTCGCCGTTAATATGCAGACAATCGCCCTCGACCCGCACTTCGCCGGGAAACCGGCCGTGGGTGGAGTCAAAGCGTGTCAGGTATTCGATGCTGGCCATGTCGGCCAGATCGTTGATGGCCACAATCTCGAACCCGGCCTTGGCCCCTCGCTCGAACAACGCACGCAAGACGCAACGACCAATCCGGCCGTAGCCGTTGAGTGCAACTTTGTAGGGACGCGGTTGGGGCATGGGGTTCTCTGACCTAGTTGAATCCATTGAGGCAGTTCGTCTGAGCCACCGCTATCGCGAGCAAGCTCGCTCCCACAGGATCGGTGAAAATCCTTGTGGGAGCGAGCTTGCTCGCGATGGCGGCAGAACAGACAACCTGTTTGCGGATCAGTCTTCCAGCAACTCTTCAGCCTGACCCAGGATGTTTTCCAGGGTAAAACCGAATTCCTCGAACAGCGCTGGCGCAGGCGCCGATTCGCCGTAGGTGGTCATGCCAATCACGCGACCTTCCAGGCCCACGTACTTGTACCAGTAATCGGCATGGGCAGCCTCGATGGCGATCCGTGCACTGACCTGCAGCGGCAACACCGCTTGCTTGTAGCCGGCGTCCTGGGCATCGAACACGCTGGTGCAAGGCATGGACACCACGCGCACGTTGCGGCCCTGCCCGGTCAGCTTGTCGTAGGCCTGGACGGCCAGGCCGACTTCGGAACCGGTGGCGATCAGGATCAGCTCAGGCTCGCCGATGCAGTCCTTGAGCACATAGCCGCCACGAGCGATGTCGCCGATCTGGTCGACATCACGGTTCTGGTGCTGCAGGTTCTGGCGGGAGAAGATCAGCGCCGACGGGCCGTCGTTACGCTCGATCGCGTATTTCCAGGCCACCGCCGATTCCACGGCATCGCATGGGCGCCAGGTATCCAGGTTCGGCGTGCAACGCAGGCTCGCCAGTTGCTCGATCGGCTGGTGAGTCGGGCCGTCTTCACCCAGGCCGATGGAGTCGTGAGTGAACACATACAGGACGCGTTTTTTCATCAGCGCCGACATGCGCACGGCGTTGCGGGCGTATTCCATGAACATCAGGAAGGTCGCGCCGTAAGGCACCAGGCCGCCGTGCAGCGCCACGCCGTTCATGATCGCGCTCATGCCGAACTCGCGAACGCCGTAGTACATGTAGTTGCCGCTGGCATCTTCAGCGCTGACGCCTTTGCAGCCTTTCCACAGGGTCAGGTTGGAACCGGCCAGGTCGGCCGAACCGCCCAGCAGTTCCGGCAGCAACGGGCCGAAGGCGTTCAGGGTGTTCTGGCTGGCCTTGCGGCTGGCGATGGTTTCGCCCTTGGCGGCGACTTCAGCGATGTACGCCGAGGCTTTTTCGGCGAAGTCGGCCGGCAGCTCGCCGCTGAGGCGACGCACCAGTTCATTGGCCAGTTCAGGGAATTCGGCGGAATACGCGGCGAAACGCTGATCCCATTCGGCTTCGACCGCGCGACCTTTTTCCTTGGCATCCCATTCGGCGTAAATGTCGGCCGGGATTTCGAACGGGCCATGGTTCCACTTCAACGCGGCACGGGTCAGGGCGATTTCCTCGGCACCCAATGGCGCGCCGTGGCAGTCTTCCTTGCCTTGCTTGTTCGGCGAGCCGAAACCGATGGTGGTCTTGCAGCAGATCAGGGTCGGCTGGGCGCTTTTGCGGGCCGTCTCGATGGCGGTCTTGATCTCTTCCGGGTCGTGGCCGTCGACGTTGCGGATCACCAGCCAGTTGTAGGCTTCGAAGCGCTTGGGGGTGTCATCGGTGAACCAGCCTTCGACTTCGCCGTCGATGGAGATGCCGTTGTCGTCGTAGAAAGCAATCAGCTTGTCCAGGCCCAGGGTGCCGGCCAGGGAGGCGACTTCGTGGGAAATGCCTTCCATCATGCAGCCATCACCCAGGAATACGTAGGTGTGGTGATCGACGACGTTATGGCCGGGACGGTTGAATTGCGCCGCCAGGACTTTTTCTGCCAATGCAAAACCCACGGCGTTGGCCAAGCCCTGGCCCAATGGACCGGTGGTGGTTTCCACGCCTGGGGTGTAGCCGTATTCCGGGTGGCCC
Organism: Pseudomonas sp. NFACC51; assembly: GCF_900103575.1. Lineage (NCBI taxonomy): Bacteria > Pseudomonadati > Pseudomonadota > Gammaproteobacteria > Pseudomonadales > Pseudomonadaceae > Pseudomonas > Pseudomonas sp. NFACC51. The sequence continues at coordinate 347,523 of NZ_FMXH01000003.1, read as the reverse complement.
GGGGTGCGGCTGTGCAGTTGACGGAAGTTTTTCAGGTCATCGATCGACAGGTCGTAGCCGGTCAAGTGCAGCAGCGAGTAGATCAACATCGAGCCGTGACCGTTGGACAGTACGAAACGGTCACGGTCGGCGAAGGCTGGGTTGCTCGGGCTGTGCTTGAGGTAGTCGCGCCAAAGCACCTCGGCGATATCCGCCATACCCATGGGGGCACCGGGATGGCCGCTGTTGGCTTTCTGCACGGCATCCATGCTGAGGGCACGAATGGCATTGGCACGCTCACGACGGCTGGGCATCGCTGTTCTCCTGCGGGTATTGAATCGAGAATGAATAAAATGGAACTGAAAAAAGGCGAGCATTTTCCCTCACCCACCCGCCCCGGGGCAATGACAGATAGTCATCCTTGGGCGTTTTTCCGGCAGATAAAGTCGCATTCACCAGGTGAAACCTTTCCGCTGATGGCTTGTAGAGTCAAGCACAGGCTGGGAAGTGCCATTTATCCAGCAATATCAAAACTTTTTGATATTGAACTTGCGGTGATCCAAACCCCTCACTAGACTGCCCCACTATGAAACAGACTGCCGCACTATGAACTTACCTGCGCCTTCCATTCGCCATGACGACTGCGATGAGCTGGCGGCCCTTTGCAAGGCCGGCGGCGATCCGTTGCGGCTCAATGTATTGCGCGCCCTGGCCAACGACTCGTTCGGCGTGCTGGAACTGGCGCAGATCTTCGGCATCGGCCAGTCCGGCATGAGCCACCACCTCAAGGTCTTGGCCCAGGCGGACCTGGTGGCGACCCGCCGGGAAGGCAACGCCATTTTCTATCGCCGCGCCCTGCCCCACACCGACCTGCTGGGCGGCAAGCTGCACGCCGCGCTGCTGGACGAAGTGGACACGCTGAACCTGCCGACGGACGTGCAGGCTCGCATCGCCCAGGTACACGGGCAACGGGCCGCCGCCAGCCAGGACTTTTTCGCCCGGGTCGCCGAGAAATTTCGCGCCCAGCAAGACCTGATCGCCGGTCTGCCGCAGTACCGCGAAAGCGTCGTGGCACTGCTCGACAAACTAAGCTTCGAAGCCACGGCCACGGCGATCGAAGTCGGCCCCGGTGATGGTGCTTTCCTGCCGGAACTGGCGCAGCGTTTCAGCCAGGTGACGGCGCTGGACAACAGCCCGGCCATGCTTGAACTGGCGCGCCAGGTGTGTGAACGCGAGGCCCTGGCTAATGTCAGCCTGCAACTGGCCGATGCATTGGATGGCATGAGCTTGCAGGCCGATTGCGTGGTATTGAACATGGTGCTGCATCATTTCGCCGCGCCGGCCGATGCACTCAGGCACATGGCCGGCCTGCTGCAACCGGGCGGCAGCCTGCTGGTGACGGAGTTATGCAGTCACAACCAGAGCTGGGCCAGGGAGGCCTGTGGCGATCTCTGGCTCGGATTCGAACAGGACGACCTGGCCCGCTGGGCCACCGCTGCGGGCCTCGTGCCCGGGGAAAGCCTCTATGTAGGCTTACGCAATGGTTTCCAGATCCAGGTTCGCCACTTTCAGCGGCCGACTGGCGACACTCACCAACGGTAACTTGTAGGAAAACATCGAGATGAGCGAATACTCCCTTTTCACCTCCGAGTCCGTGTCTGAAGGGCATCCGGACAAAATCGCCGACCAGATTTCTGATGCGGTGCTGGACGCCATCATTGCTGAAGACAAGTTCGCCCGCGTGGCGTGCGAGACTCTGGTGAAAACGGGCGTGGCGATCATCGCCGGCGAAGTCACCACTTCGGCCTGGGTCGACCTGGAACAGATCGTCCGCGACGTGATCCTCGGCATTGGCTACAACAGCTCCGACGTCGGCTTCGACGGCGCGACCTGTGGCGTGATGAACATCATTGGCAAGCAGTCTCCCGACATCAACCAAGGCGTTGATCGGGCCAAGCCTGAAGACCAGGGCGCCGGCGACCAGGGCCTGATGTTCGGCTACGCCAGCAACGAGACCGACGTGCTGATGCCGGCCCCGATCACTTTCTCGCACCAGTTGGTCCAGCGTCAGGCCGAGGCCCGCAAATCCGGCCTGCTGCCTTGGCTGCGCCCGGACGCCAAGTCCCAGGTGACCTGCCGTTACGAAGGCGGCAAAGTGGTCGGTATCGACGCCGTGGTCCTGTCGACCCAGCACAACCCTGACGTGTCCTACAAAGACCTGCGCGAAGGCGTGATGGAGCTGATCGTCAAGCACGTGCTGCCTGCCGAGTTGCTGTCCAAGGACACCCAGTTCCACATCAACCCGACTGGCCAGTTCATCATCGGCGGCCCGGTGGGCGACTGCGGCCTGACCGGTCGCAAGATCATCGTCGACAGCTACGGCGGCATGGCCCGTCACGGCGGCGGCGCGTTCTCCGGCAAGGACCCATCGAAGGTTGACCGCTCGGCGGCCTACGCCGGCCGTTATGTAGCCAAGAACATCGTCGCCGCCGGCCTGGCCGAGCGCTGCGAGATCCAGGTGTCCTACGCCATTGGCGTGGCCCAGCCTACGTCGATCTCGCTGAATACCTTCGGCACCGGCAAGATCGGTGATGACAAGATCATCAACCTGGTCCGTGAAGTGTTCGACCTGCGTCCATACGCCATCACCACCATGCTCGACCTGCTGCACCCGATGTACCAGGACACTGCCGCCTATGGCCACTTCGGTCGTACGCCGCAGACCAAGACCGTGGGTGACGACACCTTCACCACGTTCACCTGGGAAAAAACCGACCGCGCCGACGCCCTGCGCGCCGCTGCCGGCCTGTAATACCGGCGTGTAAAGAAAAAGCCCCTGGCGACTGGGTCGCCAGGGGCTTTTTTTGTGCCAAAAGATAACCCTCAGTGAAGTTAGGTCCTGCGTGCCACCAACAAAAACGAAGCCGCACTGGCCAGCAGCCCCGCACACATCCGATTGAACAGGCGCTTGCCACTGGGCCGGGCGAATAGCCGTCGCGCGTAAATGCCCATGTAGCAATACAAGCCGATGGCGATGCACTCCAGTGCCAGGAACAAACCACCCAGCACGGCGAATTGTTGGGTGATGGCGCCTGTACGGTCTACGAATTGCGGCAGGAACGCGGTAAACAACAAGATCGCCTTCGGATTGCCGATCGCCACCAGGAACTCCTGGCGCGCCAGGCCGGCCCGGCTCATCGACGCAACCACGGTTTCGCTGCCGGCCTCGGGCTGGGCCCGCCACAATTGCACCGCCAAATAGAACAGGTAACCGGCACCGACGAGCTTGATCCCCAGGAACAGCAATTCCGAGGTGTGCAGCACGGCGGTAAGCCCCACCGCTGCCAGGGCGATCATGATCGCAAATGCCAGCAATCGACCAATGCCGCCACTGCACGCCCGGACGAAGCCATAACGCGAGGCGTTGCTGATGGACAGCAGGTTGTTCGGCCCCGGCGCCATGTTCAGCGCGAAGCAGGCCGGGATGAAAACAGCGAGCGTCGACAGTTCCATCGGGAGCATTCCAGGCAGCGGCGAATCGAAAGTCCATTCTGCGCCGGCCGTTGACGAGGACAAGGCACAGTTGCGCGACTAAATCGCCTCGCACTGTACCGCCGCGATTTTGCCACCAGGCCCCGCAAAATCCGGTAACGCTCCGGGCCTCGCAACTTCCGGGACGGTGGCTAGCCTTCAGTACTCAACCAAGCAAGGATGCTTCGATGCCACCGTTTTTGTATGCACTCGCCTGTCTTGTCTTCATTGCCATTCCTGCGCTCGCCGCGCCCTGCCCCGATTGGCCCACTGAACGCGCCCAGGCCGAGATCGCCGCGCGGCAGCAGCAAATCGACACCTGGGACGACAGCTATCACCGCCTCGGCCAATCGCTGGTGGCCGATGAACTGTATGATCAATCCCGCATAGAGTTGGGCCAATGGCGCCACTGCTTCAACCTCGCAGCGCCCGACGATCCGCTGCGCTCAGCGGGCGGGAAGATACCGCACCCCGTGGTCCACACCGGCCTGGAAAAGCTTAAGGACGCCGACGCCGTGGGGGCTTGGTTGCGGGGTCGCAAGGACGTCTGGGCACAACCGAAAGTCGATGGCGTGGCGGTAACCCTGGTCTATCGCAAGGGTCGCCTGCATCAGGCAATCAGCCGCGGCGATGGCGTGCAAGGGCACGACTGGACCCCGAATGCGCGCAAGATCGGCGCCATCCCACAACGGCTGCGCCAGCCTCTGGACCTGGTCGTCCAAGGCGAGTTGTATTGGCGCTTGCTCACCCATGTCCAGGCCAGTAGCGGCAGTCTCAACGCCCGGGGGACCGTGGCGGGCCTGATGGCGCGCACGAACATGACGGCGCAGGAGGCGGCGGACATTGGCCTGTTTGTCTGGGACTGGCCTGGAGGGCCGGCCACCCTGCCGGAACGGATGGCCGCGCTGAATGAACTGGGCTTCGCTGACACGCTCCATTACAACCAGCCTATCCAGGTTCTAGCCGATGCCGAGCACTGGCGCGACCATTGGTACCGCACACCGCTGCCATTCGCCAGCGACGGGATCGTCCTGCACCAGAGCCGCCGCCCACCCGCCGACCGCTGGCAGGCCAGGGCGCCGTTCTGGAGCGTGGCCTGGAAATACCCGTTTGCCCAGGCGCTGGCCGAAGTGCGCAAGGTGCACTTCAAGGTCGGTCGTACCGGACGCATCACGCCCGTACTGGAGCTTGAACGCATCCGGCTCGACGACCGGTGGATTCGCCGGGTAAGCGTCAGCTCCCTCAAGCGCTGGAAGGAAATGGACATTCGTCCCGGCGACCGGGTCGCTATCAGCCTGGCCGGGCTGACCATCCCACGACTCGACAGCGTCGTGCTGCGCAGCGCCGAGCGGCAGGACCTCAACGTCCCTGCGCAAACCGACTATCACTTCTTGAGTTGCTGGCAACCGACAGCCGGCTGTGAAAGCCAGTTCCTCGCACGACTGGGCTGGCTCAGTGGCAAACAAGGGCTTGCCCTGCCCCACGTCGGCCCGGGCACCTGGGAAAAGTTGCTGGCCGCCGGACGACTCGACGGATTGCTGGATTGGATGACCCTCGATGCCGCCGAGCTTGCTAATATTGCCGGCTTCGGCGAACACAGCAGCACCCGCCTGCTCGCCAGCCTGCACAGCGCCCGGCAACGCCCTTTCGCGCAATGGCTCAAGGCCCTGGGCCTGCCGCCCGCTGGTGAGGCCCGGCTGGAAGGGCCGTGGCAGGTGCTGGTCGAGCGCAGCACCGAACAATGGCAAGCCGAGGCCGGTATCGGACCGGGACGCGCCGCGCAACTGAGCGCATTTTTTCGCGACCCGCAGGTACAGGCCTTGAGTGACGTATTACGCACTGCCGGGGTCGACGGTTTTTAATCCGGGCCCTGTGCGGTTGAACCCAAGGGGCAAGCATGCGTTCCAACAGCGCATCTGTACCGACCGCTCGAGATTTTTTACGGAGTTGCTATGAATTTCCTGTCCCCCGTTGCCCTGCTGGTCTTATGCAGTGCCATGGCCGCCCCCTTGATGGCGGACGAGCAAACCCCGGAGCTCACCGGTTGCGCGGCCAAGCGCCAGGGCATCATCAACCAGATCGAACTGGCCAAGTCCCGTGGCAACCAGGACCAGCAGGCTGGCCTGGAAACTGCGCTGGACGAAGTCACCAGCCATTGCACCGATGCGTCCTTGCGCAAGGAGCGTGAAAACAAGGTGCTCGATGCCAAGCACGAGGTCAGTCGGCGTCAGGCCGACCTGGAAAAGGCCATGAAGAAAGGCGACGCCGAGCGGATCAACAAACGCAAGGACAAGCTGGCAGCCTCCCGCAAGGAACTGCAGGAAGCGGTGGATGAGTTGGATCAGTAGCAGCTGCAAGCTGCAAGTGTGGAGCTTTGAGCTTGAAGCTTGAAGCTCGCAGCTGCTTTCATTCAATGATCGCGAAACTCTTTATGGCAGGCGCTGCACGCATCTTCGACCTTTTGCACCGCCGGCCCCAAGTAACTGGCCTTGTAGGGTTGAACGTTGCTGGCGGTCACCAATTCACCGGTGGCGGCTTCAAGGTGGCGGGCCATTTCCTGGAAACGCGCCTGCTTTTGCCAGACTTCATCCCGGGCGCTGGTGTGGTCTTGCTCGCGCACTTGCGGGAAATGTTTCCACGGCTCATGGGAGAGTTGATCCAGTTGCGCCGCGCCTTCGGCAAATCGTGGGCCATCGAACGGGACCCGGCCACGCAACATGCCGCCCAATTCTTCGTTGGTCTTGAGCATCTGCTTGAAGATCGCCTTGCGCTGGCCAAGGGGAGAATTGGGGTCGACGCCGCCACAGGCGGACAACATCAGGCAAGCCAGCACTGCCATGGAAAATCGTTTTACAAACATCTTGGCCTCGGGGCAGGAAACGGCGGTTAGTATCCTCGGGTCATCGGCAAAGACCAATGGCCTTATCAACAATACGGGTTATTCGGGCGCCCTAGACAGCGTTCGAATGACTGCAAGGGAAATCTTCATGAACAGCCGCTTCAAGACCTGGCACAAAGGCCTGGCGTTGACCCTACCGCTGATCGCACTGTTGGCCGGTTGTAATCGCGGCGAAAAGGTCGAAGAACCTCAGACCCACGCCCTCGCCACCTATGTCAGCGTACCGTGGGAGGCCTTGCCGGCGGTGTCCGATGAAGACCTGCTGGCCGGGTTCGGTTCTTGGCGCAGCGCTTGCACCCGGCTCAAGGCCGATGCGAACTGGGGGCCGACCTGCGCGGCGGCGGCCAATGTGCCGCAAACCGCACAGGATGTACGCAATTTCCTGAAACAGAACCTGGACGTCTATGGCCTGCGCTCGGGGGACAACAGCCCCAATGGCCTGATTACCGGCTACTACGAGCCGGTCTACCCCGGCAGCCTCACCCAGACCGCCACGGCGAATATCCCTGTCTACGGTGTGCCGGAGGACATGATCATTGTGTCGCTGGACAGCATTTACCCTGAACTCAAGGGCAAACGCCTGCGTGGCCGCCTCGAAGGCCGCGTGCTCAAGCCATACGACGACGCGGCCACCATCGAAACCAACGGAGTCAAGGCACCGATCATCGCCTGGCTGACCGACCCCATGAACCTGCAATTCCTGCAAATCCAGGGTTCGGGACGCATTCGACTCGCCGATGGCCGCCAGCTGCGCATCGGTTATGCCGACCAGAACGGCCACCCTTACCGTCCCATCGGGCGCTGGCTGGTTGAACAGGGCGAGCTGAAGAAAGAAGACGTGACCATGGGCGCCATCAGTGCCTGGGCCAAGGCCCACCCGAACCGTATTCCCGAATTGCTGGGCAGCAACCCCAGCTACGTGTTCTTCAACCGTAACCCCGACAGCAACGAAGGACCGCGAGGCTCGCTGAATGTACCGCTGACAGCCGGCTACAGCGTGGCGGTGGACCGCAAGGTAATTCCGCTGGGCAGCCTGCTCTGGCTATCCACCACCCGACCCGACGGCAGCACATTGAACCGGCCCGTCGCCGCCCAGGACACTGGCGGTGCAATTGCCGGCGAAGTGCGGGCGGACTTGTTCTGGGGCACAGGCGAGGCGGCCGGACAACTGGCCGGGGACATGAAGCAACAGGGGCAGATCTGGATGTTCTGGCCCAAGGGCATGGCGTTGCCGCAAGTGCCACAGGTGGCGAATACGGTTACCGCCAATCCCTAGGGAATGGGCTGACTGTGTCGACCCCATCGCCAGCTTGCTCGCGATGGGGCCAGCACCGACTCCGGGATTCCGCCGCCAGGTTCAGACCGAAACGAAGAAGAAACTCAACACCAACCCCACCCCCACGAACCACACCAGCGAACGCAGAATCGCCCAGTCAGCCAGATAGCAAATGATGTAGAGCAGGCGACTGGTGATGAACAGCACCGCCAGCACATTGATGGTCACCAGCTCGGCATTGCCGGCCAGGTGCGCGACGATCACGGCGGCGGCAAAAAAAGGGCTGATTTCAAAGCTGTTCAGTTGCGCCGCGTATGCCCGCCGGGGAGCGCCTTCGAGTGTGTCCAGAAAGTCCCGAGGGTCGTGGTTATCTGCCAGCCTGTATCTTCCACCAATCTTGGCAATGGCGACGCACAGGTAAGGCAGGAGAAAGGCAATCAAAATACACCACAGGGCAACCGTCATTGACGCAGTTCCTTCTTTGAGTTTTATAGAAAATCGCGAGTTCGGGCGCCGGTCAGAACTTCATCACCAGCATGCCAACCAACACCAGCCCGCAGGCTAAGAGCCGCGGCAAACCAAAAGGTTCTTTCAAGTAACGCATGCCAAACAGCACCACCAGGATCACGCTGATCTCCCGCAGGGCCGCCGCCTCGGCAATCGACCCCAGCTGCATGGCCCACAGCACCAGAGCGTAGCTGAATAACACGCAGAATCCGACCGCCAACCCCAGCCGCCACTGCTCACGCCAGAACCGCATGAACGCCGGCCGCTTGCCCACCAACGCCAGCAACGGGAATGGCCAGGCGCTGAGCAGCGTGACCCAGACCAGGTAATCCAGCGGATGGGACCAGCGTCGCAAGGCATGGCCGTCAATGAAGGTGTAGCAACCGATGCACAGGCCGATCAGCGCCACCACCGGCAGCATCGACCAGGGCAACCGCGCCCCGCCACCGCCCTGCCACAACAGGCAGAGCATGCCGAACGGGATCAGCAGGATGCCGAAGATTTGCTGGGTCGTCAGCGCCTCACCGGCAAAGATGATAGTCAGGGCCAATACCACCAGCGGCGACAGGCCGCGCATCAGCGGATAGACCAACCCCAGGTCACCGACCCGATACGCCTGGATCAGCAAATAGCGATACAGCAGCTCGAACGCCGCCGAAGCCAGGATCCACGGCCAGATCGCCAACGGCGGCAGTGCCACGAAGCCCAGGGCCAAGGCGACGAACAGCAACGCAACGCTGTCCATGCAAGCCACCACCAGCAAACGCTCGCCGCTGAACTTGATCAGCGTATTCCATGCCGCATGCAACAGCGCCGCTACCAACACCAAGGCCGTTGCAAGCACGGCACGCTCCTTATCCATTCAGAGAATTGATTCGCCATCCATCGGCAGCCGTTTATACTGCTAGCGACCACGCCGCACTCAGTTGCGCATAAGCCTATTCCAATAATTCTGCTGCTGTCCTGTTCGTTCGAACCAGGACGCCGGCATGCGTATGCCTGATCAGAGCGTCAAGACTACAGACAGAGACCCTGCGCATGCCACTCGCCTTGCTTGCTTTGGCCGTCGCCGCTTTCGGCATCGGCACGACTGAATTCGTCATCATGGGCCTGTTGCCCGATGTCGCCCGTGACCTGGCCGTGAGCATTCCCCAAGCCGGGCTGCTGATCACTGGCTACGCCCTGGGCGTGGTGTTCGGTGCGCCGATCCTGGCGATTGGCACCGCCAACATGCCACGCAAGGCCACGCTGCTGGGCATGACCCTGATGTTCATCCTCGGCAACGTGCTCTGCGCCCTGGCGCCGAACTACGCCACGCTGATGGCCGCCCGGGTCATCACCGCGCTGTGTCACGGCGCCTTCTTTGGCATCGGTTCGGTGGTGGCGGCCGGGTTGGTGGCGCCGAACAAACGGGCCCAGGCGATTGCGATGATGTTCACCGGCCTGACCCTGGCCAATGTGCTGGGCGTACCGCTGGGCACAGCCTTGGGCCAATACGCCGGCTGGCGCTCGACCTTCTGGGCGGTGTCGGTGATCGGGGTGATCGCCGCCATTGCCCAATGGGTCTGGCTGCCCAAGGACATCCCCATGGACAAAGCCAACCTGGCCAGCGAATTCAAGGTCCTGGGCAAGGCCAACGTATTGCTGGCCCTGGGCATGAGCGTGCTGGCCTCCACCAGCCTGTTCAGCGTATTCACCTACATCGCGCCGATCCTGCAGGACATTACCGGCGTCAGCCCCCATGGCATCACCGTCATGCTGCTGTTGTTCGGGGTCGGCCTGACGGCGGGCAGCTTCCTCGGCGGACGCCTGGCCGACCGCCGCCTGCTACCCTCGCTGGTGGGCATGGCCCTGGCCGTGGTGCTGGTGCTCGCCGCGTTCAGCCAAACCAGCCAGTCAGTGATTCCGGCGGCGATCACCCTGGTGTTGTGGGGCATCTTCGCCTTCGCCCTGTGCCCGATCCTGCAATTGCTGATCATCGACCAGGCCTTTGAGGCGCCGAACCTCGGCTCGACCCTGAACCAGAGCGCCTTCAACCTCGGCAACGCGGCCGGGGCTTGGATCGGTGGGCTGGTGGTGGCCAGTGGGGCTGATTTGGCGGACTTGCCGTGGACGGGGGCCGCTGTCGGCGGCCTCACGGTATTGACGGCCTTGTTCTTTATTCATCGACAACGACGCTTGGCGGCGGTGGCTGTTTGATCACCTGAGAAACCTACCCGGCCCGCGAGCGAATGGGCGACGCTTTCAGTAGGATTTTGTCCTCATGCGTGCGAGCTGTTTTACCGACCGCCTAGAAGCCTTGTTCTAGAGCGCTTTTCATCGAGATTCGCCGACTGCCGTTTGCAGTCGGCGGATATTTGTCCAGTTGAGTCACAACGCAATTAGCCTTCAGATATTGCTTACAGTTCGTCTCCACCTCCTGGGTACACGGAACGAGCCAGAATGCTAGATATCTCGCAACACACACCTTCCTTTCGCGTTTATGAAAACGTACACCTGCTTGCCGAACAAGCTTCCCCTGAAGGCCCCCAACAGTTGGTCTGCGGCGCGACAGACCGGTCGATCACCCTCGTTCGAAATGAGGACGGTAGCGTCCAAGTCAGTATGAATCGGCCTACCATCACAATACTGGTCCTGAGTGGCGGTGGTGCCAAGGGGGTGGCTTATTCCGGCTTCGTCGATGCACTCGAAGCCAACGGTGTCATGGATCTAATCGAAAAGATTTCAGGTGCCTCTGCGGGGGCGATATCGGCCGCTTTACTCGCCAGCGGCATGAGTCATGCGGGCTTCGACAGGATCTCCGATGACATCTCCCTCGTTGAGTTGCTCAACAGCAGCAAGCCCGAGGTTTCGATCTGGCAAAACAGATTGTCGAAATTGGGCGAGCAATTGAAAAACATTCCGCTGGCGCAATTGCTCTGTGATTTGTTGCCACGTCTGGGCTCCAAGGGGATACCGCTGGAGGAACTGATCAGAAAGGAATCCTGCGCGGCGTTTCTACAGCGTTGTGCCGAAGCCAAGACTCCACTTTCCGAGGAGGCCTTAGAAATCGTCGCCAAAGTGCAAGTGAAAAAATACGTCACTTTTGCCGACCTGGCGGTCCTGAGCAAAGATATCCCGCAGATCAAGACGTTAGAAATGACCGGCACCGCCATGTTCGAGGAAGGCACGCAATCGGTGGTCTTCAGCGCGGACCTGACCCCGGATATGGACATTGCCGTAGCAGCGCATATCTCCGCGTCGCTGCCAGTGGTGTTCAGCAAGCCGACCCTGCAAGGGCAGCCGTTCCAACCCATGGGCACCACCACGGCATTTGCCGATGGCGGCATCCTGAACAACACACCGGTACCCGCTATCTATAACCCGGTTACCGCCATGAGCCCGATCCCGGACGGCGAACACTTGATCCTGGTATTCGAGGCCGAAGAATCAGACCAGGGACCCCAGCGGGGTACGGGCATGTCAGCCCTGATCGATAGACTTCTCAAGGCTCCCCATACGGCCAGCTCTGTGTGGAATGCCGAGCAACTGAAGCGTTTTGCCGAACATACTGTCGTCGTGCCGCTGATATTCAAAACAGGCAATTACTCCGACCTGTTGAATGGAACGGTCAATTTCAGTATGCCCAAGAAGACAAAGAATTTTCTTCAGGAAGAACTGCGTAAGGCTGTTCAAACCCATTTGGACGAGCGAAACGCCACTCAGCAAACCTATTCGTTTGCCTCGATCAGGGAGGCCCTGCTGGCGTTTGACGACGAAACGTTAGAGCAACTAAGCGCAGAACTGGAGCACGACGAAGCCTGCGCCGAGGTGATCGCCTTCAGGCGGCACGCACAAGGGGCGCTGGAAGGATTAAAGGAAGCGATCAAGATAGCCAACAAAACGTCCTCCAAGCTTGAACCCACCCCAGAGATGCACATGCCTATCTGGGCCCTCGACCAGCTTGCGGATCAACCCGACCAGTTGGAATGGCTGGCAAAACGCCTCAATCACGGCAATGACCCGGACTTCATGCAGTTCCTGCAGGCCGCCGCCGAGTGGGACAAAGGCGCGCCCAGCGCCATTTCCGTGGTGACCCAGCACGCCGTCGAGCAAATGCACCTGCAGGACATTGCCACCCGCGCCCATAACGTCGTGCAACGCGTACTGAACCCCGCGCGCTTTCTCGGCGGCCAGCCCAATGCGAACATCAAGCTGATCAACGGGGCCATCCGGGAATTGCAGGAAGTGCAAGATCCAAAGGCCTCCAAGAACTCACTAGAACAGAAGATCGCGTTCAACAATTCACTTGAACGGGTCATCGCGAACTACAGGTCGCGCTACACCGGGCTACTCAATCCAGAGTCAACAACCCGCAAGACACTGCGCGACATGCAATTCAAATAGCCGCCACGCCCACCGGGAGCCTATGAACCGGCTCCCGCCTAGTCCGGGTCGATGCGACGCGCTGGTTCAGCAGCGCCTTTATCTTTGGGCAAGCCCACTTCACTACGAATCTGCGCATGGCTGATCAGCGCAAAAATAAAGCTGCCACCGATGATATTCCCCGCCAACGTCGGCCCGGCGAACACCATCCAGAAGTCCTCCCACGACAACTGCCCGGCGAAGACCAGATACGACACCTCGGCCGAGCCGACGACGATGTGGGTGAAATCCCCCAGCGCCATCAGGTAAGTAATCAGAGTGATGATCCACATCTTGGCGCTTTCCATGGATGGGATCATCCAGACCATGGTGGCGATCATCCAGCCGGAAACGATGCCCTTGGCGAACATCTGGCCAGTGTCGTTCTCCATCACCTTGCGGCCGATTTCCAGGAAGGCCTGGTCGGTGCGCGGGTCGAAAATCGGCAGGTGCAGCATCACGTAGGCCACCAGCAAGGTGCCACACAGGTTGCCCACCAGCACCACGCCCCAGAGCCGCAACAGCCGACCGAAGTTGCCCAAGGTGGGTTTGCTCATGATCGGCAGCACGGCGGTCAGGGTGTTTTCGGTGAACAACTGCTGGCGGGCGAGGATCACCGCGAGAAAGCCGGCGCAGTAACCGAAACTGGCGATCACCTTGAAGCCTTCGTGGTCCGGCAACCGGGAGTTGAGCAAGCCCATCGCCATCAGCGACAGGCCCATGGTCAACCCAGCCGCCAGGGCCGACCACCAGAGCGCGGCGATACTGCGCTCCAATTCCTGATTACCCTGGGTGCGGATGATTTCATGCAGCACCGCGGCCCGTGGCGGCTGGTTGCGGTCGACTTCGTGTTGCTCCTGGGCCGAAAGGTCAGGGGTCTTGCCTTCTTCATGGGTGTCCATACAGCTCCTGAACCGGTGGCGTGATGTACCTACGACACGCGGCGTTCGGCGCTGTTCAGTCACCTGGGCCTGAAACCGCTATCGATCTCACTCGACGACAGCATCCTTGAACTGATCCTTGACGTACTTGATCTCGGTCCGCCCGTGAGGCGCCGGCAAGCCGTCTTCGCCGAGGTTGACGAAGACCATCTTCTCCACGGTCAGGATGCTCTTGCGGGTGATTTTGTTGCGCACCTCGCAGGTCAGGGTAATGGAAGTACGGCCAAACTCGGTGGCGGTGATGCCCAGCTCGATGATGTCGCCCTGGCGCGAAGCGCTGACGAAATTGATTTCCGAGATGTACTTGGTGACCACGCGCTGGTTACCCAGCTGGACGATGGCGTAGATCGCCGCCTCCTCGTCGATCCAACGCAACAGGCTGCCGCCGAACAGCGTGCCATTGGGATTGAGGTCTTCGGGCTTGACCCATTTGCGGGTGTGGAAATTCATGTTCACTCCTGAGTGTCTGGCCGATGAATGCCTGCATCATGGCAGACCAGGCTGCCCGGCTCTACGTCGCGGGCCCTATGACGATCATCGGCAATTTCGATTTGCCGACAGAAACCCTTTTGGAAGATCCGATTAGCCCGTTATAATCGCCACCGCTTTACCCGGTCCACCCGTTGGACCGTTCCCGCCACCTGTCCGAGGGGCGCTGCAGCAGGCTCGACCTGTCAGGCTCGGATGGGGCGTTGTTTGTACGGGGGCTCCCCGCACGGACACTAAACGCACAACGGCGCCCATTCGCATACATTACGAATGGAGACTCTTCATGAGCGCTGTTATCACGCCTGCCGATTTTACCGACTACAAAGTCGCCGACATGTCCCTGGCTGCCTGGGGCCGTCGCGAAATCATCATCGCCGAATCCGAAATGCCAGCCCTGATGGGCCTGCGCCGCAAGTACTCTGGCGAACAGCCATTGAAGGGCGCAAAAATCCTCGGCTGCATCCACATGACCATCCAGACCGCCGTGCTGATCGAAACCCTGGTTGCCCTGGGTGCCGAAGTGCGCTGGTCGTCCTGCAACATCTTCTCGACCCAGGACCAGGCCGCTGCCGCCATCGCTGCCGCCGGTATCCCGGTATTCGCCTGGAAGGGCGAGACCGAGCAAGAGTACGAGTGGTGCCTGGAGCAGACCATCCTCAAGGATGGCCAGCCATGGGACACCAACATGATCCTCGACGACGGCGGCGACCTGACCGAGCTGCTGCACAAGAAGTACCCGGCCGTGCTGGACAAGGTCCACGGCGTCACCGAAGAGACCACCACCGGCGTTCACCGCCTGCTGGACATGCTGGCCAAGGGCGAACTGAAGATCCCGGCCATCAACGTCAACGACTCGGTGACCAAGAGCAAGAACGACAACAAGTACGGCTGCCGTCACAGCCTCAACGATGCCATCAAGCGCGGCACCGACCACCTGTTGTCGGGCAAGCAGGCGCTGGTGATCGGCTACGGTGACGTGGGCAAGGGTTCGTCCCAGTCCCTGCGCCAGGAAGGCATGATCGTCAAGGTGTCCGAAGTCGACCCGATCTGCGCCATGCAGGCTTGCATGGACGGTTTCGAACTGGTTTCGCCGTTCATCGACGGGATCAACGACGGCACCGAAGCCAGCATCGACAAGGCGCTGCTGGGCAAGATCGACCTGATCGTGACCACCACCGGCAACGTCAATGTCTGCGATGCCAACATGCTCAAGGCCCTGAAGAAGCGCGCCGTGGTCTGCAACATCGGTCACTTCGACAACGAAATCGACACCGCTTTCATGCGCAAGAACTGGGCATGGGAAGAAGTGAAGCCACAGGTCCACAAGGTGCACCGCACCGGCACCGGCAGCTTCGCCCCACAGAACGACGACTACCTGATCCTGCTGGCCGAAGGCCGCCTGGTTAACCTGGGCAACGCCACCGGTCACCCAAGCCGCATCATGGACGGTTCGTTCGCCAACCAGGTCCTGGCCCAGATCTTCCTGTTCGGCCAGAAATACGCCGACCTGTCGCCGGCCCAGAAAGCCGAGCGCCTGACCGTGGAAGTACTGCCCAAGAAACTCGACGAAGAAGTGGCCCTGGAAATGGTCCGCGGTTTCGGCGGCGTGGTCACCAAACTGACCAAGCAACAGGCTGACTACATCGGCGTCACCGTCGAAGGCCCGTTCAAGCCGCACGCTTACCGCTACTGATCGGCGCGGCTCCCCCAGGGGGAGCCGGCTCTTTGTGGGAGCGAGCTTGCTCGCGATGCAGACACCTCGGCCCAACTGCCGGAGCGAGGCGATGGCAATCGCGAGCAAGCTCGCTCCCACACAAGCCTGAGCGCCTCACCGGCCTACGAGTTTCCAAGGATATGACCATGTCCCAAGACCGTCGCTACAGCTTCGAGTTCTTCCCGACGAAGACCGATGCTGGGCATGAAAAACTGATCGCCACTGCCCGTCAGCTGGCCAGCTACAACCCCGACTTCTTCTCCTGCACCTATGGCGCCGGCGGCTCGACCCGTGACCGCACCCTGAACACCGTGTTGCAACTTGAAAGCGAAGTCAAAGTCCCGGCCGCCCCTCACCTGTCTTGCGTGGGTGACAGCAAGGACGACCTGCGAAGCCTGCTGACCCAGTACAAGGCCGCTGGCATCAAGCGCATCGTTGCCCTGCGCGGCGACCTGCCGTCAGGCATGGGCATGGCCAGCGGCGAGCTGCGCCACGCCAATGACCTGGTTGAGTTCATTCGCGAAGAAACTGGCGAGCACTTCCATATCGAAGTCGCGGCATACCCGGAAATGCACCCCCAGGCGCGCAATTTCGAAGACGATTTGCGCAACTTCGTCCGCAAGGCCAATGCTGGCGCCAACAGCGCGATCACCCAGTACTTCTTCAACGCCGACAGTTATTTCTACTTCGTCGAGCGCATACGCAAGTTGGGCGTCGACATTCCTGTGGTACCGGGGATCATGCCGATCACCAACTACAGCAAGCTGGCGCGCTTCTCCGACGCCTGCGGTGCAGAAATCCCACGCTGGATCCGCAAGCAACTGGAAGCTTATGGTGACGACACGTCGAGCATCCAAAGCTTCGGCGAGGAAGTCATCACGCAAATGTGCGAGCGATTGTTGCAAGGTGGAGCCCCGGGGCTGCACTTCTATACCCTGAACCAGGCCGAAGCCAGCCTGGCGGTATGGAACAACCTCAAGCTGCCGCGTTAACAGCCCATACAGTGGTACAAAAGGCCCTGGTGAAAACCAGGGCCTTTTTTATCCAGTTGTCGTGAGGGTCTTCGGCCCCGAATGGATGTGTTTGCCTCGGGACAAATACCGCGAAGCCTTCGATCTGCACCGACTGCAAGTAAAAGGCAACTAAGGCGCGAGCCAGAGCGCTCTAGCTATTTGAGGAGTTCTCGTCGTAACCTCAGGCCATGCCCGTTATTGCCCAGTTACTGACAGCCCTTCTCCTCTTGTGCCTGAGCATGACTGCCCGGGCCGAGAAGTTGCGCATTGTCACCGAACCCTGGGCCCCGTATGTCTACGAAGAGAACGGCAAGATGCTGGGCCTGGACTACGAAACCACGGCCATTGTCTTCAAGCGCCTGGGTATCGACGTGGAATGGCAGTTCCTGCCGTGGAAGCGTTGCCTGGTGATGCTGGAGCAGGGGTTGGCGGACGGTGCGCTGGACATTTTCCACAGCGATGAACGCGATGCCATGCTGCTTTACCCCAGCGAACCGCTATCGGACGTAGAGTTCGTGATGTTCTACGCCAATGCCCGGCCCCATCCGTTTCGCACGCTCGATGACCTGCGCGGCCTGACCGTCGGCACCTCACCCGGTTATCTCTACAGCCAGGCCTTCAGTGAGTCGACCCTGTTCACCCGGGAAACGGCGCCAACCCACGAAGCCAATTTCGGCAAGTTGCAGTTGGGACGCATCGACCTGCTCATCACCGACCGCAGGGTGGGCCGACATGTGCTCGAACACATGCAGTTGGGCGACCAGATTACCGAAAACCCGATGGTCGTGAGCCGCCAAAGCCAATACCTGGCGGTGCGGCGCAATGCCGGGATGGATTTGCTGGTGCAACGCTTCAGTGCCGAACTCAAGCGTTTCAAGCGCGAACCCGCCTATGCCGAACTGAGCGCCCGCTACGGCGCCGGCCCAGTGGCCAAGGTCATCTCGCCCGGCCTGGGTCAACGTTGAAATAAACCGTTGAGCAGCAGGAAAGCGGCGCACGGCGTTTGCTCTGTTATACTCCGGCCTTCCCGCCAGGCTCACGCCCGGACGCCCGGTCTTGCAAAAGGCATCCCGACACCGCTACAGCGCAGCTTCCAGCCCGCGCGAGCCCTGTCCGGACCCGTCTTTCAGACCCGGCAGGACCGGACGGGATGACGTTTCCATGTTGAACGTCATTCGCGCCAGGCAAGACTATCCCATTGGGCCAGGCCCTCACTAAAACAGGATTACTCATGTCCTTTGCTTCCCTCGGTCTCTCCGAGGCTTTAGTCGGCGCCATCGAAGCCGCCGGCTATACCCAGCCTACCCCCGTGCAACAGCGGGCCATTCCCGCCGTGTTGCAAGGTCGTGACCTGATGGTCGCGGCGCAGACAGGTACTGGTAAAACCGGCGGTTTCGCCCTTCCGATCCTGGAGCGGTTGTTCCCCAACGGTCACCCAGACAAGTCCCAGCGTCATGGCCCGCGCCAACCGCGCGTACTGGTCCTGACCCCAACCCGCGAACTGGCGGCCCAGGTACACGAGAGCTTCAAGGTCTACGCTCGCGACCTGAAGTTCGTCAGCGCCTGCATTTTTGGCGGCGTGGGCATGAACCCCCAAGTCCAGGCCATGTCCCGTGGCGTCGATGTACTGGTGGCCTGCCCCGGTCGCCTGCTGGACCTGGCCGGCCAGGGCAGCGTCGATTTGTCCCACGTGGAAATCCTCGTGCTGGACGAAGCCGACCGCATGCTCGACATGGGCTTTGTCCATGACGTGAAGAAAGTCCTCGCTCGCCTGCCCGCCAAGCGTCAGAACCTGCTGTTTTCGGCGACGTTCTCCAAGGACATCACCGACTTGGCTGGCAAGCTGCTGCACAACCCGGAGCGCATCGAAGTCACGCCACCGAACACCACGGTCGAGCGCATCGAGCAACGCGTCTTCCGCCTGCCGGCCAGCCACAAGCGTGCCCTGCTGGCGCACCTGATTACCGCCGGTGCCTGGGAACAGGTCCTGGTGTTCACCCGCACCAAGCACGGCGCCAACCGCCTGGCCGAGTACCTGGACAAGCATGGCCTGCCGGCTGTGGCGATCCACGGTAACAAGAGCCAGAACGCCCGCACCAAAGCCCTCGCCGACTTCAAGGCCGGCGAAGTGCGCATCCTGGTGGCCACCGACATCGCGGCCCGTGGCCTGGACATCGACCAACTGCCTCACGTGGTCAACTTCGAACTGCCGAACGTCGATGAAGACTATGTGCACCGTATCGGCCGTACCGGCCGGGCCGGGCGCTCGGGCGAAGCGATCTCACTGGTCGCACCGGACGAAGAAAAGCTGCTCAAAAGCATCGAGCGCATGACCAAGCAGAAAATTGCCGACGGCGACCTGATGGGCTTCGATGCCAGCACCATCGAGGCCGAGAAGCCTGAAGTGCGCGAACGTCCGGACGTGCGCAATCCGCGCAATGCCCGTGGCCCGCGCGGCGACGGTCCGAATGGCGGCGGTGGTGGTGGCGGCCGCAAAGACAAAGGCAAGGACAAGGGCAAGGAAAAATCAGCCAGCAACAGCAACAGCCGCGGCGAACGCCCAGCCCGCGAACAGAAGCCCCGCGAAGGCACGCCAGCCCGTGAACAGCAGCGTCCAGCCCCGCGCGCCGCGGCTGATCGTGCCCCGGACGAGTTCCTGGACGACGATATCGATAACTTCGGTAACCGCGTCGACTACGTGCCCCAGCAGAAACCGGCCCAGGGCCGTGGTCGTCGCCCGGGTGCCCCGGCACAGGGTGCAACTGCAGGCGCGCCGCGCAGCGGCCAGCCACAAGGTCGCCAGAATGGCCCGCGCAACAGCAACGGCTCGTCCACCGGCACGCCACCGGCCAAGCGCAGCGGCCCACGCAACGGTGCCCCGCGTGACGGTCAGGCTCGCCGCGATGACACCCGCCCGCGCCGTCCGGCCCGTGAGGACCAGCCTCGTCAGGAACCCGCCGTGCAGAACCCGCGCAGCAACCAGCCGAAGATCATGCACAAGGAATCGAAAGCCGATCGTTTCCCGACGCCTGAACAGCTGGATCAACTGCCAAGCCGTCCACGGGGCGAAAAACCGGCATTGCTGACGCGCAATCGCTGAGTTTTTCCAAGCGTTGAAAAAATGCCCCAGGTCTCGCGACCTGGGGCTTTTTTTGGTCCAACACAATTCCAAATGTGGGAGCGAGCTTGCTCGCGATAGCGGTATGTCAGTCAGCATCAAATCGACCGGCAAGACGCCATCGCGAGCAAGCTCGCTCCCACAGGGTTTTCTGTGCTGCCCGAATCCGCGTAATAAAAAACGCCCCTGATCGCAAGACCAGGGGCGTTTTTTGTCAGTGCGAAGGTTACTTCGCTTTGACACCTTCAAACGAGATGTACAGCTCAACGGCGTCGGATTGTGGACCCAGGTCCATCATCTTGCCGAAGTCGGAACGCTTGATGCTGGTGGTGCCCTCGAAGCCGGCACGGTAGCCGCCCCATGGGTCCTTGCCTTCACCCAGGAAGGTGGCCTTGACCACGATTGGCTTGGTCACGCCGTGCAGCGTCAGGTCGCCGGTCACGTCGGCAGTCTCTTTGCCAGCGGCATTCTTACCGGTGGATTTGACGCTGGTGGACACGAACTTGGCATCGGCGTACTTGGACACCTCCAGGAAGTCCTTGCTGGCGATGTGCTTGTCGCGCTCGGCGTGGTTGGTGAACACGCTGGCGGTACGTACGTTGAACTCGATCTTGCTGTCTTCTGGCTTGGCGGCGTCGAAGCTGAACTTGCCGTCGATGTCCTTGAAAGTACCGGTGATGTAGCTATAGCCCAGGTGGCTGATCTTGAAGTCGACGAAGGCGTGCTGGCCTTCCTTGTCGACCACGTAGTCGGCAGCCATGGCCTGGCCGGCTGACAGCAGGGCAGAACCGATTGCCAGGGCGGCGAGCGTCTTTTTCAACATGCTTTCTATTCCTTTGGAGTCGAGGTTGAACATCAGGCTTGGCGTCCCAGCATGCGCTTGAGGGTCGCGTCACGGTCGATAAAGTGGTGTTTCAATGCTGCCAACGCATGGAGGCCGGAGAAAATGACCAACGCCCATGCCAGGTACAGGTGAATCTCGCCAGCGACGTCTGCCTGATCGGGCAGTCCGGACACCAGCGCGGGGACTTCGAACAAACCAAACACCGGGATCCCGACACCGTCTGCGGTGGAAATCAGGTAACCGGCGATCATCACGGCGAACAACCCGAGATACAGAGCACTATGGCCAAGCTTGGCGCCGACGCGGGTCAGGCGGCCATAGGTTGGCAGGGTCGGTGGTGGTGGGCTGACGAAACGCCAGATCACCCGCAGCAACATGACTGCCAGCAGCACCAGGCCAATGCTCTTGTGCAGGTCTGGCGCGTCTTTGCGCCAGGTGCTGTAGTAATCCAGGCCGACCATCCACAGGCCCAGGGCGAACAACCCATACACCACCAGCGCAATGCCCCAGTGCAGGGTGATACTGACCCAGCCATAACGAGAAGAAGAGTTGCGTAGCTGCATTGCTCATATCCTGTAAAAACTGCGTCCAAGACTAGCGAGTTATCTATCGATTTAAAGCGGAAATTTTCGCTTTGAAATATCGAGAAATACGATGATCAGTCTGGGAGAGGTGGGTTAAGGAAAGATTAAAGGGGGAAATGGTGGGTGATGGCGACCGGCGCAAGCAGTGATCGCGTGATGGAAAGGGCCCTATCGCAGCCTGCTCACGGCGGTTTTGTGCCATGAAACATGTGTGCTGGGGCTTCCTCCAGCTCTAATACCCTAGGATAGCCTGACAGTTGATGTGCTAGTTCACCGAGCACTCGGGCTTGTATGAATCCATCGTGCACTTGTATGCCAACTGCGGATCTCTTTTTGGGATCATCGGAATTCTCAAAGGATCCCGGCATTCGCCATAGACACACCCAGAAAGTACTACCAATGCAACCATCGATATTAGGATTTTCATAAGCGCTCCAGTTTTTGAGGAGCCTAGAGCCGATGACTGGTGCGCTCTATCACTTCCATCCTGTTAATGGGTGGGAAGTTTCCGATATATCGCCGCGGCGTGTAGGACGTTAGCGCTCGTTGTACAACGCCGGGCCCTGGGTGTGCTGCTCACTTAAGAAAAGCGATGAATCCGTGGCGAGGGAGCTTGCTCCCGCTTGAGTGCGAAGCGCTCACAAAAAGGGGCTGCTACGCAGCCCAGCGGGAGCAAGCTCCCTCGCCACAATGATTCAGACAAGCCTTGAGCGAACAGTGCTAGACCCTTGAGCCGCGCGTTTCGCCAGGACGACTACTGAACCTTGGTTTCAGTGGTCGTCGCCGGCTTCGCCGCTGGCTTCTTCGCCGGTTCAGTCTTTTTCACCGGCGCCTTGGCCGGGGCTTTTTTTGCCGGGGTCTTGGCTGCCGCTTTCTTCGCCGGTGCTTTCTTGGCAGGCTCGGCTTTTACCGGGGCCGCGGCCTTCGGCGCTTCTACCGGCGCAGGTGCCGGGGTTGGCGCTGGCGCAGGCGTCGGTGCTGGCGGTGCTACCGGCTCGGGCGCCTTGACCGGCTCCGGCTTCTTGTCGTCATCCGAGCCACCGAACAGGTTGCTGAAGAAGTTGCCCTTCTTCGCGGCCACGGCACCGGCAGCTGCCGCCGTTGCAGCCGGCGCGACCTTGGGCGGCTCGAACGACTTGCCCGCCGCCAGGTCTTCAACCTGGCTGGCGGCCCGTTGACCGCTGCGCAGCGCGCCTTCCAGGGTGCCCGGATACAGGGTGTCGGTGTGTTCACCGGCAAAGGCTACGCGCTGCAACGGCTTTTCCCACAGGCGCCAGTATTTGCTGATCTGGCCCGGGCCAAAGGCCAGGTATGCGCCGCCCATGGACGGGTCGGTGCTGTAGCGACGAATCTCATAACCGGTGAACGCGCCACGGGCCTGGGGATAAAACGCGTGCAGGCGGATCAGCACCTGGTCGACCATCTGCTTGTCGCCGAAAGCCTGCATCACCCGGGCGTTGTCGCCGGACAGGTTGATGACCACGTTGGCGCCGCCCTTCATGGCCGGCTCGATCCACATCATGCCCAGGCCGGCGTTGCTGTAGATCTCACCCGACATGCGCGCCTTGCTGTCCCAGACGGGGTTCTTGAACTTGAGCATGATCTGGTCGCGCCAACCGTAGTTGGTGCCCTTGATCGCGCCTTGATGCTGGGCGTCCAGGGCCGGGGTCAACTGGATCTTGTTCAGCGCCCGCAGCGGCACCGCCAGCACCACGTAGTCAGCCTGATAGCCAACGGCGCCAACCTTGACGGTCACCCCGTCCTTGTCCTGGGAGATGGCCGACACGGGCGAATTGGTCTTGATGGTTTTCAGTTGCTTGACGAACGCCTGGGCCAGGGTCGGGCTGCCACCCAACAGGCGCGAGGCCCGCAGGTCGCGGTCGGACACGCCACGATAGACGCGGTTCTGCTGGGCGAAATACAACAGCGACAGACGCGAAGGCTCGTCGTAACGGGTGCGAATCTCCTGGTTCACCAACTGCCGCGCCGTGGCCGGCAGTTGCAGACGGTCGAGCCAGTTGGACACGGTGATCTGGTCCAGCGCGTGCAATGTGTTGTTGGCCGCGGGGTTCTGCGGGTCTTCGATGGAGCGCGCCAGTTCGTCCAGGGTGGTTTCGTAGCGCTTGAGGGCTTCAGCCGTGGCCGGCTGTTTGGTCGCCAGGTCCGCAGCGGTGAAGTAGGTGCCATCGATCAGGTAGCTGGGGGTGCGCACGAACTCCGGCGCCGGCGTGGTGCTCAGCTTGAATGTGGAGACGTATTTGTTCAGCACCGGCTGGGTCTTCTCGTTGCCGATCCACTCACTGGTGGCCATGCCCGAACGACCGCCCAGGCTCGGCTTGGCTTCCAGCAGGGTCACGACCCAGCCTTTGTTCTGCAGCTCATAGGCCGCCGTGAGTCCCGCCAGGCCGCCGCCGATGACGATGGCCGTCGGTTGCTTGTCCTTGGCCAGCGCCGAAACGCTGAACAGCCCTATCATCACCAGCGCACAGGCGCGCAGCCAACCAGCAGACATTCAACGAACTCCGGAGTAAACGTAGGTAATTTCAGTTTTTCGAGCCAGACAGCCCAGAAGAGCCGCGAAGAATACGTCAGCCATCAAAGCGCCGCCAGCGGCGTCTATCGCCTCGCTCAAAGTCGCCGCGATGACACAATGGGTTGTCCCCAGGGCCGCCATTGCATAGGCTTGCGCGATTGTTTTGCCCGCGCCCGCCGCGAGCCGCCTCGAGGAGACTGTTAATGGGCCTGAATAACCAGTGGATGCAACGCGACCTCGCAGTGCTGTGGCATCCCTGCACCCAGATGAAAGATCACGAACAGCTGCCGCTGATCCCCATCAAGCGCGGTGAAGGCGTGTGGCTGGAGGACTTCGAAGGCAAGCGCTATCTCGATGCCGTCAGCTCCTGGTGGGTCAACGTGTTCGGCCACGCCAACCCGCGCATCAACCAGCGCATCAAGGACCAGGTCGATCAGTTGGAGCATGTGATTCTCGCCGGCTTCAGCCACCAGCCGGTGATCGAGCTGTCCGAGCGCCTGGTGAAGATGACGCCCGAAGGCCTGACCCGGTGCTTCTACGCCGATAACGGCTCGTCCTGCATCGAAGTGGCAATGAAGATGAGCTTCCACTACTGGATCAATCGCGGTCGGCCGGACAAGAAGCGCTTCGTCACCCTGAGCAACAGTTACCACGGCGAAACCATCGCGGCGATGTCGGTGGGCGATGTGCCGTTGTTCACTGAAACCTACAAGGCGTTGCTGCTGGACACGATCAAGGTGCCGAGCCCCGACTGCTACCACCGCCCTGAAGGCATGGGTTGGGAAGAACATTCGCGCAACCTGTTCGCGGCCATGGAACAGACCCTGGCCGAGCACCACGACACGGTGGCGGCAGTGATCGTCGAACCGCTGATCCAGGGCGCCGGCGGCATGCGCATGTACCACCCGGTGTACCTGAAGTTGCTGCGCGAGGCTTGCGATCGCTATGGCGTGCACCTGATCCACGACGAAATCGCCGTCGGCTTTGGCCGTACCGGGACGATGTTCGCCTGTGAGCAGGCCGGCATCACGCCGGATTTCCTCTGCCTGTCCAAGGCCCTGACCGGCGGTTACTTGCCGCTGGCCGCGTGCGTGACCACCGACGAGGTCTACAGCGCGTTCTACGACGACTACCCGACCCTGCGCGCCTTCCTGCACTCCCACAGCTACACCGGTAACCCGCTGGCCTGCGCGGCGGCCCTGGCGACGCTGGATATCTTCGAGGACGACAACGTCATCGAAAACAACCAGGCCCTGGCCCAGCGCATGGCGAGCGCCACCGCGCACCTGGCCGATCACCCGAACGTCGCCGAAGTGCGCCAGACTGGCATGGTGCTGGCCATCGAGATGGTCAAGGACAAGGCCAGCAAAACCGCTTATCCGTGGCAGGAACGGCGCGGCCTGAGTGTGTTCCAGCATGCCTTGGAGCGTGGTGCCTTGCTGCGCCCACTGGGCAGCGTGGTGTATTTCCTGCCGCCGTATGTCATCACCCCGGAGCAGATCGATTTCCTGGCCGAAGTGGCCAGCGAGGGCATCGACATCGCCACCCGGGACAAGGTCAGCGTGGCGGTGCCGAAGGACTTTCATCCGGGTTATCGCGACCCGGGCTGACAACAAGTCTCTCTGTGGCGAGGGAGCTTGCTCCCGCTGGGCTGCGAAGCGGCCCTAAAGAAGAGCGGGCGCTGCGCACCCGAGCGGGAGCAAGCTCCCTCGCCACAAAAGCTCCCTTGCAGCACTGCCGAATTCAGATTCAATAGAGAACAAAACATGAGACTGTCCCGCTTCTTCATCGACGCGCCCCTGAGCCTCGGCGACCACGAACTGCCCGAGGCACAGGCCCACTACATCGGCCGTGTGCTGCGCATGGCCGAAGGCGATGCGGTGCAGGTGTTTGACGGCTCGGGCCAGGAGTTTCGCGGCACCCTGGCCGAAGTCGGCAAGAAACGCGTGCGGGTGCAATTGGACGAGCAGTTCGCCGGACAACCTGAATCGCCGCTGCGCATCCACCTCGGCCAGGGCTTGTCCCGAGGCGAGCGCATGGATTGGGCGATCCAGAAAGCCACGGAGCTGGGGGTCAGCGAGATCACGCCGATTTTCAGCGAACGCTGCGAAGTGCGCCTCAAGGACGAGCGCGCCGACAAGCGCCTGCTGCACTGGCGCCAGGTGGCAATCAGTGCCTGCGAGCAATGCGGGCGCTCGAGCGTGCCGATCATCCACCCGCCCCTGCTGCTGGCCGACTGGCTGAAGCAGACCGAGGCCGAGCTCAAACTGGTGCTGCATCCGGTGGCCGAGCCGCTGGCCAGCCATGACAAACCGTCGACACTGGCGTTCCTGATTGGTCCTGAAGGCGGTTTGTCGGACGCCGAAGTCGAACAGGCCAAGACCGCCGGCTACCATGCCGCCCGCCTCGGCCCTCGCGTGCTGCGCACCGAAACCGCGCCGGTGGTGGCGCTGGCGGTGGCGCAGCAGTTGTGGGGGGATTTCTAAGCCGCCGCAGGTCCCACATTGAATCCAGGTTGCTCAGGGGTTAGAGCACATAAAACAGAATCGCCACGAAGTGCAGCAGGCTGCCGGCGATCACGAACAGGTGCCAGATGCCATGGGCGTGGCGCAGCCGATGGTCGAGGGCGAAGAAGATAATGCCCACGGTGTACAACACGCCGCCCGAGGCCAGCCAGGCAAACCCGGCGCTGCCCAGGGCCGCCAGCAGCGGCTTGACCGCCACCAGCACGATCCAGCCCATCACCGCGTAGATGACGATCGACAGGATCCGCGCTTCGGAGCGTGGCTTGATCTCCTGCAGTATCCCTATCAGCGCCAGCCCCCAGACGATCCCGAACAAGGTCCAGCCCCACGGCCCGCGCAGGGTCACCAGGCAGAACGGGGTGTAACTGCCGGCGATCAGCAGGTAGATCGAAAAGTGATCGACCTTCTGCATGATCGCTTTTTTGCGCCCGCGCACGCTGTGGTAAACCGTCGAAGCGCTGTACAGCACCAGCAGGGTGAACCCGTAGATCGCCACACTGACGATCTTCCACGGATCGCCCGCCATCCCGGCAATCACCAGCAACCACACCGCCCCGATAAAAGCCGCCACCGCCCCGACCAAGTGCGTCCAGGCATTGAGTCGTTCTCCGTGATACATCCAGTCCCACCTCACATTCCAGAGCAGACGCCAAGGCTCAGGCCTGGCGCTGCAAAGTGCAATGGTTTGCTGTAGTCCTCAGGGCACACGACACCCTGTGGCGAGGGGATTTATCCCCGCTGGGCTGCGAAGCGGCCCCAATACAGTTGAATGCAATTTGCCTGACACGGTGATGCGGCAGAATTGGGGCTGCTGCGCAGCCCGGCGGGGATAAATCCCCTCGCCACAGATTAACCCCTCCAAAAAGAGTCGATTGGGGCACAATCGGGCGATACGAATAAGAGCCCACCCCATGCTGATCGACGAAGAATTGACCCTGAAGAAACTCGAGGTGTTCCTGGCCTTCATGCGCACCGGCAACCTGGCGCGGGCGGCAGCCGAGTTGCAGACCAGCAATGTCAGTGTGCACCGGGCCATTCACTCGCTGGAGAGCGCCCTGCGCTGCCCGTTGTTCAAGCACGAAGGCCGCAACCTCACGCCGCTGGAAAGTGCTTACGTGCTGGAAGAGCGGGCGCAGAAGCTGATCCAGGACGTGGTCGAAAGCGTACGCCTGACCCGCGAAGCCGCTGGTTTCTCCGCCGAACGCTTCAAGCTCGGCTCGCTGTATTCGTTGACGGTCAAGACCGTGCCGCAACTGATCATGGGCCTGAAAATCCGTCGCAGCGAGCTCAATATCGACCTGATCCTGGGCTCGAACATCGACCTGCTCTACAAGCTCAAGAACATGGAAGTGGACGCGATCCTGATCTCCCTGGACGACAGCGTTAACGACCCGGACTGTGAGCATATCGAGCTGTTTTGCGATGACATCTTCCTCGCCACGCCGGCCGACTCACCCTTTGCCCGGCGCAGCGAGGTCGATCTGGCCGAGGTGCGCGACGAGACGTTCATCACCCTGACCCAGGGTTTTGCCACGCACCAGGACGGTATCCGGGTGTTCAAGCAGGCGGGGTTCGAACCGAAGGTGGCAATGCAGGTCAACGACATCTTCACCCTGCTGAGCATGGTCAGCTCCGGGGTGGGCTACGCGTTGCTGCCGGGACGAATTGCGGCGGTGTATGAAAACCGGGTGAAATTGATCCCGTTGCAGGAAAGGTATCGGCTACAACAGCGCATTGGCGTGGTGTTCCTGAAGGCCAAGGAGCGTGATCCGAATCTGCTGGCGCTGTTGGCTGAGTGCCGGATGTATGCCAACCGCCAGGCTTGAGACCGTGTTGCCTTCATCGC
The DNA here is from genome assembly GCF_900103575.1 of Pseudomonas sp. NFACC51. NCBI lineage: Bacteria > Pseudomonadati > Pseudomonadota > Gammaproteobacteria > Pseudomonadales > Pseudomonadaceae > Pseudomonas > Pseudomonas sp. NFACC51. The sequence goes on along the minus strand of NZ_FMXH01000003.1, from coordinate 319,320 downwards.
GAGCAAGCTCGCTCCCACAGGGACACGCGGTCAACTGTGGTAGCGAGCCTGCTCGCGATGGGACAGTCCTGTCGACAAAGAGACCAGGCCCTACCCCATCAACTCCCGCATGATCAAAAACAACAACGAAGGCCCCAACAAGCACCCAAGCGCCGTATAGAATGCCGCCGTCAGGCAGCCATATGGCACCAGTTTCGGATCGGTGGCCGCCAGGCCACCGGCCACGCCGCTGGAGGTGCCCATCAGGCCACCGAAAATCACCGCGCTGCGCGGATTGTTGAGGCCAATCAACGGTGCCACGAACGGCGTCGCTACCATCACCAGGATTGCCTTGATCAACCCGGCGGCAATGGACAACGCCATCACCTCGGAACTGGCACCAATCGCCGCCCCGGTCACCGGCCCGACGATGTAGGTCACCGCCCCGGCGCCAATGGTGGTCAGGCTCACCGCGTCGGTGTAACCGAACGCCATCGCCACGCCCACGCCAGCGATGAACGACGTAGCGACCCCGACGAACAGCGCCAGCACCCCGACGAAACCGGCGCGCTTGAGTTCTTCGATACTCACGCCAAACGCCGTGGCGACGATGGCAAAGTCCCGCAGCATCGCACCGCCCAGCAAACCAATCCCGGACAGCAGCGGAATGTCCACCACCCCCTTCTGCCCACCCGTCATAGCCCCGCCAATGTAGGAGAGCACCAGCCCCAGGAGAATGGCGATGGCCGAACCATGCAGCCGACCTTTGGTGAACGTGTTGCTGATCCAGTAGGACACCCACATGGTGATGCCGACAATCGCAAAACCGCTGATCAGGCCGTAGCCGGTGATGACTTTCATCATGGATTCGTACATGGCAATCACCCGACCGTCTTAACGGAGACGTTGCCCTGGGGCCCTTTGTTACCAATGCGCACCAGCACCGGCACCAACGCAAAGGCAATCACCACCGCCAGGGTTCCGGCCAGGATCGCCATCGGTCCGCCCTTGAGCGCGCCGTAGACGTTTTGCTGCGCCGCCATCGCCACCACAATGGGAATGTAGACCGCGCTCCAGAATTCCACGCCGGCCTCGGATTTGCCCTTGAACAGGCCACGCTTGCTCAGGTAACTGCCCAGGCCGATCAACAACAGCATCGCAATGCCGACGCCGCCGACGTTGGCCGGCACGCCGATCAATTTGCCCAGCAGTTCACCGATAAAAATACCCGCCAGGGTACAAAAGGCCAAAAATGCCACACCGTAGATAATCATTGTTGTAGTCCTCAAAGTGCATCGTCGAAGTTGTTGTTTTTGTGCTTCGCCAGCTTGAGTCGGTGGTTTAGGGTTGGCGGTTTCCCTCCTCACGCAACAGCGCCTGCAAAGTGTCGAGCCGGGCGCCGTCGAAAGCCATGACAGTGCCCTGCTCGAATACCCGGCGCGCCAGGGCGGTCAGCACCGCACCGGGCGGCAGTTCGATCTGCAGTCGCACGCCTCGCTCGTAGGCGCTTTGCACGGTGCCGCGCCAATCCACCACGCGGCACATGTTGAACGCCAGGTCGTCGCGCAAAGCCTCGGTGTCGATCAGCGGTCGCGCGCGGCTACCGCTGAGATAACCCAAGGCCGGTGCCTTCAACGACACGTCGGCAAATGCCTGGGCCAATGCCCGGGCCGGTGCTTCCAGCAACGGGCAATGGGACGGCACGCTCACCGCCAGCCGACAGGCCTTCCCGGCGCCCAGGCTTCGCGCCTGCCTGGCAACGTTGTTCATGGCCTCATCGTTGCCAGCGATGACCACCTGGTTATCCGCGTTGATGTTGGCCAGGTAGACCGGAGTGTGGTCGCTGTGCACCTGCGCCAGCAATGCCTCCACTGCCGCGAGGTCGAGGCCGATGATCGCGGTCATGCCATAACCTTGCGGATACGCCTGCTGCATCAATTCGCCCCGCAGGCTGACCAGCCGCAAAGCATCCTCGAACCCCAGCGCCCCGGCCACCACCGCCGCCGGATAAGCACCGATGGACAGTCCCGCCACGTAGTCCGGGGCAGGTGCCTGCTCCAGCAGTTGACGGGCCGCCGCCACACCAGCGATCAACAAACACAGCTGCACGGCGCGGGTCGACTGCAAGGCCTCGGCGCTGTCCAGTTGCAACACGTCCTCACCGAGCACGTCAGTCGCCTCGTCAAGGACTTGCGGCGCCAGGCCATGGAGCATGCCCGCGCGCTGCGCACCCTGACCGGGAAAGACGAAGAGGCTGCTCACGCGACTTGCTCCAATGCAGGCTGCCAAGGATCGCTCACCAGCCGTGCCTGCACGTCGTCCTTGAGCAAGACCCGCCGCGACGAACCCGCCCACTCGCGCAAGGCGACGGCACCGCAGGGTGTTTGCAACTGCATATCCACGGCACAAACCGAGGCATCCAGTTGCGCCAGCAATTCCCCGGCCTGGAGACGATCGAGAAAATGCGGCACCCGCAGAATCAAATCCAGGTCGCTGCGTTCATGCAGCGCCTCGATACCCGTGGCGAGCTCGAACCCGGCGCTGCCGCTGACGCCCCAGGTCCAGCCACTGGCATCGAGCAGCGGACGCAGGCGGGACAGTGCTTGCAGGGCTGGCAAGTCGCGAGTCGAGGCAACGTGACAAAGGTCTTCTGGCATGACGCGACGGGCAATCGCCGCGATCGCCATCGAGGTTGCATAACGCTGCTCGCGCAAGCGCCCGCGCACGCCGACCGCGATTTGATCCGGTGCCGTCAATGCGCGCCGAACCACCACCGGTTGACCGGCGGTGATCGACTCGACTACCCATGTTGGCGCATCCGCAGCCAACTGCTCCGGAGTCAGCCCCCAGAGCAGGTCATGGGCCAGATACGTACTCACCACTGCTCTCTCAGCAGTTGGCGAACCCGGCTCGACGCGATACGGTTGTACGCCCCCAGACGGCCGCTCAGATCACGCGGCCCCGCCTCGACATCTTCAATCGCCTGGAGCAGACAATCCGTCACCCGCGTCAGATCCTCCGCCAAGGGCTGTTCGATTTGCTCCACCGACAAAATTTCCCATAACAACCCCAGGCTGGCAAAGCTGTCGATGTCATAGGCCATCGGCGGCACGCTGGCGGCCAGGGCTTCAAGCTCCTCGACGCTGCGCAGGGTCACCCGCGCCGCCGAGGCCTTGCCCATGGCGTGGACCATCACCCCCGGATCGCGCAGTGCAATCAGCCGATTGGCCTGGTAGCCGTGGGCCAGAAACGCTCCGGACATCGCCTTGCCCACCAACAAACCGATCACCGGATGCCCGGCCAATCGTGCGCGGGCATAGCTGTCCGCTGCACCGGCCAAGGCCTGATGAATACCGAGGGCTTCTTCGCGCCGGCCATAGGCTTGGCTCGGCACATCGACAACGGCGATCAACGCACGCTTGTGGGAGGCATCACGGTCGGCGTCGATGGCATCGTCCACGGCCTTGGCCAGGCCCCAACCCTCGAGCAAACCCACCTCGCCGTTGCGGGCACGGGGAAAACGACTGTCGGGATCCGCCACCACCGCCAGCAGGCGCACGTGTTGCCCGCCCAGCGTGACGTCCGCGACCTTCAACGAAGCAGGCAAGCTTTCCAACGGTTTGGTGCCGCCGCTCAAGGCTTCGAACCAGCGCAAGCCTCTCAATGAATACGAGTTCATGGGCGTTCTCCCTGATACAGCTGACGAACCGTGGCCGGCTCGATTTGCACTTCAGTGTCCAAACGGGCCAGGCGTTGCAGGAACAGTTCGGCCTGGCCGCTGCGGTGTTGCGCGGGAACGCCCAGGTGCAGCAATTGGCTGACCTGTTGGCGGATCCGCGCCACATCATCGGCGACGTAACGGTCCACCAGTCCACTGGCGAAACGCTGTTCGCCGCCGGTCAGGCTCCAAATGAACGGCCGGTCGCGGGAGTCGTATTCGTCGATCCCGGCCTCCTGCTCGATCACTTGCGGGCCGTTGAGGCCCAGCCGCGCTTCCTGGGTCACCAGCAGATAACTGCACAGCCCGGCGGCGATGGACATGCCGCCGAAACAGCCGACGCTGCCGGCCACCACACCGACCACCGGTTGGTATTGGCGCAGGTCGACGATCGCCGAATGAATCTCGGCAATCGCCGCCAACCCGAGGTTGGCTTCCTGCAAACGCACGCCGCCGGTTTCCAGCAGCAGCACGGCGCGGGTCGGGATGCCCTTGCGGTTGTCCTCGGCGGCCAGCTCCAGCGCACCGGCAATCTTCGCCCCGCCGACTTCGCCGAGGCTGCCGCCCTGGAACGCGCCTTCGATGGCGGCGATCACCACCGGCAAGCCATCGAGGCTGCCTTTGGCGATCACCACGCCGTCGTCGCTTTGTAGCACCACGCCCTGGCGCAGCAGCCAGGGCGACATGATCCGCTGGAACGGGTCGAGCAGTTCGCGAAAAGTGCCGTCATCGAGCAAGGCCTTGGCCCGCTGCCGGGCGCCGAGTTCGACGAAACTGTGCTTGTTGAGCAACGCTGCACTGTCAGTCATGGCCGATCTCCTCGAAGCCTTGCTCCAGGCGCAAACGCACCACGCCGGGGGTGGCGCCGAAATCGTGGATGTCGATAGACAAGGCCGGCGGTGTCTGGCCGTCGAACATGCGGGCGAACAGATGCTGCCAGCGTTGTTCACTGCCGTTGACCGAGGTCTGCACCTGAATGGTCAACTTGCCCGCCAGGCCGGGTTCGATCAGCACTTCCAGGTCGCCCGAGCCGACGCAGCCCACCAGCGCCCGCCCCCGTGGCGGCTGCCCGGCGGGGAATTCAAAGGATAAGGTTTCCATCAGCACACTCCAGGGAAGAGGCCATCGCCGCGTTCGATACGATCGAGGAACAGGCAGGCGGCGAGCAGGTCGGCAGCGCCGCCGGGCGAGGCGTTCAAGGCGATCAGTTGTTGGTCCAGCGCGTGCAACTGGCGGCGTCCGCCCAGGCTGGCACTGCCACCGGCATCGAGCACCGCCTTGGCGCCCAACTGCATAGCCTGCAAACCGGGTTCGCCAGCACGGTAGAGCACGCAGGTGTCAGCCAGGGTGGTCATGATCGCCAGCAAGGCATCGAGCCGGGCGTTCTGCTCGCCCGCCCCCGCCGCGCGGCTGCGTTTGAGTTGCGGCAGGCCGAGGCCGGTCACCGCCGGGAACGCCAGTTGCGCTTCTTCCCGGGCACCGCGTACGCCGTAGCGCTGAGCCACCTGGGCACCATGGCTCAAGGGCTGGGGCGCATAGCGGTCGTTGAGCAAGGCCAGACGTGCGGCTCTCAGGGTGACTGCGCCTGGCGCACTGGATTCAGGCTCCAGCGCCGTCGCCGCCACGAGCAAGCCCAAGGCCCAGATCGCGCCACGGTGGGTGTTCACGCCGCCCGTGGTGACAAGCATCGCGGCTTCACCTTCACGGCCGATCCGGCCGAGGGCTTCGCGCAATGGCAGGCCGATTTCGCCACAATCGAGGGCGGTTTCGGCCATTTCCTTGAACGCGGGCCACAGCGACAGCGCCGAGGCGTGCATCAGGCCCAGGTGCAGATCGGTGTGGGCGCCGTTGCCGCGCCGGTCCACCAGGGCGGGTTTGGGCGACAGGTCGGCCTCGTCGATCAGCGCATCCACCGCCATGTCCGCCAGACGTTCGGCCAAGGACAGTTTTTTCGGTTGCAGGTTGAAGGCGTGCATTTACCAGCTCCTGAACTTGGCGGGCGGGTTGTAGAGGCCACCGGACCACTCCACCAGGTCGGCCACGCTCTTGGCCGCAAGCAGCTCGCGGGTGGCGTCGGTCCGGCGGATGCCGAGGTCTTCCGGCAAAGCGATCAACCCTTCGCGGCGCATGCGCGCGGTGTCTTTCGGGTTGTGGCGCAAGCCGATGGCGGTGACCCCGGCCACAGCCGCGATCATCGCCTGGCGCTCTTCCAGGGAACGAGCCTTGTACAGGTAGGCGATGCCCTCTTCGGTGAGCAAATGGGTGACGTCATCGCCGTAGATCATGATCGGCGCCAGGGGCATGCCGGCTTTCTTCGCCACGTCCACCGCGTCGAGCGTCTCGACGAAGGTCGGTTTGCCGCCCTCCTGGAACGTTTCGACCATCTGCACCACCAGTTTCTTGCCGCGCTCGAGCAGCGGCGCCTCGCCATCGCCGTGGCGCATGTCGAGCCAGGCCGGCGTGCCGTGACGGCGACCACGCGGGTCGTGCCCCATGTTCGGCGCACCGCCAAAACCGGCCAATCGACCGCGCGTCACCGTTGAGGAATGGCCGTCGCCGTCCACTTGCAGCGTTGCGCCGATGAACAGGTCCACCGCGTACTGTCCGGCCAATTGGCAAACCATGCGGTTGGAACGCAGCGAGCCATCGCGACCGGTGAAAAACACATCCGGTCGCGCGGCGATATAGTTTTCCATGCCCAACTCAGTGCCAAAACAATGCACGCTTTCGACCCAGCCGCTTTCAATGGCCGGGATCAAGGTCGGGTGAGGATTGAGGGTCCAGTTACGGCAGATCTTGCCCTTCAAACCGAGGGACTCACCGTAGGTCGGCAGGATCAGTTCGATGGCAGCGGTGTTGAAACCGATGCCGTGATTGAGGGATTGAACGTTGTGTTTTTCGTAGATCCCGCGGATCGCCATCATCGCCATCAGCACATGCACAGGCTTGATGTGGCGCGGGTCACGGGTGAACAGCGGCTCGATGTAGAACGGCTTGTCGGCCACCACCACAAAATCGACCCAGGACGCCGGAATGTCGACTCGCGGCAGGTCACTGACGTCGTCCACCAACTGGTTGACCTGGACAATGACGATGCCGTCACTGAAGGCCGCCGGTTCGATCAGCGCCGGCGTGTCTTCAGTGCTGGGACCGGTGTAGATATTGCCGGCGCGGTCGGCCATGAAACCGGCCGAGAGCACCACGTTGGGAATCAGGTCCACCACCAGGCGGGCATAGAGTTCGATGTAGGTGTGGATCGCGCCGATTTCCAGCAGGCCGTCTTCCAGCAATTGGCTGATGCGCAGGCTCTGGGTGCCGGCGAAGGAGAAATCGAGCTTGCGGGCAATGCCGCGTTCGAACAGATCGAGGTGCTCGGAACGGCCGACGCTGGGCATGATCATGTGCAGGTCGTGCAGCTTCGAAGGATCGACTTTCGCCAGGGAGCGGGAAAGGAAGTCCGCCTGCTTCTGGTTATTGCCCTCCAGCACCACGCGGTCACCGGGCAGAATCAACGCCTCCAGCGCAGCAACGATCTTGTCGGTGGGCAACACCACACCGTCGGCAAGCCCCTTCACCAGCTCGAGACGCCGCTGCTTTTCGCTGCGTCGCCGCGTCCAGCGCGAGTCGGGGGATATTGTTGTTGTCATGACCACTCCACGGATTCGCTGTCGTGGGGGTTACCTTAGGAGTGTTGTGGCGAGGGCATCAATCAAGCTCAGCGGCGGATCGTTACGGTTGGAGTAATGGTGGGATGGACACACCGCCCTGTGGCGAGGGAGCTTGCTCCCGCTGGCCTGCGAAGCAGGCCCCTGTGTATTTTCAGGCAGACCGCATTGCCGGGTTCGCGGCTGCTACGCAGCCGAGCGGGAGCAAGCTCCCTCGCCACAGGGTATTGGTAGGCCGGTTAATCACGGCGCAACGATGCCCCGTGTGGGAGCGAGCCTGCTCGCGATGGCGGCGGCTCTGCTCGCATCAATGCAGAATGTGCCGCCGCCTTCGCGGGCCAGCCCACATTGGAATTGAGTACACCCGGGCGAAACAGGTCGGCTATAAGGCCGCCTCGCGATGGACGTTGATTTCGGCGCCCCGTTAACCACGCTGGCCGAACGCAGGCATTGTGGAGTGGGCATCCCGGCATGGATGCCGGGATAGCCGCGCTGGGCCATGGATGGCCCTTCGCGGCGGGCCCACGGAGCAATGCCTGCGTTCGGGCATGCCGAGCCCTAGCGAGGCACCGAGTGGTGGGGCAAAAGCGCTTTGGTTACTTTCGCCTGGGCCGGCTTCCGGATTTTCGAAAGTGACCCGCCGTCAGGGCGGAACCCTAAGTGGCCGTTACCGCAGAAATGGATATGCACCCGGTCAACGACTATCAGGCCACCTCGCGGGCAAGCTCATTGGAACTTCGTATGTCTCAGGATTTGTGCTGCCGAACCAATCCCGCAGCCACCACCAACTCCTCCAACGCCAACAAATCCGGCACCTTCGCTACATGCTCCCCCACCTGCACCGCCGCCTGCTCCAACCCGCACAGCGGCACGTCGACGTAGCTCAGTTGAGTGTCGAGCTTGTAGGAGCGTGGGATGCCCTGCACCAACAGTGCGATGAACCTCAGCTCCGGACGCCCGCCCAGGGCGTTGAGGACGACGATGCGCACTCGTTCGCCAATCACGGTTTTCTGGCCACAGGCCGATTCGAAGCTCAGCAGCGGGATCTGCCGTTCGCGCCAGCTCACCCACCCCAGAAACCACGGCGGGGTGTCCATGTCGAAGGCGCTGCTCTGGTAGTCGATCAACTCGGCCACGGCCACGTTGGGCAGGATCAGGTGGCGGTCGGCCAGTGGCAGCAGCAGGCCGGTGAGGTGGTCGGTACGCGAGTGGTGCAGGTCATGCATGGGTCTTGCTCCAGTGGGCGATGCTGTCGAGCAGCACCGATTCCTGGTACGGCTTGCCCAGGTAGTCGTTGACGCCGATGGCCATGGCACGGTCGCGGTGTTTCTGGCCGGTGCGGGAGGTGATCATGATGATCGGCAAATGCGCCAGGCGCGGGTCGTTGCGCACTTGCGTGGCCACTTCGAAGCCGTCCATGCGCGGCATCTCGATGTCCAGCAGCATCAGGTCCGGGGCGTGCTCGGCCAGCAGCGCCATGGCATCCACGCCATCCTTGGCAGTCAGGACGTGCATGCCGTGGCGCTCCAGCAGGCGACTGGTGACCTTGCGCACGGTCACTGAGTCGTCCACCACCAGCACCAGCAGCGGCCGTTGCGGTTCGCCCTCGCCTTCTACCGGCACTTGGCGGCGCGGCACCTGGTGGGGCAAGGCGCGGATCGGCGCCAGCAGGTCGAGAATCAACACCACCCGGCCATCCCCCAGGATCGTCGCCCCGGACAGGCCCTGTACCGCCGAGAACTGCGGTCCGAGGCTCTTGACCACAATCTCCCGGGTCCCGGCGGTAGCGTCCACCTGCACCGCAACATGCCGCTCGTTGCACTGCACCAGCAGCACCGGCAAGGGCTGGCTCTGGCCCAGCAGTTTCGGCCGGGCGCCGGTTTTCAGCAGCTCACCGAGGTAGCACAACTCGTACCGCTGCCCGGCGTAGGTGTAGGTTGGCGGATCGAGCTGGTAATGGCCGTCCAGTTCGGCGGGCAACACCCGCACAATGCTCTCGATGGTGTTCAGCGGGATCGCGTACTGGTCTTCGTGACAGTGCACCATCAACGCCCGGTTAACCGCCACGGTAAACGGCAGGCGAATGCGGAAATGCACGCCCTGCCCCGGCGTGGAATCGATGACCATGCTGCCGCCCAATTGCCGCACCTCTTCGTGGACCACGTCCATGCCGACGCCACGCCCGGAGATCTGGGTGATTTTCTCGGCAGTGGAAAACCCTGGTTGCAGGATGAACTGCAGCACGTCGCGGTCGCTGATGTCGCTGTCCGGCGCCAGCAAGCCACGCTTGATCGCCTTGCTGCGCACCGCCTCCAGCGGCACGCCGGCGCCGTCGTCGCGGATGTCGAAAATGATGTCGCCGCCTTCCCGGGACAGGTCGAGGCTGATACGTCCTCGTGCCGGCTTGCCGGCGGCAATGCGCACGTCGGCCGGCTCCAGACCGTGGTCGACGGCGTTGCGCAGCATATGTTCAAGAGGGGCAGCCATGCGCTCCAACACGTTACGGTCCATCTCGCCGTCGGCGTTGCCGACCAGGAATTCCACGTCCTTGCCCAGCTCCTGCGCCACTTGCCGGACGATGCGCTTGAGCCGGGGCAGCATACGCTCGAAGGGCACCATGCGCGTACGCATCAGGCCTTCCTGGAGCTCGGTGTTGATACGCCCCTGCTGTTGCAGCAGGACCTCGGCATCGTGATTGCTGCGATCAAGGGTTTCCTTGAGCTCAAGCAAGTCCGAGGCGGACTCGAACAGCGCCCGGGACAACTGCTGCAACTGGGAATGGCGGTCCATCTCCAGCGGGTCGAACTCTTCATAGCCCAGGCGCTCGGCCTCGACCTGTTGTCGGCTGAGAATTCGCCCCTGGGTTTCGGTATCCAGCCGTCGCAACTGATCGCGCATGCGCTCGATGGTGGTTTCCATTTCGCCCAGGGCCACGCGCGCGTCGTTGACCTGCTGTTCGATACGCCCACGGAAGATCGACGTTTCGCCCGCCAGGTTCACCAGGTCGTCGAGCAGTTCGGCGGAGACCTTGACCATGTCCGCACCGTCGCCCGCCGCGCCGGGGTCCGGTCTTGCAGGCGCCGCGGGTGGGCTGACGATGGGAGTAGGCACCGGCTCCGGCGCCGAGACAGCCTGCGGCGCGGCATTCTCCTGGGGATGATTCACCGCCTGGATCTGTGCAATCAGCCGGTCCGCCAGCGGGCACGGGTGGCCGGCGCGCACGGCGTCGAGCATCTGCGCCAGTCGGTCATGGCTGCTTTGCAACAAGGTGAACAGCGCCGGGGTCGGCTGCAGCAGACCCGCCGACAGACCTTCATAGAGGTTTTCCAACTCGTGGGCCAGGTCGCCGATGGGGACGATTTCCACCATGCGCGCACCGCCCTTGAGGGTGTGCAAATCCCGTAGCAAGGTTTCCACGGCCTGGCGATTCGACGGTTCTTCCTGCCAGCGCAGCAGCGCCGCGCCCGAGCTGTCGAGGATGTCGAAGCCTTCCTCAAGGAAGATTTCCAGCAACTCGGGATCATGGCCGGCGCCGTCGGCCTGGGCCGCTGCGCTCGTCTCGATGGCGTTCGGCTTGTCCTGGCGGAACCGTCGAATGGCGTCGATCAGCGCAACGGGATCGCCCAACGGCTGGCCCTGCTGCAACTGCCCGAGCAACAGGTCGAGGCGTTCATGACTGCTGGCGAGCAGTTGCGCCAGCTCCTCGCTGTAGCTGTAGCGCCGGTCCACCAGCCCTTCGTAAAGGTTTTCCAACTCCTGGGCCAGGTCGCTCACCGGCCGGATGTCGGCCATTCGCGCACCGCCCTTGAGGGTGTGCAAGTCACGTTGCAGCGAGGACAGCGGCGCGCCGTTATCCGGATCGGCCAACCAGCGTTGCAAGGCTTGTGCGGCGCTTTCGAGGATGTCTTGGGCTTCTTCGAGAAAAATCGCCGAGAGATCATCTTCCATCGAGGTATCGACGGGCGCGTCACGCTCCATTTCCGCCGTTGCGTGGCCCAGTTCGCGGATGCTCAGGGTGCGGCTGCCGTCGCTGCGGATCAGACCGGTGGCCGACGGGTCGAGGCTCTCCTGGAGCAGGCGGCGCAAGGCTTGTACCCGCGCCGGCTGCGGATGCACATGCTGCCCGGCCGCCAGCTCATCGAGCATGTCGATCAGCGCTTCATGGGCGCGCTGGGCCTCCTGGAAAAATTCATTGCTGACCGCCAGGCTGCTTTCCTCTACCGCACCGTAGAGGTCGAGCAAGGCTTCGCAGAGTTCGTCCACCGGGTGCAAGTCGGCCAAGTGCGCGCCTTCGCCGAGGGTGGTCAGCTCATCGAGCAGCGCACTCAGTTCCTGGCCTTCACCGGGGTGCTGCTGCCAGCGCTGCAAAAGGCTTTCGGCGTCCAGCAGGATGTCCATGCCCTGGGCGAGGAAGTTGTTGATCAGTTGTGGGTCGCGCTTGGTTCGCAGCACTTTGTCTGGCGCATTGTTGGCGGCGTGCAGACGCTCGGCCAGCAGGGCCTGGGCACGCAGGATCAGATCCTCGGCCCCGGGGATCGCCGCCAGCGGCTCGCTGTGCAACTGGCGCAAGCCACGGCGCAGCAGCCCTTCGGCTTCCAGCAGCAATTCGACTTCATCCAGGTCGAGGGCAATCAGATGCGCCCGGTATTCCCGGGCCAGCTCATCCATCGCCCCCGCCAGTTCGGCGATCGGCAGCACGCCGGCCATCGAAGCGCTGCCCTTGAGCGTATGCAAGGCCCGCTGCAATTCATCACTGGCCTGCAAGGGCAGGTGGTCGGCCGACTGATCGAGAAAGCGATTGAGGCTGGCGAGGTGGCCCTGGGCTTCGTTGTCGAAGATCTTCAACAGCAGCGGATCGAGAGCGGCCACGTCCTGCTCGTCTTCATCCTCCTCGTCGCCGCCCTTGGCCAGGACATGGGCGCGGGCGGCCAAGCGGTCGACGTCGTCGCGCTGGCGCTGGTGATTGGCCGCGAATTCAGCCACCAGGGCCGGCAACAACTGCACCGTGTCTTCAACCAACTGGCGGACCGAGGCCTGCGGCTCGACGCTGCGCTCCAGGACCCGGTTGAGCAGGTTTTCCACGGCCCAGGCCAGTTCACCCAGCACCAGCGCCCGGACCATCCGGCCGCTGCCCTTGAGGGTATGGAAGGCCCGGCGCAGTTCGCTCAGCGCGCCGTGGTCGTCGGGATGAGCACTCCAGCGCGGCAGGTATTCACGCAGGACGTCCAACACCTCGCCGGTTTCCTCGAGGAAGACCTCGCGCAACTCGTCGTCCACCGGACGTTCATCCAACGGTGGCGGCAACAGGCTGCCCGGGGTGCTCCTGGCCGGCGGATTGACCGCCGAGATCGGGCTGGCCAGCACTTCGGCCAAGGATTGCACCGTCTGCGGGTCATCCAGTTCCTGCAAGTCCTGCATGACCTGGGCTTCGTTGGGGCTCAACACATCGTCGAGCACCGGCACCCGCGCTTCGTCAGGGAAATAACCGAGCGCAGCCAAGCTCCGCTCGACCCCATTGAGCAACGGCTCGCCGGAGGTTTCCGGGTCCTCGCTCAAGCGCTCCAGGTAGTATTCGAGGCCGGTGATCACGTCGGCCAGGTGGTCGAGTTCTTCCCACCCCGGCTGGGCCTGGTCCAGCAACAGGTGGTCGCGGATGAACGCGTTGCAGGCCTCCACCAGGCTGGCGGCACGGCTCAGGGGAATCATCGCCAGCGCGCCGCGCACCTGGGTCAGCAGCGCCGGCAAGGGTTGCAGTTGCTCGCTGTTCCAGTCCGCGTCGATGTAGTCGACGATCATGTCCTTGGCCTGTTGCAGGCAGGTGTGGGCTTCCTTGATGACGATCTGGTGGATCTGGGTCAGGTCGGTGGTGGGCAGGTGGGTGTCTTCGCGGCTCTCGGGCTCGACGGTGCCGACCATGCCGGCCAGGGTCGCCTCGACGTAGAGCAAGGCTCCGGCGACGTCCATGAGGGTCGCGTCATCCGGCTCGCGCTGGCCCTGGGCGAGGCTCAGGACCACCGCCAGTTGATCGATGATGACCTTGCGCGGTTGGCCGAAACCGAGCACCGCCAGGGTGTCGGCGATCTGCCGCAGCGGCGCCAACAGGCTGTCCAGCTCCGAGGCATGCTGGCGGTCACTGCGCACGAACAGGTCCAGGCGCTCCTTGACCCGTACCAACTCCTCGCACAGCGCGGCAAGCACCGAGCGCATGGCATCGCGGTCGGGCCCGGCCAGGCGCGCGCGTTCTTCGTCGACCATGGCGCTGTCGGGCAGCGCGTCGTCCAGTGAGTAGCGTTCTTTCATGATCTGCATCTGCCCGCTGGGATGTTCGGCCTTGGCAATATAGAACAACAAGCTCTTGAGCAGGTGGGGCGGTGCCGGCTGATTGATGCCAGGCATGCCTTGGTCCAGCAGGCGCTTGAGCTCCTTGTCGGCTTCCTTGAACAGGCTGCGCAGCGCCGGGCTGTTGGCGATACGCCCGTCGCGCATGCCTTCGACCAGCGCCGAGGCCACCTGCCATAACGCATTGAGCGGCGCCCCAGCGCACAAGGTTTCCAGGCGGTGGAAGACCTTGGCCAGGTAACCCAGGTGGGTCGCGTCATCCTGTTCGCGCAACAGGCCCACCAGGGCCATTTGCAGGGTCTGGCGCAGTTTGCGCAAGGTGTTTGGCAGGTCCGCGGGTTCGAGGCGCTGCAACGCCTCGTCGCTGAGCGGCGCGATATCGGGCAACTCGGGGCTGAACAGGCTGGTTTCCGACAACAGGCTCTCGCCCCGGGCACTACGCAGGTCGTTGATCAAGGGCAGCACCACAAGCGGCAGGTCGCGACGGGCACCTTGTACGCGGTCCAAGTAGATCGGCAACTGCCCCAAGGCCTGGCTCAACAGGCTGATGGCTTCGTCGCGATGGGTGACGCGGTTGTCCTGCAGAGCGGCGCACAGCTGCTCCATCTCCTCGGCCAGCAGCGCCGCACCGTAGAACTCGACCATCTGCAGGCCGCCGTGGACCTGGTGAATGCAGGCCAGGCATTGCCCGAGGGCGTCCGACGCCTGCGGATCGTCCACCAAGCGGTTGAGGGCCAGATGAGCCTGCTTCAGCGTTTCGGCAATCTCGCCCTTGACCCATTCCAGGGCCACATAGTCGTGCCGATCACCCATAACCACTCCAAATCAACAGTCGTATGCCTGTGGTACGGCCCAGAACCCCGTGGCGAGGGAGCTTGCTCCCGCTTGAGTGCGCAGCGCTCACAAAATATTCGGGGCGGCTGCGCCACCCAGCGGGAGCAAGCTCCCTCGCCACAAAAGCGCCCTTGCCACAGGTACATTCCCTCCCAACAGGTCAGTCACCCTTTTTCCTCATCGCCAGCCGCTGCCGCCGCCGGCAAGGTAAAACCCGACACCGAACGGCGCAGCTGGCTGGCCATTTTCGCCAGGTTGCCAATGCTCTCGGCAGTGGCGGTGGAACCGGATGAGGTCTGCGAGGTGATCTGCTGGATCACGTTCATGGTCAAGGAAATCTGCCCCGCCGAGGTGGTCTGTTGCTGCGCAGCGTTGGAGATGCTCTGGATCAGCGCCGCCAGGGTCTTGGACACGCCTTCGATTTCTTCCAGGGCGACGCCGGCGTCCTGGGCCAGTCGCGCACCGCGCACCACTTCGGTGGTGGTCTGCTCCATGGAAATCACCGCCTCGTTGGTGTCGGCCTGGATCGCCCGCACCAGGGTCTCGATTTGCCGGGTCGCCGCCGAAGAGCGCTCGGCCAAGCGCTGCACTTCATCGGCCACCACCGCGAACCCGCGCCCGGCATCACCGGCCATGGACGCCTGGATGGCGGCGTTGAGTGCCAGGATGTTGGTCTGGTCAGCGATGTCGTCGATCAGGCTGACAATGTCGCCAATTTCCTGGGATGACTCACCCAGGCGCTTGATGCGCTTGGCGGTGTCCTGGATCTGTTCGCGAATGTTGTCCATGCCGTGAATGGTGTTGTGCACCACCTCGTTGCCCTTGTTGGCAATTTCCACCGACCGCTCGGCCACCGCCGACGACTCGGCGGCATTGGCCGACACCTGGTCGATGGACTGGGCCATTTCATTAATTGAAGTCGAAGCTTCGGAAATCTGCTGGGCCTGGTGCTCGGAGGCCTGGGCCAGGTGCATCGCCGTGGCCTGGGTTTCCTGCACCGCAGCGGCGACCTGGCCGGCGGTCAGGTTGATGGTCGCCACCAGGTCGCGCAGTTGATCCACCGAATAGTTGATGGAATCGGCGATGGTGCCGGTGAAGTCCTCGGTGACCGAGGCCGTGACGGTCAGGTCGCCATCGGCCAGGTCTTCGATTTCATCCAGCAACCGCATGATCGCGTTCTGGTTGCGTTCGTTCTTTTGTGCGGTTTCGTGCAACTGGCGGTTGGTTTCGCGGACCATCACCAGGCCAATCAGGATGATCGACATCAGCGCCAGCAAACCCAGCACATAGCCGCCGATGGTATTGATGGACCGCCCGCCGGCGAGATTTTCGAAGGCCGTGGCCAGGTGCGAAGCCTCGTCGAGCAGGGTCTGCGACAGGTTGAAGATGTTGCCGGCCGATTCGCGGACCTTGAACAGCTCCGGGGAGGTCTCGAGGATTTCGTCCACCGAGCCGGAGACGAACTCGAAGAGCTCGCTGATTTCGCTCAGGCGTGCCCGGGCATCGCGGTCCTGGACCTGGGATATCTTCAGGGCCGGGTCACCTTGCAACATGCCGTTGAGCACCTGGCCAAAACGCGCGGCGTCGCGACCGAAAGTGTCGGCGGCCTGGCTGGCGTTTTCGTCCCCCGCCAGCACGGTATTCACCGCGCCGAGAATCCGTTCGGCCAGCAACGACTGGCGCTGGGCCATGGCCACCTGGGCGGCCGGCGCGCCGCGTTGCAGCAGGATCTCGACGACTTTTTCGTACTCGACCTGCAACTGCGGCACGGTTTCGGCCAGGGTCGCCGCCACCTGGTGCAGCGACAGCACGGTCTGTTCGCTGGAGAGGATGGCATCGGTGTTCTTGAGCAGGCGTTCCCAATCCAACTGCACGGCGCGCATCTGCGGGCGCAGGGTGGCGGGCGCCGGGGGCAGGCCGGTCACCGGGTCGCCTTGTTTGAGGTAGCCCCAGCGCTGGGCGAAGTCATTGCGCGCATCGCTCAGCAGCTTGAATGCCGCGGGCTTGCCGGCGGCAGCCTCGGTGGCGTTCTTGGCGATGCGCTGGGACAGTACCCGCAGCTCACCGGCATGGCCGATGTACTGCTTGTCGTAGGCGGACTGGGTGTTGAGGTAAGCGAAGTTGGCGAACAGCAGCATGATGAAGACGATCAGCGCGACGAACAGCACGATGATCTGCGAACGACTGCGCGACGCTTCCAGTGGCTTGCCTGTTTTTGCTTTGATCATCGGTTCTCGCCTGTACTGCCCAATCCAACCCAGTCACCGCCGAACCAATGTGGGAGCGAGCTCGCTCCCACAAGGGGCCTGCGCTGCACCTCGTTAAATCGCCACATCCATGAACCCCGGCGACCGCGCCAGGGCAAACGGGCTGAACACTTGCCACTCGCGCTCGCCGCCAAACCGCCCCTTGACGAAGGCCGCTTCGGGGCCGTCAAGGTCGTCCACCAGCGTCGGTTCCAGGCTTTCCTGGGCAAAATGCTGCAGCCCAAGGACCTCGTCCACCAACAACCCGGCGAACACCTCGTCGTGATCCACCACCAACACGCGCCGCTGCTTGCGCACGGTCGACAGCTCGTGGCCAAAGAACCCGCACAAGTCCATCAACGGCAACAAGCGCCCGCGCAGGTTAGCCACTCCACGCACCCACGGCTTGACCCCGGGCAAATGCGTGTGACGTGGTTCGTGCAGCACTTCGCTGACTTCGCCCATCGGCGCCACGTACCAGTGCTCGCCCAAGCGAAAGCCGATGCCGCTCCAACCGGCGCGATGGGCCGGCTGGGAGGGCAGGTCCGCCCCCAGCAACCGGCAGCGCCGGTCGATCTGCAGCAGCAGTTCGAATGCAGTCAGGGATTGGCTCATGGCCGTGCCGTCAACCCGCCAGCACTTTGTTCAGGGTCGCGATCAGGGTTTCTTCGTCCACCGGTTTGGTCAGGTAGTCCCTCGCACCTTGGCGCGTGCCCCAGACCTTGTCGGTGTCCTGGTCCTTGGTGGTGATGATGATCACGGGGATGTGGCCGGTGTCCGGGTCCTTGGTCAACTGGCGCGTGGCCTGGAAACCGTTGAGGCCGGGCATGACGATGTCCATCAGCACCGCATCGGGTTTTTCCTGGCGGGCCAGGGCCACGCCATCGGCGCCATTCTCGGCCTTCAGGACCTGATGGCCGTGCTTTTCCAGCATGCCGGTCAGTTTGTACATTTCAGTCGGCGAATCATCGACGATCAGAACTCGTGCCATGGTGTTCCCCATTTTCTTGTTGACCCCTGGCCCGTTGGCCAAGTGTCATTAATGTGCCTGGTGCGGCTGGACAGCGGCAAAGCCCGGGACATGGGCCTGTATCGCGCCCAGCAGTTCTTCCTTGCTGAACGGCTTGGTCAAAAACTGATCGGAACCGACGATGCGCCCCTTGGCCTTGTCGAACAACCCGTCGCGGGACGACAGCATGATCACCGGCGTGGCCTTGAACGCGCTGTTGTTCTTGATCAGGGCACAGGTCTGGTAGCCATCCAGGCGCGGCATCATGATGTCGACAAAAATGATGCCCGGATGATGGTCGGCGATCTTGGCCAGGGCATCGAAACCATCGACGGCCGTGATCACCTCGCAGCCCACGTTGCGCAGCAAGGTTTCGGCGGTGCGGCGGATGGTCTTCGAATCGTCGATGACCATGACCTTCAAGGCGCTGGGTTGCTGCTGCGTGAGATGCTCTGCCATTGCCACTGCAAACCGGTTTTTAACGCGTAAGTGTGATCGACAGCGCAAACCCTTGATGTTCAAGGCCCGCACGTCACATGGCAGCCTTTTTAGCACAGTCTCCATCGCCGATCTATCGGCCGCTCGGCGCGGTGGTTTTTCCTTGACCGCCAATCTTCCGGGCGCCACTCTGACGCCACTTTTTCGCACCAATATGTGCCCATCACATTCGAGGAACCAAGCCATGAGCGTACGCGTCGGCATTGTCATGGACCCTATCGCCAGTATTTCCTATAAAAAGGATAGCTCGCTGGCCATGCTGCTGGCCGCTCAGAAGCGCGGCTGGGAGCTGTTCTACATGGAACAGCGCGACCTCTACCAGGCCGAAGGCCAGGCTCGGGCGCGGATGAAGCCGCTGAAAGTCTTCGCCAACCCCGAGAAGTGGTTTGAGCTGGGCACCGAGAGCGACGCGCTGCTGAGCGACCTGGACGTGATCCTGATGCGCAAGGATCCGCCGTTCGACATGGAGTTCGTGTACTCCACCTACCTGCTGGAACAGGCTGAAAACGCCGGCGTGCTGGTGGTCAACAAGCCCCAGAGCCTGCGCGACTGCAACGAAAAGCTGTTCGCCACGCTGTTCCCGCAGTGCACGCCGCCGACCATCGTCAGCCGTCGCCCAGACGTGTTGCGTGAGTTCGCCGACCACCACGGCGACGTGATCCTCAAGCCTCTGGACGGTATGGGCGGCTCTTCGATTTTCCGCCACACCGCCGGCCACCCGAACCTGTCGGTGATCCTCGAAACCCTGACCTTGCACGGCAAGCAGCAGATCATGATCCAGGGCTACCTGCCGGCCATCGTCGACGGTGACAAACGCATCCTGATGATCGACGGCGAACCGGTGGATTATTGCCTGGCGCGCATCCCGGCCGCCGGCGAAACCCGTGGCAACCTGGCGGCCGGCGGGCGTGGCGAGGCGCGTCCATTGACCGAGAAGGATCGCTGGATCGCCGCCCAGGTCGGCCCGACCCTGCGCGAGAAAGGCCTGCTGTTCGTGGGCCTGGACGTGATCGGCGAGCACCTGACGGAAATCAACGTCACCAGCCCGACCTGCATCCGCGAGATCGACAACGCCTTTGGCACCGACATCGGCGGGATGCTGATGGATGCCATCGATCAGAAGCTCAAGGCTCGTTGATCCAGATCCTGCTGAAGGAAACCCACATTGCGCTATCATGCCCGGCCTGAAAAAAACGCGATGTTGGTTTCCTTGTCATGACACTCCCGTCCGATCTGCCCCAAGAGCTCGCCCATCGTGGCGTGCGCCCGGCCGATCGCCTCGGTTTTACCCTGTTCCTGGCGGCGCTGATCCACTTGGCCCTGCTGCTGGGCGTCGGGTTTGCCACGGTCGAGCCCAAGCAGATCAGCCAGACCCTGGAAATCACCCTGGCCACCTTCAAGAGCGAGACCAAGCCCAAGAAGGCCGACTTCCTCGCCCAGGAAAACCAGCAAGGCAGCGGCACCCTGGAAAAAAAGGCGATCCCCAAGACCACCGAGATCGCGCCATTCCAGGATACCAAGGTACAAAAAGTCACCCCGCCGCCAGCCGCCAAGCCCGAGGTGCAGGAGACGGCGCCCAAGGCCGCCGTGACCACCGTGGCGCCAAAACCGAAAAAGGCCCCGGTCAAGGAAGAGGTCAAGCCTGATCCCAAGCCCAAGGCCCCCGAACCCACCTTCGACAGCTCACAGTTGTCCAGCGACATCGCCAGCCTGGAAGCCGAACTGGCCCAGGAGCAACAGCTCTACGCCAAGCGCCCGCGCATCCATCGCCTGAGCGCCGCCTCGACCATGCGCGACAAGGGCGCCTGGTACAAGGACGAATGGCGCAAGAAGGTCGAGCGCATCGGCAACCTCAACTACCCCGACGAAGCCCGGCGCAAACAGATCTACGGCAACCTGCGGCTGATGGTCTCGATCAACCGCGATGGCTCGCTGTATGAAGTGCTGGTACTAGAGTCCTCCGGCCAGCCGCTGCTGGACCAGGCCGCCCAGCGGATCGTGCGCCTGGCTGCGCCGTTCGCGCCGTTTACCGGGGACCTGTCGGACATCGACCGACTGGAAATCATCCGCACCTGGAAGTTTGCCCGTGGTGATCGGCTTTCGAGCAATTGATTGATCGTTCCTACGCTCTGCGTAGGAATGCAGCCAGGCTCGCTCCGCGTCCCAGCATGGTGGACGCGGAGCGTCCAGTGAGGCATTCCCACGCAGAGCGTGGGAACGATCAGGCAGGCTCGCTCCCACAGGGGTTTCATGTCGGTTTCGGGTATTTCCTGCACATCCCCAGCTTGTCAGTTCGCCCCCGCCCCGCCACACTAGCGCCTATGAAAAACGTCAGCCCCACCTACCTCAAGCATCACTTCCTGATTGCCATGCCGCACATGGCCGATCCGAATTTTGCCCACACCTTGACCTACATCGTCGAGCACACGGCCAATGGGGCCATGGGGCTGGTAATCAATCGCCCGCAGGAATTGAACCTGGCGGACATCCTGGAGCAGTTGCGCCCCGAGGTCGAACCGCCACTCTTGTGCCAGCACGTGCCGATTTTCATCGGCGGCCCGGTGCAGACTGACCGCGGTTTCGTGCTCCACCCGTCGGGCCCCAAATACCAGGCCACCGTGGACCTGGACGGGGTGTCACTGTCCACCTCCCAGGACGTGCTGTTCGCCATCGCCGACGGCGTCGGCCCGGAGAAAAGCCTGATCGCCCTCGGCTATGCCGGTTGGGAACCCGGGCAACTGGAAGCCGAACTGGCCGACAACGCCTGGCTGACCTGCCCGTTCGACGCCGATATCCTGTTCAACACCAGCAGCGAACTGCGCCTGGAAGCGGCGGCCAGCCGGCTGGGGGTCAACCTCAGCCTGCTCACCAGCCAGGCAGGACACGCCTGATGGCGCTGCGCTTGCTGCTGGGCTTCGATTACGGCACCAAACAGATCGGCGTCGCGGTCGGCCAGGTCATTACCGGCCAGGCCCGTGAGCTGTGCACCTTGAAGGCGCAGAATGGCGTTCCGGACTGGAACCAGGTCGAAGCGCTGATCAAGGAGTGGAAACCCGATGCCGTGGTGGTCGGCCTGCCGCTGAACATGGACGGCACGCCCAGCGACATGTGCCTGCGCGCCGAAAAGTTCGCCCGCCGGCTCAATGGCCGCTACAACCTGCCCTTCTATACCCATGACGAGCGCCTGACCACCTTCGAGGCCAAGGGCGAGCGCCTGGTGCGTGGCGGGCAGAAAGGCAGTTACCGCGACAACCCGGTGGACGCCATCGCCGCCGCCCTGCTGTTGCAAGGCTGGCTCGACGCCAACGCCGCCCTGTTCGAAACCTGATTTTTTACAAAGCGCCGCCAAGGCGCTTTCTTTTAGCGATAAGCCGCGCCACTCACCACCGGCCCGGGAACCTGAAGGAGCCAGCATGAGCCTGCCCAATCCTGCCGAACTGATCAGCCAGATGGCGATTCGTCTCAAGGCACACCTGGAACACCGCGGCATCAGCGACCCGCGTTACATTGGCATTCGCACCGGGGGTGTCTGGGTCGCCCAGGCCTTGCTCGAAGCACTGGGCAGCCAATCACCACTGGGCACCCTGGACGTGTCCTTCTACCGCGACGACTTCAGCCAGAACGGCCTGCACCCGCAAGTGCGCCCCTCGGCCCTGCCGTTCGAGATCGAAGGTCAGCACCTGGTGCTGATCGACGACGTGCTGATGAGCGGCCGGACCATCCGCGCCGCCATGAACGAACTGTTCGACTACGGCCGCCCGGCCAGCGTGACGCTGGTGTGCCTGCTGGACCTGGATGCCGCCGAGCTGCCGATCCGGCCGAACGTGGTCGGCGCGACGCTGACGCTGGCCGCCCATGAGCGGGTCAAGCTCTCCGGGCCGTCGCCACTGCAACTCGAACTGCAAGACCTTGCCCTTTAACTGCCCTTGTAAGAGTCCATCGCGATGACGCCTCTCGAAACCAAGCGCCCGCTGCAGCTCAACGATCAGGGCCAGCTGCGGCACTTCCTGTCCCTCGACGGCCTGCGCCGCGAGCTGTTGACGGAAATCCTCGACACTGCCGACTCGTTCCTCGAAGTCGGCGCCCGGGCGGTGAAGAAAGTCCCGTTGCTGCGCGGCAAGACCGTGTGCAACGTGTTCTTCGAAAACTCCACCCGCACCCGCACCACCTTCGAACTGGCGGCCCAGCGGCTGTCGGCGGACGTGATCACCCTCAACGTGTCCACGTCCTCGGCGAGCAAGGGCGAAACCCTGCTCGACACCCTGCGCAACCTCGAAGCCATGGCCGCCGACATGTTCGTCGTGCGCCACGGTGATTCCGGCGCCGCGCACTTCATTGCCGAGCACGTCTGCCCACAGGTGGCGATCATCAACGGCGGCGACGGCCGTCACGCCCACCCGACCCAGGGCATGCTGGACATGCTGACCATCCGTCGACACAAGGGCAGCTTCGAGAACCTGTCGGTGGCCATCGTCGGCGACATCCTGCACTCGCGGGTGGCCCGTTCGAACATGCTGGCCCTCAAGACCCTCGGCTGCCCGGACATCCGCGTGATCGCGCCGAAGACCCTGCTGCCCATCGGCGTCGAGCAATACGGCGTGAAGGTCTACACCGACATGACCGAAGGCCTCAAGGATGTGGACGTGGTGATCATGCTGCGCCTGCAACGCGAACGCATGACCGGCGGCTTGCTGCCCAGCGAAGGCGAGTTCTACCGCCTGTTCGGCCTGACCACCGCCCGTTTGGCCGGGGCCAAGCCGGACGCCATCGTCATGCACCCGGGACCGATCAACCGCGGCGTGGAAATCGAATCAGCGGTGGCTGACGGGCCACACTCAGTGATCCTCAACCAGGTGACCTACGGCATCGCCATCCGCATGGCCGTGCTGTCCATGGCCATGAGCGGGCAAACGGCCCAGCGCCAATTCGACCAGGAGAACGCCCAGTGAAGCTCAGCATTCTCGGCGCACGCGTGATCGATCCAGCCAGTGGCCTGGATCAAGTGACTGATATCCATATCGATGCCTGCAAGATCGTCGCCCTGGGCGCCGCTCCGGTCGGCTTCGTGGCCGTCGAGGTCCTCGACGCCCATGGCCTGGTGGCCGCCCCTGGCCTGGTGGACCTGAACGTCGCCCTGCGCGAACCGGGCTACAGCCGCAAAGGCAGCATCGTCAGCGAAACCCGGGCCGCCGCCGCCGGGGGCGTGACCAGCCTGTGCTGTCCGCCGCAGACCAAACCGGTGCTGGACACCTCGGCCGTCGCCGAACTGATCCTCGACCGTGCCCGCGAGGCCGGCAACACCAAGGTCTTCCCGATTGGCGCACTGAGCAAGGGCCTGGACGGCGAGCAACTGGCCGAACTCATCGCCCTGCGCGACGCCGGGTGCGTGGCGTTCGGCAACGGCCTGAACAGTTTCCGCAACACCCGTACCCTGTGCCGTGCCCTGGAATACGCGGCGACCTTCGGCCTGACGGTGATCTTCAACTCCCAGGACCACGACCTGGCCGAAGGTGGCCTGGCCCACGAAGGCCCGACCGCCAGTTTCCTCGGCCTGCCGGGCATCCCGGAAACCGCCGAAACCGTGGCCCTGGCCCGGGACCTGCTGTTGGTCGAGCAAAGCGGCGTGCGCGCGCACTTCAGCCAACTGACCAGTGCTCGCGGTGCGGCACTGATCGCCCAGGCCCAGGCCCGCGGCTTGCCGGTGACCGCCGATGTGGCGCTGTACCAGTTGATCCTGACTGACGAAGCGCTGATCGACTTCAACAGCGTCTACCACGTCCAGCCGCCACTGCGCACCCGCGCCGACCGCGATGGCCTGCGCGAGGCGGTGAAATCCGGGGTGATCTCGGCCATCTCCAGCCACCACCAACCCCATGAGCGCGATGCCAAGCTGGCACCGTTCGGCGCCACCGAGCCGGGCATCAGCAGTGTCGAACTGCTGCTACCGCTAGCCCTGACGCTGGTGGAAGACGGCTTGCTGGACCTGCCGACCCTGCTGGCACGCCTGAGCGACGGCCCGGCCCAGGCGCTGCAATTGCCGGCGGGGAAACTGGCGGTGGGCGCCGCGGCGGACCTGGTGCTGTTCGACCCCGCCGCGTCCACCGTGGCCGGGGAAGCCTGGCGCTCCAAGGGTGACAACTGCCCGTTCATCGGCCATAGCCTGCCGGGTGCGGTGCGTTACACCCTGATGGATGGGCGGATTACTCACCAGGCCTGATACCGCGCCGCACCTATCGCGAGCAAGCTCGCTCCCACAGGTGGATCTTTGGTGAACACATGATGTGTGAACACCTCAATCCAGTGTGGGAGCGAGCTTGCTCGCGATGCAGGCGACCAGGTCTTACTGAAAAGCCCCACGCTTCTGCGCATTACGGATCGACACCTGATCATTCAGCGTCCAGAAGTCATATAGCACCCCCAGGAAAAATACCCCGCCAGTCAGCAAGTAAAGGATCCCGCTGAGCCATTTGCCCTGGTACATGCGGTGTACGCCCAGCACCCCGAGAAACGTCAGCAGAATCCACGCCACGCTGTACTCGATAGGCCCCGGGGTAAACCGCAGGTCCGCTTCGCGATCCATGGCCGGGATCAGGAACAGGTCGATCAGCCAACCAATGCCCAGCAGGCCGAAGGTGAAGAACCAGATCGTGCCCGTGACCGGCTTGCCGTAATAGAAACGGTGGGCGCCGGTAAAACCGAAAATCCACAGCAGATACCCAATGACTTTGCTGTGGGTATCGCGGATTGCGTCCTGCTGATAGCTGTTCATGAATGGCCTCTTTTGCCTCGATAGATAAATTTTTTCGGAGTTTTTGTGACTTTTTCGTGTCCAGCCGACAAGCGGTCCTGGGCGATTCGAACCGGCGAAAGCCCCGTGATATAGGGGTTCTGTCGGACAATCAGGTCAACTTGTCGCATTTCGCCGGGTTTTTCGCTGCGTTTCGAATCGACAAACGGCCTCGGAATGGCAAAAAAAGCTGTTATAAAGTTGCGCGCCAACCTTTAAGAGCCTTGCCTAATGCGTCCATTTTTCAAGACATGGCTAACCATTTGCCTATTATTGCCACTGGCCGCCCACGCCACCAATCGTGAGCAACGTCTTCCCAACGTCAACGGCTATACCCCGAAATCCCATGTCTCTGCCTCCTTGAGCAAGGACAAGCCAAGCGCCCAGCGCGTGAGCACGACCAACAGCAAGCTGGTCCCGCCGATGGCGACCAAAGCGAGCAGCAATGTGTTGAGTCGCGCCGTGAATGTACTGGGCACACCTTATCGTTGGGGCGGCAGTAGCCCAAGTAAAGGTTTCGATTGCAGCGGACTGGTGAAATACGCCTTCAACGACGCCACCTTCGACCTGCCGCGCACCTCCAACGCCATGGCCGCCGGTCATGGCGAGAAAGTCGAGCGCAAGGACCTCAAGCCCGGTGACCTGATCTTCTTCAAGCTCAAGAGCCGCCGGGTCAACCACGTGGCCATCTACCTGGGCAACGACCGCTTCATCCACGCCCCGCGCCGTGGCAAGTCGGTGAGCATCGACACCTTGAACAAACCGTACTGGGACACCCATTACGTGGTGGCCAAGCGCGTGCTGCCGAAAGAGCCGGGTGCGATGCGCGTGGTTCAGCGCTAATCTGAAGCGCTCACCGGCCCCCCTGTGGCGAGGGAGCTTGCTCCCGCTGGGTGGCGCAGCCGCCCCAAAACAGACCAATGATCTCTGTGGACCCCATTATTTTGGGTCCGCTTCGCGGCCCAGCGGGAGCAAGCTCCCTCGCCACAGGGACCGTATCAGGCCTTACTGACCGTTTCCCCGCCTCAGAAATTATCCGGCGTACGCGCCCGCTCCCGCGCATGCTCGCGACTGATCAGGCCTTTGCTCACCAAGTCCTTCAAACACATATCCAGCGTCTGCATTCCCAGCGCCCCCCCCGTCTGGATGGCCGAGTACATCTGCGCCACCTTGTCTTCACGGATCAGGTTCCGAATGGCCGAGGTGCCCAGCATGATTTCATGCGCCGCGATTCGGCCGCCGCCGATCTTCTTGACCAGCGTCTGGGAAATCACCGCCTGCAGTGATTCCGACAGCATCGAACGAACCATGGACTTCTCGTCACCGGGGAACACGTCCACCACCCGGTCAATGGTCTTGGCCGCCGATGTGGTGTGCAGGGTGCCAAACACCAGGTGCCCGGTTTCCGCGGCTGTCAGCGCCAGGCGAATGGTCTCCAGGTCGCGCATCTCCCCCACCAGAATCACGTCCGGGTCCTCCCGCAGGGCCGAACGCAGGGCCGTGGAGAAACCCTGGGTGTCGCGGTGCACCTCACGCTGGTTGATCAGGCATTTGCGCGGTTCGTGAACGAATTCGATAGGGTCTTCGATAGTGAGGATGTGATGGTGCTTGTGGCTGTTCAAGTAATCGATCATGGCCGCCAGGGTGGTGGACTTGCCTGAACCGGTGGGCCCGGTCACCAACACCAGTCCGCGAGGCGCCTCGGTCACTTTGCGAAATACCTCGCCCATCCCCAGGTCTTCCATGGTCAGGACTTTCGACGGAATGGTCCGAAACACCGCCCCCGCACCGCGATTCTGGTTGAAGGCGTTGACCCGGAACCGCGCCACGCCCGGCACGTCGAAGGAAAAATCGGTCTCCAGAAACTTTTCGTAATCTACTCGTTGCCGGTCGTTCATGATGTCGTAGATCAGTTCATGAACCTGCTTGTGGTCCAATGCCGGCAGGTTGATGCGCCTGACATCGCCATCAACGCGGATCATCGGTGGCAGCCCGGCGGACAGGTGCAGGTCCGACGCGCCCTGCTTGGCGCTGAACGCCAGTAACTCAGTGATATCCATAGCGCTCCTCAATTCCAGTAGAATGCCGCGAACCTCACCGCTGGCGCTTCTTTATGTCCACGATAGCAGACAACATCGCTCAGGTTAGTTCGCGCATCCGCGCTGCGGAGCAGGCCGCCCAGCGTGCCGAACACAGTGTCAAACTGCTGGCCGTGAGCAAGACCAAACCCGTCCAGGCCCTGCGCGAAGCCTATGCCGCCGGCCTGCGGGACTTCGGCGAGAACTACCTGCAAGAAGCCTTGGGCAAACAGCTCGAACTGACCGACCTGCCCTTGATCTGGCACTTCATCGGCCCCATTCAATCGAACAAGACGCGCGCTATCGCCGAACATTTCGACTGGGTGCATTCCGTGGATCGCTTGAAAATTGCACAGCGTCTGTCCGAGCAGCGTCCGGCCGACTTGCCACCGCTGAACATCTGCATTCAGGTCAACGTCAGCGGTGAAGCCAGCAAATCCGGCTGCACCCCAGCGGACCTGCCCGCCCTGGCCAGCGCTATCAGCGCCCTGCCCCGCCTGAAACTGCGCGGATTGATGGCGATTCCCGAACCCACCGAAGACCGCGCCGCCCAGGATGCTGCCTTCGCCGCGGTCCAACGCTTGCAAGCCAGCCTGGCGCTACCGCTGGACACCCTTTCCATGGGCATGAGCCACGACCTTGAGTCAGCGATTGCCCAAGGCGCCACCTGGGTGCGCATCGGAACGGCCCTGTTCGGCGCCCGCGACTACGGTCAATCCTGAAACATGGCCGACTCATCTCTTTATAAGGACCTGTCATGAGCAACACGCGTATTGCCTTCATCGGCGCCGGCAATATGGCCGCCAGCCTGATCGGCGGCCTGCGGGCCAAGGGCCTGGACGCTTCCCTGATCCGCGCCAGCGATCCGGGTGAAGAGACCCGCAACCGGGTGAGCCGCGAACACGGCATCCAAACCTTCGCCGACAACGCCCAGGCCATCGACGGCGCGGACGTCATCGTGCTGGCGGTCAAGCCGCAAGCGATGAAAACCGTCTGCGCGGCCCTGCGCCCAAGCCTCAAGCCTCATCAACTGGTGGTGTCGATTGCCGCCGGCATCACGTGCGCCAGCATGAACAACTGGCTCGGCGAGCAGCCGATCGTACGCTGCATGCCCAACACCCCGGCACTGCTGCGCCAGGGCGTCAGCGGCCTGTTCGCTACTTCCCAAGTGTCCGCCGCACAACGCCAGCAGGCCGAGGAACTGCTGTCGGCTGTCGGCCTGGCACTGTGGCTGGACACCGAACAGCAATTGGACGCCGTCACCGCCGTCTCCGGCTCGGGCCCGGCGTACTTTTTCCTGCTGATCGAAGCCATGACCGCCGCCGGTGAGAAACTCGGCCTGCCCCGGGAAACCGCTGCCCAACTGACCTTGCAGACCGCACTAGGCGCCGCACACATGGCTGTCTCCAGCGACGTCGACGCGGCCGAGCTGCGCCGCCGCGTGACCTCGCCGGCCGGCACCACCGAAGCGGCCATCAAATCGTTCCAGGCCGGGGGCTTCGAAGCCCTGGTGGAAAAAGCACTCGGCGCCGCCGCGCACCGCTCGGCCGAAATGGCCGAACAACTGGGCCAATAAGGAGTTATTCATGATTGGATTGAACACTGCAGCGGTCTACGTGCTGCAAACCCTCGGCAGCCTGTACCTGCTGATCGTGCTGCTGCGTTTCGTGCTGCAACTGGTGCGCGCGAACTTCTACAACCCGCTCTGCCAGTTCATCGTCAAGGCCACCCAGCCGCTGCTCAAGCCACTGCGCCGGATCATCCCAAGCGTGTTCGGCCTGGACATGTCCTCGCTGGTACTGGCGATCCTGGTGCAACTGGCGCTGATGGCCCTGACCCTGCTGCTGACCTACGGCACCACCGGCAACCCGTTGCAACTGCTGATCTGGTCGCTCATTGGCGTGACCGCGCTGTTCCTGAAGATTTTCTTCTTCGCCATGATCATCAGCGTGATCCTGTCGTGGGTCGCGCCGGGCAGCCATAACCCAGGTGCCGAACTGGTCAACCAGATCTGCGAACCGGCCCTGGCGCCGTTCCGTCGTATCGTGCCGAACCTTGGCGGCCTGGATATCTCGCCGATCCTGGCGTTCATGGTGCTCAAGCTGATCGACATGCTGGTGATCAACAACCTGGCGGCGATCACCATGATGCCGGAAATCCTGCGCCTGCTGATCTGACCCCAGTGAGCTACTTTCGCTGGGATGGCGACGACCTGATCCTGGAGTGTCACCTGCAACCGGCCGCCCGCAGCGATGATTTCGCCGGGCTGCACGGTGACCGCCTGAAGATCCGCCTCACCGCCCCGCCGGTCGAGGGCAAGGCCAACGCCTACCTGATGGCGTTCCTGGCCAAGGCGTTTGGCGTGTCCAAGAGCCAGGTCAGCCTGATCAGTGGCGAGTTGAACCGGCAGAAGCGGGTGCGGATTCATTCGCCGAAGAAGCTGCCGGAGTTGCCGGGCCTCGTCCGGCCCACCTGATGAATGACCAACCCTGTGGCGAGGGAGCTTGCTCCCGCTGGGCTGCGAAGCAGCCCCCAACCAGGCAACGCGCTATTACCTATGGTACGGGACATCGGCCTGATAGGGCCGCTTCGCGCCCCAGCGGGAGCAAGCTCCCTCGCCACAAGGAAACTCATCCGGCACAGGGTTTTCACTCAAGGAACAATCAGCGCCGCCCGTTGCTTGCCGCCTGCCACAGCGGTCTTTAGACTTACGCCTCATTTCAACGCGAGCAGGGTCGATGCCAGCTGCCTTTCCCCCCGATTCCGTTGGTCTGGTGACGCCGCAAATGGCGCATTTCAGCGAGCCCCTGGCCCTGGCCTGCGGCCGTTCGTTGCCAGCCTATGACCTGATCTACGAAACCTACGGCACCCTCAATGCCACGGCGAGCAATGCCGTGCTGATTTGCCACGCCTTGTCGGGGCATCACCACGCCGCCGGCTACCACAGCGTCGACGACCGCAAGCCCGGCTGGTGGGACAGCTGCATCGGCCCGGGCAAGCCCATCGATACCAGCAAGTTCTTCGTGGTCAGCCTGAATAACCTGGGCGGCTGCAACGGCTCCACCGGCCCCAGCAGCCTCAACCCGGACACCGGCAAACCTTTCGGTGCCGACTTCCCGGTGCTGACCGTGGAAGACTGGGTCCACAGCCAGGCACGCCTGGCCGACCGCCTCGGGATCGGCCAGTGGGCCGCCGTGATCGGCGGCAGCCTGGGGGGCATGCAAGCTTTGCAGTGGACCATCACCTACCCGGACCGCGTGCGCCACTGCCTGGCAATCGCCTCGGCGCCCAAGCTGTCGGCGCAGAACATCGCCTTCAACGAAGTGGCGCGCCAGGCGATCCTCACCGACCCCGAATTCCACGGCGGCTCGTTCCAGGAACACGGCGTGATCCCCAAGCGCGGGCTGATGCTGGCGCGGATGGTCGGGCACATCACCTACCTGTCCGACGACTCCATGGGCGAGAAATTCGGCCGTGGCCTCAAGAGCGAAAAGCTCAACTACGACTTCCACAGCGTCGAGTTCCAGGTCGAGAGCTACCTGCGTTATCAGGGTGAAGAGTTCTCCGGGCGTTTCGACGCCAACACCTACCTGTTGATGACCAAGGCACTGGACTACTTCGATCCGGCAGCGAACTTCGACGATAACCTGGCGAAAACCTTCGCCAATGCCACCGCCAAGTTCTGCGTGATGTCGTTCACCACCGACTGGCGCTTCTCCCCGGCGCGCTCGCGGGAGCTGGTGGACGCGCTGATGGCCGCGCGCAAGGACGTCTGCTACCTGGAAATCGACGCGCCCCAGGGTCACGACGCCTTTTTGATCCCGATCCCGCGCTACCTGCAGGCGTTCGGCAACTACATGAACCGTATAACGCTGTGAGGATGCCATGAGAGCCGATCTGGAAATCATCCAGGAATGGATCCCCGCCGGCAGCCGCGTGCTCGACCTGGGCTGCGGCAACGGCGAACTGCTGACCTGGCTGCGGGACAACAAGCAAGTCAGCGGCTACGGCCTGGAAAACGACCCGGACAACATTGCCGAGTGCGTCGCCAAGGGCATCAACGTGATCGAGCAGGACCTGGACAAGGGCCTGGGCAACTTTGCCAGCAATAGCTTCGACATCGTGGTCATGACCCAAGCCCTGCAAGCGGTGCACTACCCGGACAAGATCCTCGACGAAATGCTGCGGGTTGGGCGCCAGTGCATCATCACCTTTCCCAACTTCGGCCACTGGCGTTGCCGCTGGTACCTGGCGAGCAAGGGCCGCATGCCGGTCTCGGAGTTCCTGCCCTACACCTGGTACAACACGCCGAACATCCACTTCTGCACCTTCGAGGATTTCGAAGCGCTGTGCCGCGAGCGTGAAGCCAAGGTCATCGATCGCCTGGCCGTGGACCAGCAGCACCGCCACGGGTGGGCCAGCAAGCTATGGCCTAATCTGTTAGGTGAAATAGGCATCTATCGGGTCAGCAGCCCAGGCCTTACCGATTATCAGGTCGCGGTGTGAGCCCCGGCCTCACCAGGAGCACGACATGAACCGTCTAGCGTTGTTTCTCATCACCGCTTGCCTGAGCGTTGGCGCCATGGCCGCCGACGCTATCAAGGGCGAGCGCAAGGAAGTGTTCGGTGATATCACCGTGCACTACAACACCTTCAACTCCACCTTCCTGACGCCGGATATCGCCAAGGCTGCCGAGCTGATTCGCAGCAAGAACCAAGGCGTGATCAATGTCTCGGTGATCAAAAGCGGCAAGCCATTGATCGCCGACGTCAGCGGCACGGTGAAGGACCTGACCAGCAAGACAGTCCCCCTCTCCTTCCGCCAGATCACCGAACGAGGCGCGATCTATTACATCGCCCAGTATCCAGTGGACCAACAGGAAACCCGCACCTTCGAGATCAAGGTGAAAACCGGCGACAAGATCAACACCATCAACTTCAACCAGGAACTGTTCCCGGGCCAATGATCAATTTCACCCAACTCGTACT
Source organism: Pseudomonas sp. NFACC51 (assembly GCF_900103575.1). Classification (NCBI taxonomy): domain Bacteria; kingdom Pseudomonadati; phylum Pseudomonadota; class Gammaproteobacteria; order Pseudomonadales; family Pseudomonadaceae; genus Pseudomonas; species Pseudomonas sp. NFACC51. Next base: position 287,179 of record NZ_FMXH01000003.1, on the reverse strand, counting down.
GGCCAGCCACAACGCCGGCAAACTCAAGGAACTGCAGGCCATGCTCGGCGGGGCGGTGCAGTTACGCTCGATTGGCGAGTTCAGCCAGGTGGAGCCGGAAGAGACCGGCCTGTCGTTCGTCGAGAACGCCATCCTCAAGGCCCGCAATGCCGCACGCATCTCGGGCCTGCCAGCGCTGGCCGACGATTCCGGGCTGGCCGTGGACTTCCTGGGCGGCGCGCCAGGCATTTACTCGGCCCGTTACGCTGACGGCAAAGGTGACGCGGCGAACAACGCCAAGCTGCTCGACGCCCTCAAGGACGTGCCCGAAGCCGAGCGCGGCGCGCAGTTCGTGTGTGTGCTGGCCCTGGTCCGCCATGCCGATGATCCGCTGCCGATCCTCTGCGAAGGCCTGTGGCACGGGCGCATTCTCACCGAAGCCAGCGGCGAGCACGGTTTTGGCTATGACCCGTTGTTCTGGGTGCCGGAGCGCAATTGCTCCAGCGCCGAACTGGGCCCGGTGGAAAAAAACCAGCTGAGCCACCGCGCCCGCGCCATGGCCCTGCTGCGTCAACGCCTGGGCCTGCAATGACCATTGATTCTCCCGCACCGCTGATTCACGGCGGTGCACAAACACCTCGGGTGCCACTGCCAGTGCTGCCGCCCCTGGCGTTGTACGTCCACATCCCGTGGTGCGTGCGCAAATGCCCGTATTGCGACTTCAACTCCCACACCGCCAGCCCGCAGTTGCCGGAAGAGGAATATGTCGACGCCTTGCTGGCCGACCTCGACCAGGATCTGCATGCGGCCCATGGTCGCCCGTTGAGCTCGATCTTTTTTGGTGGCGGCACCCCGAGCCTGTTCAGCGCCCAAGCCCTGGGGCGGTTGCTCAAGGGTGTCGAGGCGCGGATACCCTTCGCCCAGGACATTGAAATCACCCTGGAAGCCAACCCCGGCACCTTCGAGCAAGAAAAATTCGTCGCTTACCGGGCCTTGGGCATCAATCGCCTGTCCATCGGCATCCAGAGCTTCCAGCAGGCCAAGCTCGAGGCCCTGGGACGGATCCACAACGGTGACGAGGCGGTACGCGCCGCCGGCATGGCCCGTCGGGCCGGGTTCGATAACTTCAACCTGGACCTGATGCATGGCCTGCCCGAGCAGTCCCTCGACGACGCCCTGGGCGACCTGCGCCAAGCCATCGCCTTGAAGCCGACCCACCTGTCCTGGTACCAACTGACGCTGGAGCCGAACACGGTGTTCTGGAACCAGCCGCCGACCTTGCCCGAAGACGACACGCTGTGGGACATCCAGGAAGCCGGGCAAGCCCTGCTGGCCGAGCACGGCTACGCCCAATACGAAGTCTCGGCCTACGCCCAACCCGGTCGGGCGGCGCGGCATAACCTCAATTATTGGAGTTTCGGCGACTTCATCGGCATCGGTGCCGGTGCCCACGGCAAGCTCAGCCATCCGGACGGGCGCATCGTACGCACCTGGAAGACCCGCCTGCCCAAGGACTATCTCAACCCGGCCAAGCGCTTCCTGGCCGGGGAGAAAACCCTGACCAACGAAGAGCTGCCGTTCGAGTTCCTGATGAACGCCCTGCGCCTGACCGAAGGCGTTGACGCGCAACTATTTCCGCAGCGCACCGGCCTGCCCCTGCAAAGCCTGGCCGAAGGCCGGCGCGAGGCCGAACAAAGCGGGCTGTTGCAGGTCGAACCGACACGTCTGGCGGCCACCGAGCGCGGACAGCTGTTTCTCAACGACTTGCTGCAGACATTTTTGAGCTAATTACCCAAACAAGGAAATCGAATGGATCTGGTACTCGACCTGCTCGCCACCGTGTCCCGCTGGAGCCGCAGCAACCTGTCGGAAATCTCCCTGGCCTTGGTAGGCTGCCTGCTGGTGTTGTTTGGTGCCGACATCAAGGGCTGGGTCGAGCAACGCCTGGGCAGCATCGCCGGCGCCTTGCGCGTACCGTTGATCGCCCTGCTGTGCATGATCGGCAGCGGCGCGGCACTGATCTATGCCACGCCGTGGGTCGTCCGGGGCTTGAGCCAGTTCAACAACTACAGCCTGGCGCCGGTGTTGTTGGTGGTGCTGGTGTTGATTGGCGTGGTGGCGGATCGGCGCTGATCCCTCAGACACCACAAAACAACTGTGGGAGCGAGCTTGCTCGCGATGGGGCCATAACATCCAACATCAATGTTGGCTGCTATGCCGCCATCACGAGCAAGCTCGCTCCCACAGGAGATCCCATTTCAACAGGATCTTCGGGTTTTACGCCAACTTCTCGAACTTCAAATCCCAAACCCCATGCCCCAGCCGCTCGCCACGGCGCTCGAACTTGGTGATCGGCCGTTCAGCCGGGCGCGGGACGCACTTGCCGTCTTCGGCCAGGTTGCGATAGCCCGGCGCGACGTTCATCACTTCCAGCATGTATTCGGCGTAGGGTTCCCAGTCCGTGGCCATGTGCAGCACACCACCGACCTTCAACTTGCTGCGCACCAGCTCAGCGAACGACGCCTGGACGATACGGCGCTTGTGGTGACGGCTTTTGTGCCAAGGGTCCGGAAAGAACAGCATCAGTCGGTCGAGGCTGTTGTCGGCCACGCAGCGGTTGAGCACTTCGATGGCGTCGCAATCGTAGACCCGCAGGTTGGTCAGCCCTTGGGTCAGCACGCCGTTGAGCAGCGCACCGACACCGGGACGGTGGACTTCCACACCGATGAAATCCTGCTCCGGCGAAGCGGCGGCCATTTCCAGCAACGAATGCCCCATGCCGAAGCCGATTTCCAGCGAGCGCGGGGCCGAGCGGCCGAACACCTGGTCAAAATCCACCGGCGCATCGGCAAGCGGCAGGACAAACAGCGGCGCACCCTGCTCCAGGCCGCGCTGCTGGCCTTCAGTCATGCGCCCGGCGCGCATCACGAAACTCTTGATGCGGCGGTGCTGGCGCTCTTCGCCTTCTTCCGGCAGGACCGGCGTGTCGTTCGATTCAGTCATCAATGGCTCTTACTTGATCAGACCATCCAGCGGCGAGGAGGCGCTGGCGTAAAGTTTTTTCGGCATGCGGCCAGCCAGGTACGCCAGGCGACCGGCGACAATCGCGTGTTTCATCGCTTCGGCCATCAGGATCGGCTGCTGGGCGTGGGCGATGGCGGAATTCATCAACACCGCTTCGCAACCCAGCTCCATGGCGATCGTGGCGTCGGAGGCGGTACCGACACCGGCATCCACCAGCACCGGGATCTTGGCTTCTTCCAGGATGATCTGCAGGTTGTACGGGTTGCAGATCCCCAGGCCCGTGCCGATCAGGCCGGCCAGCGGCATGACCGCGATGCAGCCGATTTCCGCCAACTGGCGGGCGATGATCGGGTCATCGCTGGTGTAGACCATCACGTCGAAACCTTCCTTGACCAGGGTTTCGGCGGCCTTGAGGGTTTCGATCACGTTGGGGAACAGGGTTTTCTGGTCCGCCAGCACTTCCAGCTTCACCAGGTTGTGGCCGTCGAGCAGTTCACGGGCCAGGCGGCAGGTGCGCACGGCCTCGATGGCATCGAAGCAGCCGGCGGTGTTCGGCAGGATCGTGTAGCGATCCGGCGGCAGGATATCCAGCAGGTTCGGTTCGCCCGGATTCTGGCCGATGTTGGTCCGGCGCACGGCGACGGTCACGATTTCGGCGCCCGAGGCTTCGATGGCCAGGCGGGTTTCTTCCATGTCGCGGTATTTGCCGGTGCCTACCAGCAAGCGCGACTGGTAGGTACGACCGGCCAGGACGAAGGGCTTGTCGCTACGAACGATGCTCATGGGAAATCCTCTGTTGGGGTGAGGTTCTTGCGAAAGGCTGCGAAACCGAGGCGACTAGCCGCCGCCGATGGCGTGGACCACTTCGACGCTGTCGCCGTCGTTCAAGGTGGTTTCGGCGTGCTGGCTGCGCGGGACGATATCCAGATTGAGTTCCACCGCCACCCGACGCCCGGTGAGTTCCAGACGGGTCAGCAGGGCCGCAACGGTTTCACCGTCGGGCAGATCAAGGGGTTCACCGTTCAACTGAATGCGCATGCCGGATGCCGCCATCATTTTTAGGGGCTGGCATTCTAGCCCGATCAGTCTGGGGGACCCAAGCCATTCGTCATGAAATGGACCGCCCGGTCAGCCCAGCCGCCCGGCGGCAAGGCTCGGCTTTCAGGACGCACCTCAACCACCCATGTCGTAAACGGGGACTAACCCTGAAACAACTTCACGGTTCAAGCCGCGCCGTACCCCACCTATATTCTTTGCCTCCAAATGAATCTCACAAAAGGAAGAACCACGAGAGGCGCCTGTGGCCAGCACTCAGCATATTCCCGCCATCGACGGCTTGCGCGCATTTGCAGTCCTGAGCGTGATCATTTTCCACGCCGACTTTCTGAAGGCTTTGCCCGGTGGATTTACCGGCGTCGATATCTTCTTCGTCATCTCGGGCTACGTCATCAGCCAGTCGCTGTCCGCTCGCGCCAACCTGAGCTTCGTGGCCTATCTGGCGGATTTCTATCGCCGACGATTCCTGCGTATCGTGCCGGCCTTGCTATCAATGCTGCTGGCGTGCGGGATGCTCTCGGCGATGTTCGTGCCGCAAGCCTGGCTCAGCGCCCAGAATGACCGCACCAGGCTGGCCGCCTTCTTCGGCCTGAGCAACTTCGTGCTGGCGTGGAACACCGACACCTACTTCTCACCTTCCACTCAGCTTAACCCCTACACCCACACATGGACCCTGGCGGTAGAAGAGCAGTTCTACCTGGTTTTTCCCCTCATCCATTTCCTCTGGTTGCGCTACCGGGAGCGCAGCAAACTGGTCTGGACCTTGCTGCCTCTGCTGGCGCAGGTATCACTGGCCTATAGCGCCTTTGAGACACGGGACCACCCTCATGAAGCCTTCTATCTGCTGCCCAGTCGATTCTGGGAGTTGGCCGCAGGAGCGATCCTCTTCCAGATGATCGCAACAGGACGCCTCGCTCCAACATCGCCTTTCGTATCCCAGGTCGCCTTGCTCGGCGGACTCGCATTGGTGACCAGCGGATTGTTTCTCGCCGATGAAAGACAGTTCCCCTTCCCCTGGGCGCTCATCACGGTTTCGGGCACGCTGTTGATCATTGCAGCCGTGGCGCAGGAAACCGCGCCCTCATCGCGGCTGTTGCGATTGCTGCAATCGTCGCCCGCAACCTACATCGGCCGGCTGTCCTACTCCCTGTATCTCTGGCATTGGCCGGTTCTGGTGCTCCTGCGCTGGACCACCGGCCTGGAGCTGCTGGTCGTGCAATTGGCCTACCCGGTGATCGTCATGGCATTGGCTGCTGCCTCCTATCACTGGGTCGAGACCCCGCTGCGCACCGGCGATTCGATGTTCCAACGCCGCGCCTGGATCACCATTACCTCAGGGCTTTGCGCGCTCGCCCTGTCATGGTCAGGTGCGCGCTGGGTCAGCGAAAACCCCGAAGCCGTGTCACTGAGCCAGACCCGCGATGCCTATACCTGGTTCTCCAGGCGGCTACCGCAACGGCCGGCCAGCGAATCCATCAATGACTCGCCATTGCAGGGTCGCCAGTTGTTTGTTTTCGGTGATTCGCACGCAGCGGCCTATCGCACAATGCTGAGCCTCGCCTCACGACAACTCGGCATCAGGGTCGTGGAATACGAGCGCGGCGGCTGCCCGGTGGCCAGTCTTATCGCACCCGACCCACAGGGTGCCTGCGCCCCAGCCCGGGAAAAGGCCTTGCGCGACATCGAGGCGCGGGCCAAACCGGGTGATATCGTCTTTCTCGCCTCTTTACGCATGCCGGAGCTGGCAGGGCGCGAATGGGCACGGGGCGAGGAAACCGTGTTCAATGACGTGCTTGCTGAGCTCACGCCCGGGAAGATGGAGGAGGCTCGGATTTCTGCTGAAACGGTCCTGAGGCGCTTGATGGCTGCCGAGGTGCGGGTGCTGATCAATGCGCCCATGCCGCTGTTCAAAGCCCCGCCCTATCGCTGCTCGGACTGGTTCAACCGGATGAACCCGATCTGCACCCCCGGGTTCACCATCACGCGAGATCGACTTGATCAGCTACGGGCAGCTCAAATGGCGCTGCTCGACCGCTTGGCCCGTCAATATTCGATGCTACGCATCTGGGATCCGCTGCCGCTGCTGTGTCCAGGCCCGACTTGTTCGGCCTATCGCGACGACAAACCGATTTTTCGCGACGGTGATCACCTCAGCGGCCATGGCAATCGCCTCCTTGCGCCTTCTTTCATGAAAGCCCTGCTCAATGGCTGAAAGCGTGCAAATTGTCGGCACCGTTAACCGAGGCGCCAGGCGGCAAGACCCAGGCACAGCCAACCGATCAGGAACGCCACGCCGCCGAACGGTGTGATGATGCCCAGCTTGCTGATGCCCGTAAGCGTCAACAGGTACAGGCTGCCGGAGAACAACAGGATGCCCACCACAAAAGAGACCCCAGCCCAAGTGACGATGCGCCCGGGGATGTGCGTGGCCAGCAGCGCAACGCCCAGCAACGCCAGGGTATGCACCAGTTGATAGGTGACCCCGGTGTGGAAAATCGCCAGGTACTCGGCGCTCAGGCGGTTTTTCAGGCCGTGGGCGGCAAATGCTCCCAGTGCCACGCCCGTGAAGCCGAAAAAAGCAGCCAGCATCAGAAAGCTACGCAACATGAGAACTCCAATCAGACTCGGTGGGCAGGGTCTGTATAATGGCCCGCTCGACGGGTTCGGCCAAGCCATCTCTATGCTGCGTTTACTGTTTCGACGATTCGTTAAAGCCCTGCTCTGGTTCGCCGTCGGCAGTGTTGTGCTGGTGCTGTTGTTTCGCGTGGTGCCGCCACCGTTCACGGCGCTGATGATCGAGCGCAAGGTTGAATCCTGGTTCGGCGGCGAACCGATCGACCTGCAGCGCACCTGGCAGCCTTGGGACCAGATCTCCGATAGCCTGAAAGTGGCAGTGATTGCTGGCGAAGACCAGAAATTCCCCGAGCATTGGGGCTTCGACATCGGCGCGATCCAGGCGGCGTTCGCCCACAACGGCCGTGGCGGTTCGATTCGCGGCGCCAGCACCCTCAGCCAGCAAGTGTCCAAGAACCTGTTCCTGTGGTCGGGCCGCAGCTGGCTGCGCAAGGGGCTCGAGGCTTGGTTCACCGCACTGATCGAGGTGTTCTGGCCCAAGCAGCGGATCCTTGAGGTGTACCTCAACAGCGTCGAGTGGGATGACGGTGTGTTCGGGGCCGAAGCCGCAGCACGGCATCATTTTCGCGTCAGCGCCGACGCGCTGTCCCGGCAGCAGGCCAGCCTGTTGGCGGCGGTCTTGCCTAACCCGCGGAAATGGAGCGCCAGCCGGCCGAGCCCTTACGTGCTGCGCAGGGCGAGCTGGATTCGCCAGCAGATGAGCCAGTTGGGGGGCGACAGTTATTTGCTGGGGCTCAATGATTCGCGGCGAGCACCTTGGGCGCAGTAGCCCCGACGACTCGGTGTGTCAGGCAAATGCTTGGGGCTGCTACGCAGCCCAGCGGGAGCAAGCTCCCTCGCCACAAAGGCTCGCTCCAACAGAATTGGCAGTGAATTCAAACTATCAAGCCCGAACAAAAACGCCCCGATCATCGCTGATCGGGGCGTTTTTTAAGGGCATTGCCGCAGGTCAAGCCGCAATCGACACCTTGAGCTTGTTCATCGCGCTCTTCTCAAGCTGACGAATCCGCTCGGCCGACACGTTGTACTTCTGCGCCAGGTCGTGCAGCGTGGCTTTTTCCTCGGCCAGCCAGCGCTGGTAGAGGATGTCGCGGCTGCGCTCGTCCAGCACTTCCAGGGCTTCGTGCAGGTTGGTGTTGGAGTTGTCGCTCCAGTCGGCATCTTCCAGTTGACGTGCCGGGTCGTACCGGTGGTCTTCCAGGTAGTTGGCCGGCGATTGGAAAGCGCTGTCGTCGTCCGCTTCGGCGGCCGGGTCGAAGGCCATGTCATGGCCGGTCAGGCGGCTTTCCATCTCGCGCACTTCCCGCGGCTCTACGCCCAGGCTTTCAGCCACGCGGTGGACTTCTTCGTTGTTCAGCCAGGCCAGGCGCTTCTTCTGGCTGCGCAGGTTGAAGAACAGCTTACGCTGGGCCTTGGTGGTCGCGACTTTCACGATGCGCCAGTTGCGCAGGATGAACTCGTGGATTTCCGCCTTGATCCAGTGCACGGCAAACGACACCAGGCGCACGCCCATTTCCGGGTTGAAGCGCTTGACCGCCTTCATCAGGCCGACGTTGCCTTCCTGGATCAGGTCGGCCTGGGCCAGCCCGTAGCCGGAATAGCTGCGGGCGATATGTACGACAAAACGCAGGTGGGCGAGCACCATCTGCCGAGCCGCCTCAAGATCCTGCTCATAATAGAGACTCTCGGCCAGTTCACGCTCCTGCTCGGGGGTCAGCAAGGGGATGCTGTTCACCGTGTGCACATAGGCCTCCAGGTTCGCACCCGGGACCAGAGCATAAGCAGGTTGCAAAGAAGTGGTCATACGAAAAAACCTCCGACTCACATAACTCGTGCAGTTCAGCACTGCGAAAATTGACCGGGAACCGTAGGACAAGTTCCCACAAAAACCGAAAGGTCAATACGCGCAAAAAACTCTATTTTGGCGCAAGCTCACGCAAGTGGCGTGCGACCGCAATCCATGCACCGATATAACCCAACAGCACCGCGCCAAGCAAGAGCGATAGACCGTCGGCGACTGGCACTCCGGCCAGCGCAAAATCACTGCCGTACAAACCGGCCAGCCCCACAACCGCATCGTTCAGCCAGTCCAGGCCAAACGCCAATACGCCCCAGGATAGAATCCCGGCACCGAAGCCATACAGCGCCCCCATATAAAGGAAGGGCCTGCGTACATAACTGTCCGTACCGCCGACGAGTTTAATCACTTCTATCTCGGTGCGGCGGTTTTCAATATGAAGACGAATGGTATTGCCTATCACCAAAAGTAATGCAGAAACCAGCAGCACCGTCAGACCGAAGACAAACCGGTCGCCGAGCTTGAGGATCGCCGCAAGACGCTCGACCCAGACTAGATCAAGTTGCGCCTGTTGTACCTTCGGCAACTCGGAAAGTCTTTGTCTTAATGCTTCAAGGGTCGGCTTGTCGACCTCATTCGGCGTCACCAGCACCACGCCCGGTAGCGGATTCTCCGGCAGCTCCTTGAGGGCTTCGCCCAGGCCGGACTGCTGCTGGAACTCCTCAAGCGCCTGTTCGCGCCCGATGTATTCGGCATCGGCTACGCCCGGCATGGCCTTGATCTGCTCGCGCAGCGCCTGGCCTTCACCGGGGCTCGCGTCCATCTGCAGGTACAGGGAAATCTGCGCCGCGCGCTGCCAGGAACCGCCCAGGCGCTCGACATTGTTTAGCAATAATGACAGCCCCATGGGCAGACTCAGGGCAACCGCCATCACCATGCAGGTAAAGAAGCTGCCTATAGGCTGCTTGCCCAGGCGCCGCAGGCTGTCCAGCAGGCTGGCGCGATGACTTTCGATCCAGGCGCGCAGCAGCGTGGCGAAGTCCGGACCGTCGTCATCGTCGCGTTTTTTCTTTTGCGGCTGCGGATCGGAGGCCTTCGGGGCCACGCGTTCGGCCACTTTTGGGCTGCGAGTAGCACTCATACGCCAGCCTCCCCGTCACCGATCAATCGACCGCGTTGCAACGTGAGCATGCGGTGACGCATGCGCGCGATCAGCGCCAGGTCGTGACTGGCGATCAGCACACTGGTCCCCAGACGATTGATGTCTTCGAACACGCCCATGATCTCCGCCGCCAGGCGCGGGTCGAGGTTACCGGTGGGTTCGTCCGCCAGCAGCAAGGCCGGGCGGTGGACGATGGCGCGGGCGATGCCAACGCGCTGTTGCTGACCCGTGGACAGGTCGCCCGGGTACAAGTCGGTCTTGTCCGACAGGGCCACCCGCTCCAGGGCCGAATCCACGCGCTTGATGATCTCGGCCTTGGACAGGCCCAGGATCTGCAACGGCAACGCGACGTTGTTGAACACCGTGCGATCGAACAGCAACTGGTGATTCTGGAACACCACGCCGATCTGCCGCCGCAGGTAAGGGATCTGGGCATTGCTGATGGTGCTCAGGTCCTGGCCGGCCAGCAGCAGTTTGCCGGTGGAGGGCCGCTCCATCGCCAGCAGCAGGCGCAACAAGGTACTTTTACCGGCGCCAGAATGGCCGGTGACAAACAGAAACTCGCCCCGACGGACCCGAAAGCTCAGCTCATGCAAGCCGACGTGACCGTTCGGATAGCGTTTACCGACCTGTTCGAAACGAATCATGAATGCTCCCGCTCGGCAAACAGTGCCTGGACAAAGGGCTCGGCTTCAAAGGTGCGCAAATCGTCGATGCCTTCACCCACGCCGATGTAGCGAATGGGCAGGCCGAATTGCTTGGCCAGGGCGAAAATCACCCCGCCCTTGGCGGTGCCGTCGAGTTTGGTCAGGGCCAGCCCGGTCAGTTCGACGGTCTGGTTGAATTGCTTGGCCTGGTTGATGGCGTTCTGGCCGGTACCGGCGTCCAGCACCAGCAGCACTTCGTGGGGTGCGTCGGCGTCGAGCTTGCCGATCACCCGGCGCACCTTCTTCAATTCTTCCATCAGGTTGTCTTTGGTGTGCAGGCGACCGGCCGTGTCAGCAATCAACACATCGATGCCACGGGCCTTGGCGGCCTGCACGGCGTCGAAGATCACCGAAGCGGAGTCCGCGCCGGTGTGCTGGGCGATGACCGGGATCTTGTTACGTTCCCCCCACACTTGCAGCTGTTCGACGGCGGCGGCGCGGAAGGTGTCGCCGGCGGCCAGCATGACTTTCTTGCCTTCGAGCTGCAGCTTCTTCGCCAGCTTACCGATGGTAGTGGTCTTGCCAGCACCGTTGACACCGACGACCAGGATCACGAACGGCTTGTTCTGCGAGGCGATCACCAGCGGTTTTTCCACCGGCTTGAGCAGGCTGGTCAGCTCGCCCTGCAGGGACTTGTACAGTGCATCGGCGTCGGTCAGCTGCTTGCGCGCGACCTTCTGGGTCAGGCTCTGGATAATCACCGAGGTGGCCTCTACACCGACGTCGGCGGTCAGCAGGCGGGTCTCGATGTCTTCCAGTAATTCGTCATCAATGACTTTCTTGCCCAGGAACAGGCTGGCCATGCCTTCGCCGATGCTGGCGCTGGTCTTGGACAAGCCCTGCTTGAGGCGGGCGAAGAAACCGACCTTGTTTTCCTCGGTGCTACGGACGGGCTCGACGGGGGCGATGGTTTCCAACAGCGCAGGTGCCGACTCAGGTGCGGCTTGCGCAACCACGGGCGCAACGACGGCGACCGGCGGCTCAACGACAGCGTCGATGACTGGCGCCTCGACAACCTGCGTCGGCGCTGGAATCGGCGGGGTGACATGCGGCGCCGCTTCCTCGACCAGCGCGACCGGTTCTTCCGCCACCGGCAAGGTCAGCCAGGGGGTTTGCTCGGCGGGCGGGGTCAGCGGCTGCTCGGCCACCGGCTCGACAACGGGCTCAGGCTCGACCGGTTGCAGCACCGGCTCGGCAATCGGCAGGACGATGGGCGCGGTTTCTTCGGCCACTGCCTCGGCGGCGGATTCAGGCAGCGGTTGTGGCTGTTCGACGACGGTTTCCTGCGGCTTCTTGCGCAGCCATCCGAACAGGCCTTTTTTCTCGCCAGCCGCAGCTGGGGTCTTCTTGTCGTCGTTGGAACCAAACATGGAGGACGGCTATCTCACGGTAGCGACGCGCCACAAGGGCGCCTCGGTGATAAATATTCAATGCTGAACAGACTGCGTTTGATCCAGCTTGTTCACGCGCAACATTTTGTCGAAGCGTCCCAAGGACACCACAAAGTCGATTTTTTCGAAGGACTGGTACGGCATCATCGGCGAAAACGCCGGGATCAACGAGTAAACCCGACATTTCTCCGGGGAACCCAGACAACCCCGGACCGATAAAAGGCCCGATAGGCGTGGCCGCCAGTAAAACGGATCAGTATCCTAGCACCTCCTCGCCTGCTGAGGCTAAGGCCAAGCAGGCAACCCAACAGGTTTAAACACGAATGAATGCTCTTGCCCGCCGCGCCGCAGGCCTGCTGCTCAGCACAGTTTGTCTGCCCTTTTCAGCCTTGGCTGCCGATCCACAACCCACCCACGAATTTACCCTCGACAACGGCCTGAAAGTCGTCGTGCGCGAAGACCATCGTGCGCCGGTGGTGGTCTCCCAGGTCTGGTACAAAGTTGGCTCCAGCTACGAAACGCCAGGCCAGACCGGTTTGTCCCACGCCCTTGAGCACATGATGTTCAAGGGCAGCGAAAAAGTCGGTCCCGGCGAAGCGTCGCTGATCCTGCGCGACCTCGGTGCCGAAGAGAACGCCTTCACCAGCGATGACTTCACCGCCTATTACCAGGTACTGGCCCGCGACCGCCTGGGCGTGGCCTTCGAACTGGAAGCCGACCGCATGGCCAGCCTGCGCCTGCCGCCGGAGGAGTTCAGCCGCGAGATCGAAGTGATCAAGGAAGAACGCCGCATGCGCACCGACGACAAGCCCATGTCCAAGGCCTACGAGCGCTTCAAGGCCATGGCTTACCCGGCCAGCGGTTATCACACGCCGACCATCGGCTGGATGGCCGACCTGGACCGGATGACCGTCGGCGAGCTGCGCCACTGGTACGAATCCTGGTACGCCCCGAACAATGCGACCCTGGTGGTGGTCGGCGATGTGACGCCGGATGAGGTCAAGGCCCTGGCCCAGCGCTATTTCGGTCCGGTGGCCCGGCGTGACGTACCGACCGCAAAGATTCCCCTGGAGCTGGCCGAACCCGGCGAACGCCAGATCACCCTGCATGTACAGACCCAACTGCCGAGCCTGATGCTGGCCTTCAACGTCCCGAGCATCGCCACGGCGACCGACAAGCGTTCGGTCAATGCCCTGCGACTGATCTCCGCCTTGCTGGACGGCGGTTACAGCGGTCGGATCCCGACCCAGTTGGAGCGCGGCGAAGAACTGGTGTCCGGCGGCTCGTCGAACTACGACGCCTACACCCGTGGGGATTCGCTGTTCACCTTGTCGGCGGCGCCCAATACCCAGAAAAACAAAACCATGGCCCAGGCCGAGGCAGGGCTTTGGCGCTTGCTCGATCAACTGAAGACCACCGCCCCGACTGCCGAAGAGCTGGAACGCGTACGCGCCCAGGTCATCGCTGGCCTGGTGTATGAGCGCGACTCGATCACCAGCCAGGCCACCGCCATCGGCCAGCTGGAGACCGTCGGTTTGTCCTGGAAGCTGATGGACACCGAACTCGCTGAACTACAAAGCGTGACTCCGCAAGATATCCAGAAGGCAGCCCAGCTGTATTTCACCCGCTCGCGCCTGAGCGTTGCGCATGTCCTGCCCGAGGAGAAAGCTCATGAGTGAGCGCAAATCACGGCGCCCGGCATTGATCGGCCTGGCGCTCATCGTCCTGGCCGGCTCCCTGGCGTTCTATCTGTCGCCGACCACCGACGTCACCGCCAGCCAGGCATTGGATAACGCCAAGTCCGGCAACAAGCTGCAATCGTTGGCGGAACTGGACGGTAAAGCCCCCAGCCACCGCCAGCTCGACGTGCAAACCTGGAAAACCGCCGACGGCGCCAAGGTGCTGTTCGTCGAAGCCCGCGAATTGCCAATGTTCGACCTGCGCCTGACCTTCGCCGCCGGCAGCAGCCAGGACGGCGACGCCCCTGGCCTCGCGCTGCTGACCAACGCCATGCTCAACGAAGGCGTGGCCGGCAAGGACGTCAGCGCCATTGCCCAAGGTTTCGAAAGCCTCGGTGCAGACTTCGGCAACGGCGCCTACCGCGACATGGCCGTGGCGTCCCTGCGCAGCCTCAGCGCAGCCGACAAGCGTGAGCCGGCGTTGAAGCTGTTCGCCGAAGTCGTCGGCAAACCGACCTTTCCTGCCGACTCCTTCGCCCGCATCAAGAACCAGATGCTCGCCGGTTTCGAGTACCAGAAACAGAACCCCGGCAAACTGGCGGGCCTGGAACTGATGAAGCGCCTGTATGGCGATCACCCCTACGCCCATTCCAGCGACGGCACCGCGCAAAGCATCCCAGCGATCACCCTGGCCCAGGCCCGGGCATTCCACGCCAAGGCCTACACCGCCGGCAACGCGGTGATCGCGCTGGTGGGGGATTTGTCCCGCGCCGAGGCCGAAGCGGTCGCCAGCCAGGTGTCCGCTGCGTTGCCCAAGGGCCCGGCCCTGGCGAAAACCCCGGCGCCGGTAGAGCCGAAAGCAAGCGTCCAGCACATCGAGTTCCCATCCAAGCAGACCAACCTGATGCTCGCGCAACTGGGCATCGACCGGGACGACCCGGACTTTGCCGCCGTCTCCCTGGGTAACCAGATTCTTGGCGGCGGTGGTTTCGGTACCCGACTGATGACCGAGGTGCGGGAAAAACGTGGCCTGACCTACGGCGTGTATTCCGGCTTTACGCCGATGCAGGCCCGGGGCCCGTTCATGATCAACCTGCAGACCCGCGCCGAGATGAGCGAAGGCACCTTGAAACTGGTGCAGGACGTGTTCGCCGACTACCTCAAGAACGGTCCCACCCAGAAAGAACTCGACGACGCCAAGCGTGAGTTGGCCGGCAGTTTCCCGCTGTCCACTGCCAGCAACTCCGATATCGTCGGCCAGCTTGGCGCCATGGGCTTCTATGACTTGCCGCTGAGCTACCTGGAGGACTTCATGCGTCAGTCCCAGGAACTGACGGTCGATCAGGTCAAGGCCGCGCTGAACAAGCACCTGAGCACCGACAAAATGGTCATCGTCACCGCCGGCCCGAGCGTGCCGCAAAAGCCGCTGCCGCCCCCCACTGACAAACCTGCCGAGCAGCCGCTCGGAGTTCCGGAGCACTAATGGCCCGCCCATCGAATTCCAGCAAGAAACCCGTGCATAACGGTGTGAACCAGTTGCGTATCATCGGCGGCGAATGGCGCAGCCGGCGCTTGAGCTTCCCGGACGCCCCGGGCCTGCGCCCCACGCCGGACCGCGTGCGCGAAACCCTGTTCAACTGGCTCGCACCCTACGTGGCGGGTGCCCGGGTGCTCGACCCGTTCGCCGGCAGCGGCGCGCTGTTTCTCGAGGCCCTGTCCCGTGGCGCCGCCATGGGCCAGGCGCTGGACGCCAGCAACCTGGCTGTCTCCAGCCTGAAAGAACATTTGGGCACCCTGCGCTGCACCGTCGGCCAGGTGCAGACCGCCGACGCCCTGCGCTACCTGGACAGCCAACCGGCAACGCCTTTCGACCTGGTGTTCCTCGACCCACCTTTCAACCAAAACCTGTTGCCGACGGTCTGCACCTTGCTCGAGGAACGTCAGTGGTTGGCCGAGGATGCCTGGGTCTACACTGAAAGCGAGACCGCCCCGTCCACCTTGGGCTTGCCGGGCAATTGGCGCTTGCATCGCGAGCAGAAATCCGGACGGGTGTATTACGCGTTGTGGCAGCGTTTGGCAAAGGACATTGACTGAACGGCTGACCAGTGCATCGAGAACAATAATGATGTCCGCCGCATCTGAGCGTTTCGTCCCCGCCCCGGGCCTTGGCAACCCACACCTGCAGACTTTGTGGGGTCCGCTATGGCGCAAGACCACACACATCGAGCGCCAACGCGAGCGCCTGTGGCTGGAAGACGGTGATTTCCTCGACCTTGACTGGCACGGCCCCCACAGCGCCGAGGCACCACTGGTGCTGGTGCTTCACGGGCTGACCGGCTCTTCCAACTCACCTTACGTGGCCGGACTGCAACAGGCTCTCGGTCGCCAGGGTTGGGCCAGTGCGGCCTTGAACTGGCGTGGCTGCTCGGGTGAGCCGAACCTGCTGCCCCGCAGCTATCACTCGGGCGTCAGCGAAGACCTCGCCGCCGCCATCACCCATTTGCGCGCCCGCCGCCCCCTGGCACCGCTGTTTGCGGTGGGTTATTCACTGGGCGGCAATGTGCTGCTCAAGCATCTGGGGGAAACCGGCCGCGACAGCCAGTTGCAAGGGGCGGTGGCGGTCTCGGTGCCGTTTCGCCTCGACCAGTGTGCCGATCGCATCGGCCAAGGATTCTCCAGGTTCTACCAGGCGCATTTCATGCGCCAGCTCGTGGCCTATGTACGCAACAAGCAACGTCAGTTCCAGCACGACGGACGCCACGAAGGCTTGGCGACCCTGGCAGCGCTTGGCCCGTTGGAAAACATGCGCACCTTCTGGGACTTTGACGGCCGGGTGACGGCGCCACTGCACGGGTTCTCCGATGCCGCGGATTACTACCGCCGTGCCTCCAGCCGTTATTTCATGGCGGGCATCTGCACGCCGACCCTGGTCATCCAGGCCGCCGACGATCCTTTTGTGTTCCCTCACAGCCTGCCAGAACCGGACGAATTATCCGCCTCGACCCGGATTGAACTGCACGCCCGGGGCGGGCATGTGGGGTTTGTCGACGGAACCCTGCGGCGCCCGGGGTATTACCTGGAGCGGCGGATTCCGACATGGCTGGCCCATCTGGGTCGGGGCTGAACCGTGGCTTGGTTTTCTGTGGCGAGGGAGCTTGCTCCCGCTGGGCTGCGAAGCGGCCCCCTCAGGTGAGTGCTGCGCACTCAAGCGGGAGCAAGCTCCCTCGCCACACAAAAGCGCCCTGGCCAATCACATCACTCGCCCTTCGCCACGCCCCGCCGGGGATCATTGATCCACTCGCTCCACGAGCCCGCGTACAACCGCCCCAAGGGATACCCGGCCAGGCACAAGGCAAACAGGTTATGACACGCCGTCACGCCGGAGCCGCAATAGGCCACCAGGTCGGTGGGCGAGCGCTCGCCCAGTTTTTCGGCGAAGCGCTGCTTGAGCTGGTCGGCCGGCAGGAAGCGCCCATCGGCGCCCAGGTTATCGGTAAACGCCGCGCACTGGGCGCCCGGGATATGCCCGGCTATCGGGTCGATGGGCTCGACTTCACCTTTGAATCGCGGCAACGCCCGGGCATCCAGCAGGGTCATGTCCGGTTGGCCGAGGCGTTGTTGCAGCGCTTGGGCGCTGAGCACCAAGCTCGCGTCCGGTGCCCCGCTGAAGTTCCCGCGACTGTTCTGCGGCGGATCCAGGCTCAAGGGCAAGCCGGCGGCATGCCAGGCTTTGAGCCCGCCGTCGAGGATGTACACGCCATCGCGCTTGCCCAGCCAGGCCAGCAACCACCAGCCCCGCGCGGCATAGGCACCGGGACCGTCGTCGTACAGCACGACATCACTGTCGTTATCGATTCCCCAGGCCTTGAGGCGCTCGATCAAGGCCCCCGGCTCCGGCAGCGGATGACGCCCGGTCACGCCTTTGGTCACCGCCCCGCTCAGGTCGCGTTCAAGGTCTGCGAACGACGCACCGGCGATGTGGCCTTCGGCATAACTGCGCTGGCCATAATCCGGGTCTTCCAGGGCAAAACGGCAATCGAGGATGACCAGCCCCGGCTGTGATCGCCGCTCTTCGAGGGCTTGAGGGCTGATGAGTTGCGCAATGGGCATGGTGAACTCCTGTGGCTAAGTCGGGGGTCGGTCCTACTGCCCTTCCTCCAGGGTCTGGGCCAGGGGGACGTAATACTCTTTGAACAGCGCATCCACCTCTTCGCGGGCCTGATCGGTCACGAACCCGGCCTCCAACACCAGTACCTGGTACACGCCACGCTTGATGGCCTGCTCGCTCAGGTGGCTGAAGTTTTCCCGCGTGGTGCACAGGAACCGCACCCAGGACGTGAGGATGATCCAGGCATTGAGGGTCAGGGACTCGATCTGCACCCGGTCCATCTTCAGGATGCCGGCGGCAACGAAACCTTCATAAATAGCGGTGCCGTGGATCAGGCTGCGCTGGGAAAACCGTCGATAGCGCGCCGCCAGGTCCGGATCGCTGTCAAGCAGATGTTCCAGGTCCCGGTGCAGAAAACGGTAGCGCCACATGGCCGCCAGCAGCTCCTGCAAATAGAAGCGCTTGTCCTCCACCGTGGCCGCACGGCCCTGGGGCGGGCGCAGGAAGCTGTCCACCAGGTTCTCGTATTCACTGAACAGCACGGCGATGATCGCCTGCTTGTTGGGGAAGTGGTAATAGAGGTTGCCTGGGGACATGTCCATGTGGGCGGCAATGTGGTTGGTGCTGACGCTGCGCTCGCCTTGCTGGTTGAACAGCTCGAGGCTGTTTTGCACGATGCGCTCGCTGGTTTTCATTCGTGGGGCCATGGTTTGGGCTTTAATTCGACGAAGGCATTGATCGGCATCTTACGACCTATCGGTCACAGGAAAAACCCATCGCCGTTACGGATGCCATTGACTTTCTAGAGTATAAGCTCTAGAAAACACCCACTCTAATAATATCCGGTGCCCGACGATGCCTGCCGACGTTGCCTACCTGCACGAGTCTCAACAACAACTGGACGAGCTGCGGTCGCTCTTCGATGCCCAGCGCCAGGCCTACGCCGCCCATCCAATGCCACCGGCCGAACAGCGCCGACAATGGCTCAAGGCACTGCGCGAGGTATTGAGCAACGAACGACAAGCCGTGATCGACGCCATCAGCCAGGATTTCAGCCACCGCAGCGCCGACGAAACACTGCTGGCCGAGCTGATGCCGAGCCTGCACGGTATCCATTACGCCAGCCGACATCTCCAGGGTTGGATGAAACCCTCCCGGCGCAAGGTGGGCATGGCCTTTCAACCGGCATCGGCCAAAGTGATCTATCAGCCGTTGGGCGTGGTCGGCATCATCGTGCCATGGAACTACCCACTGTTCCTGGCCATCGGGCCGCTGGTAGGGGCATTGGCTGCGGGCAACCGGGTGATGCTCAAGCTCAGCGAATCGACACCGGCGACCGGCTTGCTGCTCAAGCAATTGCTGGCCCGGGTCTTCCCCCAGGACCTGGTCTGCGTGGTGCTTGGCGAGGCGGAAATCGGCATGGCGTTTTCCAAGCTGCCCTTCGATCACCTGTTGTTCACCGGCGCCACCAGCATCGGCAAGCATGTCATGCGGGCCGCTGCCGAAAACCTGACCCCGGTCACTCTGGAGCTGGGTGGGAAATCGCCAGCCATCGTGTCGGTCGATATCCCCATCAAGGATGCCGCCGAACGCATTGCCTTCGGCAAAACCCTGAATGCCGGGCAAACCTGTGTCGCCCCGGACTACGTGTTGGTACCGCAGAATCGCGTCGGCGAGTTCGTTGAGGCCTATCGCGAGGCGGTACGCGGGTTTTATCCGACCCTGGCGAACAACCCGGACTACACAGCAATCATCAACGAACGACAGCTGGCGCGACTCAACGGCTACATCAGCGACGCCACCAGCAAGGGCGCGCTGCTGATCGAACTGTTCGACCAGGGCCAGGACCGCCGCATGGCCCACAGCCTGCTGCTCAACGTCAGCGACGAGATGACCGTCATGCAGGACGAGATCTTCGGCCCGCTGCTGCCCATCGTGCCCTATGACAATCTGGATCAGGCGTTCGCCTACATCAATCAGCGCCCCCGCCCGCTGGCGCTCTACTACTTTGGCTACAACAAGGCCGAACAGAACCGTGTACTCCATGAAACCCATTCCGGCGGTGTCTGCCTGAACGACACGCTGCTGCACGTCGCCCAGGACGACTTGCCGTTCGGCGGCATCGGGCCCTCGGGAATGGGGCATTACCACGGACATGAGGGTTTCCTGACCTTCAGCAAGGCCAAGGGCGTGCTGACCAAACAGCGATTCAACGCCGCGAAGCTGATTTATCCGCCCTACGGCAAGCCTTTGCAGAAACTGATCCAGAAGCTGTTTGTCCGCTGACGCGCCTCTTCCCGGGTAATAACAATAATGAACCCAAGCCTCACCGATACACCCGCGCTGTCACGGCGCGGCCTGCTGACGTTCAGCCTCGGCGCCAGCGCCTTCCTGGCCACCGTCGGCCTGGGCGCCAGCCTGAGCGGTTGCTCGCCCAGCCAACCGAGCAACGGCCTGGCGGCCCTGCGCGACAGCGACCTGCCATTTTTACGCAGCGTCATCCCCGTGATGCTGGACGGCGCAGTGGCCGCCGGACAGATTAGTACCGCCACGGACGCGACCCTGCGAAGCCTGGACAGCAGCCTGGCCCACCTGTCCCCCGCCATGCTCAAACTCACGCGCCAGCTGTTCGACGTGCTCACGCTGGGCATTACCCGTGGGCCGCTGACCGGGGTCTGGGGCTCGTGGGAAAACGCCAGCGCCGATGACATCCACCAGTTCCTCGGGCGGTGGGAAAACAGTTCGCTGGATCTGCTGCGTCAAGGCCATAGCTCGTTGCTGCAACTGGTGATGATGGCCTGGTACACCCAATCCGAAGCCTGGGCGCACTGCGGGTATCCAGGACCGCCCAAGATTTGAAAGCCAGGCCCAACTCCTGTGGGAGCAAGCCCACTCCCACAGGGTTCTTCATCGTCAATCCATAATAATAAGAGAACCCTGCACATGCCCGTACCCGATCCCTTCCGCGAAGGCCTGGCCCGTGGCTGGACCACCTACAACGGTGCGCAACTGACCCAGGACCTGACCCTGGAAGCGGACGTGGCCATCGTCGGCAGCGGTGCTGGCGGCGGCACCACGGCCGAAATCCTCAGCGCCGCCGGCTACCGCGTGTTACTGATCGAGGAAGGTCCGCTCAAGACCAGTCATGACTTCACACTGCTCGAAGACCAGGCCTACAGCAGCCTGTATCAGGAAGGCCTCGGGCGCATGAGCAAGGACGGCGCCATCACCATTCTCCAGGGCCGGGCCGTCGGCGGCACGACGCTGATCAACTGGACCTCCAGCTTCCGCACGCCCGACCAGACCCTCGACCACTGGGCTGCCGAGCACAACGTAAAAGGCCACGGCCGCGCTGAAATGGCGCCCTGGTTTACGCAGATGGAACAACGCCTGGGCGTGGCGCCGTGGCTGATTCCGCCCAATGCCAACAACGACGTGATCCGCAAAGGTTGTGAACAATTGGGCTACGCCTGGCACGTCATCCCGCGCAACGTACGCGGCTGCTGGAACCTGGGCTATTGCGGCATGGGCTGCCCGACCAACGCCAAGCAGTCGATGCTGGTCACCACCATCCCGGCCACGCTGGACAAGGGCGGCGCGCTGCTTTACCTGGCGC
This sequence comes from Pseudomonas sp. NFACC51, assembly GCF_900103575.1. Classification (NCBI taxonomy): domain Bacteria; kingdom Pseudomonadati; phylum Pseudomonadota; class Gammaproteobacteria; order Pseudomonadales; family Pseudomonadaceae; genus Pseudomonas; species Pseudomonas sp. NFACC51. Next base: position 266,025 of record NZ_FMXH01000003.1, on the reverse strand, counting down.
GGGCCGAGCGTCTGACGATCAAAAACGATGCCGTCATCGGCCTCGAGTGCCAAGCCATGGACGAGCGTTGCGTGGCGCCGACAGGGCGGCGCATCACCGTCAAGGCGCGGCATTATGTGTTGGCGGGCGGCGGCATCAACAGTCCAGGCCTGCTGCTGCGCTCCGACGCGCCGGATCCACATCGACGCCTGGGCAAACGCACCTTCCTGCATCTGGTGAACATGTCCGCCGGGCAATTCGACGAGGTCATCAACCCGTTCTACGGCGCGCCGCAATCGATTTATTCGGATCATTTCCAATGGCAGGACGGCACCACCGGCAAAATGTCCTACAAGCTTGAAGTCCCGCCCTTGCACCCGGCCCTGGCCGCGACGCTATTGGGCGGGTTCGGTCCCGAGAACGCCTTGCACATGTCCCGACTGCCCCATACCCACGCCATGTTGGCACTGTTGCGCGACGGCTTTCATCCGGACAGCCCCGGCGGCAGCGTCGAATTGCGCAGCGACGGCACGCCCGTACTCGATTATCCCGTTACGCCGTATGCCTGGGATGGCTTGCGCCGGGCCTTCCACAGCATGGCCGAGATCCAGTTTGCCGGCGGCGCCAAGGCGGTCATGCCCTTGCACAGCGATGCCCGCTACGTTAAGACCCTGGCCGAAGCCCGCACACTGATCGACGGACTCGACCTGGCTTTGTACCGCACACGCCTGGGCAGCGCCCACGTGATGGGCGGTTGCGCCATGGGGGAAGACCCGAAAACCGCTGTCACCGACAGCCTTGGCCGCCATCACCAACTGGGCAACCTGTCGATCCATGACGGCTCGCTGTTCCCCACCAGCATCGGCGCCAACCCGCAATTATCGGTGTATGGGCTGACCGCGCAATTAGCGACGGCCCTGGCCGAACGCCTGAAAAACCCATGAACCATTTATTGAAAAAAACAACGAACCCGTGGCGAGGGAGCTTGCTCCCGCTGGGCTGCGCAGCAGACCCATTTTGTGAGCGCTTCGCGCTCAAACGGGAGCAAGCTCCCTCGCCACGGGCTTACCGAACATCTGAATATCCGGATTATTCGCACCGTCTATAGTGCTTTCTTACGCAACAGCCGACTTGGCCGACCGAGAAGGCTGCGATACCATCCGACTCCCCAACGGACTCCCGCCAGGACGACGCGATGAACCGAGTGTTGTACCCAGGTACCTTCGACCCTATTACCAAGGGCCATGGCGATCTGGTCGAACGCGCCGCGCGCCTGTTCGACCACGTGATCATTGCCGTCGCCGCCAGCCCGAAGAAAAACCCGCTGTTCCCGCTGGAACAACGTGTGGAACTGGCCCGCGAGGTCACCAAGCACCTGCCCAACGTGGAAGTGGTCGGCTTCTCGACGCTTTTGGCGCACTTTGCCAAGGAAAAGAACGCCAATGTGTTCCTGCGCGGCCTGCGGGCGGTCTCGGACTTCGAGTACGAGTTCCAACTGGCCAACATGAACCGCCAACTGGCACCGGACGTCGAGAGCCTGTTCCTGACGCCGTCGGAGCGTTATTCCTTCATTTCCTCGACCCTGGTCCGGGAAATCGCGGCGTTGGGCGGTGATATCACCAAGTTCGTCCACCCGGCCGTGGCCGATGCGCTAACCCTGCGCTTCAAGAAATAACCCGCGGGCTGCGACCCGCTTCGCAGCCCGGCACAGCGCAGTCCATCGCGCCCGCGTGCACTGCGCTCGCCAATGCGGCACAATTGCGCCCATACGTTTTTCATATGCCCGGGCCCAACGCCCCGGCAGGAGCCCGCATGTCCCTGATCATCACCGACGACTGCATCAATTGCGACGTCTGCGAACCCGAATGCCCGAACGAGGCCATTTCCCAAGGCGAAGAGATCTACGTCATCGACCCGAACTTGTGCACCCAGTGTGTCGGCCATTACGACGAACCCCAGTGCCAACAGGTCTGCCCGGTGGATTGCATCCCCCTGGACGAGGCTCATCCGGAAACTGAAGAACAGTTGATGGCGAAATATCGCAAGATTACTGGCAAAGCTTGAGCCAGAAGCCTCTGTAGCGTTTGTGCGGGCCTCTTCGCGAGCAAGCCCGCTCCCACAGAGATCGGCTATGTCCACAGCATGTGTATCTTAAGCAAATCCCTTGTGGGAGCGGGCTTGCTCGCGAAGGGGCCATCAGCAGCACCAAGACTCAGTTGCCGGCCTCACTCCTGCCGCTCAAACCCCTCCCCCACACACCCCAGGCATCGCACGAACGTGGCCCTGGCCGGGTCCACCACCAACGCCTTCCCCGCATCGCCGACCCCGCCGCCCAGCGCGGTAAAGGGCAACGACACCACGAATGCCCCGGCGCCAATCACCGTGGCGGCGAGCAGCAGCGGACGAGCAATCAGCAGGTCGCCGAGCATGGCGAAGGCCGGCGGGTTCTGGATGGTGTAGCGCGGATCGCCGCTGCCTTCGCTTGCCAGGGCAGGCAAACCGACACTCAGCAGCAGCGCTAGAACGACAGGTCGAAGCAGTTTCATCGGGCGATCCTTCGGCTAAATCAATACTACTGACTATAGACCGTAGGACAAATCAGCTCTGACAGCGTGGACACCAGACGCTGGCGCGCTGGCCCAGGCGGATTTCCCGCAGCCCCGTGCCGCAGACTTTGCACAGCTCCCCGCCCCGGCCGTAGACGAACAGTTCCTGCTGGAAATAGCCGGGTTGGCCATCCCCGCCGATAAAGTCCCGCAGCGTGGTGCCACCGCGCTCGATGGCATGGGCGAGGATGCGCTTGATCTCGATCGCCAGCTTCAGGTAACGCGCCCGGGAAATGCCTCCGGCGGCCCGGCGCGGGTCGATGCCGGCGGCGAACAGGGCCTCGGTCGCGTAGATATTGCCCACCCCCACCACCACCGCGTTGTCCATGATGAACGGCTTGACCGCCATGGACCGCCCCCGCGAGAGCTGGAACAATCGTTCGCCATCGAACAGGTCGGTCAACGGCTCGGGACCAAGGCGAATCAACAACTCGTGATTGAACGGGTCGAGGCTCCAGAGCATCGCGCCAAAGCGGCGAGGGTCGGTGTAGCGCAAGGCCAGGCCGGATTCCAGCTCGATGTCGACGTGCTCGTGCTTGGCGGCCGGCATGCCGACTTCCACCAAGCGCAGGTTGCCGGACATGCCCAGGTGGCTGATCAACGTGCCGACCTCGGCATTGATCAACAGGTACTTGGCCCGCCGCTCCACCTGCACGATGCGCTGGCCCGAAAGGCGCACGTCGAGATCTTCCGGGATCGGCCAGCGCAGGCGGCGGTCGCGGACCACCACGCGGCTGACCCGCTGGCCTTCAAGATGGGGCGCGATGCCGCGACGGGTGGTTTCGACTTCCGGCAGTTCTGGCATGAGGCTCTCGAATCAGGCGAAGCCCCGCACTCAACGAGTGGCGAGGTCGCGAATTTCCTGTTTCTGGGTCTGGAAGTCGTATTCCGACAACCCGATGTAATCGAGCACAAGGCTCCCGACGCAATCCCACTCGTGGTCTTCGGCCTGATTGCCGAGCACCCGGTGGGACGCACAGATGTTCTCGGACATCTTCAGGATCGCCAGCAGATTCTTCAACTGGCTGTTATTGCGTGAAGACTCGTCGCTGAAAATCGCCAGGGCATTGTGGTGGTTGGCGATGGCCTGGCTGACGTGATCCGGCAGGCGCCAGGATTTGGAAGTGTAGTAACCGACCACCGCATGGTTGGTGTTGAACTCACGATTCTCGGTGTCCACTACCCGGCACTCGGCGCTGGCATTGGCGTAGGCCTCTTCCAGCACGCCCATGTAGCTGGGGAACTGCTTGAGCATCAACGGCACCCCGCAATCGTGGAACAACCCCAGCGCATAGGCTTCGTCACCGTTCTCCAGGCCGACGCGCTTGGCCAGGGTCAGGCAAGTCATCGCCACATCCTGGGCGGTATCCCAGAAGCGGTTCAGGGTCACGATGGCGTCGTCGTGCAGCTCGCCCTTGATCGACTGCGCATTGATCAGGTTGATGATCGAACGGCTGCCCAGCAGATTCACCGCTCGCTGGATCGAGGTGATCTTGTTGCGCAGGCCGTAATACGGCGAGTTGACGATCTTGAGCAAGGCCCCGGAAAGACCCGGATCGTGGGAGATCAGCTTGGCGATGGTCTCCAGGTCCGGATCGGGCATGTACTGCTCCATCTGCAGATCCACCATGATCTGCGGCTGGGGCGGCACGCTGATGCCTTGCAAGGACTGTTGGATTTGTTCGGCGGAAAGTTCTTTGGACATGAGTACACACTCCGGTGTCAGGCGGGGATTCTAACCCTTAAAGATGGATCCGATACACCGCCGGGTAGATCGGCGGAACTTTCCTTCAGGCATTGGCTTCGGACCTTACAGGGCCGACAGCCAAGCCTGCATAAGGCTTGAGTCGGCAACCCAGCCACTCAGCTTGAGGAGATTTTTCATGCCTGGCTCCCTGAACAACAAACGTGTCGCCATCCTCGTGACCGACGGTTTTGAACAGGCCGAACTGACCGGCCCCCAACAGGCGCTGGAACAGGCCGGCGTCAAAGTTGACATCGTTTCGGCCCGCGAAGGCCAGGTCAAAGGCTGGAACCATGACCAGCCGGCCGACGACTTTCGGATCGACCTGACCTTCAAGGCGGCCAATGTCGAACAGTACGACGCCGTGGTGCTGCCCGGTGGCGTGCAGAACTCCGACACCATCCGCATCGACACCGATGCCCAGAAACTGGTCAAGGGCTTCGAGGCGGCGGGCAAGCCCATTGCGGTGATTTGCCATGGCGGCTGGTTGCTGGTGTCGAGCGGGCTGGTCAAGGGCAAGACCATGACCAGCTACAAGACCCTCAAGGATGACCTGGTCAACGCCGGCGCGAACTGGGTCGATAAGGAAGTGGTCAAGGACGGCACGTTGATCAGCAGCCGTCAGCCCGATGACATTCCGGCGTTCAACCGCGAGTTGATCAGCGCGTTGTCCGCCTGAAACCTGCCCGATACCGTGGTGAGGGAGCCCGCTTCCTCACCACATGTCCACCACCAGCCCCGCCACGGTTGCAACACGGTATACTCCCGCTCTTTTTTCCGGAGCGACGTCATGTCCCTGCCTAGCCTGCGCCTCAAAGCCAACGCCGACCGTCGCCTGCGCGCCGGCCACCTGTGGGTCTACAGCAACGAAATCGATGTAGCCGCCACCCCGCTGCACGGCTTCAAGGCCGGTGACCAGGCCATCCTCGAAGCCGCCGGCGGCAAGCCGCTGGGCATCGTTGCGATGAGCCCCAACAACCTGATCTGCGCCCGGCTGTTGTCCCGCGACGTGAAGCTGCCGCTGGACAAATCCCTGCTGGTGCACCGCCTCAACGTGGCGTTGTCCCTGCGCGAGCGGCTGTTCGACAAGCCGTTCTATCGCCTGGTCTACGGTGATTCCGACCTGTTGCCAGGCCTGGTGGTCGACCGTTTCGGCGACATCCTGGTGGTGCAGATCGCCTCTGCCACCATGGAAGCCCACAAGGACGACGTGATCGCCGCCCTGACCCAGGTGCTCAAGCCCAGCGGCATCCTGTTCAAGAACGACTCCGCAGCCCGTGACGCCGAAGGCCTGAACCGCTACGTCGAGACCGTGTTCGGCCTGGTGCCGGAGTGGGTCGCCCTGGAAGAGAACGGCGTGAAGTTCGAAGCGCCGGTCATGGAAGGCCAGAAAACCGGCTGGTTCTACGACCACCGCATGAACCGCGCACGCCTGGCCCCGTACGCCAAGGGCAAGCGCGTCCTGGACCTGTTCAGCTACATCGGCGGCTGGGGCGTGCAAGCCGCAGCGTTCGGCGCCAGTGAAGTGTTCTGCGTCGATGCTTCGGCCTTTGCCCTCGACGGTGTCGAGCGCAACGCCGCGCTGAACGGCTTCGCCGAGAAGCTGACCTGCATCGAAGGCGACGTGTTCGAAGCCCTGAAGGAGCTCAAGGCCAGCGAAGAACGCTTCGACGTGATCGTGGCCGACCCACCCGCTTTCATCAAGCGCAAGAAAGACCTGAAAAACGGTGAGGGCGCCTATCGCCGCCTCAACGAACAAGCCATGCGCCTGCTCAGCAAGGACGGCATCCTGGTCAGCGCATCGTGCTCGATGCACCTGCCCGAAGACGACCTGCAAAACATCCTGCTGACCAGCGCTCGTCACCTGGACCGCAACATTCAACTGCTCGAACGCGGCGGCCAGGGGCCGGACCATCCGGTACACCCGGCCATTGCCGAAACCCGCTACATCAAGAGCATCACCTGCCGGCTGTTGCCCAACAGCTGAGGCCAGGCGGGGCCAGTGCCGTAGCGCTGTGCCCCGCGCACTCCAATTGCATTCTGACCGCAACCTTGGCTGCGTTTTTTTGCGTGCCTGAATAAGTCCCTGGCGCAAAAGTCAATAAGTAGCAAACGTCTGTAGGAGTCCCCCCACGTCATTACCAGAACCTTCCTACTCAATCTCCCCCTCGCCTGGCTGGCATGACGCATTAGGATTGAAAGCGACCCTCAGGTACGTCCTGGAACTGTTCGATGACTGATCCGCAAAACCACCTGGCCACCCACAAACCCGCCACCGTCGGCCTATTGCTGACCCTGACACTGCTCGGGGTCTTTCCAATCGACGTCGTGCTGCCTTCGTTCCCCGCCCTGTCCGAGCAGTTCGAACGTCCATCGTCGGACATTGCCCTGTCTGTCAGCCTGTTCGCGGTGGGCATCGCCCTTTCGCAACTGCTGGTTGGCCCACTCTCCGACGTCATGGGGCGAAAGAACCTGCTGCTGATCGGGATCAGCGTTTCAGCGGTTGGGGCAACAGGTTGCGTGCTCACCGATGGCTACTGGTCCTTTCTGTTCTTCCGCGTCGTCCAGGCCTTGGGCTGCGGTTGTTTCGTGCTGTCCCAGGCGTTGATACAGGACTTGTTCACAGGCGGGGAGCAGCAGCGACTGCGTATATTCCTGGTCACCTGCGGCGGCATTTTCATTTCCGTTTCGCCCCTGGCCGGCACCGGGCTACAAAGCTGGATGGGCTGGCGAGGCAGCTTCCTGGTGTTCGTGGCCCTGGCGATCGGCGTGTTTGTGGGCGCCAGCCTGTTACTCAAACCTTCCCCCGCGGGTCGCCCACGCCAGCGCCTGGACTTCATTGCGTCTTATCGAAAGGTCTGTGGCGACTTCAGCTTCATGACCTATTGGTTGACATCGGCACTGGCCTTTTCCTGCCACTTTTCGTTTATCGTCATTTCGCCGCTGCTGCTCATCGATCAGTTACAACTCTCGCCCGAGGCCTTTTCGTGGGCACTGCTGGGCTACGGACTGGCTTATATCGGCGGCGGAGCGGTGGCGACCGTGCTGAGCAATCGAATCGCCCCCCAGACGCAAATCATCACAGGCCTTGGCCTGATCCTGGCGGCGGGGATCCTGATGCTTGGGCTCTCCAGCCAATTGGGCTTGTCGGTCACCACCCTGCTGCTGCCCATGATCGTGTGCACCGCCGGAACGACCATTGCCCGGGCGGCGGCCCATACCCTGGCAATGAACAGATTCCCGGAGCAAGCCGGTACGTCCGCCTCGGCCGGCAGCGTGCTGATCTTCATCGTCGGCGGCCTGACCAGTGCTGCGATCAGCCTCACCCCGCTGGACAGGCAGATGACGCTGGCCCTGTGCCTGATGCTGCTCAGCGCCCTGGGGCTGGGGCTCAATAGCCTGGCCCGGCACCGTCACAGGGCGCTGTTGGCCGGCTGAGCGTTGCCAGTCGTCATCTCAAGCGCGACATTGGCGCCCGATCAGCGCTTTGCGTCATTTCATCCTGGCGCCAGCGGTGTAGAATCGCGACATTCATCGCCATTCATCCCCGGCGGGTTTATGAGCTCATGCTGAGGCGCGCAGCGATCCTGCAAAGTCATCGGCCACTTCCGGACACTCGGCCAATCCCCGGTGTTCCAGAACGTCAACAGAAGCTCACTTCCCCTTTGATATCTGATTAGCCGCCCGGAGTGCTCCATGCCTGATTACCGCTCGAAAACATCCACCCATGGCCGCAACATGGCCGGCGCCCGTGCCTTGTGGCGCGCCACGGGGATGAAGGATGACGACTTCAAGAAGCCGATCATCGCCATTGCCAACTCCTTCACCCAGTTCGTACCGGGTCACGTGCATCTCAAGGACCTGGGTCAGTTGGTCGCCCGGGAAATCGAACGCGTGGGCGGCGTTGCCAAGGAATTCAATACCATCGCCGTGGACGACGGCATCGCCATGGGCCATGACGGCATGCTCTATTCGCTGCCCAGCCGCGAGATCATCGCCGACTCCGTCGAATACATGGTCAATGCCCACTGCGCCGACGCCATCGTGTGCATTTCCAACTGCGACAAGATCACCCCGGGCATGCTCATGGCCGCCCTGCGCCTGAACATCCCGGTGATCTTCGTCTCCGGCGGCCCGATGGAAGCGGGCAAGACCAAGCTTGCCAGCCACGGCCTCGACCTGGTCGACGCCATGGTGATCGCCGCCGACTCCAGCGCCTCCGACGAGAAGGTTGCCGAGTACGAGCGCAGCGCCTGCCCGACCTGCGGTTCGTGCTCCGGCATGTTCACCGCCAACTCGATGAACTGCCTCACCGAAGCCTTGGGCCTGGCCTTGCCAGGTAACGGCTCCACCCTGGCCACCCACAGCGACCGCGAACAGCTGTTCCTGCAGGCCGGCCGCACCATCGTCGAGCTGTGCAAGCGCTACTACGGTGAGAACGACGAGTCGGTGTTGCCGCGCAACATCGCCAACTTCAAGGCGTTCGAAAACGCCATGACCCTGGACATCGCCATGGGCGGTTCCACCAACACCATCCTGCACTTGCTGGCCGCTGCCCAGGAAGCCGAGATCGATTTCGACCTGCGCGACATCGACCGCCTGTCCCGTCACGTGCCGCAACTGTGCAAGGTCGCGCCGAACATCCAGAAGTACCACATGGAAGATGTGCACCGCGCCGGCGGGATCTTCAGCATCCTCGGTTCCCTGGCCCGTGGTGGCCTGTTGCACACCGACCTGCCGACCGTGCACAGCAAGAGCATGGCCGAGGCCATCGCCAAGTGGGACATCACCCAGACCACCGACGAGGCCGTTCACCACTTCTTCAAGGCCGGCCCGGCGGGCATTCCGACGCAAACCGCGTTCAGCCAGTCGACCCGTTGGGAGACCCTGGACGACGACCGTGAAAACGGCTGCATCCGCAGCGTCGAGCACGCGTATTCCAAGGAAGGCGGCCTGGCCGTGCTCTACGGCAACATCGCCCTGGACGGCTGCGTGGTGAAAACCGCCGGCGTCGACGAGTCGATCCATGTGTTCGAAGGCAACGCGAAGATTTTCGAAAGCCAGGACAGCGCGGTGCGCGGCATCCTCGCTGACGAAGTGAAGGCCGGTGACATCGTGATCATTCGCTACGAAGGTCCGAAAGGCGGCCCGGGCATGCAGGAAATGCTCTACCCAACCTCCTACCTGAAGTCCAAGGGCCTGGGCAAAGCCTGCGCCTTGCTGACCGATGGCCGGTTCTCCGGCGGCACCTCGGGCCTGTCCATCGGCCACGCTTCGCCGGAGGCTGCGGCGGGCGGCGCCATCGGTCTGGTGCGGGACGGCGACAAGGTCCTGATCGACATTCCGAACCGCTCGATCAACCTGTTGATCAGCGACGAGGAGCTGGCCGGGCGTCGCGTCGAACAGGACAACAAAGGCTGGAAACCGGTGGAAGTGCGTCCACGCAAAGTCACCACGGCCCTCAAGGCTTACGCCCTGCTCGCCACCAGCGCCGACAAGGGCGCGGTGCGTAACAAGGCGATGCTTGACGGCCTGTAAGCGTCGTTAGTCGCAATAAAAAATGCCCCGCCAAGTGCGGGGCTTTTTTTGGGCGCCTGTTCGGACTCTGGAACCACATGATTCCCCGTGGCGAGGGAGCTTGCTCCCGCTCGGCTGCGAAGCAGTCGTAAACCGGCAGGTGCGGTGTGTCTGATGCTCCGCATTTGGAGGTTTTGGGGCTGCTACGCAGCCCAGCGGGAGCAAGCTCCCTCGCCACAAAGGCAATACCTTGCCTCTTTGATGCCGTGTTACTGGATATCTTCCGGCTTGACGATCACCCAGTTCTTGTCCGCTGTCACCGGCAGTCCTTCCTTGGCCTGGGCGGCAGCGTGCTTGGCCATCATGCCGTTAATCTGGGTCATGTATTTGTCCTTGCGGTTGACCCACAGGTGGATGCCGCCCTTGGCTACGTCCACATCGTGGAACAACATGTAGCCGTCACTGCTCGGCGTGTCGCCAGCGACCAGCACCGGTTTTTTCCATTCGTCGATGTACGTCAGGATCGCCGCGTGCTTGCCGGCCATCCAGGTCGCCGGGGTCCACAGGTAAGGCGTGTACTCCAGGCCGAGGTTGGCCTTCTCATCATATTTGCCGGCGGTGATCTGCTTGCGCGCGGTGGTCAGCTCGCCAGTCTTGCGGTCCTTGAGCAGCGTGGTCACGCCGATGACGTTCTGCGGCTTGAGGTTGTAGCCGTACTTCGGATCGGAGGCGACCATGCGCACCAACTCTTCGGAAGCGGCGGTCATGACATAGACCTCGATGCCGTTTTCCATCAGCTTGTTGTACAGCTCGGCCTGGCCGGTGAAGACTTTCGGCGGGTTGACGTTGTACTGGACCACCTTGTCGCCATCGTAATAGGTGGTCGGCACCGGTTTACCGGACGCCATCAGCTCGTCGACATAGCCCTTGAGTTCCTTGAGGGTGAAGCCGGAGAACACCTGGGCCACCCATGGGTAGCAGACCATGTCATCCACTTCGCACAGGCGGTAGTAATAGCTGAACAGGCTTTCCTTGTGATCGGCGGTGTCCTTGAACGGCATCAGCTTCAAGGATGGGTCCAGGCTTTCCCGGGTGATGAGGCCCTTGTTCTCCATGAACGGCAGCAACGACTCTTCCAGATCGTAGCGGTAACTGGTGTTGTCCATGTCGAACACCGCGTAGTTACCCTTGTTGGCGTTGGCCGCGATCATCGTCTCCAGAGCCTTGGCTTGTTCCGCCGGCCAGTGTTTGAGATCGGTGGCCAATGCCTGGCCGGCGAGACCAAGGCTCAAGGCGACAGCGAGAAAACGAGGTGCGAGTTTCATCGGCATTTCTCCCGGGTTCAAAAGAACTCGACGCTAACAAATGCTTGTGACAGTCCTCGCCTACCCGCGACCGCCTGCGTCTTGATTGCGCCAGCGACATATCCGTAAACGTCGCTGCCTTATTCCATAAACGACAATCTACATGCGTTTTTAGTATTAATTCATTAGTTATCAGGCTGTTAGGCTTCCCGGCTCACAGTCGCGGCTTCGGGCGACTGGCACGCCTTGTCGGAGTCTTTTTGATGAATCTGCCGCTGACCCTCAATCTTCTGGTGTTCCTCGCCTTGCTGTTCGGCCTGGCACAAACCCGTCACCGCACCTGGAGCCTGGCCAGGAAAGTGCTGCTGGCACTGGTACTGGGCGTGGCGTTCGGTCTCGCCCTGCACACGATTTATGGCGCCGGCAACCCGGTGCTCAAGGCCTCGATCGGCTGGTTCGACCTGGTGGGCAACGGCTACGTGCAGTTGCTGCAAATGATCGTTATCCCGCTGGTCTTCGCCTCGATCCTCAGCGCCGTGGCCCGCCTGCATAACGCCTCGTCCCTGGGCAAGATCAGCTTCCTGACCATCGGCGCGCTGCTGCTGACCACCGCCATCGCCGCGCTGATCGGTATTGGCCTGACCAACCTGTTCGGCCTGACCGCCGAAGGCCTGGTGGCCGGCCCCCAGGAACTGGCGCGCCTGCAAGTGATCCAGAGCGACTACGCCGGCAAGGTCGCCGACCTGAATGTCCCGCAATTGCTGCTTTCGTTCATTCCGCAAAACCCCTTTGCCGACCTGGCCCGGGCCAAGCCGACCTCGATCATCAGCGTGGTGATCTTCGCCGCGTTCCTCGGGGTCGCGGCGCTGCAGTTGCTCAAGGACGACGTGGAGAAAGGCCAGAAAGTGATCAACGCCATCGACACCCTGCAAAGCTGGGTGACGCGCCTGGTGCGCCTGGTGATGAAGCTGACGCCGTACGGTGTGCTGGCGCTGATGACCAAGGTGGTGGCCGGTTCCAACCCGCAGGACATCATCAAGCTCGGCAGTTTTGTCGTGGTGTCGTACCTGGGGCTGGGCCTGATGTTCGTGGTCCATGGCCTGCTGGTGTCTGCTGCCGGGATCAACCCGTTGCGCTTTTTCCGCAAGATCTGGCCGGTGCTGACCTTCGCCTTCACCAGCCGCTCAAGCGCGGCCACCATCCCGTTGAGCATTGAAGCCCAGACCAGCCGCCTCGGCATTCCACGGACGATCGCCAGCTTCAGCGCCTCGTTCGGCGCCACCATCGGCCAGAACGGTTGTGCCGGCCTTTATCCGGCCATGCTGGCGGTGATGGTCGCGCCGACTGTGGGCATCAACCCGCTGGATCCGTTGTGGATCGCGACGCTGGTGGCGATTGTGACGTTGAGTTCGGCCGGTGTGGCCGGGGTCGGTGGCGGCGCGACGTTCGCCGCGCTGATCGTGCTGCCGGCCATGGGGTTGCCGGTCGCGCTAGTGGCGTTGCTGATTTCCGTCGAACCGCTGATCGACATGGGCCGTACGGCGTTGAACGTCAGCGGCTCGATCACCGCCGGGGCGATTACCAGCCAGGTGATGCAGCAGACTGACAAGGCGTTGCTCGATGCCGAGGCGCATGGGGAGTTGGTACACGCTTGATGGGGTGGCACCTGATCGATTGATCGTTCCCACGCTGCGTGGGAACGATCTACGCTTGTCTCAACGTTTCTCCCACACCTCGAAGCTGTAGGCCGGCTTGTCCCCTTCAGCCGGGTTCGGCTGGTTCGAGACCAACGTCCACTGGCTCGAATCGAATTCCGGAAACCACGCATCCCCCTCCGGGCTCAAGGCCACGCGGGTCAGGTACAGCCGATCCGCCTGCGCCAGCGCCTGGGCGTACAGTTGCGCGCCGCCAATCAACATCAGCTCATCGACGCCCTGTTCCATTGCCCACGCCTCGGCCCGCGCCACCGCCGCCTCCAGCGTGGAAAAAACCTCCGCGCCTTCCAGCACCAGGCCCGGCTGACGGCTGACCACGATGTTCAGGCGTCCCGGCAGCGGTCGACCGAGGGAATCCCAGGTCTTGCGTCCCATGATGATCGGCTTGCCCAGGGTGGTGGCCTTGAAGTATTTGAAATCCCCCGGCAGGTGCCAGGGCATGCTGTTGTCGACGCCGATCACACGGTTTTCACCGAGGGCTGCGATCAGGCTTAGGGGGAGAGTTTTGTTCATGGCGGCGAGGATACCAGAGGCTCGGCGTACCCCGACAGGCTTCACAGCGGTTATGCTCAACCCTCATTCGAGCAACGGAAACCCTCGTGACAGTACTGCAGAACCTCTGGTTGACCGAGACGATACGCCTGCGTGAAGAACACGCCGGCCCGCTCGAGGACCAGGAAGCCAATCGCCTGGCCCGTGCGGCCGGCGGCGACTTAGCCACTCGCATCCACCACCGCGCCCGCTGGCTGGCCGAGCGCGATGGCCTTACCGAGGCCCTGCGCCATTGGTTGCAAGGGGCGCGCCTGGCGCTGATCGCATTGGCGCTGATCGCCATCATCAGCGGCGCCGGCCTGGGGTTTGCCGCACTCGGCGACGGGCAGGCACCGGTCAATGTGTTCTGGGCCTTGGGCAGCCTGTTGGGGCTGAACCTGATCCTGCTCATCAGCTGGGCCCTGGGCCTGGTATTCGCTGGCGAGCAAGGTGCCACGCTGGGACGCCTGTGGTTGTGGCTCAGCGAAAAACTCGCCCGCGATGCCAAGGCCGCCCAACTGGCGCCGGCCCTGCTGCTGTTGCTGCAACGGCACAAGCTCAATCGCTGGGCCCTCGGCGTGTTGGTCAATGGCCTGTGGCTGCTGGCGATGCTCAGCGCGCTGGTCATCGTACTGATGTTGATGGCGACCCGGCGCTACGGCTTCGTCTGGGAAACCACCCTCCTCGGCGGCGAGACCTTCGTCGCCATGACCCAGGCCCTCGGTGCGCTGCCCGCCCTGCTGGGCTTCAGCGTGCCGACGGTGGAAATGATCCGCGCCAGTGGCGATGCCGCCCTGAACATCGAAAGTGCGCGCCAGGCCTGGGCTGCCTGGCTGGTCGGTGTGCTGCTGGTCTATGGCCTGCTGCCGCGCTTGTGCCTGGCACTGTTGTGCCTGTGGCGCTGGCGGCGCGGTCGCGCCACGCTGCGCCTGGACCTGAACCTGCCGGGCTACGCCCAATTGCGTGAACGGCTGATGCCCAGCAGCGAGCGACTGGGCGTCAACGACGCCGCCCCCGCGCAATTGCATCCCATCGAAAATGCTGTCAGTGCAATAAACAGCGACGGCGCGCTGCTGGTGGCAATCGAGTTGGACGATCGGCCCTGGCCGCCCAAGCTGCCCGAAACCGTGAAAAGCGCCGGCATTCTCGACAGCCGCGAGTCGCGCCACAAACTTCTCGAACAATTGTCGCGCTTTGCGCCGGCGCGCCTGGCAATTGCCTGCGACCCACGCCGTTCGCCGGACCGCGGCAGCCTGGCGCTGATCGCCGAGCTAGCCCGCAGTGCCGGCGCCACCCGCGTCTGGTTGTTGCAGGCGCCGCCTGGCGAAGCGCTGGACGCCGAGCGCCTGGGCGACTGGCACACCGCACTGCAACAGTTGCAGTTGCCCTTCGCCGACTGCATGCCCTTGAACTGGCTGGAGACCGGCCATGACTGAACCCATGAAGCCGCTGAAGCTGGCGGTGGTCGGCCACACCAACGTGGGCAAGACCTCGCTGCTGCGCACCTTGACCCGCGACGTCGGCTTCGGCGAAGTGTCCCATCGCCCGAGCACCACCCGCCATGTCGAAGGTGCGCGCCTGTCGGTGGACGGCGAAGCGCTGCTGGAACTGTACGACACGCCGGGCCTGGAAGACGCCATCGCCCTGCTCGATTACCTCGAGCGCCTGGAGCGTCCTGGCGAACGCCTCGACGGCCCGGCGCGCCTGGCCCGCTTTCTCGAGGGCAGCGAGGCGCGGCAACGCTTCGAACAAGAAGCCAAAGTGCTGCGACAACTGCTCGCCAGCGACGCCGGGCTTTATGTGATCGACGCCCGGGAGCCGGTGCTGGCCAAGTACCGCGATGAATTGGAAGTCCTCGCCAGTTGTGGCAAGCCGCTGCTGCCGGTGTTGAATTTCGTCAGCAGCGCCCACCATCGCGAGCCCGACTGGCGCGAAGCGCTGGCGCGCTTGGGGCTGCACGCCCTGGTGCGTTTTGACAGTGTGGCTCCGCCCGAAGACGGCGAGCGACGCCTGTATGAGAGCCTCGCGCTGTTGCTGGAAAGCGCCCGTGGGCAACTGGAACGCCTGGTCGCCGATCAACAGGCCCAACGCCTGGCCCGCCAGCAGAGCGCGGCGCGCTTGATCGCCGAACTGCTGATCGACTGCGCCGCCTGCCGACGCAGCGTCGCCAGCGACGCCGAACTGGAACGCGAGGCCATCAGTGAACTGCGCAAAGCGGTGCGTCAGCGCGAGCAGCGCTGCGTCGAGGCCCTGCTCAAGCTTTACGCTTTTCGTCCCCAGGACGCCGCTGCCAGCGATCTGCCGCTGCTCGACGGGCGCTGGGGCGATGACCTGTTCAACCCCGAGACCCTCAAGCAACTGGGCGTACGCGTCGGTGGCGGGATCGCGGCGGGCGCAGCGGCCGGGGCCGGCGTCGATTTGCTGGTGGGCGGCCTGACCCTTGGCGCCGCCGCCCTGGCCGGGGCCATTGTCGGCGGCACCCTGCAAACCGCCCGTAGCTATGGCAACCGGCTGATGGGCAAGCTCAAGGGGCAACGGGAATTGACCGTGGACGACAGCGTGCTGCGCCTGTTGGCCCTGCGCCAACGCCAACTGCTGCAAGCCCTCGACCAGCGCGGCCATGCGGCGATGGACAGCATCCGCATCGCCACGCCCCAGGACAAGACCTGGCGCGAGGGCAAGCTGCCCGACGCCTTGAACAAGGCGCGGGCGCATCCGCAGTGGTCGTCGCTGAACCCTCAACCGCGATTGAGCCAGGCAGAACGCCAGGAGCTGATTGAGCAGTTGGCTGAGCAGCTCTGAACGACACAAAACCTTGTGCCAAGTACACAAAACCCTGTGGCGAGGGAGCTTGCTCCCGCTGGGTTGCGCAGCAGCCCCAAAATGTGATTGATCTGATGCACCGAGGTGTCAGGTTTTAGGGCTGCTTTGCAGCCCAGCGGGAGCAAGCTCCCTCGCCACAAAAGCAATCCATCAGTCGTCGATCAAGGCCTTGAGGGCCGCCGCCGCTTCAGGCAATTCCAGCTCACTGAACACTTGCACGCCATGGCGCTTGAGCAACGCCGCCGTCACGCCTTCGCCGCTGACCTTCGCACCGCTGAACGTTCCGTCATAGGTCAACAGGTTGCCGCACGATGGGCTATTGGCCTTGAGCACGGCGATCCGAATGCCGTGTTCGCGCACCAACGCCAGCGCTTGATGCGCACCGGACAAAAACTGCGCACTCACATTTTCGCCGTCAGTGGTGATGACCAGTGCCTGGCCGTCGAGCACTTGCCCACCCTGTCCGCCGGGAATCTCCGCCGCCGCCCGGGGCGTAGGCAAACCGCCGGCGACTTCCGGGCACAGCGCCACGATCCGGCCTTCGTCGAGCCATTGCTGCAATTGATCGAACGGCCCACTGGCGCCGCCGTCGTAGCGCACGCGATGCCCGAGCAGGCAGCGACTGACCAGGATCTTTTCCATCTTCAGAACAACTCGTTGCCGCGACGGCGGAACCAACCGGTCAAGGACAGGCGATCACGCGTGGCCGGCAGTACTTCATGGGGAATATCCCCCGACAGGAACACCACCAGGCAACCGCCGATGGGCACCACGTCCTGTTCCAGGCTTTCGTCCAGGTACATGCGCAACTGGCCGCCGTGTTCCGGCAACCAGTCGTCATTGAGGTAAAGCACCGCCGACACTGTGCGTCGGTCGTCATCGCGGAAGCGGTCGACGTGCTTGAGGTAGAACGCGCCAGGCGGATAGAGGGCAAAGTGGCTTTCGAAGTCTTCCAGCCCCAGGAACAACCCGCGATTCATCGCCTCGCGCAGGCTGTCCATCAGCGCCAGGTAATGGTCGCAGGCTTGCGCCTGGCCGGGTTCGATCCACTGAATGTGATCACCCCGGATCCCTTCGCGGATCTCCGAGAACGGCCCGCGCCCGACCGCTGCCGGGGCCAGTTCGCCCTCGGCGGCACGCTGGCGGCATTCGGCCGCCAGGGCGCGGGTCAGCGCCTCCGGCAGGAAGAGGTCCTGCTGCGACCAGCCGCGCTCGGCCAGGTCGTCGACGATACGTAACAGCAGCGGGTGATCAGAAGGTATTTGCATGGCGCGCATAGTATGCCTGTGCCTGTAAAACCAACAGCGACGCTCGGCAGGTTTTTTGCCGCCAGATAGCACCGTCGTACGAACTTGATACGAATTCTCGACAAGACCCCACACCCCACGGAGAATAGTCGGCTGCTGACAGGAGTCCCTATGCGCCGTTTGCTTTTCTCACTGTTGATGTTCTGCGTTTTGCCCGCCTGGGCAGACAGCTACGACCAGTTGTACAAGGTCGCCGGTTGGCCGGAACAGCGGGCGCATTTCAATGACGCCTTGAGCGCCGCCCAGCAGCGCTATCAGAGCAGCCTGCCGCCGGCGGTGTTCCAGGCCCTGGTGAACAACAGCAATCAACGTTTCGCCCCCCAGGCCATGGACCAGCGGGCCGAGGCGCAAATGCGCAAGAATTTGCGTGACCCCAGCCCGGCCCTGAGCTTTTTCCAGTCGCCTCTGGGCCGCAAGGTCGTGGCGGCCGAGTTGCTGGCGACCCGGCGTGATCAATTGGCGAAAAACGCCAAGGGCCTGCCGAAGATGCCAGCCAGCGACAACCGCTTGTTGATCATCGGCCACCTGGCCCAGGCCCTGCCCGCCCGCGAGGCCGGCGCCGAAGTCAGCCTGGCGATCGCCGGCGTGGCGGCCGACAGCCTGAGTTCGATGATCCCGGGGCTGCTGGGCGGCGGCCAGGCCCAGGGCATGCTCGACAGCCAGCGCCAGCGGTTAATGGAACAGATCGGCGCGGACCTGAACAACACGCTGCTGTACGTCTACCGTGACCTGACGGATACCGAGCTGGAAGAGTTCGCCACCTTCGCCGAATCGACCGAGGGCCAGGCTTATTATCAAGCGGCCCTGGCGGCGATTCGGGCGGGGTTGGCGGTGGGGCAGAATCTCGGGCAGTAGTTCAGCGCCGCCATCGCGAGCAAGCTCGCCCACATTGGATCTCGCAGCTCAACACTCTGTGGGAGCGAGCCTGCTCGCGATAGCAATAGCCCGGTCACCGCCGAACCCGGCTCATCCGCTTCGTCAAAAACCCAAACATCTCCTGCCGCAAAGCCAGCGCCTCATTCGCCAAGTGATGGCGTCCCTCGGGCAACATCAACACCTGCGGCCGATCGAACTTGCTGCGTAGCACTTGCAGGTTGTGCACCCAATCCACCGTCATGTCCGCCTGTCCCTGCACGATCAATGGCTGGCGCGGGCTGCTCGGGGCGGCTTCGATACGCTTGATCCATTGCCCCAACGCGCCCACCCAGGCGGTGGGCAGGCGTAGTGGTTGCAGCGGGTCGGCTTGCAGGAACGGCAGGAAGTCCGGGTCGGTGGAGTTCTCGCTGAAACGTCGGGCAATCCCCCTTACGAAGGGTTTGAGCAGGTAATAACTCAGGCGCGACCAGCCCCAGGCCCGCGGCCGCACCAGGGGTGACAGCAGGATGACCTGGCCCTGGGCCGGGCTCTGTGCGCCCTGGTTGAGCACGTGATCGACGACAATGGCCCCGCCGGTGCTTTGCCCGCACAGGTGCCAGGGTTGCGGCAGGTCGAGTGTCCCGGCCTCGGCCAACAGGCCCTGCAGGGTGGCCTGGTACTCGGCAAAATCCTCGATGCTGGCGCGCTCGCCACTGGACAGGCCGTGGCCCGGCAGATCACAAGCGATCACCGCGAACTTCTGCTCCAGAGCCCACTCGATCAAGTGGCGATACAGCCCCATGTGATCGTAATAACCGTGGAACACAAACAAGGTCGCCACGGCTTTTTCCGGCCACCAGACCTGGCTGACCAGCTCATACCCACCCACCTCGAAACGCCCCAATCCCTTGCGCACGCTGCGTTGGGGAAAGTCCAGGCCATAGAACCGCTGGTAGGCCTGGGCTTGCTCGGACAGGGCTTGCCACTGGGCCAGCGGCTTCAGGCTGGCACGCAGGAGATCGGGGGCGAAAGTGGCAGGCATCAAGATTTCCAGGCATAGGCGCATCGCGCGAAACAGACTTTGTAGGCCTGCGATATTCATCTGTCGCGGCAGGCATGGCAAGCTACGCGGCTTCAGAGGATCGACTCCATGCGCCCGTCCCACCGCACAGCCTTGCTCGCCAGCCTGCTCGCCCTCGGATGCGCCGTCGTATTGTGGATAGCCTACGACTGGTTCCAAGGCCGTTTCCTGCGCGCTTTCAGCCAACACACCGCGGTGTTTTCCGGCGACCCGCTGCGCCTGCCTGCCGATCTGGCCGGCCCCGGCGCAATACGCCTGGTGCATTTCTGGGACCCGGCGTGCCCGTGCAACGTCGGCAACCAGCAACACCTTGCCGAGTTGGTCGATAAATATGTACCGCAAGGCGTCGAGTTTTATGCGGTACAAAAAGCCGGCAGCCAAGGTCAGCTGCCGGCCACGTTGAGCCACTTGAAAACCCTCCCGGCGCTCCCCGGTTCAAGCCAGATTCCTGCAAGCCCGGCCGTAGCGATCTGGGATCGCAGCGGCAAACTGGCGTACTTCGGCCCCTACAGCGAAGGCCTGACCTGCAACTCGAACAACAGCTTCATCGAGCCGATTCTCGAGGCGTTGAGTGTCGGCCGGGAAGTTAGTGCGACACACACGTTGGCGGTGGGCTGTTATTGCCCATGGGCGGTTTCAAACTGACGAATTAACTACAACGCGTATTACACCTACCCCTCTTGGGCGGCGACAAAGTTGAGACTAGTGCTCGCTTCTAGAGCTCTTGCTCAAAGTAAGGGCCTGGGCTGAACCGTTTGTCGGATCCAATTTCTCGAAACGACGCCATCACCGCTCATTTTCGGCCTGTGCCCCATGCCAGACGGGTTGTTCAGGGCATTTCAGCCCGGTTGACCGTTTAGCTGAATCGATTAACAGCGGCCGTGCCGGCATGAACTTTTTTTTAATCTCTTCTCTAAACCTCGTGACCAGCAAAATGTTTATTACTGTGCAGTCGCGCGGCGGCGCCAACTCGAGGAAGTTTCACACGCCTTTTCATCGTTCAACTTGTCGACCCTTCTAACCAAACAAGAAATGGAATCGTCAGTGATGCAAAAGCTGCTATGCGCTGCACTTTCCAATCCCTATAAAGAAGATGCCCTCAACCTCGAGGCGTTCGTCCAATGCGTCGCTCCGCTCATGATCGATGTGTTGCTGCGCGGCGAGACGGGTACCGGTAAAGACACGCTGGCAGAAAAGATCCATCGCATGTCCGGCTGCTCCGGCAAGTTCGTGGCCATCAACTGCGCCGCCATTCCCGAAACCCTCGCCGAGAGCCAGCTCTTCGGGGCCAACACCGGCGCATTCACCGGGGCCAGCCAAAATCGCGCGGGGTTCGTCGAAGCCGCACATAACGGCACGCTGTACCTGGACGAAATCGACAGCATGCCGTTGGGCCTGCAAGCCAAGCTGCTGCGAGTCCTGGAGTCCAGGACGGTCCAGCGCCTGGGCTCGACCCAGAACATCCCGGTGAACATGCGAGTGATCGCCTCCGCCCAGTGCCCGCTGGGAGAAATGGTCGAACGTGGCGAGTTTCGCAGGGACCTTTATTTTCGCCTGAACATCATCAGCCTCAAGCTGCCGCCACTGCGCAGCCGCAAGGAGCGCATCGTGCCGCTGTTCCAGTCGCTGGTGCGCCGGGAAGCCCAGGCACTTGACCGGCCCTACGTCGCGCCGTCGCCAGCGCTGTTGCGCCAACTGCTCGGTTACGCCTGGCCTGGCAACATCCGCGAGCTGCAGTCCGCCGCCAAGCGGTACGTACTCGGCTTGCCGGCACTGCCCCGCGCCGAGCAACTGGAACACAGCAGCTCGACACTCAAGTTGAAAGAACACCTGCAGCAGTTCGAAAAAATCCTCATCGAGGACTGCATGCGCCGCCACCATCATTGCATCGACAAGGTCATCGCCGAACTGGGTATCGCCCGGCGCACGCTTTATTACCGGATGAAGTGCCTGCAAATATCGACGAGTTGAGTGAGATTGGTGGAACCGTTTACGCAACGGTCGCCACTTAACCAGCGAGACGCTCACGATCGTCTCGCCATTCCACAACCCGGAGATACGACTATGAGTTTTGGTGGACTTTCTCTCGCGGCTTCCACGGCTGCCATGCAGCAGATGGACGCGACCTCGGCTGCGATGACAACCATGAAATCCGAATTCGACCAGAAGAAACTGGTCGCTGACACCATGAACGCAATCGCGGCAGGGTCGATGGACACCGCAACCAAAGCCATCACCGCCATGGGGGAAGCCTCGAAAAACATACGATTCTGACCCTCCCGCTTCAGCCCCGCTCCGGCGGGGTAACCTCAAGCGCGATGCGAGGAGGCCCTATGCACATCGACTTGCCAGACAGCCTTCGAGCTCTCAGGGACCTGTCCCATGACGACCCCACGCTGCGTCCTGCGCCGGCTCCGCCAAGCCTGCACCTGGCGCTGCACGGAGCCGGCGACCGGTTGCGAGAGTCGCTCGTCCAGTGGGGCAACGAAAAGGGTTCGGCGGGCGGACAGTCTCGACCGGGTTGGCCGAGCCCCCAGGACGGATTCGCCGCAGAGACCCAAGACCCTTTGCGCCTGGTACTGGAAGACATCCTCGAAGAAATCAACAGCGGCACCGGCTCCAATCTCGACGTCGATATCGATGACGCCTATTCCAATGAAGACCTGTTCAACGATCTGGCCCAGATGTTCGCCTATCGCCGGCAGCCCATCGGTGACAACGATGTCGACAGCCAAAGCGATTTCGGCAATGCCAACAACCCCTTCTGCGGCGCGCTGTTCGGCGCCTGGGAGATCGAGGGCGATCACGCCACGCGGCGCAGTCGTCATGACGCGAGCCTGTCGCTGCTGCTCAAGATCATCGCGGTCCTGGGCCGCAGGAAACTGCTGACGCTGCTGGACATCGACGAAGGTGACGGCCAGGCGCGGTATGAACCAGACGACCAGGACCTGTTGTTCGAGATCGCCGCGTTCATGGACCAGCATCCGACGCGCTATCCCCCGCCAGCGACCCTCGACGCAGAACGGTGGACATGGACCGAACGCATTGCCCGCGGCACCGCGCTGGATGCTCGCGAAACCCGGTTGTTCCAGCTTGCCCTGGAAGAGCTGGACTTCGCCCTCGCCCGCCTGGCCGGCCAGCAAGCCCCGCCGCGTCAGCGTGCCCGGCGCAACCGGGAAGAAATCGAGTTTCACCTGAGCGTCACCGGTAGCGCTCGCAACGTCTTGAGGCTGATGTGCGCCTGAAGGCACCCGACCTTTGAGTTTTCAAACCGACCGTTGAAACAGGAGACATTCCGTGGACATACACGCCATCGACCCCAGCAACCTCGCCTCCACGTCCGCCAAAACGAGCGCCAGGCCACCAGCGAGTGCCGAGACCAGCGATGTCAGTTGGTTCAATGCACAAATGCGCGAAAAAGCCCCCGCCCCGAACAGCGAAAACAATGTCGCGGCACGCATCATTGACTCGCTGTCGAGCCGCTCCGGTGAACTGCAGCGCCTGGACGACCGCGCCAACCGGGACATGCTCAAGGCCATCCGCACTGCCGACCCGCAGGACATGTTGCAGTCGAACCGCTCACTGTCGTCCTTCCACCTGGAAAGCCTGATGACCGCGAAAGTGGTCAGCAAAGGCTCCCAGGCCATCGAGAAGCTCACCAATCTTCAGTAAAGGGAAGGCCGGTCATGTCCAAGCGCGCGTTCTCGACACTGTTGCTGTGCCTGCTGCTCACCGGTTGCGACGAACGGACGGCGCTGCACAGCCATCTTTCCGAGCAGGATGCCAACGAAGTGATCGCCGAGTTGGCGAACAAGAACGTGGAGGCGAGCAAGCAAGTCGACAAAGACGGGTTGACCGTGCTGGTCGAGCCTGCCGACATGAACAGCGCCGTCCAGGTACTCGAAGCCGCCGGCCTGCCGCGTCGCTCACGTTCCAGCCTGGGGGAGATCTTCCGCAAGGAAGGGGTCATTTCCACGCCGATGGAGGAGCGTGCCCGCTACATCTATGCGCTGTCCCAGGAGCTCGAATCGACGCTGTCACAAATAGATGGCGTGGTGCTCGCCCGGGTCCATGTGGTCCTGCCGGAACGGGTGGCCCCGGGTGAGCCGGTCCAACCCGCATCGGCCTCGGTGTTTATCAAGCATACCCGTGCGCTGGACCCCGACAGCATCACCCCGCGCGTGCGCAACCTGGTCGCCAGCGGGATTCCCGGCATGGCCGACGCCGCCCAGAATCCGGCCAAGCTATCGGTGGTATTCGTTCCCGCCGCGCCGTATCAGGAACGGCGCAAGATGGCGTATTTCGGCCCCTTCCTCATGCAGGCCGACGACATCGGCTATTGGCGGGCGGTGACCGTGACGGCAAGTATCACCTTGCTCGCCATCCTGATGGGCGTCTTGTATGGCCTCTATCGGCTGTGGCGCAACGGCGTGTTGGTACTGCCACGATTTCTCGATCGCACGCTCACCAAACCAGCCGGGACGCCCGCCGCCCCCCAAAGCAGCATGACACCTGGGCTGTTCGCCGTGAAAAACCCAGGGACCAAACCCGACCATAACGGGACCGCCGCATGACGGCGGAGATTGCATGGGTTCGCTGGTGGACCCTCGCCTGGCGCGAAGCAGACCGGGGCTGGTATTCGTCAGCGCTTTGCCTGCTGACCGCGCCACAGATCGACGCCCTCGCCCGAGCGCAGCATGCCGCGCTTGCCCGCAGCTTCGGTATGACGCCGTGCACGCCCCCCCAACCCAGCCCGGCGCTGCAATCGCTGTTCTGCGGCACGCCCCGGACCTTGGTCCTTGCCTGCGAATTGGTGGCAAGCACCTGCGCACCGTTAACGGCAACACAGGCACTTTCGGTGCAGGACCGGGCCTGGTGCGAGCGCACAGCCAAAGCCCTGCGCCCGGGACACTGGCTCGAACAAGACCAGGATCCGCTCGCCCTGCTGCGTGCCTGGCTGGGCGAACAGGCCTGGGAACGGGCGCGCCTGGCGTTCCCACGCGACAGAATCATCGCCATCGAATCGGCACCCGCCCCTCAACCGCCAGCCGCCAAGCTGAATACGCTTTGGCAGTCCGCCTGCTGGAAAGCTGAGCAAAGCCTGGCACCCTCGGCACCTATCCAAACGGAGAGACACGATGCTCGCTCGGCGTTCGCTTGAACTGCGCCCCGATGGCCAAGGCCTGTCGCAGCCCTACATCGCTCGCGAAACCCTGGTCGATTGTGCCCGCGCACAGGTCATCCTCGAGCAGGCCCAGGCGCAGGCCGCGCAATTGCTTGGACGCGCCAGCGCAGAGGCGGACGCGACCGTGCTCGAGGCTCAAGCACAATTCTGGGAAAAGGCCGAAACCGTGCTCGCCGCCTGGGAAGCCCAGCGTCAAGCCATGTGGGAGCGAATCGAGACGAGTGCTGCACACGTGGTCAACGAGGCCCTGGGGACGCTGTTGAACGAAGTCCCGGAGCAGGCACGCATCGATGCACTCGTCCGCCAACTGGCGTCGCGTCAGGACGACCCGGTCAGCGCCACCCTTCGCTGTCATCCTGAAGACCTGGCAAGCCTGACCCAGAGCCTGGGCATCGACGGCCGACGCCCCTGGACGCCGATGGCCGATGTCGACATGGAACGACATCAACTGAAGCTGGAAACGCCGGGCGGTACATACCTGCTCGACTGGCCCACCGCCGTCGAAACCCTACGCCTGCCCGAACCACAACCCATCACCGCAAGCTGACCCATCGCTTTCGCGAGCAAGCTCGCTCCCACAGAGGATTGGTGGTGACTGCCATACCTGTGATCCCACAGGAGAAACACGATCACCCAGAACCAGGTCGGCTATAAGGCCGCCTCGCGGTGGACGTTGATCTCGGCGCCCCGTTAACCACGCTGGCCGAACGCAGGTATTGCGTAGTGGGCATCCCGGCATGGATGCCGGGATAGCCGCGCTGGGCCATGGATGGCCCTTCGCGGCGGGCCCACGGAGCAATGCCTGCGTTCGGGCATGCCGAGCCCTAGCGAGGCACCGAGTGGTGGGGCAAAAGCGTTTTGCTTACTTTTGCGCTTCTCAAAAGTGAGACGCCGTAAGGGCGGAACCCTAAGTGGCCGTTACCGCAGCAATGGATATGTACGCAGTCAACAAGAGCATGGCCGGCTGTCAGGCCGCCATCGCGAGCAAGCCCACACAAGAGAACCGCGCCCCACATCCCGACGCCCATTTTTTCCTCATTCACGCGGAACCGCCAACCGCACAGGCGCCACTCACCTCGTGAATATGCCCAAGCCCAGAGGAACCGCCCATGTCTTCCACCGATGCCGTCCAGCGCCGCCTCGACACCTACTTCCAACGCGCGACCGACAACGTCAACAACGCTGCGATGAACGCAGCAGAAAGTCAGTCGCTCGACGACATGCACTCATTCCTGACCAGCATGAACGGCATGTCCGTCGCGGTGAACGCAGCGACTCAACAGACCACAGCCCATCACAACCTCGCCAAGGCGATCATCGATGCAATGCCATGAGCTGCGCACACAGCTCACCCGCTGGAACGCCAACGTCGATGGCCCGGAGCGGTTCACCGTTGTCATCGACGATGGCGAAGCAACGTTCAGCAAGCTCGACGAAGGCCTGCTGGCATCGGTCGAACTGACCGTCCCGGTGACCCATGAGGTGGTTCTGGAAGACCTGCTTCGGCTGGCGCACCCAAGCCTCTCGCGATTTCCCGGCGCGCTGGCTCGTTCGCCGCAAGACGGTCGGTTGTGGCTGCTGGCGCAAGTGCCGCTGGACGGGCACATCGACGACTTGATCGAGGTGCTCGAAGCACTGCTCAACCAGCGTGACACCTGGCAATCCATTCTCAATAAAGACCAACGTGCCGTTGCCGCGCCTGTGGCGCGACGCCTCTCGCACTCTCACTTGCTCGGAACAGGAATCCGCCATGCCTAACAGGTGGCTTGCACCGTACCGCTTGATGACCGCAGGCAAGGTACACCTTCGCCAGTCGATCGCACGCCGCTGGGCGAAACCTTCGCTGATCGCACTGGTATTGGCCGGCGCGCTTGGCGCTGGCATGCCGGCAGAGGCGGCCATACCGACCGACTGGAAGAACACGCCTTACGCCTACGACGCCCAGAACACACCGCTGGCCAAGGTACTCGGCGACTTCGCCAATACCTTCGCCGTGCAACTGGTAATCGACGGCACGGTGAAAGGCACCGTCGACGGGCGGATGCGCGCCGAAAGTCCCCAAGCGTTCCTCGACAGGCTCGGCCTGGAAAATCGCTTCCAGTGGTTCATGTATGGCAACACGCTGTACGTCAGCCCCTTGCAGAACCAGGACTCCACACGCCTGGAAGTGTCCGCCGACGCCGTGCCGGACATGAAGCAAGCCTTGACCGACATCGGCCTGCTGGATCCGCGCTTCGGCTGGGGTGAGTTACCCGACGAAGGCGTGGTCCTGGTCTCCGGCCCGGAACGCTATGTGCGCTTGGTGGCGCAGTTTGCCGAAGCGCGCAAGACCCCCGAGGAAAAGCAGGAAGTGATCAGTTTTCCGCTGCGCTATGCCACCGCCGCCGACCGCAACGTCAAGTACCGCGGCGAAACGCTGGTCATCCCCGGCGTCGCCAGCATCCTGAAAGGCTTGCTGGAAAGTCGCAGCGCCGTGTCGGGGGGCATGCAGACGGCCTCGCCCCAAGCATCGTTCCAGAACATGCAGACCCAGCAGTCCATGACCATGGGCAATATCGAACAGTTGGCGTTGAACGGCATGGGTCGGCCGAATACCAGCCGTGTACCGTCCGGCGCGAACAGCGGTGCAGGCGCTCGGGGCAAGATCCGCGTCGAAGCCGACGTGCGCAACAACGCGGTGCTCATCTACGACGCACCCAAGCGGCGGGAAATCTACACGCCGCTGATTCGCGATGTGGACGTGCCGCGCAAGCTGGTGGAAATCGATGCGATCATCCTCGACATCGACCGCACGCAACTGGCTGAGCTGGCCTCGAACTGGAACGTCGAGAGCGGCGACCTGATCGGCGGCGCCTCGATGATTCGCCCTGGTGCCAGCTCGACGGTGTTCATTCAGGACTACGGCGATTTTTCCGCGCAACTGCGGGCCCTGGAGGGCCGTGGCCTGGCCTCGGTGGTGGCGAATCCTTCGGTACTGACCCTGGAGAACCAGCCGGCGGTCATCGACTTCAGCCGGACGGAGTACATCTCGGCCATCGGCGAGCGCGTCGCCACCGTCGAGCCCATCACCGCAGGCACCAGCTTGCAGGTCGTGCCCCATGCCATCGAGACCGGGGGCCGCAATCAGATCCAGATGTCCCTGGACATCGAGGACGGCCGCATCGAACCCTCGGAAGTCGGCCAGCAGACGCCCAGCGTGCGCCGGGGCGTGGTCAGCACCCAGGCTGTCATGGGGGAAAGCCGGTCATTGGTGGTAGGCGGTTTTCATACCGAAGAGACCGGCGACAACCTCGAACGAGTGCCATGGCTGGGTCGCATCCCGCTGATCGGGCCGCTGCTGTTTTCCTCGACCACGCGCGAGACCAGTCGCCGCGAACGGGTATTCATCCTGACGCCTCGCCTGATCGGTGACCAGGTCGACCCGGCCCGCTACATCTCCGCCCTTGACCGCGAACAGGTCGACAGCGCCATGGCCCGCCTGGAAGAGCGTCGCAACGGCACCCGCCCCGTCGGTCGTATCGAGGTCAGCGATGTGCTCGCCCAACTCGCCGACGGCAACATTCCGGCCACGTTCAAGCAAGCGGCGTCGATTCCTTATTCGCCCGACACATTGTGCGCGTTGCAACCCGGGCTATCGCTGGACGCTGCCCGGGCCCAATGGTTCGCCGGCCCCGATTACGGCATCGCCGTCGGCGTGGTACGCAACGATGGCCAGCAAAGGTTGCGCTTCGACGAAGCGAGTTGCGGTAGCCGCTGGGCCCTGGCCACCTCCGCCTGGCCGAAGGTGTGGCTTGAGCCCGGTGAGGAAACGGAAGTGTTCGTGGTCATGAAACAACCCACACGCACGCCAGGCGGCGAGCGCCCTTCTCTTCTGCAAACCAGCGCGAGGACCCTGCCATGAGTCGCACGCCACTGCTGCTCGTTTTATTGCTGAGCCTGCCGGTATTCGCCGGCTGCGCGTACCGCTCAGGCTGCCAGGGCGATGCCTGCAGCCGCGCCGAACCGGACAACGGTCGGCTGGTGATCTGGTGGTCACCCGGCATGCGCGGCGGCCTTGGCTCCCCCGAACACCCACTGGACCATACGGTCGTCCCATTGGAGAACTGAAACGCTATGTCTTTTTCGGTACACAGCGTAAGCACTCGCCAGGCCTTCCAGAAGAACATCATCGCCGGCATCGCGACGTATTGGGAAATAGCCCCAGGCATTGAGTTCTGTCTGCGACGCGAGCCACACAGCGTGGGGCTCGCCTTACAAATACAAAGCCAGGCGCTGCGTGCAAACCAGATCCAGCATGCCCTCGAACGGCGTTTCGCCCAGCCGGCGGACTACGCGCAGCTGTTCGTATTTCTCGATCCGCAGCGGGCACTCGTGGTCTGGCAGGCGCTGCCCGACGCGCCGCTATCCACTGAGCTGCTTGATGAAATCCAGTCCCGTCAGCTGTCGCTGCTGGGCCTGGAAGACCTCGATGATTACTCGGCCACGTATTGAGGGCAATGCTGTTCACCCAGGAGCAACACTGAACCCGTGGCGAGGGAGCTTGCTCCCGCTCGACTGCGCAGCAGTCGTAAAAACTACCGCAAACGGTATCTCCCGGTGCACCGCGTTGAATGGTTTTGGGGCCGCTGCGCAGCCCAGCGGGAGCAAGCTCCCTCGCCACAGTGATTCATCCAGAGACTTTATGAGAGAGGTTTTCCATGACCGTCGCACCGCTTGCCCAGCGCTTGATCTCGGCCCTCGCGGAACATTTGCATGCGCACTTGCAGTTGGAAGGTGGCGTGTGCGCGCTGTATGACGCGAGCAACCGCGAAGCCGTGGTCATCGAGTTGCCCGATCACGGCGATGTCGCCATCCTCCATAGCTCCATCGATGTACCTGCCCACGCGCCCGGCTTGCACAAGCGGCTGCTGGAACTCAATTTTCGATTGGATCTGCTCGGCGGCAGCTGGCTGGCCCTGGACGATAAGGGCAGCGTTCGCTTATGTGCCCATTGTCCGCTGGCGATGCTCGACGAGGCGCGGTTCTGCCATTGGATCGTCGGTTTCGTCGCCCAGGTCGGCGACATTCGAGCGCGCTTGGCGGTGCCTGCACCGCCGGGCAGCCCTCGTCCGGCCTCGCTCAACACCAACCGCACCCGACTGGGCTAACCCTGTAGAAGCTGGCGAAGCCTGCGATCTCTTGATCTTTCGCTTGAAATTCAAGTGTCATTGAAAAGATCGCAGCCTCGTTGCACTCGACAGCTCCTGCGCCGCTTTATATGGGCTCATCGCTTTATCGAAGCTTCATCGCCTCGCCACCCTCCTGCATGACTTTCCTTGCACTGTCCATGAAGCCCTTGGTGACCTCCGTCACCGTATCGCTCATCAACTTGGCCATGTCGGCGGAGCTTTTAATGAGCATCATGGTGCTCTGGCGCTCTTCCATCCCCATCTGCATCTCGAACTGCTTTTCCATCAACTGCTTTTGACGGGTTTCCATCTCGCGCATGAAAGAGTCCGGCGTGCGAGATTCCGAAGCGGGACTGGACGTTTGCGTGTCATTCAGCGGTTGCGTGTCATTCGACGGCGCCGCGTGATTGGCGTCCCGCGCTCGGGGGCGGCCACGCTGATGCATTGCCGGTGGCGTCGAGGAGGAACGTCCCCGGCCATGCAGGCTTTGGGTGCCTTCGCGCTGCTGCGCCTCACGGGGTCGCTGGCTCAGCGAAGGGGAGCGCGATGGCGATAAGCTGTCGGTGCCGTGCAGGGCACCTGTGCCCCTTAAGGGGCTCGTCAGGGAACTGGGTTCGGGCATGGGAATCCTCCACGAGTCGATGTCTGTGTGGTGGGCACTGTCGGCAGGCCGGATCCTGCGGACGAGCCTGGCTCACTCCCTGAGTGGCAACCGCGTATGCATCGGTTCCATCGACCTCAACGCTGGTTCAATTCCGGAATCTCGATGACCTCGCCCTTGGCCTCGTCATCCAGTTCGCGCAACACCCGATAAATGTGGGCGACCGCCTGGAGCGTTTCCCGGGGGATGTAGCCGCCGACATCTTCACGGTAGATCGTGCGCGCCAGCCAGATGCACTGGATGACCGGAACCCGGGCCGCCTTGGCCCGCTCGATCAGCGCCCGGGCCTCGGCATCGACGCCTTTGACGATCAACTGCGGCAGCGGCGTTTCCTCGGGACGATACAACAGCGCGACGGCAAAGTGGGTGGGGTTGACCACCAGCATGTCGGCGTCTTCCACCGGCTTGGTCTCTTTGTTGACGGGCTGGTCGACCAATTGCCGGGCCAGGCTGCGGCGATGCATTTTTACGTGGGGGTCGCCTTCCATTTCCTTGAACTCCTTGCGCACTTCCTCCTCGCTCATGCGCAGGCGCTTGGCGAAGAAATATTTCTGCAGGCCGAAGTCGAGGATCGCCAGCACCAGCAATACACCCAGGCAAATGTGCATGATGTGCCGAAACAGGCTGGCCAGCCCGCGCCAATAGCTGTGCAGGTCGCCGTTGACCAGGCTGATCAATGACCCGAGTGCCGGCAGGGTCACCAGATAAATCACGGTGCCGATAAACACGGCCTTGACCAGCCCCATGAACAGGTTGATCAGCGCCTGGCCGGAGAACATCTGTTTGGCCTGGTTCATCGGGTTCAAGCGGTTCGGGTCCGGCTGAAGGGCCTCGGGGGCGAACAGGAAACCGAACTGTATCCAACCGGCCACCAGGCGCGTGACGATCGCCAACCCTACGGTCATCAAGGTGAAGTTGAGCAGCACGCCACCGGCGTGGGCCAAGGTTTCCTCGAAGGCACGCACGAAGTCGACATCCAGCCGATGCAGCGGGAATGCCACCATGTCCCCCAAGGCCTGCATGCTGTCGTCGGCCTGGGTCAATGCCACTTCGGTGATCGCCGCAAGCACCAGCAGGCTGCTCAAGTCCTGGCTTTGGCCGACCTGGCCTTTGTTGCGCGCGTCGCGAATCTTCTTCGGCGTCGCCCGCTTGGTCTTTTCGCCACTGTCTTCGCTCATGGGCGAAGCCCTCCTTCAGGGCGCCTGCAACAACAGGTGAAGCAGATGCCGGATTTCGCCATAGCGAGCAAGACGGCCAGTCATCGCGTCCCACAGCGTGGGCAGGTAGAACAGCAGGAAGCCCAGGCCAATCAGGCTCTTGGCCGGCATGGCGAGGACGAACACCTGCAATTGCGGGCTATACAGGCTGAGCAGCGCCAGGCTGAACTCCACCAGCAACAGCAAGCCGATAAAGGGCGCCGCGTAGAGCATCATGTGCATGAACATTTCGGCGAGCAGCCCGAGAAACACGCCGAAGCCATCCGCGCCAGGCAATGGGAACCAAACGGTGGGCGACCACACCAGGTAGCTGTCCCAGATCACCTGGGTCAACGTGCCAATGCCCAGGGTGGTGACCAGCAGCAAGATCGTCATCTCCTTGAACAAGAGGCCCAGGGGCGTGGTGTCGGTGCCGAGTGCCGGATTCAACTGGCCACCGATGAGCGCACCGCGCTGGTTGTCCAGCAAGGCGCCCACCGATTCATACAACCAGAACGGCATCGCCAGCAGCACCCCGAGCAAGAAGCCCAGCACCAGCTCCTTGAACATCAACCCGGCCAGCGACAACCAATTGACCTGGGCATCGATCAGCGCCTGGCGAATACCGGGCGCCGGCAACATGCCCAGGGCAAACACAACGGCATGGCGCGGCAAGCCTCGCAGGTGCTGGAAGCAAAACACCGGGACCAGGTAAGCGACCGGGTAAATCCGCGCCATGCCGAGCGCGATCGACAGCAGCAAGTCGAAATACGGGACGAAAGCCTGGGCCGTCATCAGGTGTTGGCCATCATTTCGAATGCCCGACGCAACAGTCCAAGCAGCTCCACACCGATCCAGCGGCCCGTCACCAGCAAGGTCAGCCCGACCGCCACCAGCTTGATGCCGAAGGGCAAGGTCTGGTCCTGGATCTGCATCAAGACCTGCACCAGGGACGTCAGTACACCGACGATCACCGCAACGATCAAGGGCGGTGCGGAGAGCAGGACCACCAGCAGCATGCCTTCCTTAAACAACGTCAGCGCGTCCATCGCACGTCCTCAAAGATAGGAATAGAAGAGGCTGTCGAGCAATTGCGTCCAGCCCTGCACGAGGACAAAAATCAGCAGCTTGAGCGGCAACGAAATGGTCATGGGCGCGACCATCTGCATGCCGAGTGCCAGCAGCAGGTTGGACACGATCAGGTCGATGACAATGAACGGGATATAGATCAGGAATCCCATCTGGAAACCGGCCTCGAGCTCCGACAGCATGAAGGCCGGAATGAGCAGCATCAGATCGTCGCGGCTGGCCTGCTCGGCGCGTTCCTTGGGCCACATCCGCTGGGTGTTTTCCAGCAGGTGGGCGAGGATGTCCGGGTTGGTGTTGCGCGACATGAAAGCCTGCAACGGTTTTACCGCGTTCAGCGCAGAACCTTGCAACGCCTCGGTGCTGCTGAAATCCAGCGGCTGTTCCTTCAGCTGTTCGGCGATGTTGTGGCCCACCGGCGCCATGATGAACAGCGTCGCGGCCAGGGCAATGGCATACAGGGCCATATTGGGTGGCACCTGCTGCACACCGATGGCGTTACGGGTGATCGTCAACACGATGGCTATCTTGAGAAAGGCGCTGCAGATAATCAGCAGCAGGGGGACCAACGAAATCCCACCAATGAACAGCGCCAGCAGAAAGGGGTCGACCCCCTGGAAGCTCATCCAGCCACATCCACGCGGGCGATTTGCAGACCCAATCGGCCATCGACCTCGACCAGCTCGCCCTGGGCCAGAGCTCGTTCGCCATAAAACAGCGCCGCCGTCCCCGGTGCCACACCTGGCACTTGCAGCACCGCGCCGGGCGCCAGATTGCGCAGCTCGCCCAAGGTCAGGTGCAAATGACCGCAGCGTATCGTCAGCGCCAGCGGCAGGTCGTCGAAACGCTCGGGGAGATCGGCAGCGACCGGCTCCGTCATCGGTGCCACCTCGGTTTCAGCGGCATAGGCCGACAGCGGGTGCTCAGTCGCCTCGCCAGTTTGCTCGTCAGGTTCATAGCCGGTGCTATCGTCCCAGTCCGGCGTCAGGATGTCGGTGTCGGCGGTGGTGCTCATAACGGTCTCCTCCAGAGCGAGCAAGGTCAGGCGCAACGGCGCGGCACGGCTGTGTACCCGCACCTGCAAACAATGCCGGCCCAGGCGAATCAGCCCTTGGCCGGATGAATCGAACAAAGGGGTTTGCGGCACCAACACATCACCGGGGCGCAACGTCGCCACCTGCCCGGCGGCCAGCGCCAGGTGTCCCAGTTCCAACGGGACACGCAGCGCAAAGCCCTCGATCCTTGGCGCGGCTCGCCGTTGCCAGGGATCGGTGCGAAGCAGCCCCAGCAAGGTCGCACTGGTCATTTCCAGATGGCTCGTGACGCGGGCCGTGCCCACCCTCACGTCGAGCCGGCAGGCAATGCCCTGCACCGCGGCTCCGGCCGCTGGTTTGATAAAACCGAAGGCCTGGCGCAGGGGCTCGCTCAGGGTTTGCTGGAACAGCGACCAGAACCACGTGTCATCCGGCCCGGGTTCGGCAGGCAGGACCACCGGGCATTCACCGAACAGGCTGAGCACCGCGCCGGCCTCGTCCAAGGTAAAGACACCATGGGCACACGCCAGCACACACGGCGTGCTCCCAGCCGCAACGCCGCCCGGAGTCAGTTCCAGCAGGCCCGTCTCGCCCGCCACCTCGAAGGGCAACCGGACGCCAATTCCCAATAGCCGCCGGGCGGTGGCGTCCTCGCTGCCCACCGTCGGCAGCACCAATGCATGGACTGTCATGTCGCGCCAACCTCTTCTTCCTGCGCTACGCGCACGCTGACCGGCTGGCCCAGGCTTTGGGTCAGCGCCTCTTCGAGACGACCGGATCGACTCGACAGCCGCGTCTGTACGTCTGCACTTTCGCTGCTCAGGCCGATGTCCCACCCGCACGCCCCGCCTGGCCGCCGGGCGGAGACCTTGATGCGGCCCAGATTGGGCAGATGCAGTAGCAGGTCCAATTGCTGGTCGA
The DNA here is from genome assembly GCF_900103575.1 of Pseudomonas sp. NFACC51. Lineage (NCBI taxonomy): Bacteria > Pseudomonadati > Pseudomonadota > Gammaproteobacteria > Pseudomonadales > Pseudomonadaceae > Pseudomonas > Pseudomonas sp. NFACC51. The sequence goes on along the minus strand of NZ_FMXH01000003.1, from coordinate 231,312 downwards.
GGGTGGCGCGCAAGCGTGGCGTGAGCTGGTCGACAAACGCCTCCTCTTCGCCGCTCGAAAGGTTCACCAGGCCCGACAGCGAACCGGTGCCGGCGCTGTCATCCTGCGCACCGCCCCGTGGCGCATCGACCCACTGACGGAACCAGTAACCGTCACTGCTGCCTGCCGGCAGGTCCGGGTCGCGTCCGCTGGCAGGGGCGGACTCACGCTCCACCGGACGGCTTGCCCGACTCACCTGGGCAGGCGGTTGCTCGTACGCTCGAGGCGGATGCCGAACGGGGGCCGCCGGGGGACTGCCATGCGGTGTCGGCCCACCGCGCACGCTGTGCTCATTCATCGCTGGGGGGCTCCACCAGGTACTCCATCATTGCGCTGAGCTTTTCCAGATCTCGCCGGCGCCCTTGTAGCCGCTGCTGGGCAGCGGCCGTGTGCCGGGCCTGCTGCGCCTGTTCATCGTCCAGCGCCTGCAATGCCCGCGCTTGCTCGGCCAGTTCGCCAATCAAGCGACGTTCCTGGGTATTCCACGCATTCAGTTCGCACACACTCAACGCTCGGCCACGGTGCTCGCCGTACAACGCCTCGCGCTGCACCGCCTGTTGCTCACGGGTCGCCTGCATTTGCGCGCGCGCGGCGACAACCGCGGCTTCGCGTTCACGCAAACGCTCACGCTGCTGGCGCCACGCCCGTTCGGCTTGCGCTTCGCGGTGGCGGCGTATCGGCGCCAGGGCGTCCAGATCAACCCGGGACATAGGCGGTCAACTGCTGCAGGTGGGCGAGCGTGGAAGCAAACTGCTCCGGCTCACGCAGGTCCTGGCGCAGGAAGGCGTCCAGGGCGCCACGTGACTCCACCGCCAGGTCGGTCAAGGGGTCGGCACCGGCCTGGTATTCGCCCAGGCGCAACATCAGTTCGATTTGCTCATAGGCCGACAACAACCGACGCAGATTGATGCCCGCCCGCAGGTGCTCCGCCTCGGCCACATTGGCCAAGATTCGCGACAGGCTGGCCAGCACATCGATTGCCGGGTAGTGACCGCGCTCCGCGAGCTTGCGTGACAGCACGATGTGACCGTCGAGCAGCGAACGTACTTCATCCGCCACGGGATCGTTCATGGAATCCTGCTCGATGAGCACCGTATAAAACGCGGTGATAGCGCCCTCGTTGGTCAGCCCGGCCCGTTCGACCAGGCGCGGCAGCAGGCTGTAGACCGACGGCGGCAGGCCGCCACGCCCCAACGGCTCGCCGGCGGCCAGGCCGATCTCACGCTGGGCCCGGGCGAAGCGGGTCAGCGAGTCGATGAGCAGCAGCACGCGTTGGCCCCGGGCACGAAAACCCTCGGCCAATGCCGTCGCGGTGAACGCTGCGCGGGCGCGTTCCATGCTGGAGCGATCGGAGGTGGCGCACACCAGCACCGCACGGGCACGCAGTTCATCATCCAGCTCATGGTCGAGGAATTCACGCAGTTCGCGCCCACGCTCGCCGATCAGGCCGAACACGATGACATCGCAGTCAACGTTCCGCGCAATCTCCGCCAACAGTGTGGTCTTGCCACAACCGGCGCCGGCGAACAGCCCCACACGCTGGCCTTCGCCGAGCGTCAGCGGGCCGTCGATGGCCCGTACGCCGGTCATCAAAGGCCGTTGGATGCGCGGTCGCGCGGTGGGCGCCGGGGCCTCGCCAATCACCTGCGACGCATTCGGCACATGCGCACCGGCGAAGGCTCCCGCGCCGCCATCCACCAGCGGCCGGCCGAATCCATCCAGCACCTGGCCCAACAACTGCGGCCCCACGCACACCCGATGCGGCATGCCCAGCGGCTCCACCGCTGCCCCGACCCGGACGCCCTCCAGCCCGCCCAAGGCGCTGAGCAAGGCATCGTGCTGGTCGAAGCCGACAATTTCGGCGAGCAGCGGCTCGCGGGCGTCGCGCTCGACCCGGCAGAGGTCGCCGATCTGCGCCCCCGGCAGCCGGCACTGCAACAAGATGCCGCTGACCCGCTGCACCCGTCCGCGCACCATGACCGGCGCGAAGCGACGCAAGTGCGCCAATTGCCCGGCCTCCCAGGCCTCCAGTCGCGCGATGGCCGCCTGCGTCATCACCAGGTGACCTCGTAGCGTTGGTCGCCCTCGAAGGTGACTTTGCCGCTGTCGATGGCAGTCAAGCGCAGGCCATCGATCTGGTCGCCCAGGAACAACCGACGACCATCGGCGGTGACCACGTGACCGTGCTTGCCGCCCACGATCTGGGCGATCTGGAACGGCAGCTTCGTCAGCCGTTCCTTGACGTTGGCCGTGATCCCGATCGGCGTTTCGTAGCGGTCGTGGAAGCGCTCGATCAGTCGTTCGACCATCGCCAGGCGCGGGCGCGGCAACTCACCCACCAGGACCAGCCGGTCGTCCTGGCTCTCGACCCGTACACCGGCGTCCAAATCGCGCTCCTGCAACATGCGATCCAGCTCCAGGCGGACCGCCTCGACATTGTCCAAGGCCACCTTGGTCTGCTTGAGCTGCTGGGCCGGGCTGCGTGCCACAGTCTGCGCCGGCTGGCTGGTAAAGGCCCAGGCGCTGGAGGCGACGGTGATCACCGCCGCGGCAATGGCCAGGCGCTTGGGCCACGACGGCCGCACGGCGGGCTTCGGGGTTTCCCGGTCCAGCGCAAGATGCGCAGCGTCGTCCAGCGCCGCCTCTTCGGGCCAGGGCTGATCGGCCGGGGCCAGGCACAGCCAGACGCCTGCCACGGCAAACGGAGCATTGCTCTGCAAGGGCTCGGTCGCGGCCCAAGGCTGGCCTTGTCCATCGCAAACCGTGCCCTCCAGCCGTTCCAGCAGCCACTGGCCCTGCACCTGCCGCAGGCCCACGTGACGCCCACAGATGCCCGGATCGTATAGCGCCAGATCGGCCTCCTCCGCCGCCCCGACCACCCATTGCTCGCCAACCAGCGGCAACGCCGCACCTCGGTGCAGACCACTCAAGACTCGCAGTTCGAACATGGTCAATTCCTCAAGGGGCGACAGACGCTCGCCCACGATCCGGTTGTACGACGGGGCACCGGCGGCCCCCGTCCTCTGTCACAGCCAGGCCATCGAACGCACCTGGATTTGCATCGTTACGTGGAGCCACCGCTGCTGGCGTGCCAAGACAAGCCCGTCACGCGGCATCCTCCATCCGTAGCTTTTCCTGCTCGAGGTCAAAGCGCCCCAGCACGGTGACCTGGGCGTTGCTGTGCAACTCGCTGAAGGCGAGCACGGGCACGTGATTGAATTCGTCGCGCAACAAATCGCGTAGCGGAGCCCGCAGGTCTTGCGCCACCAACAGCACGGCCACGCGCTTGGCGCGCAACGGGAAGCCTTCGCGCAACTGCATGACCAAGGCGCGGGTATGCAGGCTTTCCAGGGCAAAAAAGGTTTCCGTCTGGGTCTGGCGCAGCGCATCGCGCAACAGGCCTTCGGTTTCCGGCGTCAACAGCCACACGTGCAGGCCATCTTCGTCGCGGTACTGGTGATAGATCTGCGACTTCAGGGCGATGCGCGCGTAGTCGGTCAGCGCACCGACGTCGCGCTCGTGCTGCCCGTGCTCGATCAAGGACTCGGCGATCAGCCGCACCGCGCGCAGCGGGACACCTTCGCCGGCCAGGCGCTGGAGCACGGCAGCGAAACGGGCCAATGGCATGGTCCGCTGCAGTTCCTGCACCAACTCTGGCTGGCCCGCTTCGAGCCAACTGAGAATCGACTTGCTCTCCTGCAGCCCCAAGAATTGTGGGCCCGTGGCAAACATCGCGCGGCTCATCCGCTCCACCAGCAACTCGGCGGCCGACACCGCTTCCACGCGTTCATCCGCCAGCAGCGGATCGTCAGGCGTCAGCCAGAGCCACTGCTGCTCGTCGCGCACCTCGCTGCCGACCTGCCCGTCGCGCGGTTCCAACGGCAGCGGCCCGCGCGCCACGGCCACGCGCTCTCCGAAAGTTGCCCGCAACATCGGCACCTCGTGCACGCAGAAGCGGAACTCGTCGTCTTCCAGCAGCGCGCTGTATTCGATCTCGAAGGGCGGCAGGGTCAGGCCAAAGCCGGCCACCAGCGCGTTACGCTTTTTGCGGATCGCCTGGATGGCTTCCTCGGCGGCCGCGTTGCCTTCCATGGCTTTGGAAAACTGCAGAAGATAGGCACGGGTCGGGTCGAAGCTGCGCAGGTCTTCGGCGCCGTTCTGTGCCGGGGCCACAACCTCCGCTGGCTGGTCGCCCTGGCGGGCCAGCCGGGCGCGCGAGTAGAGCTGGACGATGCCGGCGGTGCCGGTGATCAAGGCGATGACAATGAACACCAGCGTGGGCATGCCGGGCAAGGCCGCGAAGCCGAGCATTCCCACCGAAGCGATCACCCAGGCCTTGGGTTCGGCGGTCAACTGCTGGGCGATTTCCTTGCCGACGCTACTGCCTGCCGGCTCCCCTTGCGGCGATACGCGGGTGATGATCATGCCCGCAGTAAGAGAAATCAGCAGGGCCGGAATCTGCGCGATCAGACCGTCACCGATGGTCAACACGGCGTACAAGTGCATCGATTCGGATGCGCCCATGTCATGCTGCATCATGCCCACCGAAAAGCCGCCGATGAGGTTGATCACCACGATCACCAAACCCGCGATGGCATCGCCCTTGACGAACTTCATCGCCCCGTCCATCGCACCGAACAGCTGGCTTTCCTTGTTCAATTCCTCGCGACGCCGCCGGGCTTCGCTGACATCGATCAGGTTGGCGCGCAGGTCGCTGTCGATGGACATCTGCTTGCCCGGCAGCGCGTCCAGGGTGAACCGCGCCGCCACTTCGGCGACCCGCTCCGAGCCCTTGGTGATCACCAGGAAGTTGACCACCGTCAGGATGAGGAAGATGACCAGCCCGACCGCCAGGTTGCCCCCCACTACAAAATCGCCGAACGCCTGGACGATATGACCGGCGTCGCCCTGGAGCAGGATCAACCGGGTGGTCGCCACCGACAACGCCAGCCGGAACAGCGTGGTCAGCAGCAGCACCGCCGGAAACGAGGAAAACGCCAACGGTCGCGGCAGGTACAGCGAGAGCACGATCAGCAGGCAGGAGATGCAGATGTTGATCGCGATCAGCGCATCGACCACCGAGGTCGGCAAGGGCAGGATCAGCATGAACACGATGCCCAGCACCACGAACGCCCCGACCACCTCGATGCGTCGCACCGCTTCGTTGGCGACTTTGTTCAACAGGGCGATCATGAGCGTGCTCCAATCACCGGGGCAGCGGTCTGGCTTCGGGGCTCGCCACGGGAACGCTCATCGAGCAGCACCAACAGGTTCTTCAGCGCGGTCTGTCGGCTTTTGCTATCCCGCCAGAGAGGTAGCGGCAAACGCTTGAGCAAAGGGTACAGGCCGTTCAGGGAGACCAGTTGGTCCCGCTCCTCTTCTCCACCCAGTTCACGCCCGATACGCCGTACTTCCGCCGCCGACAGGCCACTGCTGACAAACCCCAGCATGCGTTGGAGCAACAGCACCGCCGTGAGCTGGCTGGCCGGGCAACTGCAGGCCAGTTGCTCGAGCAAACGGCGGCAGCTGTGCAGGACACTGCCCAGTTGCGTCGAGGCGGCCAGGCCGATCAACAACGTGCGCAACAGGGCGGTAGGACGTGACGGTGTGTGCGCCGCGATATCGTCAGCCAGTGCCCGGCGCATCATGTCCAGCCCCGGCACGAAGGCCGCCTCGCCGAACAAGCCAAGCAACGCCTGCATCATGGTGGGCAACGATTGCTTGAGCACCACGGTGTCGTAATAGAGCCGCCGTACCGCCTGGCGCAGTTCGGGATCGCCGCCCGCAGCGCGCAAGGCCTCGGCGATGTTCATGCCCGCCTGGATCTGCGCGCCATAACGCTCGCGCAATAGTTGCAGGTAGTCGCGAGCGCGCTGGGCTTCGACGAGACGACCTTGAACTTCGGCCTCGCGCAAGGCTTGCTGCAGGATCAGGTCGGTACGGGCCGGGTCACCACCGGTGGACTGCACCACCTCTTCAAGCACCGGCTCGCCACATAACAACAAACCCGCCTGGGCGGCCATCGCCCCCAGGCTTTGCTTGCCTGGGTGGCCGAGTTGGTCGTACCACTCTTCCAACTGCTCCCGCGTCTCGACGCGCACCTGGCCCACCTCACTGCGGGCATTGCGGATGCGCCGCTGGCTCAGCGCCTTGGTATTACGCTCCACATGATGGCTGAAGGTCATGCCGACCTCCTCCATCGAATTGGACTGCACGGCCTGAAACGATTCGACAGGCTTGCCAATGCCCACGACGGCCGAAACGGCCTGGGCAAGGTTGGCGGCAATATGCGCATTTGTCGGGGCTTCTACTTTCATGATGGCCGTGAGCGTGGTTTCGGACGCTCAGTGGGTGGCGGCTATCCAGCATTCAGTTCCATCAGCGGCCATGGCCCTTTCTGACCGGTTCGCAAGGGTTTCCTGCCCGAGCGTTCGCTCGGTGCAATTTCATGCAGTGGCGCTTGGGACGGCTGTGCATGCCCTTGCACAAATAGAGCAAAAGCACTAGTAAAAAACACTTAATTATCAGACAGATAACTCACAAATCCGGCTTGGCACAGGTCCTGCTGACGGGGGAAACGTCGACATTTTGATCGGCGCTATGGAACCTACTCAGAGGGATTTATTAATGAACAGCCTGAATCTCATGGCCCCCCCGCAAACCTCCCCGGCCCCCACAGGTGCGCCAGACATCTGCTTCGGCGAGGAACGCAAGCTGCGTCTGTTTGTGCAAAAACGTGTACTCAATCAAGACGACGCCGACGACATCATCCAGCTCACGTACCTGGAAGCCTGGCGCAACCAGCAGAAGTTCAAAGGGCTGGCAAAGCAGGACACTTGGTTGTGCGGCATCGCCCTCAACCTGATCCGCAACCACTTCCGTCGCTTCTATGCGCAGCCACCGCTGAGCACGTTCGATGAGAGCGAGTTCAGCGAGTCCAGTGACGACATTGACCTGAGTGAACTGTGCGACAACCGTCGGCTGTTGGACCGCACGCTGTTAGCCATGGACGAGTTGCCCAAGGACATGCGCGATACCCTGTGGACCGCCGTGGACACCGAGAGCAGCTACCGCGATGCCGCCGAGCGGCTGGGCGTCCCCATTGGTACCGTGCGTTCAAGGTTGTTTCGCGCGCGTGAACAACTCAAACGAAGCGTCTATGGAGAAGCCCGGCCATGACCCACAATCGTTTGAACAGCCGGCCCGACCTGCCACGCGGCGTGCGCCGCTACACCCCCGACGACTTGCCGGTGATGACAGATATCTTCAACGAAAGCGCTCTGGGAGGTACCAGCTCCCCCGTGCTCAGAGCGTTTTCCCTGAAGGAAATGACGTTTTTCGTCGACTGTTTCGTCAAGGAGGGTGATCCGATCTACGTGCTCGAACGCGCTGGCGAAGTCGTCGCCTGGTTGATCGTCAACCGCTTCTGTTGGGGAGCCCAGGCCTGCCGATTGACCGGTGAAGTGTCGATCTACGTACGCAGCGACCACATCGGCAGCGGCGTCGGCATCCGCCTTGGCCAAGCTGCGGTGGTGTTGGCCAGGCAGTATGGTTTCGAGACGCTGGTGGCCTGGATCATCGAGCACAACGAGGCCAGCAAACGCGGCGTACAAGGGCTCGGCGCGACCCAATGGGGACGCTTCCCAGGGATTGCCCGGTTCGCTGATAACCGTGCGGACGTCGTGCTCTATGGACTGCACCTGACGCCAGGCGACACGGCATCCATCTCCCTTTCAGCGCCAGCGCAAAACGAGGAGGCCAGCCTGGCGTGAGTCCACGGCTCGTCCGGCTGGACGTCGGGCGAGCCGCCTCTTTCCAAGGCATGGGCCTGCGCTCATTCGAGCCGATGCCATTTTTTGCACAGCCCCCGCAGCCCCTGCTGTTCAGTCGATAAACCCGTGGCGAGGGAGCTTGCTCCCGCTGGGCTGCGCAGCAGCCCCTTTTTCAGGAAGACCTCGGTCATCCATCCACCGACCAACACACCGGCAACGCCTCCGGCCCCCTGAAGTTGGGCACGTAGCGCCAGCGTACGGCGCCGGGATCGACCGCCAATTGCAGCCCAGGGCAGCACCGAAGAAGTGTGTTCAAGGCGATTTCCAATTCCTGCCGGGCCAACGACGCGCCCAGGCAATAGTGCGTGCCTTTGCCGAACGACATGTGCGGGCAGGCCGGTCGGGCGATGTCGAGCGTGTCAGGGTTTGCACACAGCGTTTCGTCACGATTGGCCGAGCCCACCACCGCAATCAGCAGTTGCCCGCGTAGCAAGCGTTGTCCGGCCAGTTCGGTGTCCCGGGTAACGAAGCGGACCATGGCCCGTTCCACCGACGAGTCATAGCGCAGAAGCTCCTCGACCGCGCCAGGCATTAACGCCGGCTCGTCACGCAATTGCGCCAGCACCTTCGGGTGCTGCACGAGCATGTGCATCGCATTGCCGATCATCGATGCCGACGTTTCGTGCCCGGCGATGATCAGCAGCGCGATCATGCTGCACAGCTCACTCTGGCTGAGCATGCTGCCCTCTTCCTCGACCTGCGCCAGCGCCGAAACCAGGTCATCGCCCGGCTGTGCTCGACGCTGGTCGATCAACGCGAGCATGTAGCCCGCGAATTCCTTGTAGCAATGCTGCAACTCGCTCAGGTCATGCCCCACCTGCTGGACGATCATGTGGGACCAGCGGCGGAAATCGTCACGATCTTGTGCGGGGACACCAAGCAATTCGGCGATGACAGTGATCGATAACGGGAATGCATATTGGCTCACCACGTCCATTTGGCCGCTCGACCACACGGGTTCCAGCAACGTCTCGGCGATCTGTTCGATACGCGGCCGCAGGGCATTCACCGCCTTCAACGTGAAGGCCTTGTTGACCAGGCGACGCAAGCGGCGATGACTGTCGCCATCGCGGTTGAGCATGTGGTCGTTAAGAAACGCGATGGATTGTTCGCCGCCGAGCATCGCGGCGAACTGCGCATCGATCCGCGACGGGTCACGGGCGAAGCGCTCGTTGTCCAGCAGCACCTCCTCGACTTCCCGCGCACCGGTGACGTACCACATCGGCAACTGCCCTTCGGCCTGGCTGAGGAACACCGGGGACGCCTGGCGCAGCGCCGCATAATGCCGATAAGCCTCGCCACGAAAGGCGTCGCTATTCAAATCAAGGGTACGCTCGTAAGCCATGAACACTCTCCAGAGGCATGAATCGTTGCTCCTGAGTGGCCGGGCGCGCCAAAAAAGATCCATGTGGGTTACCTGCCGGTGAACCGTTTGCACGGCCACGGTCACTCAAGGGAAAACACCAACCCTTGCGTGGAGCTGACATGACGCGTGCACTTGCAATCCATGGCCAATGCGACACTCGTTTCGAACCGGTCAAAGAGGCGTTTATCCGGCTGATGCAAAGCCCCTTCGAACGCGGCGCCGCCCTTTGCATCCAGATTGACGGCGAAACCGTTATCGACCTGTGGGCCGGCACTGCCGGGCCGGAGCCGGACAGCCATTGGCAGCGCGACACGCTGCTCAATCTGTTTTCCTGCACCAAGCCCTTCACGGCGGTGGCGATCATGCAGCTGGTCGGCGAAGGACGCCTGGACCTGGACGCGCCGGTCTGCCACTACTGGCCGGCCTTCGCCAACGCCGGCAAAGCGTCGATCACCCTGCGCCAGGTGCTTTGCCACCGTGCCGGGTTGCCTGCGCTGCGCACGCCCCTGGCACCGGAAACCCTCTACGACTGGGACACCATGACCGACCTGATCGCCGAGGAAACTCCCTGGGCCGCGGCTGGGGAACAGCAGACCTATTCACCCTTGCTGTTCGGCTGGATCCTCGGCGAATTGCTACGCCGGGTGGATGGCCTGACGCCGGCGCAAAGCATTCACCAACGCGTGGCGGTGCCGCTCGGGCTGGACTTCCACCTCGGCCTGGACGACGCGACCATCGCCCGCTGTGCCTACATGGCGCGCACCAAAGACGAGATCGACGACGAAGCGTTTGGCCGGGTGTTGAAGGACGTGCTCAACGAGCCGACCGCCATGAGCGCGCTGGCCTTCGCCAACCCGCCCATGGTGCTGGGACGCAGTAACGAGACGGGCTGGAAACGCATGACCCAACCAGCGGCCAACGGACACGGCAATGCCCGCAGCCTGGCGGCGTTCTACGCAGGCCTGCTCGACGGGCAACTGCTGGAGTCACCGCTGCTCAACGAAATGTTGCGCGAGCACAGCGCCGAATACGACCCGACCATCCAGACCCCAACGCGTTTCGGCCTGGGCATCATGCTCAACCAGCCGGACGTGGCGAACGGCAGTTATGGCATGGGCAACGAGGCGTTCGGCCACATGGGCGCCGGTGGCACCATCGGGTTTGCCGACCCTGAACGCGGCGTGGCGTTCGGCTTCGCCTGCAACACCATTGGTTCCTACGTCTTGATGGACCCACGCGCGCGCGGCCTGGCCAATGTCGCGATGGGCTGCCTGTAAACCCTGGATGACCGGCTCGATGCTACTCACTTAAGCGAAAGATCAGGCTGCGGAAGATCGTTCCCCACGCTCCGCGTGGGAATGCCGCCAGGGACGCTCCGCGTTCCGCTTCTGGAAGCAACCGGCTCACACCCCTGGCGGCACTACCACCTCCGCCACCTGCGGCTCGGCCGTGCCGGTGCCGGTGCCGGGTGAGGCAACCACTTGTTCTTCGCTACCGGCTACGCGGGGCAGCGCGGCCTTGGCGATCATGTCCGGTTGGGCCAGCAACCTGCGCGATGCGTCCAGGGGCATCAGCAGGCGCCCCCTGGCCCTGCCGCGCGCGGCAGGGTTGAGCATGCGCAATTCTCGTTCATGAACACCGGACAACTGCGCCAGGTGCGCCAGGTCCACCGGCTGCGACAAGGCGACCATCTGGAAATACGGCTGGTCGGCGATGGGCGCCAGGCTCACGCCATAGTCGGCGGGCGCATTCACCAGTTGCGACAGCGCCAGCAGCCGCGGCACATAGTTCTGGGTCTCGCCGGGCAACGACAGGTTCCAATAGTTGGTCGCCAGGCCGCGGGCGCGATTGCGCGTGATGGCGTCGCGTACGCGCCCTTCCCCGGCGTTGTAGGCAGCCAGCGCCAGCAGCCAGTCGCCGTCGAAGTAATCGTGCAGGTAGGACAGATAATCCAGGGCGGCCCGCGTCGATGACGGAATGTCCCGGCGCTCGTCATAGTCACCCCGCTGCTGCAATTGATAGCGGCGCCCCGTGGCGGGAATGAATTGCCAGAGGCCCAGGGCCTGGGCCGGTGATTGGGCGTTCGGATTGAACCCGCTCTCGATGGCTGGCAGCAGCGCCAGTTCCAGCGGCATGTTGCGCTTGTTCAGTTCACCCACGATGAAATGCAAGTAACGGCTGCCGGCACGCCCGGTCTGGGTGAGAAAAGCCGGGCGATCCATCAGCCAGCGGCGTTGCTCATCGATACGCGCCACACCCTGGGTCTTGGCCTGCAAGGAAAACCCCTGGCGCATGCGCGTCCACAGGCTGCCGCCGCCTTGCGGGGATGACTCGCCGATCTGAATGATCGTGTCCGTAGGCGCCGGCTCAAGCCAGCGCAGTTGCGAGCGGTAAGGCTCGTTGGCGGACGGATCACCGATGGTCAACTGCGGTTCGAGGTGCTGGCAGCCATACAGCAAGGTCCCCATGGCCAGCATGGACAACCCTTTGGGGACGAAGCGAAGGGCCGGCAAAGGTGCAAGTGATCGAGGCATGGGCGGTCAACCTTGAGTGAGGTGGCGCCATTGGGTGGCAGATCGCAAGGCAGCGGTTCCACGCGGCTCGTCCGGCACGCCGTGATCGTGCGGCAGGGGCTCGGTTGGAACCGAAATGCCGCAGCTGTCACTCACCATGGGCAGCAGGCGCTCGTCGGCGCCTGGATGACAATGCGAGGTCACTCATGGCGTCACCCACCTATTGCAAGCTGATCGATCAGCTCTGCGAACTCACAATGATTCCTACCCCGGCAGCGTTCTACGAGCAGGCGAACCTGTCGGTCAAGGATGTGGACTTTTCCCTGAAGCACACCCCTGGCGTGGGTGAGGGAGACGTCTTTATCTACTGCAGCTTCGGGCCATTGCCGGTGGCGAATCGGGAAGCGGTCCTGCAACGGCTGCTGGAAACCAACCTGTACCTGCTGAGCGGCGCGTTCTGCCCTTCCCTGTCTTACAACCGCGACAGCGAACAGGTGATCCTGATCGGCCACGTCCCCCTGGAAACCCTCACGGCCGAGCGCCTGCTCGGGCTGATGGGCGGTGCCGCCGACATGGCGCTGATTTGGCGCGATGGCTACTTCTTCGACGGTGCCAGCCCAAACGACACCGCCAAGACCACCCAGCACAAACCCACCCCCCGTAGCACCGGGCTCAACAGCGCCCTGTCAATCTAGGAGAACACGACATGCCAGATTTATCAGTAGGACGAAGCACCAGCTCGGCGGCGTTGCACCAGCAGGACGATCGGATCACGCCAGTGGGAACCAGCCTGTCCGGGCAGGTTCGTCCCTCCACCAATCCCCTGGTGCCTTATCACTTCGAAGGACAGGCGACCGACAAGACCCAGCAAACACTCCGAACCAGGCAACAGCGCCTGACAGGACTGGTCACCAGCCTCGGCAAGAAAAACCCTGAGAGCGACCCCATTGGCTATGCACGTGAGCACATGAGCCTGGAAGGCAAGGTATTGGGCTACGCGCCAGGCACAAGTTATCAAGATGTACAGAAGCATCTCGCCGCACTCGGCGGCACGCCACACCCGATGCTGTCGGGCCACGAAGAAACCGAGGCATTCGTCAAGGACTTCAACGAGTACCTGGCCAAGAATGAGGACGACCGGAAAGAGGACGGCGGTTTCAAGGCGGTCTGGGACAAACACTGCGAGCGCATGGGTAATACCCTTGGCGCCTATCATTCGTTGTGCCAGGAAGTCATTGATAAAACCCCGGAAGGGAACGATCGCCAACTGCTGAAAAATAGCCATGAAGCCTTCCGCGGTTATGCCAAGGGTGTCATGCAAGCCATGACGCAAGACATGCCCACGCGCTTGAATACCTTCATGGAAAGCCGAATCGAGCACGCGCAGAGTGCCGCGACCAACGAGAGCCTTTCCCAACCCGAACGCGACCTGGCGAAAGATCAACTGGATCAGTTGCTCGAGGTCCAGGGGGAGCTTGGCGAGTTGCTCAAGACTGATGACGACAAGCCGAACACGCCAAGCGAACTGGCGACGGCGACGAAGAAAAACGAGGTGCTGGACACCGCACTGAAGAACGTCGCACGCCAGGACTATGTCGCCGACCTCAAGACCAAAAGCGGCTTTGTAACCGGCCTGGCGGTGTTCGCCGGGGCGGGGATCCCGCAGGGCGTGGCGTCTGCGGGCCACTTTGGCGCGATCACAGCGTCGATTGATGAAAAAATGGCGGACGCCTCCTACGGCAAGCATGTCGCGGCGACCTCGACTGTCCTAGGCGCCGCCCACAAGGTGATCAGCGACGGCATCCGCCCATTCGTCCAGGTCGTCGTCGACAAGACCATCGGCGCCGGCCTGGAAAAAGTCGATCCAATGTCGGTCTATCCCAAGGCCCTGCAAGTCGTCACCCAGGACGGACGTCGGGTCGAGAACGCTGGACGCGATGCCCTCGACCTCACACAGGAGCAAAAGCGCAACGACTTCAAGCTCAAACAGAACGCGAACAACTTTGGCACCATGAGTGGTGACTTCACCGGCTACCTCGCCTTCGGTGCCGCCCATGCCGTGCGCGATACCATTGATCAATTCACCTCGGTAAATGCCGGCGGCATCATCGCCCGCACAACGGCCTCAGCAGTAGGCGGCACCTTCATGGCGGGGGGCCAGGCAGTGGCGAAATATGCGCAAACCCACGGTGATGAGGAGATTCCCACCTACCGGGTGACCAAGGAAAACCGCAACTGGGGCGAACTGTTACCCAAGGCGTTTTCCGAAGCGACAGGAAAGCTCAACCCGATCAGCATGGCCAACGTCAGCGACCTCGCCAACCGGATCGTTGGCGTAGGCGAAGGGGTCGCCATGCGTACAGCCGTGGGCGACGCAGCCGCGGTGGGTGAAAACCCGGAAGTGCGGGAAAAAATGGAGCAGATTGTCACAACCTTCTTCTCCTCCGGCCTGACGCTGCTTCCGTTCTTCGCCAACAGTGTGGCGGCACCGCTCGAAAACAAGGCGCTGAGCGGCAAAGACGACCTGACCAAGCGAGCAAACGTACCGCTGCAGAACGTGACAAATCCAAACCGAGACGGCCTGCCCCACACCCAGCCGGAAGGCTGGCGGCGCGACCTGGAAAATACCTACCACGTGACCCGCGGCCTTACCCAGGTCGTTCCGCAAACCGCTATCGCGGGGCTTAACCTGGGTACCGAATGGGCCCAAAGCCTGGCACCGCGGCCCAAAAAAGCCTCTGGCGATAACATTCAACTGGCAGAGCGAGGCGAAGCGCGGCCCCAGGGCGGGCCGTCCAACGAACCTGCACCCACTACCCGGCCAAGCTGATGAACCCGCCGGGCTATCTTTCGCTGGCTTGACGCCCATCGGTTGAAACCGTCCTTCTACGCCGGCCGCAGGAGCCTCCTGTGGCCGGCCCTCGCGACACACGCCGACTCACATCCCTTTGCGCTTCGACGACGACCGACGTGATTGCCATGCCGATCAACGATAGCCTTCCGATTCGCCGCGCCGACCTCCAAAGCCCAGCCGCTGCCTGAAACCTTCCACCGCCTATACTCTGGCCCGCGAGGCGACTTGGAGAAAATCCCTCCGACGGACGATGCGCCGGGAAGCAGCCCTATGCTACACAGGGAATCAACAGCGACACCAAGGGACCGCTGTCACCAGAATAAGGAATCACCATGAAACGCACCCTCATCGCCTTCCTGTCATTGATCGTCACCGCGATCATCGTCGCGGGTGGCTACCTCTACAGCAAGCAGCCCACCCGCCAAGGCACGGTGCAGTTGCAAGGGCTGCATGGCTCGGTGACGGTGCGCTACGACGAACGCGGTGTGCCGCATATCCGCGCCGAGAACGAAACCGACCTGTACCGCGCCCTCGGTTATGTCCATGCCCAGGATCGGCTGTTTCAGATGGAGATCATGCGCCGCCTCGCCCGTGGTGAGCTGGCCGAGGTGCTGGGGCCGAAACTGCTCGACACCGACAAGCTGATGCGCAGCCTGCGCATTCGCGAACGTGCCGCGGCCTACGTGACCGAGCAGGACCCACAATCCCCGGCCTGGCTCGCCATGCAAGCCTATCTGGATGGGATCAACGCCTACCAGGACAGCCACACCCGTCCCGTGGAATTCGATGTGCTGGGCATTCCCAAGCGCCCCTTCACCGCCGAAGACACCGTGAGCATTACCGGCTACATGGCCTACAGCTTCGCCGCCGCCTTTCGCACCGACCCCCTGCTGACCTACGTGCGCGATGTGCTGGGTGCCAACTACCTGAACATTTTCGACCTCGACTGGCAGCCTCAGGGCGTGCTGGCCGAAGGTCGCAAGGGCAGCCTGCCGCTGGCTGCCGCCGACTGGAAAGACCTCGACGCCCTGGCCCGCCTGAGCGAGCAGGCCCTGGCTGATAACGGCCTGCCGCAGTTCGAGGGCAGCAATGCCTGGGCGGTCTCCGGCAGCCGCACCCACAGCGGCAAGCCGTTGCTGGCGGGTGACCCACACATCCGTTTTTCCACGCCTTCGGTGTGGTACGAGGCGCACTTGTCGGCCCCGGGGTTCGAACTCTACGGGCAATACCAGGCACTGCTGCCCTTCGCGACGCTGGGTATGAACCGGGATTTTGGCTGGAGCATCACCATGTTCCAGAACGACGACCTGGACCTGATCGCCGAGAAGGTCAACCCGGACAATCCCGAACAGGTCTGGTATCGCGACAAATGGGTGGACATGACCCGCAGCGAGCAGCAGATCGCGGTCAAGGGCCAGGCGCCGGTGACGCTGGTGCTGCGCCAGTCGCCCCATGGCCCGATCGTCAACGATGCCCTCGGCGCGAACGCCGGCAAGACCCCGGTCGCGATGTGGTGGGGGTTCCTGGAAAGCCGCAACCCGATCCTCGATGCCTTTTACCAGCTCAACCGCGCCGACACCCTCACCAAGGCTCGCGGCGCTTCGGCCAAGATCCACGCGCCGGGGCTGAACGTGGTGTGGGCCAACGCCAAGGGGGACATCGGCTGGTGGGCCGCCGCGCAACTGCCCAAGCGGCCAGTCGGCGTGAAGCCCGGCTTCATTCTCGATGGCAGCAGCCCGGAGGCGGAAAAGGAAGGTTTCTATCCGTTCAGCAGCAACCCGCAGGAAGAGAACCCGGCGCGGGGCTACATCGTTTCGGCCAATTTCCAGCCGGTGCCGGCCAGCGGCATCGAGATCCCCGGTTATTACAACCTCGCCGACCGTGGCCAGCAACTCAACCACCAGCTCAGCGACAAGCAGGCGAAGTGGGACATCGAAACCACCCAGAAACTGCAACTGGGCACCACCACCGCCTACGGCCCGCGCCTGCTCGCGCCTTTGTTGCCGGTGTTGCGCGAGGTGGTCAGCGATCCGCAGGAGCGCAAATGGGTGGAGCAACTGGCCCAATGGCAAGGCGATTACCCGCTGGATTCCATCAGCGCCACGCTGTTCAACCAGTTCCTGTTCAACCTGGCCGACGCCGCCCTGCACGATGAACTGGGTGACGGCTTCTTCGAAACCGCCCTGTCGACCCGGGTGATCGACGCAGCCCTGCCACGCCTGGCGGCTTCAAAGGATTCACCGTGGTGGGATGACCGCACGACGCTGGGCGTGGAAACCCGTGCCGACACGGTGAACATTGCCTGGAAGAAAAGCCTGGCCCACCTGCGGACCACCCTGGGTGACGATGCCACGCAATGGCAGTGGGGCAAGGCTCATACCCTGACCCATGGTCATCCGCTGGGTCTGCAAAAGCCGCTGGACCGGATCTTCAATGTCGGTCCGTTTGCGGCCCCCGGCACCCATGAAGTGCCCAACAACCAATCGGCCAAAATCGGTCCGGCCCCTTGGCCGGTGACCTATGGTCCTTCTACCCGGCGGATCATCGACTTCGCCGATCCGGCCCATAGCGTCACCATCAATCCGGTCGGCCAGAGCGGCGTGCCCTTCGACAAGCATTACGAGGATCAGGCCGAGGCGTACATCGAAGGGGTCTATCACCAGGCGCACCTGGCCGAGGAAGAAGTGGTGGCCAATACCCGCGCGACCCTGAAACTATTACCGGCGAGGAGCTCGCACTGATTCTGGCGGGTGTAATTTTCATTACCAACAAGCTCAATCGTCATTGATGGTCAAGACTACAAGGGTTCAACACCCCGCCCCCTCTCACAGGAGTCAATGCAATGTTCAATAACTGGTCCGAGCTGCTGCCTACCATCAAGAGCGCCTTTGGCGCCCTGGGCAAAAGCAATCCGAAGATGGTCAAGGCCTACATGGCCCTGGACGAAGCCGCGGCTGAAAACGACGTGCTCGATGCCAAGACCCGTGAGCTGATCTCCATCGCCGTCGCCATCACCACGCGCTGTGACGGTTGCATCGGCGTACACACCGACGCCGCCATCAAGGCCGGCGCCACCCGCGAAGAAATCGCCGCCACCCTGGCCACCGCGGTGTCCCTGAACGCGGGCGCGGCCTATATCTACTCCCTGCGCGCGCTGGAGGCCCATGACGCGTTGAAGAAGTGAACGGCCAATAACCTGCCGGCCGCTATCGCGAGCAAGCTTGCTCCCACAGGTATCGATCGTTCCTCACGCTCCGCGTGGGAATGCCGCCAGGGACGCTCCGCGTTCCGCTTCTGCAAGGTGACGCAGAGCGTCACCGGATGCATTCCCACGCAGAGCGTGGGAACGATCGACATCTTCGTCGACTGTCACACCGCTTTCGCGAGCAAGCCCGCTCCCACAGTTACTCAGTGTCCGATTAAACCGGAGCGGTCTCGGCCCGACGCACTTCCGGTTGTTTCCAGGAGTCGGCGGCGCTTTCTTCGATGGCTTGCTGGATCGCCCGCTTACGGCTTTCTTCGGCGCGGCGGCTGAAGAACCAAACCAGGAAAGTCACCAGCGACACCGCCAGCAGGATCAGGCTCGCCACGGCGTTGATTTCCGGTTTCACACCCAGGCGCACCGCCGAGAACACTTCCATCGGCAAGGTCGTCGAACCCGGGCCGGAGACGAAGCTCGCCAGCACCAGGTCGTCCAGGGACAGCGCGAACGACATCATGCCCCCCGCTGCCAGTGACGGTGCGATCATCGGGATGGTGATCAAAAAGAACACCTTCCACGGTCGCGCACCGAGGTCCATGGCCGCTTCTTCGATGGACAGGTCCAGCTCACGCAAGCGCGCCGAGACCACCACCGCCACATACGCCGCGCAGAACGTGGTGTGGGCAATCCAGATCGTGACGATGCCACGCTCCTGAGGCCAGCCGATCATCTGGGCCATGGCCACGAACAGCAGCAACAGCGACAGGCCGGTGATGACTTCCGGCATCACCAGTGGCGCGGTGACCAGGCCGCCGAACAGCGTGCGGCCCTTGAAGTGGGTGATGCGGGTCAGCACGAAAGCCGCCAGCGTACCCAGGGCCACCGCGGCAATCGCCGTGTAGCAGGCGATCTCCAGCGAGCGCACCACCGACCCCATCAACTGGCTGTTGTCCAGCAGGCCGACGTACCACTTGATCGACCAGCCACCCCACACCGTCACCAGTTTCGAGGCGTTGAACGAGTAGATCACCAGGATCAGCATCGGTGCGTAGATGAACAGCAAACCCAGCACCAGCATCAGGCTTGAAAAACTGAAGCGCTTCATTCCTTGCCCTCCATTTCTTTGGCCTGACTGCGGTTGAAGAGGATGATGGGCACGATCAGGATCGCCAGCATCACCACCGCCAGGGCGGATGCCACC
This sequence comes from Pseudomonas sp. NFACC51, assembly GCF_900103575.1. Taxonomy (NCBI): domain Bacteria; kingdom Pseudomonadati; phylum Pseudomonadota; class Gammaproteobacteria; order Pseudomonadales; family Pseudomonadaceae; genus Pseudomonas; species Pseudomonas sp. NFACC51. The sequence goes on along the minus strand of NZ_FMXH01000003.1, from coordinate 212,305 downwards.
GGCCAGTCACGGTTGTTGAAGAATTCCTGCCACAGCACTTTGCCGATCATCAGGGTTTCCGGGCCACCCAGCAGTTCCGGGATCACGAACTCGCCCACCACGGGGATGAACACCAGCATGCAACCGGCGACGATGCCGTTCTTGGACAGTGGCACGGTGATTTTCCAGAAACTGTTGAAGGTGCTCGAACCCAGGTCCGACGCGGCCTCCAAGAGGCTGGGGTCATGTTTCACCAGGTTGGCGTACAGCGGCAGGATCATGAACGGCAGGTAGGAGTAGACGACCCCGATATACACCGCCAGGTTGGTGTTGAGGATCTGCAGCGGTTCGTTGATAAAACCCATGCTCAGCAAAAAGCCGTTGAGCAAGCCGTTGTTGCTGAGGATGCCCATCCACGCGTAGACGCGGATCAGGATCGCGGTCCAGGTCGGCATCATGATCAGCAGCACCAGCACCGTCTGCATCTCTTTGCGGGCATTGGCGATGCCATAGGCCATCGGGTAGCCGATCAGCAGGCACAAGACCGTGCTGATCAGGGCCATTTTCAGCGAGCCGAGGTAGGCGGCGATGTACAACTCGTCCTCGCTCAGCATCGCGTAGTTGGCGAGGTTGAGCAGCACCTGCAGCTTCTGGTCGACGTAGCTGTAGATCTCGGTGTACGGCGGGATGGCTACGTCGGCTTCGGCGAAGCTGATCTTCAGGACAATGAAGAACGGCAGCATGAAGAACAGGAACAGCCAGATGAAGGGCACCCCGATGACCAGTTGGCGGCCACCGGGCGTTATTCGGTCGAGTCGGCGTTTGAGTTTGCGCATGTTCATGAGCGAAGTACCACGCCGCTGTCGTCTTCCCACCAGACGAATACCTGGTCGCCCCAGGTCGGACGCTGGCCGCGGCGCTCGGCGTTGGCGACGAAGGACTGCACCAGCTTGCCGCTCGGCAACTCGACGTAGAACACCGAGTGGCCGCCCAGGTAGGCGATGTCATGGACCTTGCCGCTGGACCAGTTGTTCTCGCAGGTCGGTTGTTCGGCGGTGACCAGCAGTTTTTCCGGGCGAATGGCATAGGTCACGGACTTGTCCTGCACCGAGGTGCTGATGCCGTGGCCCACGTAGATGTTGCGGTCCAGGTCCTTGCAGGTCAGCACCGCGTGGCCTTCGGCGTCGTCCACCACTTCGGTCTCGAAGATGTTGACGTTGCCGATGAACTCGCAGACCAGCCGGCTGGTCGGGGTTTCGTAGATGTCGATCGGGCTGCCGATCTGGGCGATCCAGCCCAGGTGCATGATCGCGATGCGCTCGGCCATGGTCATGGCCTCTTCCTGGTCGTGGGTCACCATGACGCAGGTCACACCAACCCGCTCGATGATCTCCACCAGCTCAAGCTGCATTTGCGAGCGCAGCTTCTTGTCCAGGGCCCCCATCGGCTCGTCGAGCAACAACAGCTTCGGCCGCTTGGCCAGGGAACGGGCCAGGGCCACGCGCTGGCGCTGGCCGCCAGAGAGCTGGTGCGGCTTGCGCTTGGCGTATTGGCTCATCTGCACCAGCTTGAGCATTTCAGCCACGCGGGCATCGATCTCGGCTTTCGGGATCTTGTCCTGCTGCAAGCCGAAGGCGATGTTCTGCGCCACGGTCATATGGGGGAACAAGGCGTAGGACTGGAACATCATGTTGATCGGCCGCTCGTAGGGCGGCATGTCGGTGATGTCCACACCGTCGAGGTAAATTCGCCCTTCGGTAGGCCGCTCGAAACCAGCCAGCATGCGCAACAAGGTGGATTTGCCCGATCCCGAACCGCCGAGCAAGGCGAAGATCTCGCCTTTCTTGATTTCCAGGGACACATCGTCCACGGCAATCGTCTCGTCGAACTTCTTCGTGACCCGGTCGATTTTGACCAACACCTGCTTGGGTGTCTGGTCGCCCTCGAGGGCTTTCTTATAGGCGCCGGAGGCAACTGCCATTTACGAAACTCCCACAGAATTTGCAGTTCGCCCCACGCGGACGAACCTTTAGAATGTTGACGTTATTTACCCGACTTGACCTTGGTCCAGCTGCGGGTCATGAGTCGTTGGATCTTGGGCGGCAACTCGGAGTTGACGTAGAGCTTGTCGACGACCGCTTGCGGTGGGTAAACCGCTTCGTCGGTACGTACTTTCTGATCCATCAGCTCGCCAGCCTTCGGGTTCGGGTTGGCATAACCGACGGTGTCGCTGACCTGGGCGATGACTTCAGGCTTGAGCACATAGTTGATAAAGGCATGCGCTTGCTTGATGTTGGTGGCGTCGCGCGGAATCGCCAGCATGTCGAACCAGAGGTTGCCGCCTTCCTTGGGAATCACATAGGCGATTTCGACGCCCTTGCCGGCTTCGCTGGCACGTTCGCGGGCCTGGAAGATGTCGCCGGAGAAACCGGCGGCCACGCAGATCTCGCCGTTGGCCAGATCGGAGATGTACTTGGAGGAATTGAAGTAGGTCACGTAAGGCCGGATCTTGAGGAGCTGGGCCTCGGCCTTCTTGTAGTCTTCAGGGTCTTCGCTGTTGGGGTTCAGGCCCAGGTAATTGAGCATCGCCGGGATCATCTCATCGCCGGAGTCGAGGAACGAGACGCCGCAGCTGGAGAGCTTCTTGATGTTTTCCGGCTCGAACAGCATGGCCCACGAGTCGATCTTGTCGACGCCCAGGACCGCCTTGATCTTCTCGACGTTGTAGCCGATGCCATTGGTGCCCCACAGGTAAGGCACGGCGTACTGGTTGCCTGGGTCGTTCTTTTCCAGGCGCTTGAGCAGCACAGGGTCGAGGTTGGCATAGTTGGGCAACTGCGCCTTGTCGAGCTTCTGGAACGCCCCGGCCTTGATCTGCTTGCCGAGGAAGTGGTTGGACGGCACCACCACGTCATAACCGGTACGCCCGGCCAGCAACTTGCCTTCCAGGGTTTCGTTGGAATCGAACACGTCATACACCGGCTTGATGCCCGTGGCTTTTTCAAAATCCGCCAGGGTGGTCTCGCCGATGTAGTCCGACCAATTATAAATATGCACGGTGGAGGCGGCCTGGACGCTGACGGCGAGCGTCAGGCCGGCACCGACCAGCAAGGCGTTGCGTAACAAAGAAAAGACTGGCACGTGGAGGTCCTCTTAAATAGTTGGGCCCAAGTTGCCCCCGTTACTTGACCATGAGAGGCCCTGCAACAAAACCGGCGCGCAACTTACCTTCGATAAACCGATCCAGCAAAACTTTTAGTTATTTAATGGCTCCTGTTGCCGCCGCCGCGATGGCAGCGACAACAGGAAGATGCTTCAGGCCGGCTTATTTACCGGATTTGATCTTGGTCCAGCTGCGGGTCATGATCCGCTGGGTCGCGGCTGGCAGGTCGGCAATCGCGTAAAGCTTGGCTTGCACGTCTGCCGGCGGGTAGATGCCCGGGTCGCTGGTGATTTCCTTGCTGACCAGCGGCGTAGAGGCCGCGTTGCCGTTCGGGAAGCTCACGGTGTCGGTGATTTCAGCCATGATTTCCGGCTTTTGCAGGAAGGTCATGAATTTGTAGGCACCCTCGACGTTCTCGGCATCCTTGGGGATGGCGACCATGTCGAAGAAGCTGCCAGCACCTTCCTTCGGAATGTTGTAGCTGACTTTAACCTTGCCGCCGGCTTCGGCCGCACGGGACTTGGCCTGGTAGATGTCGCCCGAGTAGCCGACCGCTACGCAGATGTTGCCGTTGGCCAGGTCGGAGATGTACTTGGAGGAGTGGAAGTAGCCGATCGAAGGACGGATCTTGAGGAACAGCGCCTCGGCCTCAGCCAGTTGCTTCTTGTCCTGGCTGTCGGTCGGATAGCCCAGGTAATGCAGCGCCACCGGGATCATTTCGGTCGGCGAGTCGAGGAAGCTGATGCCACAGGCTTTCAGCTTGGCGGCGTTTTCCGGCTTGAACAGCAAGTCCCACGAGTTGGTTGGAGCGTCGGCACCGAGGGCAGCCTTGACCTTCTCGGCGTTGAAGCCGATGCCGATCGAACCCCACATGTACGGGAAGGCATGTTCATTGCCCGGGTCGCTCACCGAAACGGCCTTGAGCAGGTCGGTATTCAGGTTTTTCCAGTTGGGCAACTTGGACTTGTCGAGTTTCTGGTAGACCCCGGCCTTGATCTGCTTGGCCAGGAAGTTGTTCGACGGCACCACGATGTCATAACCGGACTTGCCGGCCAGCAACTTGGCTTCCAGGGTTTCGTTGCTGTCGAATACGTCGTAGACGACTTTGATCCCCGATTCTTTCTCGAACTTGGCGACGGTGTCCGGCGCAATGTAGTCGGACCAGTTATAGACGTGCAGCACTTTATCGTCCGCCTGAACGGCACCCGCCATCACGCCCATCAGGGACATGGCCAGGAGGGTCTTGCCAGCTATCTTCATACCTAATGTCTTCATGCCTAATGCCTTCATGAAAAAGTGCTCCAGTTATTCTTCTTAGCCACGTTCAGTAGCCGGCTCGCGGACAACTTGAACGGTCGGTAGTCTGGCAAGTTACAGGCCAGGCTTTCAACACAAGCCCAGCCTTTTATTCTCGCTGGGCGAGGCCCTTGCAGGCACCTCGCTCAGAGCCTAGCACTTAGCCTTGCAACGCACTGAGCGTCAGGTCCAGGCACTGCCGCGCCTTGGCCACTAACTCATCAATCTCGGCCTTGCTGATCACCAGCGGCGGCGCAATGATCATGGTGTCGCCCACCGCGCGCATGATCAGCCCGTTATCGAAGCAGAACTGCCGGCAGATCATGCCCACGCCCTTGCCTTCGTAGCGCTTGCGCGTGGCCTTGTCCTGGACCAGTTCGATCGCTCCCAGCAAACCGACACCGCGCACTTCACCCACCAGAGGATGATCGTTCAGTTCCCGCAAACGCTTCTGCAAATAGGGTGCCGTTTCGCTGTGGACACGCTCGATGATCTTTTCGTCGCGCAGGATGCGGATGTTTTCCAGGGCCACCGCTGCGGCCACCGGGTGACCGGAGTAGGTAAACCCGTGGTTGAAGTCTCCGCCTTCGTTGAGCACCGCGACCACGTCGTCACGCACGATCAGCCCGCCCATGGGGATGTAGCCGGAGGTCAGGCCCTTGGCGATGGTCATCATGTGCGGTTTCAACCCGTAGTGATCGGTACCGAACCACTCACCGGTACGACCGAAACCACAGATCACCTCGTCGGCCACGAACAGGATGTCGTACTTGGCGAGGATTTCCTTCATGCGCGGCCAGTAGCTGTCCGGCGGTACGATCACGCCACCGGCGCCCTGGATCGGCTCGGCGATGAAGGCGCCAACGTTGTCCACGCCGAGCTCCAGGATCTTTTCTTCCAACTGGTTGGCCGCCCACACGCCGAACTCTTCGGGGCTCATGTCGCCGCCTTCGCCGAACCAATAAGGTTGGGCGATGTGGACAATGCCCGGGATCGGCAGGTCGCCCTGCTCGTGCATATAGGTCATGCCACCCAGGCTCGCGCCGGCCACGGTCGAACCGTGGTAACCGTTCTTGCGGCTGATGATGACTTTCTTGTTCGGCTGGCCCTTGATCGCCCAATAGTGGCGGACCATCCGCAGCATGGTGTCGTTGCCTTCGGAGCCGGAACCGGTGAAGAACACGTGGTTCATGCCTTCTGGGGCGATGTCGGCGATGGCTTTGGACAACTCCAGCACTGGCGGGTGGGCCGTCTGGAAGAACAGGTTGTAGTACGGCAGCTCGCGCATCTGTTGGCTGGCGGCGTCGGCCAGTTCCTCGCGGCCATAACCGACGGCCACGCACCAGAGGCCGGCCATGCCGTCGAGGATCTTGTTACCTTCACTGTCCCAGAGGTAGACACCCTTGGCGTGGGTGATGATGCGCGGGCCTTTCTCTTTGAGCTGTTTGAAGTCGCTGAACGGCGCCAGGTGGTGATCGTTGCTCAGGGCCTGCCATTCACGGGTTTGCGGGTTGTTGCGGGTCATGCCAATTCTCCTTTTATCGGTGAGGGCGAAGCTGCCAGAAGCAGCCTCGCCCGGCGCTTCAGACGGCGAAGAGCAGGAATTCCCGCTCCCACGAACTGATGACGCGCTTGAAGTTTTCATGCTCGGCCCGCTTGACCGCGACGTAGCCTGTGATGAATTTCTTGCCCAGGTATTTCTCGATGGTGGTGCTGTTTTCCATGCGTTCCAGGGCGTCTTCGATGGTCAGCGGCAAACGCAGGTTGCGGCGTTCGTAGCCTCGGCCCACCACCGGCGCGCTCGGGTTGATGCCTTCGACCATGCCGATGAAGCCACACAGCAGGCTGGCGGCAATCGCCAGGTACGGGTTGGCATCGGCGCCCGGCAAGCGGTTTTCCACCCGACGGTTCTGCGGCCCGGCATCCGGCACGCGCAGGCCCACGGTGCGGTTCTCTTCGCCCCACTCCACGTTCACCGGCGCCGACGTGTCCGGAAGGAAGCGACGGAACGAATTGACGTTGGGGGCGAACAGCGGCAATAGCTCGGGGATGAATTTCTGCAGGCCACCGATGTGGTGCAGGAACAGATCGCTCATGGTCCCGTCTTCATTGGAGAAGACGTTCTTGCCGGTTTCCTTGTCGATGATGCTCTGGTGCAGGTGCATCGCACTGCCCGGCTCACCGGTCATGGGCTTGGCCATGAAGGTGGCAGCCACGTCGTGCTTGAGTGCCGCCTCGCGCATGGTGCGCTTGAACACCAGGATCTGGTCGGCCAGGGACAGGGCATCGCCATGACGGAAATTGATTTCCATCTGCGCCGTGCCGTCCTCGTGGATCAGGGTGTCGAGGTCCAGTTCCTGCAGTTCGCACCAGTCGTAGACGTCTTCGAACAGCGGGTCGAATTCGTTGGCCGCTTCGATCGAAAAGGACTGCCGGCCGGTTTCCGGACGGCCGGAGCGGCCAACGGGCGGTTGCAGCGGAAAGTCCGGGTCGTCGCTGCGCTTGGTCAGGTAGAACTCCATTTCCGGCGCGACGATCGGCTGCCAACCCTTGTCGGCGTAGAGCTTGAGTACTTTCTTGAGCACGTTGCGCGGCGACAGCTCGATGGGGTTGCCCTGCTTGTCGTAAGCGTCGTGGATGACCTGGGCTGTGGGCTCGATGGCCCAGGGCACAAGGAATACTGCGTTCTCGTCCGGGCGGCAGATCATGTCGATGTCGGCAGGGTCGAGCAGTTCGTAATAGATGTCGTCTTCGACATAGTCGCCCGTAACGGTCTGGAGCAGAACGCTCTCGGGCAGGCGCATGCCTTTCTCGGCGATGAACTTGTTGGTCGGCGAGATCTTGCCCCGGGTGATACCGGTGAGGTCGCCAATCATGCATTCGACTTCTGTGATCTTGTGGTCTTTCAACCAATCGGTGAGCTGGTCGAGGTTGTTACTCATAAATGCCTCTAGGCGTGAGTTTCCTGACGGCTATTAGTCGTCAGGCGTTGTTTGACGCATCGGCGTCGCGTTGTGCTGCCCTTGCTCGGCAGGCATCGCCAAATGCCTGGAAAATCGCAAGGTAGTGCGGGTTAGAGCTTACCTCCCATTCGGGGTGCCATTGCACACCTAAAGCAAAAGCCTTGCCTCCTGGCACCGAAACAGCCTCGATCAGGCCGTCGGGGGCCACCGCTTCGGCCCGCAACCCAGGTGCCAGGCGCTCGATGCCTTGGCTGTGGATCGAGTTGACTTCTATTAGCTGGGGCAACCCCAACCCTGCAAGTACACCACCAGGCTGGATATGTACGGCATGGGCAGGACCGTATTGGACATCCACCGCTTGAGTATCGTCTTCACGATGATCGATGAACGTTCCGACTTCATGAACTTTCTGATGCAGGCTGCCGCCAAAGGCTACGTTCATCTCCTGGAAACCTCGGCAAATGCCCAGCACCGGGATACCCGCATCGACAGCGGCGCGGATCAGCGGCAAGGTGGTGGCGTCCCGTGCAGGATCATGAGCAGTGCCTGGCGCACTGGCCGGGCCCTGGTAATGAAAAGGTTCTACATTGGAAGGAGAGCCAGTCAGAAGAATGCCGTCCAGGGCGTCCAGAATATCGGACGGCGGGAACAGCTCCGCCAGGGACGGGATCAGCACTGGCATGCCCTTGGCGGCTGTTGCGACAGCCCGGGAATATTTTTCGCCACTGATGTGATAAGCATGCAGACCAATCTGCCTGGAGCAGGTGGTGACGCCGATTAACGGCAGGCGAGACATGAAGCACCCCGGTATTATTGCTGTTATGGGTTTGAATCGAGCTTAGCCTTGTTCATTTTTTTACACAACACCCCCGTAAAAAATACAACACGGCCCGCTCAAGCCTGCGGGCGCCAAGCCCTCTAAAGGGAAAAAAACGCCCCAAATTGCCTCAAAAAAGCCCTTGAGGTGCTTTTTTAGGGCAAAAAAGGCCCTGCTTGACTTCGGCATGCCGTTCGGGTTGACTGGCTTTCGAAGAGATCAATGATTGATATTTTTAACAACAAAGGTGTTGCATCATGTCGGTACCCCCGCGTGCCGTTCAGCTTAACGAAGCGAACGCGTTCCTTAAGGAACATCCTGAGGTTCTGTACGTTGACCTTCTGATTGCGGATATGAATGGTGTGGTGCGCGGCAAGCGCATAGAACGCACCAGCCTCCACAAGGTTTACGAGAAAGGCATCAACCTGCCGGCCTCTTTATTTGCCCTGGATATCAATGGCTCTACGGTGGAAAGCACCGGCCTGGGCCTGGACATCGGCGACGCTGACCGGATCTGTTATCCAATCCCTGACACCCTGTGCAATGAACCCTGGCAGAAGCGCCCTACTGCGCAACTGTTGATGACCATGCACGAACTCGAAGGCGAGCCTTTCTTCGCCGACCCACGTGAAGTCCTGCGCCAAGTCGTGACCAAGTTCGATGAACTGGGCCTGACCATCTGCGCCGCATTCGAGCTGGAGTTCTACCTGATCGACCAGGAGAACGTGAATGGACGCCCACAACCGCCGCGCTCGCCGATCTCCGGCAAACGCCCGCACTCGACCCAGGTCTACCTGATCGATGACCTCGACGAATACGTCGATTGCCTCCAGGACATTCTGGAAGGGGCCAAGGAGCAAGGCATTCCCGCCGACGCCATCGTCAAGGAAAGTGCTCCGGCGCAGTTCGAAGTGAACCTGCACCACGTGGCCGACCCGATCAAGGCCTGCGACTATGCGGTCCTGCTCAAGCGTCTGATCAAGAACATCGCCTACGACCATGAAATGGACACCACCTTCATGGCCAAGCCGTATCCGGGCCAGGCGGGTAATGGTCTGCACGTCCACATCTCGATTCTTGATAAAGATGGCAAGAATATTTTTGCCAGCGAGGATCCCGAGCAGAACGCCGCACTGCGTCACGCGATCGGCGGTGTGCTCGAGACCCTGCCCGCGCAGATGGCTTTCCTCTGCCCGAACGTCAACTCCTACCGTCGTTTCGGCGCACAGTTCTACGTGCCGAACTCGCCGACCTGGGGCCTGGACAACCGCACCGTGGCTTTGCGCGTCCCTACCGGTTCGGCCGATGCCGTGCGCCTGGAACACCGCGTTGCCGGTGCCGATGCCAACCCGTACCTGCTGATGGCCTCCGTGTTGGCAGGCGTGCACCACGGCCTGGTCAACAAGATCGAGCCCGGTGCGCCGGTGGAAGGCAACAGCTACGAGCAGAACGAGCAAAGCCTGCCGAACAACTTGCGCGATGCCCTGCGCGAACTGGACGACAGCGAAGTCATGGCCAAGTACATCGATCCGAAATACATCGATATCTTCGTGGCCTGCAAGGAAAGTGAGCTGGAAGAGTTCGAACACTCCATCTCCGACCTCGAGTACAACTGGTACCTGCATACCGTGTAAGGGGTTGCTGTAAAGAAAAACGCCGCGGCCCTAAAGGCTGCGGCGTTTTTTTTGGCTGTTCACAACACCCATTGTGGCGAGGGAGCTTGCTCCCGCTGGGCTGCGCAGCAGCCCCAAAAAGGCTTAATCGGTCAACCTGAAGCACCGCAGTGGCTGACTTCGGGGCTGCTTCGCAGCCCAGCGGGAGCAAGCTCCCTCGCCACAGGGATGCCTTTCTTCCCAAGCGCCGCTATGGACCCTCCCCTCGCTCTGCGTACAATGCCCGCCAGCCCCGCAGGAGACAGCCATGACGCGCATCGCCACCCCTCGCAAACCCCGCGCACGCAGCCAGGCCCGGATCGACACCATTCTCGATGCCGCCCGGACGCTGCTTGCCGCCGAAGGCGTGGCCAGCTTGTCGATCTACAGCGTCGCCGAGCGCGCCGGGATCCCGCCCTCCTCCGTGTACCATTTTTTCGCCAGCGTCCCGGCCCTGCTCGAAGCCCTGACCGCCGACGTCCACGCCGCTTTTCGCGCGGGCCTGCAAGCACCGATCGATCATGCAGCGCTGAACCATTGGCACGACCTGTCACGGCTGGTGGAACAGCGCATGCTCGCCATCTACAACCAGGACGCCGCCGCTCGCCAGCTGATCCTGGCCCAGCACGGCCTGACCGAAGTCACCCAGGCCGACCGCCAACACGACCTTGAGCTGAGTGACTTGATGCACAAGGTGTTCGACCACCATTTCGCCCTGCCGCCCCTGCCCGGCGACGTCGACGTGTTCGCCCTGGCCATGGAACTGGGCGACCGCGTCTACGCCCGCTCGATACAACAGCACGGCCACATCACACCGCGCATGGCCGAAGAAGGCATGCGGGTATTCGATGCCTACCTGGGGTTGTACCTGCCGCCGTATTTGCCCAAGCGTTCTGATTGATCGTTACCACGCTCGGGTGAACCATCGCTCACAACTTGGCGATAGACACCTCGGTGGATTTGACGAAGGCAAGCACTTCGCTGCCGATGGCCAATTCCAACTCCTTGACGCCGGTCGATGGGCAGGTCGAAGCCGATCTGGCCGTCTCGAGCTTGCCCAACGACGTCGACGTGTTCGCCCTGGCCATGGAGCCAATTGTCATAGAACCAACCTGAACGAACACAACTCCGTGCAAGGGTCCCCGCCTCGGTCTTGCGCACGGTTTGCTTTGATCAAGGGGCTGGTGATAGCGACCGGGGGACAATGTCTGACGCGAACTGAAACAAATCCCCCCCGGCTGTTTCTTGATTTCTGCATTTAAAGAATTTACTTTCGCCCCCGCTTTTTAGTCCACACAGGAGTCCAGTCTTGGACAGTTACCCCAGTCGATCACGACAGGCTAAAACGGCAAGCTAGTCCAGCAGACCCCCTCTCTGCCACTGTCTTGCCGTCTTACGGCGGATAGTGGTATTTCGGTCCCGGCTCGGGATTCAAAGCCTCCTTCCCCATGAACTCGCCCAGTGCCAGCACGCAAGTGCTTAGCGCATCTGTGGGCCTTCGCTCAGCCTTCGCGATCCATTCCCAAAACTCTGTTCGCTCTGCGAACAAATCGTCGGTATGGAAGTGAATAATGGATTGGACAATCTTTTTTCTGCGCGTGACCGTCGCGCTCACTCTAGGCGCCCTGGTAGGTGCCGAACGTCAACTACGCCAGCGTCTGGCTGGATTGCGTACCAATGCCCTGGTTTCGACCGGCGCGGCCTTGTTCGTCATGGTTTCACTACTTACCGCCACCGGTGACAGCTCGGGGGCCGCGCGGATAGCCGCTCAAGTCGTATCAGGCATTGGCTTTCTGGGTGCCGGCGTGATTATGCGCGAAGGCCTGAATGTGCGGGGTCTCAATACTGCCGCGACGCTTTGGTGCTCCGCTGCAATAGGCATTTTGTCAGGCATGGGACATATGCTGGAGGCCGCCATCGGAACGCTGGTGGTGCTCTGCGCCAACATCCTCCTACGCGAGGCCGCCCAGCGTATCAATCGCCAGGGCGCAGCCGCCGCCGTTGAAGTTGATCAGCGCTTTACTTTCAACATTGTCTGCCGGGCGGAGGATGAAGTGCATGTGCGCACCCTCGTCCTGCATGGCTTGAGCGGAAGCGCGCTGCGCTTGCAATCACTGCACAGTGAAGACTTGGCCAACCCGGACAAACTCGAAGTACGCGCTGAACTTATCGGCACACCCGCAAGCCCGGCGCAACTGGAACAGTTGGCCAGCCGGGTGAGCCTGGAAAAAGGGGTGAGTTCTGTACGTTGGCAACTGCTCAACAGCAATCTGCAAGACGAGTAAACACCCTGCCGATATACGCCGCACCGTCGGCGTCAGCACACACCGGAGACACCAGCAACTCGTCCTCCGGTTTTATTCCCCTCCGTAAAGACGAACCCAGGAGCTTGCCATGAAAAAGAAGCCGCCAAACCGCACCAGCCTTGAGAACGAAGTGATCGTTGCGGTGATCGTGTTGTATCTGGTGCTCGCAATAGTCATGACGGCGGTGCACTACATGCAGCCACCGGACCAGGAAACCACGACATCATCAACCTCGCCTTCCCACAGCGAGCTCAATCCAACGTCCAAGTAGGGCATTGCTCATACAATGCCCCATCTACGAGTAATCAGACATGATCCGCAGCATTATCAACAATCACGCAACACTTTCCATCGCTCAGGGGCTACCTCAGCCGGAGCATGATCATGAGGTCGTTTGGTTTGAGGTAAACGCACCAACGGTCGAAGAAAGCGCGAATCTACAACAGCGTTTTGGCATCGAAACCGCCCCGAAAAACAGTAGCGTCATAGAGGATGGTCATTTTCTGTACATGCGCTCGAAACTGCTTGCATTGGATGCAAGCGGGACCCCGCATTTTGGAGGCGTGACCTTTGTCTTGGGTGAGCAGGTGGTAGCGATTCTCTGCGATGACGCGCACTTCCGCCCTTTTGATGTCGCCCTTCAGCGCTTGCGCCGAAAGCCGGCCAATACCCAAAGTCCGAAGGCAATACTACGAGTGTTACTACAGATGGCCAACGACGGCGCTGACGCTGTCATCGACCGTATTGCCGACGAGTTGGAGAGGAGTACCGAGGAGATCTCCGAAATCTCCGATGGCTACAACGCGAATGGTAAGGAGTTGGGCGTACCGGACCTGATCGAAACGATGCGCGCACTCAACGACAAGGAAGAGCTGATCTCTCTCTGTATTGAGGCACAACTCTCGCTTGCACGCACAGTGCGATACCTGAGCAGCGAGGTGGACAACACCACCGAAGCTGATTTGCAGGGCCTTGTGAATGAACTCACAGCCGACGTTGCGGGCGTCAAGGAGCATGCCTACTTCGAACACGAAAAAGTACGGTACCTGCAAAATGCCGTGACGAACATTCTCAACATAAAACAGAACCAAATCGTCAAGGTGTTCACCATCATCACCGCCGTTTTCCTGCCGCCCACCCTGGTTGGCACGTTCTACGGCATGAACTTCGCGGTAATGCCCGAGCTTTCGTGGGAGCACGGTTTCATCTATTCAATGGGGCTGACACTTTCGGCTGCGGTTCTCCCGCTTGTTTATATCAAGCGCAAGGGTTGGCTGCGCTAGTTGAAAGTGCTTACTGGCTCGTCGACGAACGTGATCTTTCTCGACGCGCCAGTTGCCTTGAAGATTGGCTGCAAAAAGGTGCAGGAAGCTCTCATTGGACACGCCAGAACTGATGCAGCCTGAGCAAGTAAAAACCCCGAAAGGCTCACGCCGTCCGGGGCTGCGGGTGAACCATCGCTCACAACTTGGCGATCGACACCTCGGTGGATTTGACGAAGGCAATCACTTCGCTGCCAATCGCCAGCTCCAGCTCCTTGACCGAGCGGGTGGTGATGACCGAAGTGACGATGCCCGACGCGGTCTGCACGTCGATTTCCGACAGCACGTCGCCTTCGACGATTTCCTTGATGGTGCCTTTGAACTGGTTGCGTACGTTGATGGCTTTGATAGTCATACGATTTCTCCTGGGGGTTGAAATGAGCGGCAAGTAAAAAGCCGATTTGCTTTGACTTGTCGCTTATAGCTTGAAGCTTGCAACTGCCTCACTGCGCCCACCGCAATTGCGTGGGCAAGGGTGAAACGGGTTCCGGTTCCGGCGGTTGGCCGGGCAAGGACAGCACGCGGTTGAGGACTTCGGTTTCCAGGCTCGCCAGGCGATGTGAGCCGCGAACCCGTGGGCGCGGCAGGTCGATAGGCAAGTCGAGGCCGATCTGGCCGTCCTCGATCAGGATCACCCGATCGGCAATCGCTACCGCCTCGCTGACGTCATGGGTCACCAGCAACACCGTAAAGCCGTGCTGCTGCCAGAGGTTTTCGATCAGTTGCTGCATCTCGATGCGGGTCAGTGCGTCCAGCGCCCCCAAGGGTTCATCGAGCAGCAACAGGCGTGGCTGATGAATCAGCGCGCGGGCCAGGGCCACTCGTTGTTTCTGCCCGCCGGACAGCGCCGCCGGCCACTCATGGGCACGGTCGGCCAAACCGACGGCTTCCAGTGCTTGCAGCGCCTGCGAGCGCCAGTTGCCCTTTAGTCCAAGGCCGACGTTGTCGATGACTTTTTTCCAAGGCAGCAAACGCGCTTCCTGGAACATCAACCGCGTGTCCTGTTGCGCGGCACTCAACGCTGCCGAGCCCGCCGACAGTTGGCCGTCGGTGGGTTGATCGAGACCGGCCAGCAACCGCAGCAAGGTACTTTTGCCACAGCCACTGCGACCGACCACGGCCACGAACTGTCCGGCCGGGATATGCAGGTCGATATCGCGCAACACCTGGCGTGTACCGAAGGTTTTTTGCAGCTTGCGCACTGCCAGCGGGATGCCACGCAGCAGGCGCGGAGGTTGTTGGGCGGTCATGCGGCACCTCCCTTGTCCACCTGGTAGGCCGGGTGCCAACGCAGCCAGACCCGCTCAAGCCCACGGGCGGCAAGGTCGGCCAATTTGCCCAGCACGGCGTAGAGAAGAATCGCCAACACCACCACATCGGTCTGCAGGAACTCCCGGGCATTCATCGCCAGATAGCCGATGCCGGCGCTGGCCGAGATGGTTTCCGCCACGATCAGCGTCAGCCACATGAAACCCAGGGCAAAGCGCACGCCCACCAGGATCGAAGGCAGGGCGCCAGGCAGGATCACTTGGCGAAACAGGCGCAAGCCAGACAAACCGTAGCTGCGGGACATTTCCACCAGTGCCGGGTCGACGTTGCGAATGCCGTGGTAGGTGTTGAGGTAGATCGGGAACAACGTCCCCAGCGCCACCAGGAAAATCTTCGCCGACTCATCAATGCCAAACCACAGGATCACCAACGGAATCAGCGCCAGGTGCGGGATGTTCCGGAGCATTTGCACGGAACTGTCCAGCAGACGCTCGCCCCATTTCGACAAACCAGTGATGAAGCCCAGGGCCAGGCCGATGCCGCCGCCGATCAGGAATCCGACGGCTGCCCGCCAGCCGCTGATCGCCAGGTGCGTCCAGATCTCGCCGCTGCGCACCAGGTTGACCCCGGCTTCGATCACGGCCACGGGTGCTGGCAGGATCCGCGTGGATAACCAACCGGTCGACACCGACAGTTGCCATACCGCCAGCAATAGCAGCGGCACCGCCCAGGGCGCGAGGTTGTGGATGATTTTCTTCATGGCCGCCTCAGCTCTGGGACGCGGCTTTGGGAAGAATATCGTTGGCGACCATTTCACCGAACGGGCTCACATAACCCTGGCTTTTCGGCAGTTCCGGGCGCTCCACGTCCAGGTGGGGGAACAGCAGTTCCGCCACGCGATAGGACTCTTCCAGGTGCGGATAACCGGAGAAGATGAAGGTGTCGATGCCAAGCCCGGCGTATTCCTTGACCCGCGCCGCCACGGTCGGGCCATCGCCCACCAGCGCCGTACCCGCGCCGCCACGCACCAGGCCGACGCCGGCCCAGAGGTTGGGGCTGACTTCCAGCTTGTCGCGACGGCCGCCGTGCAGGGCGGCCATGCGTTGCTGGCCCACTGAGTCGAAGCGCGCCAGGGAAGCCTGGGCCCGAGCGATGGTCTCGTCGTCCAGGTGGGAGATCAGCCGGTCGGCCGCTTGCCAGGCTTCGGCGTTGGTCTCGCGCACGATCACATGCAAGCGGATGCCGAAGCGTACGGTGCGACCGAGCTTCGCGGCCTTGGCCCGCACCTGTTGGATTTTTTCCGCGACGGCTGCTGGCGGCTCGCCCCAGGTCAGCACCATTTCCACCTGCTCGGCTGCCAAGTCCTGGGCGGCTTCCGACGAGCCGCCGAAATACAGCGGCGGACGCGGTTGCTGGATCGGTGGGTAGAGCAGCTTGGCGCCCTTCACACTGATGTGCTCACCGTCGTAATCCACGGTTTCGCCTTCCAGCACCCGACGCCAGATACGGGTGAATTCCACCGACGCCTGGTAGCGTTGCTCGTGGTCAAGGAACAGGCCGTCGCCGGCCAACTCATCCGGGTCGCCGCCGGTCACCAGGTTGAACAGCGCCCGCCCGCCGGACAACCGGTCGAGGGTCGCAGCCTGACGCGCGGCCACCGTCGGGGAAATGATCCCGGGGCGCAGGGCAACGAGGAATTTCAGGCGCTGGGTCACGGGAATCAACGAAGCGGCCACCAGCCAGGAGTCCTCGCAGGAACGCCCGGTGGGGATCAGCACGCCACCGAAACCCAGTCGATCCGCTGCCTGGGCGATCTGTTGCAAGTAGCCGTGATCGACGGCGCGGGCGCCTTCGGCGGTGCCAAGGTAGTGGCCGTCACCGTGGGTAGGCAGGAACCAGAAAATATTGAGGCTCATGGAGTGGTCTCCTAAGGGATCGAATTACTGCGCTTTCGCAACGGCCGCCGGCGGCGTCCAGATCACGTCCTTGATGCTCAAGGGCTTGGGAATCAATTTGAGCTGGTAGAAGCTGTCAGCGATTTTCTGTTGTGCCGCCACCACTTCCGGCGTGAGAAACAGCGCCCCGTAGCCTTGGCGTTTCACCGACGTCAGGGTGATGTCCGCCGGCAGGCCCAGCAGCGGCGATACCTGCTTGGTCACGTCGTCAGGATTGGCCTTGGACCACTCCCCCACTGCGCGCACCTCTTCCACCAGCGTCGTGATGACCTGAGGATTCTTTTGCGCATAGGGTTTGGTGGCGAGGTAGAACTGGTGGTTATCGACGATGCCCTTGCCGTCACGCAGGGTGCGTGCCTGCAATTGCTGTTCGGCGGCAGCCTGGTACGGGTCCCAGATCACCCAGGCGTCGACGCTGCCACGCTCGAAAGCGGCGCGGGCGTCGGCCGGAGGCAGGAACACGGTCTGGATGTCGGAATATTCCAGGCCGGCATCTTCCAGCGCCCGCACCAGCAGGTAGTGGACGTTGGAGCCTTTGTTCAGCGCGACTTTCTTGCCCTTCAGGTCTTGCACCGACTGGATGGCCGACCCCTTGGGCACGAGGATGGCTTCGCTGGTGGGTGCCGGTGGCTCATAAGCGACATAGAGCAGATCGGCGCCCGCGGCCTGGGCAAACACCGGCGGGGTTTCACCGGTCACGCCGAAGTCGATGGAGCCGACGTTCAAGCCTTCCAGCAACTGCGGGCCGCCGGGAAACTCGGTCCATTGCACGTCCACGCCTTGGGCGGCGAGGCGTTTCTCCAACGAGCCCTTGGCCTTGAGCAGCACCAGGGTGCCGTATTTCTGGTAACCGATCCGCAAGGTCTCGGCTTGAGCTTGAGTAATGACGCCGAGGGACACAGCCGCAGCAAACAGAGCGACCAGCCCGCGACGCAAAATGACAGTGCGCATGGCGCCTCTCCTTTTTGCTGTGGGGTTTTGGCTGCACCTGCTGGGCCGTTGGCGGCTGAGTAAGGTGAGTTGAATCAGAGTGTCAGGGGTTCAAATGCTCCAGCGAGCACTCAACAAACGTTCGTTCAATACACTGGGGTCCAGCGGCCTGGGCCGGCGGGCCATGGCGCTGAAAAACTGTTCCAGCGCCTCGTCCAGGCGCTGCTGCAGGGCCGGCGCCAATTGCGCCTGGGCGCTGCCTTCGCCGTAAGCGATCTGGCTGTCTTCGGCAAAGATCCCATGGAGCATTTCCTGGGCCTTGAGCGCCGACAACACCGGCTTGAGGGCGTAATCCACCGCCAGCATATGGGCGATGCTGCCGCCGGTTGCCATCGGCAACACCACCTTATGGGCCAGGGCCCGTTCAGGCAGCAAGTCCAGTACGGTCTTCAGCGCACCGGAAAAAGACGCCTTGTACACCGGCGTGGCAATCAACAGGCCGTCGGCATTTTCGATCTGCTGGAGCAGGTCGACCACCTTAGGGCTGTCGAAACGGGCATGGAGCAGATCTTCGGCCGGGAAGTCGCGCACCTGATAGCTCACCACTTCCACACCTTGCTGCTGCAACCAGCGTTGCGACCGCTCCAGCAGCACCCCGGAGCGGGAGCGTTGACTGGGACTGCCACCGAGTGAGACGACCAACATGCCTACCCTTCCTTAACTGTCACGTGCGATTCGCGGTGGGCGATCTCGCTGTATGGGGCAAACCATAACAGGGGATTTATATATCCATAAATCATATTTATTCATTTGGTTATGCAATTTTGAGATATGCAATGTCTTTTCCTTGGCGCAATAAAAAAGGCCGTCGAAACGGCCAAAACCCTTGGTGCACAGGTACTGATCGTTCCCCACGCTCTGCGTGGGAATGCAGCCAGGGACGCTCTGCGTCCCAAAAGCCGAACGCGGAGCGTCCGTTGAGGCGTTCCCACGCAAGCGTGGGAACGATCATCAGATCAGGTTCAGGTGTTGCCTCAGCGATTGGGCTGTGGGGTCAGGCGCAGGTAAGGTTTCACGGCGCGGTAACCCTTGGGGAAGCGCTGCTTGAGTTCCTCTTCATCCTTGAGCGACGGCACGATCACCACTTCATCACCGTCCTGCCAGTTGGCCGGAGTGGCGACTTTGTAGTTGTCGGTCAATTGGAGCGAGTCGATCACCCGCAGGATCTCATTGAAATTGCGCCCGGTGCTGGCCGGGTAGGTAATGGTCAGGCGGATCTTCTTGTTCGGGTCGATCACGAACAAGGAACGCACAGTCAACGTGTCGCTGGCGTTGGGATGGATCAGGTCGTACAGGTCCGACACCTTGCGATCGGCATCGGCCAGGATCGGAAAATTGACCACGGCGTTCTGGGTCTCGTTGATGTCCTCGATCCATTTGTGGTGCGAGTCCACCGGGTCAACCGAGAGGGCAATGACCTTGACCCCGCGCTGGGCGAATTCATCCTTGAGCTTGGCGGTCAGGCCCAACTCGGTGGTGCACACCGGGGTGAAATCCGCCGGGTGGGAAAACAGCACGCCCCAGCTGTCACCGAGCCATTCGTGGAAACGGATCTTGCCGGCGCTGGAATCCTGTTCGAAGTCGGGGGCGATGTCGCCGAGTCTGAGGCTCATGGTGGGGCTCCTGGATGGTTGTTGTGGGACCAACTGTGCACCGGTTTTCATTGCTTTAAAAAGAATGAATACCCATTTATTTAGATCATTAATGAATATAAAAAACTGTTCACTGGCGTCCTGGCGCATAGCGGCCCAAGATCATTTCCGAGGTTCGAGAAGGCCTCGAGTTGCTGAAAAGAGGAGAAGGTTCGGGGAAGGCTACAGGGGTGGGCCAGACCCGAAACGCAAGAGCCCCGCCCGGCGTGCTGCCGGGCGGGGCTTTTTTTGTTTTATACCCACACTACGGAAATTATTGAGGCGATTTGAGGACGAGCGGCTAGGATAGGCAGCATGAACACTCAAGCCTTATTAACTCATCTGCAAAACCACCTCCCTGGTCTGCTGGCGGTTTACCTGTTTGGTAGCCATGCGCAGGGAACCGCCGGGCCTGACAGTGATGTCGATTTGGCCGTGCTCTTGTCCGGCGAGGTTGACCCTGTGTCGTTATGGCAGCTTTCAGGGGATTTGGCAGATATCGCTGGCAGTCCGGTGGATCTGATTGACCTACGTGCGACAACCACCGTCATGCAATATCAGATCGTGACCCGAGGCCAGAGACTCTGGGCCCGCGACGTACAGGCGGGGTTGTTCGAGTGTTTTGTTCTCAGCGAAAAGACCGCTCTCGACGAGGCTCGGGCAGGCTTGCTCAAGGATATTCAGGAAGAAGGCAGCGTGTATGGCCGATGACGTACTGATCAACAAAGCAGCGAGTATCGAGCGTTGTATCGCCCGGGTGCGGGAGGAATACGAGAAGGATCCCGCTACATTTGCCACCGATTTCACTCGCCAGGATTCGGCTGTTCTGAATATCCAGCGTGCATGTGAAGCGGCGCTGGATATAGGGCAGCATTTGATTCGACGTGAGCGGTTGGGTGTCCCGCAAAGCTCCCGGGATGTGTTCGAGTTGCTTTTCCAAAGTGGCTGGGTGGAAGAAGGTTTGGTGAAAAATCTGAAGAACATGGTGGGCTTCAGGAACATCGCCGTGCATGACTATCAAGCTCTGCAACTGCCGATCATGGTTGCGATCATTACCGGCCATCTGGACGATTTCCTAGCATTCAGTGCGTTCGTCCTGCGTAAGGACGCGAGGGAGTCGGCGTCATAGCACTGGGTCGTCGCGGCAGAAGGAGTAAGGGATAGAGCTTGCTACCTGCCGCCGAAAACGCAAAAGCCCCGTCCGGCGTGATGCCGGGCGGGGCTTTTTTTCGTCAGGTGAGCGCGTTGCTTACAGCAGCGGGATCGAATAACTGACGATCAGGCGGTTTTCATCCTGGTCGCGCTGACCTGGGATGTCGTTACGCCAGGTAGCGTTTTTCCACATCACGCCAACGTTCTTCAGCGCACCTTCCGGTACGACGTAGCCAACAGTGATGTCACGTTCCCACTCGGTCTTGTCACCAGTGGCGTGGTCGATGTTGTCGCCGCGCAGGTAGATGACACCAGCGGTCAAGCCAGGAACGCCGAGCTTGGCGAAGTCGTACGAGTAGCGACCCTGCCAGGTACGTTCACCGGCACGGGCGAACTTGGCGATTTGCATGTCGGTGGTCAGGTAAGCCGACGACCCGTCGCCCTGGTTCAGCCAAGGGAAATCACTGTCGCCGTTGCTCGCTTGGTAACCACCACCAAAGGTGTGACCGGCAACGGTGTACAGAAACAGGCCGCTGTACAGGTTGTTGTCGACCTTGCCCTTGGTGACGCTGCCGCCATAGTAGCCAGTGGTGTAGTAGGTGGAGTCATGACCATTGGCGCCGTCGCTGCGGCTGTTGAAATAACGCAGGTCGGACTTCAGTACACCCGGGCCGATGGCCCAGTTGTGGATCAGGCCCAGGAAGTGTTGCTTGTAGAAGTCTTCCAGGTTGCCGTAGTAGTACTGGGCAGTCAGGTCCTTGGTGATTTTGTAGTCACCGCCACCGTAGATGAACTTGTTGCTGTCACGACCGCTGGCGGTACGACCGTTCGCACCGGCAATGGACAACTCCTCGTTGTTGCTTGAGTTACGCCCCTTGGCGTGCTCGATCTGGCCGCCGACGAGCGTCAGGTCCTTGATCTCGTTCGAGGTGATCTGGCCACCCTGGAAGGTTTGCGGCAGCAGACGACCATCGTTGGTCACGATGACCGGCAGTTTTGGCTGCAGGGTGCCCAGCTTCAGCTCGGTCTGGGATATCTTCGCCTTGGCGGTCAGGCCCAGGCTGGAGAAGTTATCCACCGCTTCGCCGTTGGACTTGCTCGGGAAGACCGTGCCGCCGTAGCTGTTATTGGAGGCACCGTTGGTACCGCCGCCCGAATCCAGCCTGATTCCCAGCAGGCCGATAGCATCGATACCGAAGCCGACGGTGCCTTGGGTGTAGCCGGAAGTGAAGCGCAGGTCGAAACCTTGGCCCCATTCTTCAGACTTGTTCGTTGTAGCAGCCGAATCACGGTTATCCGTGTTGATGTAGAAGTTGCGCAGACCCAAGGTAGCCTTGCTGTCTTCGATAAAACCGGCGGCGCCTGCCTGCTGCGCCAGAACCCCAACGGCCACTGCCAGGGCCAAGGTGGACTTGTTCATGCTTCGCTCCTCTCGTTTTCTAATTCTTGTGTATCTTTGGCTCCGGATCGAACGCCCGGATTCCGCGGATGCGCGATTAGCGCCAGACCGTGACTGACAAGTCAATCGTAAGCATTTATGACTACGACTATGGTCTAACCCCTCTACACCGGCCCGCAGGATAATGGATTTTTTATAATCCCAAAAAGAATTGTTTCAACAGTTTTCAGCTCGTTTGGAAATATAGCCGCCATCAAAGCTTCGTCAACCGTGACCCGGCGTATCGGCCAGCCTGCTGATTACTGAATGGTTTTCTGTCGGGACCTCCCAGAAAGGAAATCCCCGGCGTAGAGGCCTGCTCTAGATACTCATTGGCTACGCGCCGGGAACTGCGAAGGTTGCGATCTTGATCGCTATGCGTCTGACGATTCATTGTTTGAAATCAAAAAGACGCAACCTGCGACAGTCCCCCGCAGGTAGGAATGACCAGGGGGTTACAAGGCCTTTTCGAAGATTTTCGAATTACGCTGATAGTTGTAGAGCGACGCCCGCGCCGCCGGCAGGCGCTCGACGCTGCTGGGCTCGAAACCACGTTCGCGGAACCAGTGGGCGGTGCGGGTCGTCAGCACGAACAGCGTCTTGAGCCCCTGGGCGCGGGCCCGGGTTTCGATTCGCTCCAGCAGTTCATCGCCCCGGCCACCATGGCGGTATTCCGGGTTCACCGCCAGGCAGGCCAGTTCCCCGGCATCCGAATCGGCGATCTGGTACAACGCCGCGCAGGCGATGATCATGCCTTCGCGCTCGACCACGCTGAATTGTTCGATCTCGCGTTCCAGCACTTCGCGGGAGCGACGCACCAGGATTCCCTGCTCTTCCAGCGGGCTGATCAGGTCCAGCAGGCCGCCGACATCTTCGATGGCCGCTTCGCGCACCACCTCGAATTGCTCCTGGGCCACCAGCGTCCCGCTGCCATCGCGGGTGAACAGCTCGGCCAGCAGCGCACCGTTTTCGACGTAACTGACGATATGGCTACGGGCCACGCCGCCACGGCAGGCCTGGGCCGCCGCATCCAGCAGTTCGGCCTGGTAGTCACTGCCCAGGCGCTGTATATGAGCCGGCACCTGCTGCGGACGCAGCTCGCGCACCAACCTGCCATCTTCGCCGATCAACCCCTGCTCGCTGCCGAACAACAGCAGCTTGTCGGCCGCCAGGTCGATGGCCGCCCGTGTGGCAACGTCTTCACAGGCCAGGTTGAAGATCTCTCCGGTGGGGGAATAACCCAACGGCGACAGCAACACGATGGAGCGCTCGTCCAGCAGCCGATTGATGCCCTTGCGATCGACCCGGCGCACTTCACCGGTGTGGTGATAGTCCACTCCTTCGAGCACACCGATGGGACGCGCAGTGACCAGGTTGCCGCTGGCGACCCGCAGCCGCGAGCCCTGCATGGGCGAGGACGCCATGTCCATGGACAGGCGGGCCTCGATGGCGATGCGCAGCTGGCCGACCGCGTCGATCACGCACTCCAGGGTCGCGGCATCGGTGATGCGCATGCCGTGGTGATAATGCGGCGTGAGGCCCCGCGCAGCGAGGCGGGTTTCGATCTGCGGGCGCGAACCATGGACCAGCACCAGGCGCACGCCGAGGCTGTGCAACAACACCAGGTCATGGACGATGTTGCCGAAATTAGGGTGTTCCACCCCATCGCCGGGCAGCATGACGATGAAGGTGCAATCGCGGTGGGCGTTGATGTAGGGCGAAGCGTGACGAAGCCAATTGACGTATTCGGGCATGAACCTGGGCCTGTAATAAATAACAGCCGAAAAAAGACGAAACGGAACGCACAGCGGGCTGGTGGTTATCGTCGGAACAGGCTTGGCGACACGCGCGTTCTCCTCATGAATACGGGCCCGGATACGGGCAATTTAGCCGGCGGTGACCGGCGTCAGGCAGTAATGTCCGATCAACTGACGCAACAGCTGTACGGTAGGTTGCAAACGTGACATTTCAAGGTACTCACCCGGCTGGTGGGCACAGGCGATATCGCCAGGACCAAGCACCAGGGTTTCGCAGCCAAGGCGCTGAAGATAAGGCGCTTCGGTGCCGAACGCCACTGCTTCGGCACGATGGCCGGTGAGTCGCTCGGCCACCCGTACCAGTTCGCAGTCTTCGGCCTGCTCGAATGGTGGCACTTCGGGGAACAGCGGTGCGTAGTCGATCTTGACTTTATGGCGTTCGGCGATGGGGTCGAGCTTCTGTTGGATCGCCGCCCGCAGCACTTGCGGGTCCATGCCCGGCAGGGGGCGCAGGTCGAATTCCATGGAACATTGGCCGCAGATGCGGTTGGGATTGTCGCCGCCATGGATGCAGCCGAAGTTCAGGGTCGGTTGTGGCACGGTGAACTGCGGGTTACGGAACTCACGTTGCCATCGCAGGCGCAGCCCGCGCAGTTCGCCCATGGCATCGTGCATGGCTTCCAGCGCGCTGTGGCCCAGGCTCGGATCGGAGGAATGGCCGCTGCGCCCGAGAATGTCGATGCGCTCCATCATCACGCCTTTGTGCAAGCGAATCGGCCGCAGGCCGGTCGGCTCACCGATCACCGCCGCACGCCCCAGTGGTCGCCCGGCATCGGCCAGGGCCCGGGCGCCGGCCATGGAGCTTTCTTCGTCGCAGGTCGCGAGGATCAGCAGCGGTTGCTTGAACGGTTGGTCCAGCAGCGGCTTGACCGCTTCGATGACCAAGGCAAAAAAACCCTTCATGTCACAACTGCCCAGGCCCACCCAGCGGCCATCGACCTCGGTGAGCTTCAGCGGATCGGTCTGCCACAACGCGCCGTCGAACGGCACCGTGTCGCTGTGGCCAGCCAGTACCAGGCCGCCGGGGCCGCTGCCGAAACTGGCCAGCAGGTTGAATTTGCCGGGGCTGACCTGCTGGATGTCGCAGGAGAACCCAAGGTCGCCGAGCCAACCCGCCAGCAGCTCGATCACGGCACTGTTGGACTGGTCCAGCCCAGGCTGGGTACAACTGACCGAAGGGGCGGCGATCAGGGCAGCGAATTGATCTTTCATGGACGGCAAAGGCATCGCTGACTCCGGGCTTACAGATTGATGTCCATCATAGAACCATCTGGCGCAAGGAATAAACCGCCGCGGCGCGTAGGATGAGCGAGTCCTGTACACTGCACGACCTTGGCAGCCACACCTTCCCCCGGCTGCACACCCGATCCCTGGATTTTCCGGCCATGCAGAAAGAAACCGAAATCAAACTCCGCGTCAGCCGCGAGACCCTGGCAGCCCTGCGCGAGCACCCGCTGCTGAAAAAACGCAACAAGAGTGGCTGGGAACGCCACGAACTGATGAACCAGTATTTCGACACGCCGGAGCGTGACCTGGCCCGGGCCAAGGTCGCCCTGCGCCTGCGTCGCGATGGCGAAGAAGTGATCCAGACCCTCAAGACCCGCGGCCAAAGCGTCGCCGGCCTGTCCGAGCGCAACGAGTACGATTGGCACCTGCCCAAGGCCAAGCTCGACCTGAAGAAGCTCGATGGCGAATGCTGGCCAGAGGCCTTGGCCGAACTGGACAAGAAAACCCTCAAGGCCATCTTCACCACCGATTTCGTTCGCGAACGCGCTGAAATTGCCTGGGGCCGTGGCAAAAGCAAGGTGGTCATCGAAGCCGCCCTGGACCTGGGCCATGTGGTGGTCGGCAAGCAGAAGGAAGAAATCTGCGAACTGGAGCTGGAACTGCGCGAAGGCGAACCCGCCGCCCTGCTGGAACTGGCCGCCGAGCTGGCCGCGACCCTGCCCCTGATGCCCTGCGACATCAGCAAGGCCGAGCGTGGCTATCGCCTGTACGACGCGGGCAGCTACGCCCTGAGCCTGCCAGCGCCACAACTGACCGCCGAAACGCCGCTGGATGACGCCTTCGCCGCGCTGAGCTGGCATCTGCTCGGCAGCAGCCAGCGCCTGGCCGAACAATACCGTTTCAACGGCCATTGGCGCCTGCTGCAGGACTGGGTGGAAAACCTCGCCGAACTGCGTGCCCTGCTCAGCAGCCTCGGCCAGGCCGCGCCGCGCCAATCGACCCACGATTTGCGCCTGGCCCTGGACGCGTTGCTGGAAGACTGGCGCCCACTGGTCCAGGCCGGCCTGGATGACGAAGACGTGCGCAAGGCGGCACCGGAACAGTTCCTTGAAGAGCTGCAAGACCCGCGTTGGGGCCTGTTTTCCCTCAACACTTCACGCTGGCTGCTGGCTCGCAGCTGGGCCGCCGAGCGCAACACCCGTGGCAATCGCCAGGGCGCGGCGCAACTGGGCAGTTGGCTGCCGCGCCTGCTCGGCGAAGAGTCGTCGTCCCTGCAACTGCAACGCTACCAGCAGCAGCCGGAAGACCTGGCCGAGCAACTGCCGCGCATCGAACGCATCCAGGCCTGGCTGCACCACGCCCGCCATGTGCTGGAGATCCCGGAAATGGATCGCCTCTACGGTGAACTGAACAAACTGGCGCAATTGGCCAACCAACCGATCACCGACGAAACGCTGGATGCGCGCAAGCAACAGGCGATTGCGGTGTACCAGAATCGGGCTTGGAAGACTTTGCTGCGCCTGTGACGCCGCCATCGCGAGCAAGCTCGCTCCCACAGGGGTTCAGCGTTGTAACCACATCTAGTGGCCGCTGATGATCAACTGTGGGAGCGAGCTTGCTCGCGATGGGGCCAGCACATCCTCCACAGAACTCAGCGCACCACCGGCAAACTCGTCGTCGACTTGATCTCCGACAGCGCCACGATCGAGTTCACTTCCTGGATCCCCGGCACCATCGACAGCTTTTCGAAAAAGAATCGCTCATATGCCTCGATGTCCGCCGTGACGATGCGCAACAGAAAATCCACCGACCCCATCAGCACGTAACACTCCAGTACTTCGGGGAAGCCGCGGATCGCCTCGGTGAACTCGGTGAAGTTCGAACGGCCGCGGGCGTTGAGTTTGATTTCGGCGAAGATCTGCGTGTTAAGGCCGATTTTCTTGCGATCCAGCAGGGTCACCTGGCCACGAATGATGCCCTCGTCCTTCATCCGCTGGATCCGCCGCCAGCATGGCGATTGAGACAAGCCGACCTGTTCGGCGATCTGTGCACTGGACAGCGAGGCATCCTCCTGCAGCAACGCCAGTATCCTGCGGTCGTAGCCATCCAATTCGCTGTGCATAATCAAACCCAAAATGACTGATTTAGAAAATCAAGCGATTCAAAATATCGCCAGAATCACTCATCTTAGATAAGAAATACCCCGACTCGCATGTAAATATTTCTCCCGCCACCAAGGAGACCGAACATGCCCCCACTCGAAGCCGTTGCCATAGCCCCGACCCGCGCCGACGTCTGGCACGCCGCCAATACCCATTGTCGGGTGCAGTACCGGATATTGGCCGAAGCCGAGCCGGATTTACTGTGTCGGGCGTTGAACCTGTTTGCCTTGCAGGGCCTGACGCCGCAGCAGGTTCATGTCGAACGCCCAGGCGATGTGCTATCGCTGGACATCGTCATGGACGGGCTGAGCTGGCACCGTGCCCAGGTCATCGCTGAAAAATTACGTAACCTGATCAGCGTCTGTTCGGTGGACCTGCAAGACGCTGATATTGCGCACGTTGGGCCGGCCCAAGCCGTCTGCTGAACGCCCACGGGCAAGAATTGGTAACGCATTGGTCGGGTAGTGGCCCAACGGTCTACGGGGTCGGGACTATTCTTTTGCAGACCGAGCGAGGACGCCGAAGCGTCTGTATCGCGGCTTTGCTGCAATTGTCCAATAGGAACCCGCATGTCCACCAAACACGCCACTCAGGACCGCTGGCTGGACCTCAACGATCTGCTGCGCCAACTGGTCACCCAGGGCCTCATCAGCCAGGATTCAGCCGAAACCGCGCTGAACGCCCGCCGACGCCACAGCGCCAATAGCCAGTTGCATCCGCTGGAGTTCATCGCCAACCAGCACCTGGACGACCTCAGCCGGCCCGGCAAGCGCCTGGACCTGGAGAACCTGACCTTGTGGTTGTCCCAGCAGGCCGACCAGCCCTACATGCGCATCGACCCGTTGAAAATCAACGTCGCGGCCGTGACCCCCTTGATGTCCTATGCCTTTGCCCAGCGTCACAAGATCCTTGCGGTGGCGGTCGATCGTGACGCCGTCACCGTCGCCAGCGCACAGCCCTACGTCAACAGTTGGGAAGCCGACCTGACCCACGTGCTCAAGCTACCGATCAAGCGGGTGGTCGCCAATCCTGTGGACATCCAGCGCTTGAGCGTGGAGTTCTATCGCCTGGCCAAATCGGTCAGCGGCGCCACCACGGTCGATCAGCAACCGAGCAACCTGAGCAATTTCGAACAGTTGCTCAACCTGGGCGCCAGCGACCAGGAACCGGACGCCAACGACGCCCACATCGTCAATATTGTCGACTGGCTGTTCCAGTACGCCTTCCAGCAGCGCGCCAGTGATATCCACATCGAACCGCGCCGCGAGCAGGGCACCGTGCGGTTTCGCATCGACGGGGTGCTGCACACCGTCTATCAGTTCCCGCCGCAGGTCACGATGGCAATCGTCAGCCGTCTCAAGAGCCTGGGGCGGATGAACGTCGCGGAAAAACGCAAACCCCAGGACGGCCGGGTCAAGACCAAGACCCCGGATGGCGGCGAAGTGGAATTGCGTTTGTCGACCTTGCCCACGGCGTTCGGCGAAAAAATGGTCATGCGGATTTTCGACCCGGAAGTGTTGCTCAAGGATTTCGACCAACTCGGATTCTCCGCCGACGACCTGCGTCGCTGGCAGGACATGACCCGCCAGCCCAACGGCATCATCCTGGTGACCGGGCCTACCGGTTCCGGCAAGACCACCACCCTCTACACCACGCTCAAGAAACTGGCGACGCCGGAAGTGAACCTCTGCACCATCGAGGACCCGATTGAAATGGTAGAGGCCTCCTTCAACCAGATGCAGGTCCAGCACAACATCGACCTGTCCTTCGCCGCCGGGGTGCGGGCACTGATGCGACAAGACCCGGACATCATCATGATCGGTGAGATCCGCGACCTGGAGACCGCCGAGATGGCGATCCAGGCGGCGCTCACCGGGCACCTTGTGCTGTCGACGCTGCACACCAACGACGCGCCGAGCGCCATCAGTCGCCTGCTGGAGCTGGGTGTGCCCCATTACCTGATCAAGGCCACCGTGCTCGGGGTCATGGCCCAACGGCTGGTGCGCACCCTGTGCCCGCAATGCAAGGCCCCGCTGACCCTGGACGAAGACGACTGGCAGACCCTGACGCGGCCCTGGCAGGCACCGTTGCCGAGCAATGCCCAACAGGCCGTCGGCTGCCTGGAATGCCGCGACACCGGTTACCGCGGCCGCGCCGGCGTCTACGAAATCATGCAACTGACCGACAGCGTCAAGGCCTTGATCCACCCCGACACCGACCTGCTGGCGGTACGCCGCCAGGCATTCAAGGAAGGCATGCGCAGCCTGCGCCTGTCGGGGGCGCAAAAGGTGGCGGCGGGCTTGACCACGGTCGAGGAAGTGCTGCGGGTGACGCCGCAAAGCGAGCAGAAGTAGGAACTGTCTGGCTCAGGGGCAGAAAGATCCCACAAACAAAGCGGAACGGACCATAGCGAAGATACTGGCCGCGTGCCCTACACTCAGGGCTCGCAGGTCCATCTCAATTCGCACAGGGAACCGTCATGCAGATCGGTAGCGTACTTTTACTTTTCATCGGCCTCGTGGTCGCCATCCTGTTCATGGGGTTCAAGGTCGTGCCCCAAGGCTACCAATGGACCGTCGAGCGGTTCGGGCGCTACACCAACACGCTCAAGCCCGGCCTGAACATCATCATCCCGGTGATGGATCGCATCGGGCGCAAGATCAATGTCATGGAAAGCGTACTGGACATCCCGCCCCAGGAGGTCATTACCGCCGACAACGCCACGGTGCAGATCGACGCCGTGTGCTTCTTCCAAGTGGTCAATACGGCCCAGGCGGCCTACGAGGTGAACAACCTCGAGCACGCCATCCGCAACCTGCTGCAAACCAATATCCGTACCGTGCTGGGGTCCATGGAGCTGGACGCGATGCTGAGCCAGCGCGACGGTATCAATGAAAAACTGCTGCGCACCGTCGATGAAGCCACAGCGCCGTGGGGCATCAAGATCACCCGGATCGAGATCAAGGACATCAGCCCGCCAGCCGACCTGATGGCCGCCATGTCGGGGCAGATGAAAGCCGAACGTATCAAGCGTGCCCAGATCCTCGAAGCCGAGGGCCTGCGAGCGTCGGCGATTCTCACCGCCGAAGGCAAGAAGCAGGCGCAAATCCTCGAGGCCGAGGGCAGCCGTCAAGCCGCGTTCCTGGAGTCCGAAGCCCGCGAGCGCCAGGCGCAAGCCGAAGCGCTGGCCACCCAAGTGGTGTCCCAGGCGATTGCCGACGGCAACGTCCAGGCCGTGAACTACTTCGTCGCGCAGAAATACATCGATGCGCTGGGCAAACTGGCTTCGGCCAACAACAGCAAGGTGATCCTGATGCCACTGGAAGCCAGCCAGGTCATCGGTGCGGTCGGCGGCATTGGCGAGATCGTCAAGGCCACCTTCGATAGCAAGAAAACCTGAGGCACGCCTATGTGGATGTTCCTGCAACACCTGTCGTACTGGGACTGGCTGGCGCTGGGCGTCATCCTGCTGATCCTCGAAGTGTTCGGTGCCGGCGGCTACTTGCTGTGGATCGGCATGGCCGCCGCGGCAGTTGGCGTGCTCACGTTCATCCTGCCGCAGATGCCGTGGGAGCTGCAGTTCCTGTTGTTCGGCCTGTTCGCCATCGCAACGGCACTGTACTGGTGGCAGCGCCAGCGCAGCGCGGTGCGCCAAAGCGATCAACCGCACCTGAACCTGCGCGGGCAAGAGCTGATCGGCAAGGTCTTCCAGGTTCATGAAGCGATTGTCGATGGCCGTGGCAAGATCAAGGTGGCCGACAGCGTCTGGCTGGCCAAGGGGCCCGAGTCGTCCGTGGGCACGCGAGTCAGGGTGGTGGCGCAGGAAGGGGCGGTGCTGCAGGTGGAACGGGCTGACTGAGAAGTCATGGAACTGAATAGAGGCGCGGGTAATCCAACGTCATAGTTAACCCAGTGGAGTCACCTATCATGCGTCTCAAACTTGCTGTCGCTACCCTAGCCTTGCTGTCTCTTCCTGTTGGCTCGGCAATGGCCGACACGTTTTGGCGTAACGTCATCTCATCCGGTGCAACCACCGGTTCCACCTACCTGACTTTCAAGGATCACAAGCTGATCGTCGCCGCCCAGGATGATGCCGGCAGCTTCGTCGCCAGTGACGGCGGTATTCGTGGCCCTTACCTGGAAGCGGCGATGCAGAAAGTGCGTGCTGACAACCCAGGCCTGCAAGCCACCGACATGGAACTGGCCAACGCTATCCTGGCGAAAAACGCCGTCGCCCAGGAGTGATTCCCGGCCAATAAAAAATGCCGCTCCATTGAGCGGCATTTTTTTGTCCGGCGAACATCCCGAGGCTACCCCCCCTGTGGAAGCGAGCTTGCTCGCGAAGGCGTCAGCCCAGACAACCCGTGGATTGGCTTGAAGCTGATCGTCCCCACGCTCTGCGTGGGGATGCATCCCGTGACGCTCTGCGTCACATTCCAGAAGCGGAACGCGGAGCGTCCCTGGCGACATTCCCACGCAGGAGCGTGGGAACGATCGATCCACCGCTATCGCGAGCAAGCTCGCTCCCACAGGTGCAGTCGTCCTTATTCGCCGATAGCAGCCTTGTAGCCTGCCGCATC
Source organism: Pseudomonas sp. NFACC51 (assembly GCF_900103575.1). Taxonomy (NCBI): domain Bacteria; kingdom Pseudomonadati; phylum Pseudomonadota; class Gammaproteobacteria; order Pseudomonadales; family Pseudomonadaceae; genus Pseudomonas; species Pseudomonas sp. NFACC51. Next base: position 180,586 of record NZ_FMXH01000003.1, on the reverse strand, counting down.
AAGCAACTTGTCCAAATCAGCTGTGTTGCTCGGCTTGAGCTTGAAGATCCAGGCACCGTAAGGATTGGAGTTGAGCGACTCCGGCACGCCACTCAGCTCGTCGTTGATCGCGATCACTTCACCCGCAATCGGGGAATAGATGTCGGAAGCAGCCTTGACCGACTCAACCACACCGGCCTGGTCACCTGCGCCAAAGACCTTACCGACTTCAGTCAGCTCGACAAAGACCACATCGCCCAGGGCTTCCTGCGCATGATCGCTGATGCCCACGGTGACGGTACCGTCAGCTTCCAGGCGTGCCCACTCATGGCTTTCGGCAAAACGCAGTTCGGCAGGGATATCACTCATATTCTGTGTCCTCAATAGAAAGTGTCAGCGGCCAGCGGCCCGCCGCAAAAAGGTTAGATCAGGGTTTTGCCATGGCGGACGAAGGTCGGCTTGACCACCCGTACCGGGTACCACTTACCACGAATTTCTACCTCGGCACGGTCGGCGGTTGCCATCGGAACACGTGCCAGGGCGATCGACTTGCTAAGCGTAGGAGAAAAACTACCACTGGTGATCTCCCCTTCGCCAACATTGGCGATGCGAACCACCTGATGGGCGCGCAAAACACCCCGCTCTTCCAGCACCAGCCCGACCAGTTTGTGCTGTACACCGCTGGCAAGCTCGGCTTCCAGCGCACTGCGCCCGATGAACGGACGGCTCGCCGGTTCCCAGGCGATGCTCCAGGCCATGTTCGAGGCCAGGGGCGAAACGTCTTGATTGATGTCCTGGCCGTAGAGGTTCATGCCGGCCTCCAGGCGCAAGGTGTCGCGGGCGCCGAGGCCAATTGGCGAAATGCCGGCCCCTACCAGGTCGTTGAAGAAACTCGGGGCCTCCTGGGCAGGCAAGACGATTTCCAAGCCATCTTCGCCGGTGTAGCCGGTCCGGGCGATGAACCATTCGCCGTCGGCGCGCCCTTCGAAAGGCTTGAGTTGCTGGATGATTTGCCCACGCGGTTGCGTCACCAGTTCGGCAATCTTCTGCCGGGCCTGGGGGCCTTGGATCGCCAGCATCGCCAATTCGGGGCGCTCATGCAGCTGCACGTCGTAGCCACCGAGCTGTGCCTGCATCCAGGCCAGATCCTGATCACGAGTCGAGGCGTTGAAGACCAATCGATAACCGTCCTCGACACGGTAGATAATCATGTCGTCGACGATGCCGCCGCGCTCATTGAGCATCGCGCTGTACAGGGCACTGCCTGTGTCCTGCAAGCGATCGACGTCATTGGCCAGCAAACGCTGCAGCCAAACCTTGGCCTGGGGGCCGTCGACATCGATCACGGTCATGTGGGATACATCGAACACTCCGCAGTCGCGACGCACCTGATGGTGTTCTTCGACTTGCGAGCCGTAATGCAAAGGCATATCCCAACCGCCAAAATCGACCATCTTCGCGCCGAGGGCGAGATGAAGGTCATACAGAGGCGTACGCTGTCCCATGGGTTTCTCCTTCCGGGCTTGGCGAAGGTGCGGACGGGCACTGCATAGCGCGAACATCTGAAAAAAGGAGTTTTCTGACGTTCTCAGTTGCCCGGTCCGACAGACGGACCGCACCGAATGCCGCGCATTGTAGCCGCATGAGGTGGGACTGGCACCTAGCTGTTTCGATGGGCCGAACGTCGTATCAATCCGATGACTGGCAACAACCCCACCAGTACCAACGTCAGCGCCGGCAGCGCGGCCCGGGCCCACTCCCCTTCGCTGGTCATCTCGAAGATCCGCACCGCCAGCGTGTCCCAGCCGAACGGGCGCATCAGCAGCGTCGCGGGCATTTCCTTGAGCACGTCGACGAACACCAGCAACGCCGCGCTCAAAGTGCCGGGCAACAGCAAGGGCAGATACACTTTGAAAAACAGTCGTGGCCCACTGACCCCAAGGCTGCGTGCAGCCTCGGGCAAAGACGGGCGAATGCGCGCCAGGCTGCTCTCCAACGGACCGTAGGCCACCGCCAAAAAGCGCACCAGATACGCCAGCAACAGTGCCGACAGGCTACCCAGCAATAACGGTTTGCCTGCCCCTCCGAGCCAGGTCGACAGCGGGATGACCAGCTCACGGTCCAGGTAGCTGAATGCAAGCATGATCGACACCGCGAGCACCGAACCGGGCAAGGCATAGCCCAGGTTCGCCAGGCCGACGCCGGCACGAATCGGACGGGTTGGCGCCAGCCGTCGGGCGAACGCCAGCAGCAAGGCCACGCAAACGGTGATCAGCGCGGCCAGGCCGCCCAGGTAGAGGGTGTGGACGATCAACCCGGCATAACGTTCGTCCAGGTCGAAACGACCGCGTTGCCAGAACCACACCACCAATTGCAGCACCGGAATGACAAAGGCACAGGCGAACACCAGGAAACACCAACTGCTGGCTGCCGCGGCCTTCAGACCGCGCAACGTATACAAAGCCTTGGCTCGGGGACGTTCGTTACTGGCTCGGTGGGCACCACGAGCCCGGCGTTCGCCGTAGACCACCAGCATCACCGCCAGCAACAGCAGGCTGGCCAGTTGGGCAGCACTGGAGAGGCTGAAGAAGCCATACCAGGTCTTGTAGATCGCGGTGGTAAAGGTGTCGAAGTTGAACACCGACACCGCGCCAAAATCCGCCAGGGTTTCCATCAGCGCCAACGCCACGCCCGCACCGATGGCCGGCCGGGCCATCGGCAGCGCCACGCGCCAGAAAGCCTGCCACGGCGACTGCCCGAGCACCCGCGCCGCTTCCATCAAGCCCTTGCCCTGGGCCAGGAATGCACTGCGCGCCAGCAGATAGACGTAAGGGTAAAAAACCAGCACCAGCACCAGGATCACCCCACCGGTGGAACGGACCCGGGGCAGGCGCAGGCCGCTGCCGAACCATTCGCGCATGAGCGTCTGTACGGGGCCGGCAAAGTCCAGCAGGCCAACGAAGACAAACGCCAACACGTAGGCCGGTATCGCAAACGGCAGCATCAACGCCCAGTCGAGCCAGCGTCGCCCGGGGAACTCACACAGGCTGGTGAGCCAGGCGAGACTGACACCCAGCAACGTCACCCCGACACCCACGCCAAGGATCAACGTGAGGGTGTTGCCCAACAAGCGCGGCATTTGCGTATCCCACAGGTGGGACCATATCTGTTGGTCGATGCTCTGCCAGGACAACAGCAAGACGCTAAGGGGCAGCAGGACCAGCGCGGCGATGGCGAAGACCAGGGGATACCAGCGGCGTTGGACGGGGTGGGCCAAGGGGAGCTCTCGTTTAAATGATTGTGCCGCGCAATGTGTGCCCAAATATCATCGCTGACAAATTGCCCCTGTGGCGAGGGAGCTTGCTCCCGCTGGGCTACGAAGTAGCCCCAGGCCCTGGATCATGGCCCTTGAGATAGATCCCAGCAGATCTTCTGGGAGGGCTTCGCCCTCCAGCGGGAGCAAGCTCCCTCGCCACATACCATCAGGAGCACAAGCTCGTCTTAGTTCCAGCCAGCGCGATCCATCATGCGGATGGCTTCGGCCTGGCGTTTACCCGCCACTTCCACTGGCAGGGTATCGGCCTTGAACTTGCCCCAGGCCGCTACTTCCTTGGACGGCTCGACTTTCGGGTTGGCCGGGAATTCCTGGTTCACGTCGGCGAAGATGCTTTGCGCTTGCGGCGTGGTCATCCACTCCACCAGCTTCTTCGCGGCGTCCGGATGCGGTGCATGCTTGGTCAAGCCAATCCCCGAGAGGTTGATGTGCACCCCACGGTCGGCCTGGTTCGGCCAGAACAGCTTCACCTTCAGGTCCGGCTTCTGCTGGTGCAGGCGGCCATAGTAATAGGTATTGACGATGCCGACGTCGCATTGCCCGGCGTTGATTGCCTCAAGCAGGGCGGTGTCATCGGAGAAGACGTCGGTGGACAGGTTCCGGACCCAGCCCTTGAGGATCTCCTCGGTTTTTTCCGCACCGTGGGTTTCGATCAGCGTGGCGGTCAGCGACTGGTTGTAGACCTTCTTCGAGGTCCGCAGGCACAGGCGGCCTTCCCACTCTTTGCCAGCCAGCGCTTCGTAGGTGGTCAATTCGCTGGGTTTGACCCGCTCGGTGGAGTAGACAATGGTTCGCGCCCGCAGGCTCAAGCCGGTCCAGGCGTGGGAAGAGGCGCGATATTGGGACGGGATGTTGGCGTCGATCACCGGCGACGTGAACGGCTGGAGAATGCCCATTTGCTCGGCCTGCCAGAGGTTGCCGGCGTCGACGGTGAGCAGCAGGTCGGCAGTGGCGTTCTCGCCTTCGGCCTTGATCCGCTGCATCAGCGGCGCTTCCTTGTCGGTGATGAACTTCACCGACACGCCAGTTTCCTTGGTGTAGGTATCGAAGACCGGTTTGATGAGTTCGTCGATACGCGAGGAGTAGACCACCACCTCATCGGCGGCCTGTACGGCAGTGGAGCCGATCAGGGTCAAGGCGAGGGCGGACAGCAGGCGCTTGGTTGCCAACATGGTAGCGGTCTCTGGATTGTGAACGAAGCGCAAATGATAAGGACTCACATTTGGCAACTCAATCGAACAGTGGGTGGACACATTTCCAAATGTTGCAACTTTGAGATGCGCAGTGTTTTTGCGTCCGTCATCGCGGGCAAGCCTTGCTCCCACAAAGCTCGTCCCAAGTTGCACACCTGTGGGAGCAAGGCTTGCCCGCGACAGGGCCATGAGCCCCAACCCACATCTCAGGCCTTGGCCAGATCCGGCAAATCCCCAATCAACCCCAGCGCCTCGCGCACGAACAACGCCTTGGCCTCAGGCATGCGGTCTACCAGTTTCAGCCCGGTGTTACGCAACCAGCGCACTGGCAATGGATCGGCCTGGAACAACCGCTCGAAACCTTCCATCGCCGCCATCAACGCCAGGTTATGGGGCATGCGTCGCCGCTCGTAGCGGCTCAGCACCTTCACGTCCGCCAGTCGCTCGCCACGCCCAGCCGCCTGCAACAGCACTTCGGCCAGCACGGCGGCGTCGAGGAAGCCCAGGTTCACGCCCTGCCCGGCCAACGGATGAATGGTATGGGCCGCGTCGCCGATCAGCGCCAGCCCTTCGGCCACATAGCGCTTGGCATGTCGTTGGCGCAGCGGCACGCACAGGCGCGGGTCGGCACTCAGTATCGTACCGAGCTGGCCTTCGAAGGCTCGTTCCAGTTCGCTGCAGAATTCAGTTTCATCGAGCGCCATCAAGCGCTGCGCTTCACCGGGGGTGGTGGACCAGACAATCGAGCACCAATCGTGCTGACCGTCACGCTCAAGTGGCAGGAACGCCAGCGGACCGTTGTCGGTGAAACGCTGCCAGGCCGTCATTCGATGCGACCGGGCGCTGCGCACGCTGGTGACGATGGCGTGGTGCAGGTAATCCCATTCGCGCGTGGCAACGCCAGTCAGGCGGCGCACAGCGGAATTCGCGCCGTCAGCCGCGATGACCAGGGGCGCGCGCAACGTGCGGCCATCGGCCAAGGTCAGCAGCCAGTCGTCACCGGAACGACGCATCTGCTCCAGCCGGGCATTGGCCAGCAGGCCCAGGTCGCAGTCATGCAGTCGATCCAGCAAGGCGTCCTGCACAACGCGGTTTTCAACGATGTGCCCAAGCGCCTCGGCGTGCAGGCTGGCGGCCGAGAAATGGATCTGCCCGGTGCCGCTGCCGTCCCAGACGTGCATGTCGGTATAGGGGCTGGCGCGTCGGGCGGTGATGCCGTCCCAGACGCCCAGGCGATCGAGGATCCGCTGGCTGGCCGTCGACAAGGCACTGACTCGGGGCTCGAACGCGGCCTGGGGATCGAAGGGTTTGACGCTCATCGGGCTGCCGTCGAGCAACAGCACTTGCAGGCCACTGTCCTGCAACGCCAGCGCCAGGGCGCTGCCGACCATACCGGCGCCGACAATCAGCAGATCTGCACGCAATTCCATGCTCTAAGCCTGTTTTGCTGGCGACATCGGTCGCCCTTGAAAAGAAATGACAGCCCCGGCCTCAAGCATCGGGACGCGTCCCCAGCCCCATGGCCTGACGGGCGAACCAACGCTTGGCCGGCGGCAGCAAGTCGAGACCCAACAGGCCGAGGTTACGGCCCAGGGACACCAACGGCAGGTTGCTGGCGAACAGCCGCGTGACTTGGTCGGAGAAGCCCACGGTAAGGACCTGATCCATTCGCTGGCGCTCGCGATAGGCTTGCAACACGGCAAAATCCCCTGGCTCGCTTTCACTGTCGAGCAGGGCATCGGCAAGGGCCTGGGCATCGCGCAGGGACAGGTTGAACCCCTGCCCGGCAATCGGGTGCAGGCTGTGGGCGGCGTTGCCCAGGATCGCCAGGTGCGGACGGACCTGTTCTTCGGCCTCCACCAGCGCCAGCGGGTACAGATGTCGCACGCCCACCTGTTTCAGGGTGCCCAGGCGATAGCCGAACACGCCCTGCAATTCGCTGAGGAAACTGCGCTCGTCGAGGGCCGCCAGCCGTTGTGCGTCCATGCCCTGGCGGGTCCAGACCAGCGCGCAACGATTCTCCGGCAGCGGCAACAAGGCCATCGGGCCGTCATCGGTGAAACGTTCGAAGGCCATGCCATTGTGGGCTTCGCTGGGGGTGATGTTGGCGATCAAGGCACTCTGGTCGTAGGGTCGGCTGCGCACGCCGATACCCAACTGTTCACGCAGGCCGGAGCGGCCGCCATCGGCCAGTACGGCAAGGTCGCATTCCAGGGTGGTTTCGTCGTCGAGGGTCAGGCGATAACCGCCGACCAGCGGTTCCATGCCGGTGACCTGCGCCGGGCAGCGCCAACTGACCACCTCAGGGTCCAGGCCTTGCCACAGGCACTGGCCGAGCCAGGCGTTTTCCACCACGTAGCCCAGCGCCGGCACGCCCTCCTCCATAGCCGACAGACGCGCGGTGGAAAACCGCCCGCGGTCGGATACATGGATCTGTTTGATTGGTTCGGCGCGGCGGGAAATCTCCTGCCAGACACCCAAGCGTTGATAAATCTGCCGGGCACCGTAGGACAATGCCGAGGACCGGGCGTCGTAGCTCGGTTGCCAGGCGTTGCCGGGAGCGAAGGGCTCGATCAGCATGATCTTCCAGCCCCGGGCCTTGGCACCGGCCTGCAGGGCCAGCGCCAGGCTCGCGCCGACCAGGCCGCCGCCGACGATCGCCAGATTGACCCGGCTCATGCCGCTTGCGTCCGGGCAGCGGCCATCAGGGCCTCGATGTCGGCGACCGTCTTCGGTACGCCGTGGCTCAGGATTTCACAACCGGTTCTGGTCACTACCACGTCATCCTCGATGCGCACGCCAATGCCGCGCCATTTTTTCGCGACGCTGCGGTTGTTCGGGCTGATGTAGATGCCCGGCTCCACCGTCAGCGTCATGCCGACCTCAAGCACCCGCCACTCGCCACCAACGCGGTATTCACCCACGTCATGCACGTCCATGCCCAGCCAGTGGCCAGCGCGATGCATGTAGAACGCCCGGTAGGCTTCGCTGGCGATCAACGCATCCACCTCACCCTCCAGCAGCCCAAGGCGCACCAGCCCCTCTGTAATCACCCGCACCGTCGCTTCGTGGGCCTGGTTCCAGTGTTTGTCCGGCGCGATCTGGGCAAACGCGGCTTCCTGGGCAGCCAGCACCACTTCGTAGATCGCCTTCTGCTCGGGTGAAAACTTGCCACTGACCGGCCAGGTACGGGTGATATCGCTGGCGTAGCAGTCGATTTCACAGCCGGCGTCGATCAGCACCAGGTCGCCGTCCTTGAGCAGCGCGTCGTTCTGCTGGTAGTGCAGGATGCAGCTGTTGCGCCCCGCCGCGACGATCGAGCCATAGGCCGGCATTTTTGCCCCGCCCTTGCGAAACTCATAGTCCAGCTCGGCTTCCAGGCTGAACTCATGCAGCCCCGGACGCGCCGCCTGCATCGCCCGAATGTGCGCCTGGGCGGAAATCCGCGCCGCTTCGCGCATCACTTTCACTTCTGCCGCCGATTTATACAGGCGCATGTCATGCAGCAAGTGATCCAGGGCAACGAATTCGTTCGGCGGCTGGGCGCCGAGGTGGGCCTTGGAGCGAATCACGTTGATCCACTCCATCAGGTGCCGGTCGAATTCCGGGTTGCTGCCCATGGCCGAATACACCCGGTCGCGCCCTTCGATCAGGCCCGGCAGGATGTCGTCGATATCGGTGATGGGAAACGCGTCGTCGGCACCGTAGTCACGGATCGCCCCTTCCTGGCCGGCGCGCAGGCCATCCCACAACTCACGTTCGGCGTTGCGCTCGCGGCAAAAGAGGATGTATTCGCCATGGGCGCGGCCCGGCATCAGCACCAGCACCGCTTGCGGCTCGGGAAAGCCGCTGAGGTACTGGAAGTCGCTGTCCTGGCGGTAGACGTGCTCGACGTCGCGGTTGCGGATCGCAACAGCGGCGGCGGGCAGGATTGCGATGCTGTTGGGTTCCATCTGCGCCATCAGGGCCTTGCGGCGACGGCTGTATTCCGATTTCGGGATATGAATCATGGGCAGACGGTGTTCCCTCTAAAAATTAATGCAAGGACGGCTTGGCGGCCGCTGCATCGGTTTTCTTGGTCTCGGTGAACAGCAGCAATGGCGCGACCCGCAGGTACTCCATCACTTCCATGTAGTCGCTTTCGCCGTCATCGGATTCTTCCAGGGCATCCTGGACCTGGGAGATCGCGGCCAAGTCCTGCAACACTTCCTTCGCCTCTTCGCTCAAGGCGTATTCGCGGCGGGTCAGGCCGAAGCCGGCGAGGAAGCCCTGGCACCACTGGCCCAGAGCAGCGGCGCGTTCAGCCAAGGGCGCGTCGTCAGTGGGCAGCAGCAGGACGACGGTCATGTCGTCACTGGTCAGCTCGCCCTTGACCATTTCCTGCAGGCCGATAAGCGCGTTGCGGACGTTGTCCGCCGGCTCGCCTTCCAGCAGTTCTGCGGCGTCGGCCAACCAGCCGTCGGCATCGAACCCGGCGCCGGCGCAACTGCGACCGAGCAGCAGGCCATGCAGTTCGGCAGGCGAGACAGGATGACCGCTGGTGCTCAGCAGGGTGGCGAATGCTTGATACGGGGAATTCTGAATGGGCATGGGCAGCTAGGCGCCAGACGGCGCTATGTCTAGAATGGAGGCCTTGTATCCTACATCGACAGACTCGCCAAGACTATCAGAGGCTGTGCGACTCATACCCTCCATCAGACACAATCTTCAGTGGACACAATGGAAGACACCGACCTGCAAGCGCTGATGGCCAGACTCGAACTGCTAATTGACCGGGTCGAGCAACTTAAGAGCCAAAACGGACTCCTATTAGCTCAGGAAAAAACCTGGCGCGAGGAACGCGCGCACCTCATTGAAAAAAACGAAATCGCCCGGCGTAAGGTCGAATCGATGATTTCGCGCCTCAAGGCCCTGGAGCAAGACTCATGAGTTCAAGCAATAGCGTTACCGTGCAGATCCTCGACAAAGAATATTCAATCATCTGCCCCCAGGAAGAGCGTAGCAACCTGGTGAGCGCCGCCCGTTACCTGGATGGCAAGATGCGCGAGATCCGCAGCAGCGGCAAAGTCATCGGCGCCGACCGCATCGCCGTGATGGCCGCCTTGAACATCACCCACGACCTGCTGCATCGCCAGGATACGCCGGACCTGCAGGTCAGCGGCTCGACCCGTGAACAGGTGCGCGACCTGCTCGACCGGGTGGATCTGGTGCTCGCCACCGATCCAGACGTCAGCAAGGGCTGATTCGCGAGGCTGCCTGGGGTATACTCGCCTCACTCCCTGGGGTGCTTGCCAGTTGGTGATGTCCCTGAGCCGATACGCACAACCACGGGGGTTGCACGTTGGGGCCGGTGTGCATGTCCGCTTGACGGAAAGCCTTAACGCCCCCTGCAACTTCCACCTTGAACTTTCGGGTTCAAGGGCTAAGCCGACAGCGGTTCATCCGGGGAGCCTGACTCCAGGCAATGCCAGTCCATATGGACTGGCATTGCCGTTTCTGGCGCAGGCATTTCTGAGCAGCCTGTTTTGCGGTTACGCTGTGGCATCGCCACTGCGTGAAGCACTGATATGACCGAACCTGCGCTGCTGCCCCGCCCGCAACTTCGACGCCTGCTGCGCCAGGCCCGTCGCGCCCTGACGCCCGCCCAGCAACGGCAAGCCGCCCACGGGCTGTTCAAGCAACTGGCCCAGCATCCGCTGTTTCGCCGTGCGCAGCACATCGCCCTCTACCTGCCCAACGACGGCGAGATCGATCCGCGCCTGCTGCTGCGCGAAGCCCAACGCCGGGGCAAGGCCACTTACCTGCCTGTGCTCAGCCCATGGCCGCAGACCAAGATGGTGTTCCAGCGCATCCACCCCGGCGAAAAAATGCAGCCCAACCGGTTTCGTATTCCTGAGCCGCGCAAGAACATCGCCCGGCAACGCAAGGTCTGGACGCTGGACCTGGTGTTGTTGCCATTGGTGGGGTTTGACGATGCGGGTGGTCGACTGGGCATGGGCGGCGGCTTTTATGACCGCAGCCTGGCGTATCTGGCGCGACGCAAGCAGTGGCGCAAGCCAACGCTGCTGGGGCTGGCCCATGAATGCCAGAAAGTCGAACGATTGGCGCAGGCAAGCTGGGACGTACCGCTGCAGGGAACGGTCAGCGACAGGCATTGGTATATCGCGGGGTAGACGCCGCGATCATCAGCGGCGCCAGGAAAGTGGGTTCAGCGTTTGAACGATGCCGCGGGTTGGGTGATTTCCACCGGCGCGTCTGTCTTGTTGGCCCACAGGCTTTGGGCGTAACCCGTGGTCACGACACCCAGACCGAACAGAATGACCAGGATCCACAACAAATCCGGTTTGCGTTTCATCGATTGCCCCCCTCAAGGCATATCACACACGATGACAGCAGCGGTTTTCTTATTGGCCGTGCAGCAGCGTCAAGCTTGGAAGGCCGGCATTTTGCGGCAACCGGCCCCGACACGCAAACTCTGGCGTCAACCGACTGTCGGTTTGTCATAAAATCGCTGAACTATTTTTTCAACACCGCCAAGGAGTAGCAATCATGGCCTATTGGCTGATGAAATCCGAGCCCGACGAATTATCCATCCAAGGTTTGGAAGAGCTCGGCCAGGCACGCTGGGACGGGGTTCGCAACTACCAGGCGCGTAACTTTCTGCGAACCATGGCGGTGGGCGACATGTTCTTTTTCTATCACTCCAGTTGCCCCGAGCCAGGCATTGCCGGGATCGGCCGGATTGTCCGTGCCGCCTACCCTGACCCAACGGCGCTGGAACCCGACAGCCATTACTTCGACCCCAAGGCCGGTCCGGAAAAAAACCCCTGGACCGCGATCGACGTGGCCCACGTCGAAACGTTTCCCCACGTGCTGAAGCTCGACTACCTCAAGCAACAGGCCGCCCTGGCTGAAATGCCACTGGTGCAAAGAGGCTCGCGACTGTCGGTGATGCCCGTCACACCCGAACAATGGGCAGCGGTCATGGCGCTGCGCTGATCGCCAATGAGTTGATGGATATCAAGCGGGGTCGTTCGCTGATCAGGCAGACTTCAATGCTATAGCCGCAGGATGCCGGACATGTCGACAAACCATCGTACTTCTCGCTTTTTTGCCCTCGCCTTGATGACTGTTTTGCTGGCCGCCGGCGGTTTCGGCTATTGGAAATCGCGCCACGATCGCCTGCCGGAAGGCTTGAGCATGGGCAACGGTCGCCTTGAGGCCACCGAGGTCCAGATCGCCAGCAAGACCCCCGGACGCCTGGCCGAAGTTCAGGTCGACGAAGGCGACAACGTCATCAAGGGCCAGGTGCTGGCGCGCATGGACACCCGCACCCTGGAGGCCCAGCGCAACCAGGCCGAGGCCGAAGTCGCGCGGGCCCGGCAGAACCTTGCCGCCACCGAAGCCAACGTGCAGTTGCGCCAGAGCGAACAATTGCTCGCTCACCAGGAGCTGAAGCGGACCCAGGAACTGTTCAAGCGCGGTTACGCCAGCGGCCAGGTCATCGACCAGCAGCAAGCCCGCGTCGACACCGCCAACGCCGCGGTCAACGCCGCCCGGGCCCAGGTATCGGCGGCGAATGCGGCCATCGGCGCGACCCTGGCCCAAGTGGCCCAACTCACCAGTGAAATAGATGACAGCACGTTGCGGGCACCGCTCGACGGCGTGATCCAGTTGCGCCTGGCCGAGCCAGGTGAAGTGCTGGGCGCCGGCGGTCGAGTGTTGCTGATGATCGATCCGAACGACCAATACATGAACCTCTACCTGCCGGCGTCGGTGGCGGGGAAACTGGCGGTGGGCGATGAAGCGCGACTGTTGCTCGACGCCCTGCCCGAGCGACCTCTACCCGCCAAGGTCAGTTTCGTCGCGGCCAAATCCCAGTTCACCCCGAAAGAAGTCGAAACCCGTGATGAGCGCCAGAAACTGGTGTTCCGCGTCAAAGTACGCCTGACCCGCCCCGGCGAAGTGCCCCAGGCCAAACCCGGCATGCCAGGCGCCGGCTATGTACGCACCGCCCCCATCGACTGGCCGGCCAACTTGCAATGAGCGCCCCCGCCGGCGAGGCATTGCGCGCCTCGGGCCTGGAACACCGCTACGGCCAGCAGGTGGCGCTGAGCGATATCGCCTTCAGCCTGCCCGCCGGCACTCGCTGCGGTCTGATCGGCCCGGACGGTGCCGGCAAGTCGAGCCTGCTGGGGCTGATTGCCGGGGTGAAGAAACTCCAGCACGGCCAACTGGACGTACTCGGCGCCTCGATCGACGACCGACGCCATCGCAACACCCTCTACCGACGCATTGCCTTCATGCCCCAAGGGTTGGGGGGCAACCTTTACCCGGACCTGTCGATACGCGAGAACATTCGCTTCTTCGGCACGCTGTTCGGGTTATCCCGGACAGACTGCGAACAACGCATGGGCACTTTGCTGCTGGCCACCGATCTGCAGCGTTTTGCCGATCGCCCGGCGGGCAAACTGTCCGGCGGCATGAAACAGAAGCTCGGCCTGTGTTGCGCACTGATCCATGAACCGGACCTGCTGATTCTCGACGAACCCACCACCGGCGTGGACCCGCTGTCCCGGCGTCGCTTCTGGGAACTGATAGAAGACGTGCGTCGGCAACGCCCGCAACTGACCCTCCTGGTCGCCACCGCGTACATGGAAGAGGCCGAACAATTCGAGCATTGCCTGATGCTCGACAACGGTCGCTTGATCGCCAAGGGTTTGAGTGCCGAGCTGGCTACAGTCACGCCAGACGGCAAGCTCGACTCGGCCTTCACCCATTTCCAGGGCGACAGCGGCCGCGATGTCGAGCCGCTGGTGATCCCCCCCAGGAGCGCCAACACCGCCGACATTGCCATCGAAGCCCACGACCTCACCTTGCGCTTCGGTGATTTCACCGCCGTCGACAAGGTCAGTTTCGCGATTGGTCGCGGTGAGATCTTCGGGTTCCTGGGTTCCAACGGCTGCGGCAAGACCACCACCATGAAGGTGCTGACCGGGCTGATCCCCGCCAGCGAAGGCAGTGCCCGGCTCCTGGGCAACCCGGTCAACGCCAAGGATCTCGCCACCCGCAAGCGGGTGGGTTTCATGTCCCAGAGCTTTTCGCTGTACGGCGAACTGAGTGCGCGCCAGAACCTGGAACTGCACGCCAAACTCTTCGACCTGCCCACGACGGACAGTCGCCAGCGCATCGACGAACTGATCCAGCGCTTCAATCTCCAAGCGCTGGCGGACCAGCCTTCCGGCGCCCTGCCACTGGGACTGCGCCAGCGTTTGTCCCTGGCGGTGGCGGTGTTGCATCGCCCGGAAGTGCTGATCCTCGATGAACCGACCTCGGGTGTCGACCCGGCTGCGCGGGATGATTTCTGGCGACTGCTGATCGAGCTGTCTCGCGAACAGGACGTGACGATTTTTCTTTCCACGCACTTCATGAACGAGGCCCAGCGCTGCGATCGTATTTCGCTGATGCACGCCGGCAAGGTCCTGGCTTGTGACACGCCGGCAGCCTTGCAGGCGCAGTTCAACGGCCAGACGCTGGAAGCCGCGTTCGTCACCTGCCTGGAGAAAGCCCAGGGCGAGACGCAGCAAGACGCCGCCCCCGTGCCCCTCGACAGTGCCGACGCCCCCCGGGACCGGCGCGGCCTGAGCCTCGGGCGCCTGTGGGCCGTCGCCAGCCGGGAAGGCAAGGAGCTGCTGCGCGACAAGGTGCGGATGGCATTCGCCTTGCTGGGCGCCTTGTTCATGATGGTGGTCTTCGGCTTCGGTATTTCCCTCGATGTGGAGAAACTGGCCTTCGCCGCGTATGACCAGGATCAGAGCCCGCAAAGCCGTGCCTACCTGGAAGCGTTCCGTAGCTCGCGCTACTTCGAGGAGCAACCGATCATCAGCGACGCGAAGGAGCTGCATCGACGCTTGCAGCGCTCGGAGATCAAGCTGGCCCTGGAAATCCCCCCCGGTTTCGGGCGTGACCTTTACGCCGGCCGCCAACCAACGGTGGGCGCCTGGCTGGACGGCGGCATACCGTTTCGAGCCGAGACCAGTCGCAACTACGTCCAGGCCGTGCACCAGGCCAACCTTGAGCAACTGGCTGAACTCAGCAGCCGCGCGCCCAACCGGCAACCCGGTGCGACGCTGGAGACGCGCTTTCGTTACAACCAGGACGTGGTCAGCGTCAACGCCATCGGGCCTGGGGTCATGGCGCTGATCCTGGCGTTCATTCCGGCCATGTTGACGGCGCTGGGCATCGTGCGGGAGAAGGAACTGGGCTCGATCACCAACTTCTACGCCACGCCGCTGACCCGACTGGAGTTCCTGCTCGGCAAACAAGTGCCCTACCTGGCGGTCAGCCTGATCAACCTCGCCCTGCTGACAGCGATGAACCGCTGGCTGTTCGGTGTGCCGTTCAAGGGCAGCGGCCTGACGCTAGCGATCGGCGGCCTGCTCTATGTACTGGCGACCACCAGCATGGGGCTGCTGATCTCGGCGTTCACCCGTACCCAGATCGCGGCGATCCTCGGCACCATGATTATCACCAGCCTGCCGACCATCCAGTTTTCGGGGTTGATCGTGCCGCGTTCGTCCCTGGAGGGTGCCGCTGCGGTGATGGGCCAGTTGTTTCCCGCCGGTTACTTCCTGGATATCGCCGTCGGCACCTTCACCAAGGCCCTGGATCTGCGCCAGCTATGGCCGCAATGCCTGGCGCTGGGCGGTTTTTTCCTGGGTTTCACCGGGCTCAGCCTGATCATGCTGAAAAAGCAGGAGGCCTGATGCACACGCTTTCACATATCTGGCGTCTGGGGCTCAAGGAACTGACCAGCCTGCGGTACGACTCCGTTCTGCTGCTGTTTTTGGGCTACGCCTTCACCGTGGCGATCTACATGCCGGCCGCAGGTTCGGTAATCGGCGTCCACAACGCCAGTGTTGCAATAGTGGACGAAGACCAGAGCCATCTTTCGCGCCAATTGGCCCAGCTCCTGCAACCGCCGGAGTTCCAGAACCCAGTGGCCTTGCCCTATGCCGAACTGGACAAGGTCATGGACAGTGGCCGCTACACCTTTGTCATCAACGTGCCCGCCAACTTCCAGGCCGACCTGCTCGCCGGGCGCGAACCGACGCTGCAACTCAACGTCGACGCCACGGCCATGAGCCAGGCGTTCATGGGCGCCGGCTACATCGGACGGATTTTCCAACAGGAACTGACCACCTACGCCGGCCAGGCACAAACGAGCGAAGCAACGCCCGTGAGGCTGACCACGCGTTCGCTGTTCAATACCAATCTGGAAGGTGGCTGGTTCCTGGCGGTGATCCAGATCGTCAACAACATCACGATCCTGGCCATCATCCTGACGGGGACCGCGCTGCTGCGCGAGCGCGAGCACGGCACCCTCGACCACTTGCTGGTGCTGCCGCTGACGGCACTGGAAATCATGCTGGCGAAAATCTGGAGCAACCTGCTGGTGGTGGTGCTGTGCACCTGGGCATCGCTGGAAATCATCGTCAAGTTCGCCTTGGGGGTTCCACTCGCCGGCTCCATGGTGCTCTTCCTGCTGGTGACCGCACTCTACCTGTTCGCCAGCACCTCACTGGGCATCTTCCTCGCCACCCTCGCCCGTTCGACGCCGCAATTCGGCCTGCTGGCGATCCTGGTTATCATTCCGATGCTGCTGTTGTCGGGCGGCAGTACACCGCTGGACAGCATGCCGCAATGGTTGCAATGGGTGATGCAAGGCTCGCCCTCGACGCATTACGTCAGCCTCAGCGCGGCGATCCTGTTCCGAGATGCCGGCCCTGGGGTGATCTGGCCGGACCTGCTGGCACTGGCGGCCATCGGACTTTTGTTCTTTGCAATCGCCCTGGCCCGGTTTCGGAAGAGCCTGGCGTCTTGACGAAAAAAAGCAGCCTTGGGCAGCGCCAGGAGATCCGGGCACTGCCAAAGGCTGCAATCGAGCCGGTTTACTGAATGATCAGGTTGTTGAACAACAGGTCATCGACCATCGGCTTGCCGGTTTCGTCGTTCATCACCTGTTGGGTCTGCTTCAACGCTTCCTGACGCAGCTTTTCCTTGGCCTCAAGGTTGTTCATGGTCTCGGTGGTCTGCTGGGCGAACAGCGCCACCAACTGGTTGCGAATCAACGGCTCATTGGCCTTGACCGCCGCTGCTGCGGCATCTCCTGTCACGCGCAGGGCCACATCGGCCTTGTAGACCCTCAACTTCGCCGAACCGTCGAGCCCATAGTTGCCGACAAAGGGCGGGCTGAGGGTGATGTAGCTGACCTTCGGCGCCTCACCCTCCTTCGCTTCCTTGCCCTCTTCGGCCATCGCTGCCACAGGCAACGACAGGGCCAGCATCAACATGATCCACGCTTTCACAATTGATTCCTCATCCGGTTTGCGGCCCAGCATACCGCCCCGCCGTTCAAGCACAAGCTTATGGCCGGCTATCAGGGCAGGGCATGCTCGTTGACCCGTTGTCTCTCACACCTACACTTATCGGCCATCACTCCCAAAGGAATAGCCCTGATGAAAGCCGTGCTGTGCAAAGAATTCGGCCCCGCCGAATCGCTGGTGCTGGAAGACGTCGCCAGCCCCATCGCCAAGAAGAACGAAGTGCTGCTGGACGTGCATGCCGCCGGGGTGAACTTCCCTGACACGCTGATCATCGAGGGCAAATACCAATTCAAGCCACCCTTCCCGTTCTCCCCCGGCGGCGAAGCGGCGGGCGTCGTCAGCGACGTGGGAGAGAAAGTCAGCCACTTGAAGGTCGGCGACCGGGTGATGGCGCTGACTGGCTGGGGCAGCTTTGCCGAACAGGTGGCGGTACCTGGCTACAACGTGTTGCCGATCCCTGCGTCCATGGACTTCAACACCGCGGCCGCCTTCAGCATGACGTATGGCACCTCAATGCATGCCCTCAAGCAACGGGCCAACCTGCAAGCCGGCGAAACCCTGCTGGTGCTCGGCGCATCCGGTGGTGTCGGCCTGGCGGCGGTGGAGATCGGCAAGGCCATGGGCGCCCGGGTAATCGCGGCTGCCAGCAGCGCCGAAAAACTCGCCGTGGCGAAGGCGGCCGGCGCCGACGAATTGATCAACTACAACGAAACCAGCCTGAAGGATGAAATCAAGCGCCTCACCGACGGCCAGGGCGCCGATGTGATCTACGATCCGGTGGGTGGCGACCTGTTCGACCAGGCCATCCGCGCCATCGCCTGGAACGGCCGGTTGCTGGTGGTGGGCTTTGCCAGCGGACGCATCCCCGAGTTACCGGTGAACCTGGCCCTGCTCAAGGGCGCCGCCGTGGTGGGCGTGTTCTGGGGCTCCTTCGCCCAGCGCCAGCCCCAGGACAACGCCGCCAACTTCCAGCAATTGTTCGGTTGGTTCGCCGAAGGCAAGCTCAAGCCGCTGGTGTCGCAGGTGTACCCGCTGAGCAATGCGGCGCAGGCGATCAATGACCTGGGGCAGCGCAAGGCGGTGGGGAAGGTGGTTGTGCAGGTGCGTTGAATGCGTCAAAGCGGTCAGGACCTCAAGCGCCGGACCGCTATTGAGCCGCACTAAAGCAACTCGCGAATCTCCTGCGGCAGCATCCGCACATACCGTGCCGCAGGAAAACTCCCGCAACGCTGCACGATCGTAGGCAGGAGCCTGTTGAACCGGGCGATCAAGGCCAAACGCTCCACATCCGGCAGCTGTTTCACAAAAAACACATTGGACAAGTAACTGCGGGTGTAACGGAACGGGAGTAAATCCTCTACCCACGGCTGTCCCCTGGCATGCGAATTGATGACCGAGCATTTCCAGGTCTTGATCCACTTGTTGGCATCCAGTGGCAAGCCATCCAGGCGGAACTCGAAGGGCGCTACGACGTGCGTCTGCGCCGGATGCTCGTGGTCCACCGTCCACGGCCTGAAGCGCCATTGCCTCACGGCCTTCCGTGCGGCCTCGGCGAAATCCGGATGATCGCTGCGCAGGATTGCGACTTCATCGACACGACCATCGGCATGCACCGTGAAGCCGACCCGGACCACACCCATGACGCCCTTCCGGTGCAGGGCCGTCGGGTAGTCCGGCTTGGGATTGTGCTCGGGCACCAACAACACATCCGTCGCCCCGCTCGTAGCGGACAAGCACAACAACAGCATCACGACACACCACCTCATGCCCTCACCCCTCACCTGAATGCCAGACCTGGCAAAGACATAGAGGGTAGAGGGCGCGGCCCTGGGGCTAAATAGCGAGACTTCCCATTTGGGTGAAGGACCTTTCCCACTGTCCTGCCCCCTAGCCACCGATGCACCGCATGAAAAAAGCCTGTGGCGACATTTCCTACAACAGCTTTCGCCAATACCTGAGCGACATGTTCGTTTAAGAACATTCGATCATAAAAATTTCGCTGTTTAAACGATAAGAACCAATGATATTTTCGGTAACGAAACTGTAACATTCGCATCCGCAGTCATAACAAGAACCTGGAGCCCTTGAATGTTTGCTTTCTTTCGCCCTGCCGCTCATCAGGCGTCCCTGCCTGAAGAAAAAATAGACAGCACCTACCGACGCCTGCGCTGGCAGATCTTCGCCGGGATCTTCATTGGCTACGCCGGCTATTACCTGTTGCGCAAGAACTTCTCCCTGGCCGTGCCGTACCTGATCGACGAAGGTTACACCCGTGGTCAGTTGGGCCTGGCCATGTCGGCCATCGCCATCGCCTATGGGCTGTCGAAGTTCCTGATGGGCCTGGTGTCCGACCGGTCCAACCCGCGTTACTTCCTGCCCTTCGGCTTGCTGGTCTCGGCGGGGGTGATGTTCGTGTTCGGTTTCGCGCCTTGGGCAACGTCAAGCGTGACCATGATGTTCATCCTGCTGTTCATCAACGGCTGGGCCCAGGGCATGGGCTGGCCACCCAGCGGACGGACCATGGTGCATTGGTGGTCGCAGAAAGAACGCGGCGGTGTGGTGTCGGTGTGGAACGTGGCGCACAACGTCGGCGGCGGCCTGATCGGCCCGTTGTTCCTGCTGGGGATGGGCTGGTTCAATGACTGGCACGCGGCATTCTATGTGCCGGCTGCAGTAGCGCTTGCCGTTGCAGTGTTCGCCTTCGTGACCATGCGCGATACCCCACAATCGGTGGGCCTGCCGCCGATCGAGAAATACAAGAACGACTACCCGGAAGGCTACGACGCCAGTCACGAGAACGAATTCAGCGCCAAGGAAATCTTCGTCAAATACGTGCTGCGCAACAAAATGCTCTGGTACATCGCCATGGCCAACGTGTTTGTCTACCTGCTGCGCTACGGCGTGCTGGACTGGGCGCCGACCTACCTCAAGGAAGCCAAGGGCTTCACTGTGGACAAGAGCTCCTGGGCCTATTTCTTCTACGAGTGGGCGGGCATTCCCGGCACGCTGCTGTGCGGCTGGATGTCGGACAAGATCTTCCGTGGCAACCGTGGCCTGACCGGCATGGTGTTCATGGCCCTGGTGACCGTAGCGACGCTGGTGTACTGGCTGAACCCGGCCGGCAACCCGACCGTCGACATGATCGCCCTGGTTTCCATCGGTTTCCTGATCTACGGCCCGGTGATGCTGATCGGTTTGCAGGCACTGGAACTGGCCCCGAAGAAAGCAGTCGGTACCGCCGCAGGCTTCACCGGCTTGTTTGGTTACCTGGGTGGTTCGGTCGCGGCCAGTGCCGCCATGGGTTATACCGTGGACCATTTTGGCTGGGACGGCGGTTTTGTGTTGTTGATCGGTGCTTGCCTGCTGGCGATGGCCTTCCTCGCGCCAACCCTGTGGCACAAGCAAATCGCCAGTCAGAGCCGCGAAGCGGTCGCCTGATCCAGCGCTGATTTACAGCGCTTGAGCCGCGCCTCCAGGTTCCGGTCTGGCATGGCGTGGCTGCGCAGGGCGTGGATGGTCTGCTCGACATAATCGCGAGTGGTGCCATAACGCCCACAGGCGCTTTCAAATACCTGGCTCAGCACATGGTCCGGCAGGTTGCCGGCATAGCTGGGCAGGTGTCGCTCCAGTACAAACCCCAAGGCTTGCACCCGGCTGCCATCCTCGAGACGGCAACTGAGCCAATGCGGGCGATAGGACGGGACCGGCATCTCGCGTTGCCACAGGGCAAACAGCGAATCCTCGAGATTCTCCTCCGGCAATCGGTAGGCGAAACCGCTGCACGAGCCGCCGCGATCCAGCCCGAACACCAGCCCCGGCAACTCCGGTGTACCGCGATGCTCGTGGGACCACAGGTACAAACCGCGATGGTAACCATGGACCCGGCCGCGCATCCGCTCCACCGCCGTGCATTCGGGCCGCCAGATCAATGAACCGTATGCGAACAGCCAGACCGGACCGCCCTGGTGGAGACTCATGGTCAATTGCATCGAGGCGAGCAATTGCTCACGGGTCAGTTGCGGGCCCAGGTCGAGCCTTGGCGGGTACAAGGCACAGGTAATGGCGGATTCGATAGCGGTCATGGCCGGTAGCGTAGGGCTCCTCGCAATTCATCAAGCTGGATGGTGCGCCGTCATGACACTGACGCTTGGCAGAACCAAGGCAAATTAGATGCCATGAATGCTCGGGGCGCTGGCATATACCATAGCGGCATCTGGCTCATGAGCTAAATATCGAATAGGTATATCGGGCGATATATGACCCGTGGCGAGGGAGCTTGCTCCCGCTGGGCTGCGAAGCAGCCCTAAAAAACTTGCGGTCGCTGCGCAACCGAGCGGGAGCAAGCTCCCTCGCCACGGGATTCGGGTGAGTTTTTAAGTACGCGGCGCATAGGCGAAGACATCCGCACGCATTTGATGGGCGTCCATTCCGGCTTCGACCAGTGCATCGAGCGTGGCGTAGATCATGGCCGGCGAGCCGCTGGCGTAGACGTGCACGCCGGATAGATCGCTGATGTCCTCGCATACCGCTTCATGGAGCATGCCGCAGCGCCCTTCCCAGCCGCACAAGTCGCTGACGACTTTGTGCAGGAACAGGTTCGGCAGTTTTTTCCATTCGTCCCAGTGCTCGATTTCATAGAAATCTTCCGGCCGCCGCACGCCCCAATACAGGTGCACCGGGTGCTTGAAACCCGCCGCCCGGCAATGCTCGATCAGGCTGTGCATCTGCGCCATGCCGGTTCCGGCGGCGATCAGTACCAACGGGCCGTCGGGCAGTTCGGACAAATGCGTGTCGCCAAAAGGCATCTCGATACGCACGCTGGGGTTGCGCCGCAGCTGCTCCAGCAGGGCTTGTGCACTGCTTTCGCGCACCAACACGTGCAATTGCAGCTCGCGCCCCGAATGCGGCGCCGAGGCCAGGGAGAAGGCCGATTTTTCGCCGTTTTCCCGTTCGATCATCAGGTACTGCCCGGCGTGATAGCGCGGCGGCTTGCCGGCCGGCGCACGCAGGCGCACTCGCCAGACATCGCCCCCCACGTCGGCGCACTCGACCACCTGGCACGCCAGGTTGCGTACCGGTAGCTCACCCGGCGACAGCACGCCATCCCACAACACCACGCAGTCCTCCAGCGGCTCGGCGATGCAGGTGAAGATCTCACCGTGATCGCGCACCTCGCCCGCCTGTTCCACACGGCCCTCCACCAACAACGCGCCGCAGACGTGGCAGTTGCCGTTGCGGCAACTTTGCGGGCATTCATAGCCCAGGCGCCGCGCGCCATCGAGAATCCGCTCGGCGGGCCGGATCTCCAGCACCGCCCCGGAAGGCTGCAAGGTTACACGCATCAATCTATTCCTAACTGATTCCAGATGGCATCGATCCGTTGGGTAACGGCTTCATCCTTGACGATAACCCGGCCCCACTCACGAGTGGTTTCACCGGGCCATTTATGCGTGGCATCGAGCCCCATTTTCGACCCCAGGCCGGACACTGGCGAGGCGAAGTCGAGGTAGTCGATCGGCGTATTCTCGATCATCACCGTGTCGCGCTTGGGGTCCATGCGCGTGGTAATGGCCCAGATCACGTCGTTCCAGTCCCGTGCGTTGATATCGTCGTCGGTGACGATAACGAACTTGGTGTACATGAACTGTCGCAAAAACGACCAGACACCGAGCATCACCCGCTTGGCGTGCCCCGGATACGACTTCTTCATGGTCACCACGGCCATGCGATACGAACAGCCTTCCGGGGGCAAATAGAAATCGGTGATTTCCGGAAACTGCTTTTGCAGGATGGGCACGAACACTTCGTTCAGCGCCACGCCGAGAATGGCCGGCTCATCGGGCGGACGGCCGGTATAGGTGCTGTGGTAAATCGGCTTGATCCGATGGGTGATGCGCTCGACGGTAAACACCGGAAAGCTGTCGACTTCGTTGTAGTAACCGGTGTGGTCGCCGTACGGCCCTTCATCGGCCATTTCGCCGGGATGGATCACCCCTTCAAGGATGATCTCGGCGGTGGCCGGCACTTGCAGGTCGTTGCCGCGGCACTTCACCAGTTCGGTGCGGTTGCCGCGCAACAGGCCGGCGAACGCATATTCGGAAAGGCTGTCGGGCACGGGCGTGACTGCGCCGAGGATGGTCGCCGGGTCCGCGCCCAGGGCCACCGACACCGGGAATGGCTGGCCGGGGTGTTTTTCACACCACTCGCGGTAGTCCAGTGCTCCGCCCCGATGGCTCAGCCAGCGCATGATGACCTTGTTGCGACCAATTACCTGCTGACGATAGATGCCCAGGTTCTGGCGATCCTTGTTCGGGCCCTTGGTGACGGTCAGGCCCCAGGTGATCAGTGGCCCTACATCGCCCGGCCAGCAGGTCTGCACAGGGAGCATGGCCAGGTCGACATCGTCGCCCTCGATCACCACTTCCTGACAGATAGCGTCCTTGACGACTTTCGGCGCCATGGAAATGATCTTGCGGAAAATCGGCAGCTTGGACCAAGCGTCCTTCAGGCCTTTCGGCGGCTCGGGTTCCTTGAGGAACGCCAGCAGCTTGCCGATTTCGCGCAGTTCGCTGACCGCTTCGGCGCCCATGCCCAGAGCCACGCGCTCCGGCGTGCCGAACAGGTTGCCCAGCACCGGAATGTCGTAGCCCGTGGGGTTTTCGAACAACAACGCCGGGCCTTTGGCCCGAAGCGTGCGGTCGCAGACCTCCGTCATCTCCAGCACTGGAGAGATGGGAATCTGGATGCGTTTCAACTCGCCGCGCTGCTCCAGTTGCTGCACGAAATCCCGAAGATCCTTGAATTTCATTGAGATGCCACCCCGAAAATAGGCGTACATCCTACCTGCTCTAACGCCCAAACAGCAGCCCGTGCGTGCGCAGCAGCGATCAATTGTCGGTTGTACCCACCAGCACCGGCGCAAACAATGGGCTCAGCCGGGCACTGCCGATGTCAGACAGATGATCCTCGTCCTTGTATTGCATATACCCACCGACCACGATGCTGCAGACTTGGCCCGCACACATCAGCGGGGTAGGGTCGATGACATGCACGCCGGGGTCGGCGGCGCTCATCGAGTCGAACAACCCACTCAGGAAACGCTGGCGGGACAAGTGCTCCTGAAGCGGGCGCCCCAAGCCCTCGGTCGAACGCCCGACCCGGGCCAGGCTCACCAACCGGCTGACAACGCCCTTGTGCTGCAACGGTACCTCCTTGAACAACCAGACTTGCGCGCCTGCTGCCCTTATCGCTGCCACTCGCGCCTTGAGCGCCGCGGCCAGACGTGTTTCGGCCTCGGCGGTATTGTCGCGAGGGTTGAGCAACAACTCTTTATCACCGTTCTCACGACCGTAGACGTAAAGACTCCAGTTGGACGCGAGCACCACGTCGCTGATCTGCAGGCGACGAACCTGATCCATGGTCCGTTCGTTAAAGTCCTTGCATCGCTGTCGGGGGGCGTCGCTCAGGATCGGCGGGCAACCGCTCAAGCTGTAGAGCCATACCGGGCGCCCTTCGGGGGCAGCACCGGTTTCAATCGCCGGCAACAATGCGGCGGCATGGCTGTCGCCCCAAAACAGTTGAGTCGCCGACGCCTCTTTGTTCCTGCCGATCAAGCACGCCTTGTCCAGGTTCTTGTCCGAATTCGCTAACATGCATTTCATTTGCCCGGCCCGCCACTCTCGCGCCTGAGCATATTCCAGGGCCTTGCCCGTAAGGCGCTGGGGAAAACCATCGGCCGAGCGCACCACTGACCCCGTCACCGCCAGGGCAACCATCGCCAGCAAACCGGCGGCCAGCATCGGCTTGCGTGCGGCCAGTACACGCTTTTCACGAAACGGAAGCTCGACGAAACGCCAGCTCAACCAGGCCAGGCCCAGTGCCAGCAGAATCCAGCCCGCCGCCTCCCAAGCCTGGATACCGTCGATCGAAATGGCATTGGCATAGACGTAGACCGGCCAATGCCACAGATAAAAGGAATAGGACAGCAGGCCAACCCAGACGAGTGCCCTGGCACTGAGTGCCTGAGCCACCCAGGTCGAACCCTGGGCACCGGACCAGATCAGCGCAGTGGTGCCAAGCACCGGCAGCAAGGCGGCCCAACCCGGAAATCGAGTGGCCTTGTCAAAAGTGAAAACCGCCACCAGGACAGCAGCCAGCCCGGCCACACCCGCGAGCTGACAGAGCCATGGTCTCACCGGCTGTTTCGATGCAGGCCACACCGCGAGCATTGCGCCGCATAACAATTCCCAGGCCCGTGTCGGCAGCGAAAAGAAGACGAAGTCAGGCTTGCGGTCGATAGAGGCGACATTCAGTCCGAAAGAAACCAGCAGCACGGCAAACAGCATCCAGCGCCAATGGCGAACGTGGCGCATCAACAACACCATCAACAGCGGAAAGAAGATGTAGTACTGCTCTTCAACCGCCAGGGACCAGGTGTGGAGCAAGGGCTTGAGGTCCGACGCGGGCTCGAAGTAACCGTCCTCACGCATGAACAAGATATTGGAAATGAACAGCGCCTGATAACGAACCGCCCTACCCAGCTCCGAAAAATCCTTGGCCGTCAGCAGCAACCAGCCCAGGGCCAGCGTTGCCACCAGCACCACGCTCAAGGCCGGAATGATGCGCCGGGCACGGCGCGCCCAAAAATCGACGAAGCTGAAACGCTGCGCACTGATCTCGCGAAACAGGATGCTGGTTATCAAGAAACCGGAAATGACGAAAAAAACGTCAACACCGACAAAGCCACCACTGAATGTGCTGAAGCCGAAGTGAAACAGCACCACAGGAATAACGGCCAGGGCCCTCAAACCGTCGATGTCACGGCGGCTGCCGAACGTGCGCATAACGATCCTTGTCGTTTTACAAGATGATGCAAGC
The DNA here is from genome assembly GCF_900103575.1 of Pseudomonas sp. NFACC51. NCBI lineage: Bacteria > Pseudomonadati > Pseudomonadota > Gammaproteobacteria > Pseudomonadales > Pseudomonadaceae > Pseudomonas > Pseudomonas sp. NFACC51. Next base: position 154,817 of record NZ_FMXH01000003.1, on the reverse strand, counting down.
ACGGACACTACCGGCTTGGTAAAGTTGTCTTTTTTGATACAAAGCCACGAAAAAAAAAGGGCGCCCCTGTTCGGGGCGTCCTTTTTTGAAACGTGCTGGGTGTTACTTGCGTTTCATCGACAGGAAGAACTCGTCGTTGGTCTTGGTCGTCTTCAGCTTGTCGACCAGGAACTCGATGGCGGCGACTTCATCCATCGGATGCAGCAGCTTGCGCAGGATCCACATGCGCTGCAATTCGTCATCGGCGGTCAGCAACTCTTCGCGGCGTGTGCCGGAACGGTTGATGTTGATGGCCGGGAAGACACGTTTCTCGGCGATACGACGATCCAGAGGCAGCTCCATGTTGCCGGTGCCCTTGAATTCCTCGTAGATCACTTCGTCCATCTTCGAGCCGGTTTCAACCAGCGCGGTGGCGATGATGGTCAGCGAACCGCCTTCCTCGATGTTTCGCGCGGCGCCGAAGAAACGCTTCGGTTTTTCCAGCGCGTGGGCATCGACACCACCGGTCAGCACCTTGCCAGAGCTCGGGATGACGGTGTTGTAGGCACGGGCCAGACGAGTGATGGAGTCCAGCAGGATCACTACGTCCTTCTTGTGTTCGACCAGGCGCTTGGCCTTCTCGATCACCATTTCGGCAACCTGCACGTGGCGGGTCGGCGGCTCGTCGAACGTCGAGGCGACCACTTCGCCGCGCACGGTGCGCTGCATCTCGGTCACTTCTTCCGGACGCTCGTCGATCAGCAGCACGATCAGATGAACTTCAGGGTTGTTACGGGCGATGTTGGCCGCGATGTTCTGCAGCATGATCGTCTTGCCCGCTTTCGGCGGCGCCACGATCAAGCCACGCTGGCCTTTGCCAATGGGTGCGCACAGGTCGATGACTCGACCGGTGAGGTCTTCGGTGGAACCGTTGCCGGCTTCCATCTTCATGCGCACGGTCGGGAATAGCGGGGTCAGGTTCTCGAAGAGAATCTTGTTCTTCGCGTTTTCCGGACGGTCGAAGTTGATGGTGTCGACCTTGAGCAGGGCGAAGTAACGCTCGCCTTCCTTCGGAGGGCGGATCTTGCCAACGATGGTGTCACCGGTGCGCAAGTTGAAGCGACGGATCTGGCTCGGCGAGACGTAGATATCGTCCGGGCCGGCGAGATAGGAAGCGTCTGCGGAGCGAAGGAAGCCGAAGCCGTCCTGGAGAATCTCCAGCACGCCATCACCGGAGATTTCCTCGCCGCTTTTCGCGTGCTTCTTGAGCAGGGAGAAAATCACGTCCTGCTTGCGCGAACGGGCCATATTTTCTATGCCCATCTGTTCGGCCAATTCGAGCAGTTCGGTAATCGGCTTTTGCTTGAGTTCAGTCAGATTCATATAGGAATGACGTAATCATTTATGGAGGGGGGAAATTAAGCTTTTGGCTTAATGAGGCCGCGCCGCGGAGAAGGCGACAGGATCGCGTACTTATTCGAAAGGAGAGCGTCGGCGACGGCTTGCAGGGGGCAATGGAGAAACCAGTGCGGGGCCGAATGTACCACCTGGGTTTGCAAGCGTCTAGCCCCGAATAACGAAAAAGCCCCGCGATTTGCGGGGCTTTTTCAGTGGCATTCGGCGCTTAGATGTTGGCGTCGAGGAAAGCAGCCAGTTGTGACTTCGACAGCGCACCCACTTTGGTGGCTTCGACGTTGCCGTTCTTGAACAGCATCAGGGTCGGGATACCGCGTACGCCGTGCTTGGCCGGAGTCTCCTGGTTTTCGTCGATGTTCAGCTTGGCAACGGTCAGCTTGCCTTCATAAGTGGTAGCGATTTCGTCCAGGACCGGGGCGATCATTTTGCACGGACCGCACCACTCTGCCCAATAGTCGACCAGTACCGGGCCTTCGGCCTTGAGTACTTCTTCGTCGAAGTTAGCGTCGGTAACGTGTTTGATCAGATCGCTGCTCATGGAAATCTCCGGGGTTGTCAGCAAAAAAACGTGGCCCATGATAGCGGCCCTTCCCGGGTTCAGGAAGCCGCAGTTGATTGAGTCTCGCTATGACGAAAGACGTATTTGGGTATAGCTCAACTCACGAAGCGACGGGGGCGACGAAGGCAATCCCGGTACGCAACGCCGCGTTACGTACATGTTCCTGCATGGCTTTTTGCGCAGCGCCCGAAGCGCGGCGAGCCAAGGCGCGGAGGATCTTGCGATGCTCCTGCCACGTTTCCATCGCCCGCTCCGCCCTGATGAACGGTAGTTTCTGGCTTTCCAGGAAGATCTCGGCGCTGGCGGTGAGAATGCTCAGCATCGCCTGATTACCGCTGGCCAGCAGGATGCGCCGATGAAATTCGAAATCCAGCCGCGCGGCGGCGTCGAAATCGCCGATCTTCAATTCCCGTCGCATGGCTTCGACATTGTCTTGCAGCATGTCCAGCTCATCGGCGCTGAGCGTCACCGCCGCCAGCCCCGCCGCGAAACCCTCCAGGGCGTAGCGCAACTGGAAGATATCCACTGGCGAGGCCTGGGCCGCGAACGGCCAGCCCGGCGCCGATTCGCTGCGTGGAGCCTCTACCGGTGCCTGCACGAAGACCCCTTTGCCCGGCTGCACGCTGATCATGCCCAGGGCACTGAGGGATGACAGCGCTTCGCGCAGCGACGCCCGACTCACCCCCAGTTGCAGCGCCAGGTCCCGTTGCGACGGCAGCGCATCGCCCGGGCCGAAGCCTTCATCGACGATCAGTTTGCGAATGGCTTGCAGGGCCACTTCAGGAACGGCGCGAGCGATGGAATTCATGATTTTTTAGACGAACCGAGCCAGTGAGCGGCTAGTTGTAAAGCTATTCGCCGCGCCCGGCAAGTCGTGCCCCAGCAGGGTTCGGCGACAAATACCGACGCCCGATAACGGTGCGAAAAACGCCGCGACTGTTCAGACCAGTAAGACCGCCCTCCGCCAGCAAAACCGCGGCTTGGGCCGCTGAAAAGTCGCCTTGGCATGGCCTGTGCTCTGTCCGAACGCAGAAATCACATCACCGATTGCGGAGATTCGCCATGATTCAGCGTTGCAGCGCCCTGCTCACAGCTCTGTTTGCCAGCCTGATGCTCTGTCAGCTACCCGCCCACGCCGATGGCCTGGAAGACGTGGTCAAGCGTGGCACCCTCAAGGTCGCCGTGCCCCAGGACTTCCCGCCATTCGGTTCGGTAGGCCCGGACATGAAACCCCGCGGCCTGGACATCGACACCGCAAAACTGCTGGCCGACCAGCTCAAGGTCAAGCTTGAACTGACACCGGTCAACAGCACCAACCGCATCCCCTTCCTGACCACCGGCAAGGTCGATCTGGTGATTTCCAGCCTGGGCAAGAACCCGGAGCGGGAAAAAGTCATCGACTTCTCCAGCGCCTACGCACCGTTCTACCTGGCCGTGTTCGGTCCGCCTGACGCCGCCATCAACAACCTGGACGACCTCAAGGGCAAGACCATCAGCGTCACCCGTGGCGCCATCGAAGACATCGAGCTGACCAAGGTCGCCCCCGAAGGCACCACCATCAAGCGCTTCGAAGACAACAATTCGACCATCGCCGCCTACCTGGCCGGCCAGGTGGACCTGATCGCCAGTGGCAACGTGGTGATGGTCGCCATCAGCGAACGCAACCCCAAGCGTGTTCCGGCCCTGAAGGTGAAACTCAAGGACTCGCCGGTGTACGTGGGCGTGAACAAGAACGAGCCGGCGCTGCTGGACAAGGTCAACCAGATCCTCGCGACCGCCAAGACCGATGGCAGCCTGGAGAAAAATTCCCAGACCTGGCTCAAGCAGCCGCTGCCGGCCGATCTCTGACCGTCGCTTGAGAGGCTGAGCATGGCTTATCAGTTCGATTTTCTGCCGGTGGTGCAAAACACCGAGCTGCTGTTGCGCGGCGCGCTGTTCACCCTGGAACTGACGGCCATCGGTACGTTGCTCGGGGTCAGCCTAGGCATCGTCGGGGCCGTGGTGCGGGCGTGGAACATTCGCCCGTTCGCGGCGATCTTCGGCGTCTACGTGGAGTTGATCCGCAACACGCCGTTCCTGGTGCAGCTGTTTTTCATCTTCTTCGGTTTGCCGTCCCTGGGCCTGCAGATTTCCGAATGGCAGGCGGCGGTGCTAGCGATGGTGATCAACCTCGGCGCCTATTCCACCGAGATCATCCGCGCCGGCATCCAGGCGATCCCGCGGGGGCAACTGGAAGCGGCCGCGGCCCTGGCGATGAGCCGCTTCGAGGCCTTCCGCCACGTTGTGCTGCTGCCGGCATTGGGCAAGGTCTGGCCGGCGTTGAGCAGCCAGATCATCATTGTGATGCTCGGCTCGGCGGTGTGTTCGCAGATCGCCACCGAGGAGTTGAGCTTTGCCGCCAACTTCATCCAGTCACGTAACTTCCGCGCCTTCGAAACCTATGCGCTGACCACGCTCATCTACTTGTGCATGGCGCTGTTGATCCGCCAGTTCCTCAACTGGGTGGGCCGCCGCTGCCTGTACAAGAGCAGCAACGGGAGCGGCCGATGAGCGATTTCACTTTCTGGGACGTGGTGCGCAACCTGCTCACCGGCCTGCAATGGACCCTGGCGTTGTCGCTGGTGGCGTTTATCGGTGGCGGCGTGATCGGTTTGCTGATCATGGTGTTGCGCATCTCCAAGAGCGCCCTGCCCCGCAACATCGCCCGGACCTACATTGAGCTGTTCCAAGGCACACCGCTGTTGATGCAGCTGTTCCTGGTGTTCTTCGGCGTGGCCCTGGCCGGGGTGGAGATTTCGCCGTGGATGGCGGCGGCGATTGCCTTGACACTGTTTACCAGCGCCTATCTGGCGGAGATCTGGCGCGGTTGTGTCGACTCGATTTCCCACGGCCAGTGGGAAGCCTCGGCGAGCCTGGCCCTCAACCCGCTGGAGCAGTTGCGCTACGTCATCCTGCCCCAGGCCCTGCGCATCGCCGTGGCGCCGACCGTGGGCTTTTCGGTGCAAGTGGTCAAGGGCACGGCCGTGACGTCGATCATCGGCTTTACCGAACTGACCAAGACCGGCGGCATGCTCGCCAATGCCACGTTCGAGCCGTTCATGGTCTATGGCCTGGTCGCCCTCGGTTATTTCCTGCTCTGCTACCCCTTGTCCCTCAGTGCGCGCTACCTGGAAAGGAGACTGCATGCCTCTGCTTAGAATTACCGCCCTGCATAAATACTACGGCGATCATCACGTGCTCAAGGGCATCGACCTGAGTGTCGAGGAAGGCCAGGTGGTGGCGATCATCGGCCGCAGCGGCTCGGGCAAATCCACCTTGCTGCGCACTCTCAATGGCCTGGAATCGATCAATGATGGCGTGATCGAAGTCGACGGCGAATACCTCGATGCGGCCCGCGCCGACCTGCGCAGCCTGCGCCAAAAAGTCGGGATGGTGTTCCAGCAGTTCAACCTGTTCCCGCACCTGACGGTCGGCGAGAACGTCATGCTGGCGCCACAGGTAGTGCAAAAAGTGCCCAAGGCCAAGGCGGCCGTGCTGGCGCGGCAGATGCTGGAACGAGTCGGGCTTGGCGATAAATTCGATGCCTTCCCCGACCGCTTGTCCGGCGGTCAGCAACAGCGGGTGGCGATCGCCCGGGCGCTGGCGATGTCGCCGAAAGTGCTGCTGTGCGACGAAATCACCTCGGCCCTGGACCCCGAGCTGGTCAATGAAGTGCTCAGCGTGGTGCGGCAGTTGGCCAAGGAAGGCATGACGCTGATCATGGTCACCCATGAAATGCGTTTTGCCCGGGAGGTCGGCGACAAACTGGTGTTCATGCACCAGGGCAAGGTGCATGAGGTGGGGGATCCCAAGATATTGTTTGCCAATCCGCAGACGGCGGAGCTGGCGAACTTTATCGGGACCGTCGAGCCGGCCTGATTTTCTCAGCCAAAAAGCTCTTGTGGCGAGGGAGCTTGCTCCCGCTCGGCTGCGCAGCAGTCGTAAAACCGGCCAGCCGAGTTTTCCTGATGGACCGCGTTGAATGGCTTTGGGGCCGCTTCGCAGCCCAGCGGGAGCAAGCTCCCTCGCCACAGGGAACTGCTCTGGCTCAAGGGTTTGGTTCAGGTGCGTTGGCGTAGGCGGTCGATCGTGGCAGGATGGTAAGGTTATCGACCGAGACTTTTTGACCATGCCGCCATCCCAAGCCAAGAATCTGTCCCTGATCGCCGCCATAGACCTGGGCTCCAACAGTTTCCACATGGTCGTCGCCAAGGCCCAGAACGGGGAAATCCGCATTCTTGAGCGGCTCGGCGAGAAAGTCCAACTGGCCGCCGGTATCGACGAAGAACGCCAGCTGAGCGAAGAATCCATCCAGCGCGGGCTTGACTGCCTCAAGCGGTTTGCCCAACTGATCAATGGTATGCCCTTGGGCGCGGTGCGGATCGTGGGCACCAACGCCCTGCGCGAGGCGCGCAACCGTGGCGAGTTCATCCGCCGTGCTGAAGAAATCCTCGGGCATCCGGTAGAAGTCATTTCCGGCCGTGAAGAGGCTCGCCTGATCTATCTGGGCGTTTCCCATACCTTGGCCGACACCCCAGGCAAGCGCCTGGTGGCGGACATCGGTGGCGGCAGTACCGAATTCATCATCGGCCAGCGCTTCGAACCGCTGCTGCGCGAAAGCCTGCAGATGGGCTGCGTGAGCTACACCCAGCGTTATTTCCGCGACGGCAAGATCACCCCGGCCCGCTATGCCCAGGCCTATACGGCGGCGCGCCTGGAGATCATGAGCATCGAGCACGCCCTGCACCGCCTGACCTGGGATGAAGCCATTGGCTCCTCGGGCACCATTCGCGCCATTGGCCTGGCCCTCAAGGCCGGCGGGCATGGCACCGGCGAGGTCAATGCCGAGGGCTTGGCCTGGCTCAAGCGACGGGTGTTCAAGCTCGGCGATGCCGACAAGATCGACTTCGAAGGCATCAAGCCCGACCGCCGGGCGATTTTCCCCGCGGGCCTGGCGATCCTCGAGGCGATTTTCGACGCCCTCGAACTGCACCGCATGGACCACTGTGAAGGCGCCCTGCGCGAAGGCGTGTTGTATGACCTACTGGGGCGTCATCATCACGAAGACGTGCGCGAGCGCACCCTGGGCTCGCTCATGGAGCGTTATCACGTCGACCTGGAGCAGGCCGCACGGGTCGAACGCAAGGCACTGCATGCCTTCGACCAGGTGGCCGATGACTGGGACTTGAACGACGGGGTCTGGCGCGAATTGCTGGGCTGGGCCGCCAAGGTCCATGAAGTGGGCCTGGACATCGCCCACTATCACTACCACAAGCACGGCGCCTACCTGATCGAGCACTCGGACCTGGCAGGTTTCTCCCGGGAAGACCAGCAAATGCTCGCGCTATTGGTGCGCGGCCACCGACGCAATATTCCCAAGGATAAGTTTGCCGAGTTCGGCGATGACGGCATCAAGCTGATTCGCCTGTGCGTGCTGCTGCGCTTCGCGATCCTGTTCCATCACATCCGTGGCACCCAGGAAATGCCCCAGGTCGCCCTGCATGCCGACGGCGATCAACTGGACGTGATGTTCCCCGACGGATGGCTGGAAGAAAACCAGCTGACCCAGGCCGACTTCGCCCAGGAAGCCGACTGGCTCACCCGGGTCGGGATTGTGCTGAACATTCACTAAGCCCCGCCACAACCCAGATCTCTGTGGCGAGGGAGCTTGCTCCCGCTGGGCTGCGAAGCGGCCCCAAGTCTTGGGAGGGCTTCGCCCTCCAGCGGGAGCAAGCTCCCTCGCCACAAAAAGCCGAGCCTGCCCCCCTCCACCGATTTTTTAACGAACCGCCAACACCGGGCTGCTCAAGCGCTCCAGCAACGTCGCCTGGGCGCTGCGCGGGTTCTGGTTGCCGGTCGGGGTGTTGCGGATGTAGCGACCATCCGACTGCAGGCTCCAGCTGTGGGTGTTGTCGGTGAGGTAGCTTTCCAGCTCCTTCTTGACCCGCAGGATCAGCTTCTTGCCTTCCACCGGGAAGCAGGTCTCGACCCGTTTGTCGAGGTTGCGCTCCATCCAGTCGGCACTGGACAGGAACATCTGCTCCTCACCGCCGTTGAGGAAGTAGAACACCCGCGTATGCTCCAGGAAGCGCCCGATGATCGAGCGTACATGAATGTTGTGGGACACCCCCGCAATGCCCGGCCGCAGGCAGCACATGCCACGCACCACCAGGTCGATGCGCACGCCCGACTGGCTGGCCTTGTACAACGCACGAATGATCTTCGGGTCGGTTAGCGAGTTGAACTTGGCAATGATATGGGCCGGTTTGCCGTCCAAGGCGAACTGCGTTTCCCGGGCGATCATGTCGAGCATGCCCTTTTTCAGGGTGAACGGCGCATGCAGCAGTTTCTTCATGCGCAGGGTCTTGCCCATGCCGATCAACTGGCTGAACAGCTTACCGACGTCTTCGCACAAGGCATCGTCAGAGGTCAGCAGGCTGTAGTCGGTGTACAGGCGGGCGTTGGCAGCGTGGTAGTTGCCGGTGCCCAAGTGGGCGTAGCGCACGATCTCACCGGCTTCACGGCGCAGGATGAGCATCATCTTGGCGTGGGTCTTGAAGCCGACTACGCCATAGATGACCACCGCACCCGCCGCCTGCAGGCGGCTGGCCAGTTGCAGGTTGGATTCCTCGTCGAAGCGCGCGCGCAACTCGATCACTGCCGTGACTTCCTTGCCGTTTCGCGCCGCGTCCACCAGGGCATCGACGATTTCCGAGTTGGCGCCGCTGCGGTACAGGGTCTGGCGCACCGCCAGGACGTGGGGATCCTTGGCGGCCTGGCGCAGCAGGTCGACCACCGGTGTGAACGACTCGAACGGGTGCAGCAGCAGGATGTCCTGCTTGCTGATCACGCTGAAAATGTTCTCGCTGTTTTGCAGCAGTTTCGGGATCTGCGGCGTGAACGGCAGATATTGCAGCTCCGGATGGCTGTCCAGGCCGGTGATGCTGAACAGTCGGGTCAGGTTGACCGGGCCGTTGACCTGGTACAACTCGGTCTCATGCAGGTTGAACTGCTTGAGCAGGTAATCGGACAGGTGTTTCGGGCAGGTATCGGCCACCTCCAGGCGCACCGCATCACCGTAGCGACGGGAGAACAGCTCGCCGCGCAGGGCGCGGGCCAGGTCTTCGACGTCCTCGGTGTCCACCGAGAGGTCGGCGTTACGCGTCAAGCGGAACTGGTAGCAACCTTTCACCTTCATGCCCTGGAACAGGTCATCGGCATGGGCGTGGATCATCGACGACAGGAACACATAATTGTCGCCAGGGCCACCGACGTCCTCCGGCACGCGGATGATCCGCGGCAGCAGGCGTGGCGCCGGAATGATCGCCAGGCCGGAATCGCGACCGAAGGCGTCGATGCCCTCCAGCTCGACGATGAAGTTCAGGCTCTTGTTGACCAGCAGCGGGAACGGGTGCGTCGGATCGAGACCGATCGGCGTGATGATTGGTGCGATCTCGTCGCGGAAATAGCGGCGCACCCAGGTCTTGATCTTGGTGTTCCAGTAGCGCCGGCGGATGAAGCGCACCTGGTGCTTTTCCAGCTCCGGCAACAGGATATCGTTGAGAATCGCGTATTGCCGGTCCACATGGCCGTGGACCAGCTCGCTGATGCGCGCCAGGGCCTGGTGCGGTTGCAGGCCGTCGGCACCGGCCTGTTCACGGGCGAAGGTGATCTGCTTCTTCAGCCCGGCGACGCGGATTTCGAAAAACTCATCCAGGTTGCTGGAAAAGATCAGCAGGAACTTCAACCGCTCCAGCAGCGGGTAGGACTCGTCCAGCGCCTGCTCCAGCACGCGGATGTTGAACTGCAGTTGCGACAGCTCCCGATGGATGTACAGGCTGCTGTCATCCAGGTTGGGAATCACAATCGCCGGGGCCGGTGCGGGCTCGACGACAGCTGGGGCAGCAGGCTCCAGCGTCGGCGGTGTCTCGGCAATCTGCTCGACCACGGGTTGAGCGTCTTTTACGGCAACTTCGGAGAGTCCTTCGGTATTCATCGCAAGTTCCTGGGAGGCTATTTCTGCTCTCGTAACAATTGGGCGGCGCGCACGGCAAAGTAAGTCAGGATGCCATCAGCCCCTGCGCGCTTGAAAGCGGTCAAGGACTCCAGGATCACCCCTTCGCCCAACCAGCCGTTCTGGATCGCGGCCATGTGCATCGCGTATTCGCCGCTGACCTGATAAACAAAGGTCGGCACTTTGAATTCGTCTTTGACCCGGCAAAGAATGTCGAGGTAGGGCATGCCAGGCTTGACCATGACCATGTCTGCCCCTTCTGACAAGTCAGCCGCCACTTCGTGCAAGGCTTCCTGACTGTTGGCCGGGTCCATCTGATAAGAAGCCTTGTTGGCCTTGCCCAGGTTCAGGGCCGAGCCGACCGCGTCGCGGAACGGACCGTAATAGGCGCTGGCGTACTTGGCCGAGTAGGCCATGATCCGCACGTTGACGTGACCGGCCACCTCGAGGGCTTCGCGGATCGCCTGGATGCGCCCGTCCATCATGTCCGACGGCGCCACGACCTGGGCGCCGGCCTCGGCGTGGGACAGGGCCTGCCTGACCAGTGCATCGACGGTAATGTCGTTCTGCACGTAGCCTTCTTCATCGAGGATACCGTCCTGCCCGTGGGTGGTGAACGGGTCCAGCGCCACGTCGGTGATCACCCCCAGCTCCGGGAAGCGCGCGCGCAAGGCGCGGGTCGCGCGCTGGGCGATGCCTTCCGGGTTCCAGGCTTCGGCGGCGTCCAGGGACTTGAGTGTCGGCGGCGTGACCGGGAACAGCGCCAGCGCCGGAATGCCCAGTTCGACCCAGTGGGCGGCCTCTTCGAGCAGCAGGTCGATGGTCAGGCGTTCCACCCCGGGCATCGACGCCACCGCTTCGCGACGGTTCTCACCGTCCAGCACGAATACCGGCAGGATCAGGTCATTGGTGGTCAGCACGTTTTCACGTACCAGCCGACGAGAGAACTCATCACGACGGTTGCGACGCAGGCGGGTAGCAGGGAACAGACGATTGGCGGGGGTAAAGCTCACGGCAGACTCCTGAGCCCGTGCTGACGGGCGAGCGTGACAGTTATAAGCGCCCATTATGACGAAGACATTACAGTTATGTGCACCTGCGTCCTGTCGTCGCAGTTATTGTCATTGTAGGAATTGTTCACGTCGAGACACATTTCGATACTTTCCTGAATGTGCCTGAAGGGTTAGGCTGCGCGTTCATTTCGCCAGCACCCAGACAATGCTCCAACAATTTCTGCATGACTTCGGCTACTTGGCCCTGTTTATCGGCACGTTCTTCGAAGGCGAAACTATCCTCGTGCTCGCAGGTTTCCTGGCGTTCCGTGGCTACATGGACATCAACCTGGTGGTCGTCGTGGCGTTCTGCGGCAGCTACGCGGGCGATCAGCTGTGGTATTTCCTGGGACGCAAGCACGGGCGCAAGCTGCTGGCCCGCAAGCCACGCTGGCAGTTGATGGGGGATCGGGCGCTGGAGCACATCCGCCGGCATCCGGACATCTGGGTCCTGAGCTTCCGTTTCGTCTATGGCCTGCGCACGGTGATGCCGGTGGCGATCGGTCTGTCAGGCTATCCGCCGGGTCGCTACCTGCTGCTCAACGGCATCGGTGCGGCGATCTGGGCCACGGCGTTGGCTGCGGCCGCGTACCACTTTGGCGCAGTGCTCGAAGGCATGCTGGGCAGCATCAAGAAGTATGAATTGTGGGTACTCGGCGCACTGCTGGTGCTGGGCCTGGTCTTGTGGCTGCGCCGACGCATCAAGAATGCGCGCCTGGCCAGGAAAGTCCTCGAAGCCGAGCGCCTGGAGCAAGCCAGGTCCGGCGAACCTACGACGCCAACCGAGTAAACCGGGTACGGCAGCAATATAGCCCGATGCCGCTGAGCAGGCTGTAGCTGAGCAGCCCGGCCCAGGCCACAGGGTTGGCCGGCCACAACCCGGCCAGTGGCGCCAGCCATACCAGCGGCACGTTCGAGGCCAGCCGCAACAGCTCCAGCCGCAACGCCCACGGGCGATTCTCCAGGGCCACGCCCAACACGAACAGACCGAACGCCACCGCGCCCCAACCCAGCATCAGGGCGACGACCGGCAGGCTGGCTTCAAGGTTCATCAGATAACTGCCCAAGGCAATGTAGGCGCAGAACTGCAGCCCCACGTACCACTGCTGGCGAACATCCAACGGCACGTCGAATTTGCGGAACAGGCCCAAGTCCGACTTGTTCAGCGGGTACCTGGCCGCGACGTCCGCCGGACGCCAACCGGTGGGCATGAACCAGATCCGCAGCTTGTCCCACCAACGCCCGGCCCGCCTGGCATCGGCCCACAGCTGCGCATAAAACTGCAGGTTGGCCCACAACGGATTCCAGCTCTCCAGCGGCGTGGTCACGCCGAAAATCACTGGTTCGTTGACGTCTTCTTCCTGGAAGGTGCCAAACAGACGGTCCCAAATAATGAACACCCCGCCGTAGTTGCGATCCATGTAGAGAGGGTTCTGTGCATGGTGGGCACGATGATTGGACGGCGTCACGAAGCACCACTCCAGCCAGCCGAGCTTGGGAATGTGCTGGGTGTGGACCCAAAACTGGTACAGCAGATTCAACGCCGCAACGCTGACGAAGACCACCAGTGGCACACCCAGTACGGCGAGCGGGACGTAGAAGATCCAGCTCAACAGGAACCCGGTACTGGTCTGGCGCAACGCCGTGGAAAGGTTGTAGTCCTCACTCTGGTGGTGCACCGAATGAGCGGCCCAGAGGATGTTGCGTTCATGGCCCATGCGGTGCAGCCAGTAGTAGCAGAAGTCGTAGAGCACAAAGGCAACCACCCAGGTCCAGGCCCGGTCGGCAGGCAGCTCGATGATAGCCAGGTGTTTCAACGCAAAGGCATAGGTCACCAGCCCCACGCCTTTGGTCAAAAGGCCCGTTGTGGTCGACAGCACGCCGGTGCTCAAGCTGTTGATCGCGTCGGCCACACGGTAGTGGCTCACGCCCCGCCAGCGATCGGCCAGCAACTCGACGGCGATCAGCACGAAGAAGAACGGCACGGCATACAGGATGAAGTTCATGACGCAACCCGGGCATGCGAGGCAGGGAGATAGTCGGCAGATTAGGTGTAGCTGGCCGATCCCCCTATGGCAACGAGTGACAAATTAGTAGACATTTAACGCCATGAATCTGGAGAAAAGCCCATGAGCAAAAAAATTGCAGTGATCCTTTCCGGCTGTGGCGTCTATGACGGCGCCGAGATCCACGAAAGCGTGATCACCTTGCTGCGTCTTGATCAGCGTGGGGCTCACGTCCAGTGCTTCGCCCCCAACATTGCCCAGTTGCATGTGATCAATCACCTGACCGGCGAGGAAATGCCCGAGAGCCGCAACGTGTTGGTGGAATCGGCGCGGATCGCCCGGGGCAACGTGAAGGACTTGCGTGAAGCCAGGGCCGAGGATTTCGACGCCCTGATCGTACCTGGTGGTTTTGGCTCGGCGAAAAACCTCTCCAACTTTGCCGTCGAAGGCGCGGCTTGCACGGTCCAGCCAGAGGTCCTCGCGCTGACCGAGGCCTTTGCCGAGGCCGGCAAACCGGTCGGGCTGATCTGCATCTCCCCGGCCCTGGCGGCGAAAATCTACGGCCCGGGCGTGGTCTGCACCATCGGCAACGACGTCGACACTGCCGCCGCTGTGACCAAAATGGGGGGTACTCACGAAGAGTGCACCGTCACCGACATCGTTGAAGACCGAGCGCGCAAACTGGTCAGCACCCCGGCCTACATGCTGGCGCAGAACATCAGCGAAGCGGCTTCCGGCATCAACAAACTGGTGGATCGGGTGTTGGAATTGACGCACGAGAACGACGCCTGACCCCACCACCACTAACCCTGTGGGAGCTCGCTCCCACAGAGGTTTGGGCATGATTCAAGGCAATCGGGTCAGGCGCGTCAGGATCCGATCCAGGGCATTGGCAAACCCCTGCTTGTCTCGCTCGCTGTAGGCCGCCGGGCCGCCGCCCATGTGGCCCTGTTCACGCAGATCAGTGAACAGGTTGCGCACCGCCAGCCGCTCGCCCATGTTTTGCGCATCGAACTCCTTGCCGCGCGGGTCCAGGGCCGCGACGCCCTTCTTCACCAACCGGTCGGCCAAGGGCACGTCGCTGCAGATCACCAACTCACCCGGCACGGCATGTTCCACCAGGTAATCGTCCGCCGCATCAGGGCCACTGGGTACCACGATCAGCTTCACACAAGCCAGGGCCGGCTTGATCTGCGGCTGACCGGCCACCAGCACCACCTCGAACCGGCGCTTCAGGGCGAACTTGACCACCAGTTCTTTCGCCGCCTTGGGACAGGCATCGGCGTCGATCCATACGCGCATTAGGGTTGCTCCTCTTTAAAATGCATCGCGAGCATGCTCGCTCCCACAAGGACAGCCTACATCCTGTGGGAGCGAGCTTGCTCGCGATAATGAGCGCAGCGAACGCTTTTCAGGAAACCTGGACCCGACGCTTCTCCACCACCCAACTGCGCCCATACAGCACCATGATCGCCAGGATCGCCACCACTTGAGCGGCCAGCGAATAGGCATCGGCATGAATGCCCAGCCAGTCGAATTCGAAGAATGCCACCGGATGGGTGCCGAAGATCCCGGCTTCCTGCAACGCCTTCACGCCGTGACCGGCGAATACCACCGACAGCGCGCACAACAACCCGGCGTTGATACTGAAAAACAGCGCCAGGGGCAGTTTCGCCGAGCCGCGCAGGATCACCCAGGCCAACCCCACCAACAACACCAGCGCCGTCGCGCCGCCGGCCAGCACCGCGTTGTGCCCGGCGGGGCCCGCTTGCAACCACAGGGTTTCGTAGAACAGGATCACTTCGAACAGCTCGCGATAGACCGAGAAAAACGCCAGGATCGCAAAACCAAACCGACCCCCGCCGCCCACCAGGCTGCTCTTGATGTAGTCCTGCCAGGCCGCTGCGTGGCGACGGTCATGCATCCACACACCCAGCCACAGCACCATCACACTGGCGAACAACGCCGTCGCGCCTTCAAGCAGCTCACGCTGGGCACCGCTGACGTCAATCACATACGCCGCCAGGCCCCAGGTCGCCAGGCCGGCCACCAGCGCCAGCCCCCAACCGACGTTGACACTGCGCACCGCCGACTGCTGGCCGGTGTTGCGCAGGAACGCCAGGATCGCCGCCAGCACCAGGATCGCTTCCAATCCTTCACGCAGCAGGATCAGCAACCCGGAGATATAGCTCAGCGACCAGCTCAAGCCATCGCCACCCAGCAGGCCGGCGGACTCCTTCAACTTGGCCTTGGCCGCGTCCAGACGCTGTACCGCCTGCTCCACCGGCAAACCGTCCTGCAACGACTGACGGTAGGCCATCAGGGACTTTTCGGTGTCCTTGCGCACGTTGGCATCGACGTTGTCCAGCGAGCTTTCCACCAGCTCGAAACCTTCCAGGTAAGCCGCTACCGACAAGTCATAGGCCTGGTCGTGATCACCGGCACGGTACGCCGCGATGCTTTTATCCAGGGTGGCCGCCGTGTAGTCGAGCAACTGCGCCGGGCCACGTTGCACTTGCGGCGGCTGGGCACGCTGGGCACGGAACGTCGCCGCCGCTGCCGGGCCTTGTGCGGCGAGGACTTCGGCCGGGGTCTGGCGCGCCAGGTCAGCGAGGTTGAAGACCTGTTCACTTTTGGCGGCGGCCGGGTCCGCGCTGAAGCTGGCGATGTAGGTCGCCAGGTCCCAGCGCTGACGGTCGTCGAGCTGATCGGCGAAGGCCGGCATATCCGTGCCTTCGATGCCCATGCCGACGGTGTTGTAGATCGCATAGAGACTCAGGCGATCCAGGCGCTGGGCGTCCCGCATGTTGGCGGGCGGCGGTTCCAAGCCGACACCGGCAGGACCGTCGCCGGCACCGTTGGCTCCGTGGCACACCGAGCAATTTTGCGCATACAGCGGCGCGCCGCGGGTGGGGTCGGGCGTGATGACCGGTGCCTGGCTGACTTCATATGCCACCGCCAGCTTGGCCCCCAGTTGCCGCGCCAGGCGCGCAACATCGCCGCCGTCCTGGCGCTGGGTGATCGCCGTGCGCAGGGTGCCGATGCCTTGGACCAGCTCAGTCTTTTCTGGCTTGGCCGGCCACCCGGCGACCAACCCTTCCAGCGCTTGGGTAAATTCCAGCTGCTCGCGGTACTCCGCCTCGTCGATGACCTTGCCCGCCTCGACCGTCGCCGGGTAATCCGCCCCGATGTAATCCAACAAATGCAGCGCCTGGGGGGCACTCTCGAGGGGGTCGGCCTGCAGCGCAGTGCTGCACAAAGCGAGCAATGGCAGTAGAAGCCAGGCCAGGAAACGGAACGGCACAGTCATGAATGACTCTCAGTTGGTAATAAGAAGTAACACATTGTTCACTTCCAATGGCTTCGGCTCAAGGGCGGATATGACTTGGGAGCCGATTTTCATCGGATTTTCATGCTTTGGAGGTGATGTCACAAAAACGGCATTTAGACACTGAAAAGCCATTACATAGCCAAGAGCCATGTTTATAATCCCGCCGCCTTCTTATCATTCGATGGCATAAAAGCTCCTCTTTTTATGAGGAACCGACAGCGTACCAACGCTTGTCCGTGGGATCGCCCCAGCCCGACCCGCACACCCCGGCTGTTTCTCAGGGAAGAAATGTTCATGGCATCCCGTGCCGTTTTTTCGATCGCCCTCGGTGCGATCACCTTGTTGTCCGGCTGTTCGGCCTTTCGCAACTACGACAGCGAATTGGCCCAGACCAACCAGCAACTGGCTTCCGGCAACGTCGACGCCGCATTGACGCTGCTGGAAAAGAACAACACCAGCCAGGACAAGGACCTGCTGTATTACTTCGAGAAAGGTGAGCTGCTGCGCGCCAAGGGCGACCTGTCCGGCAGCCAGACCGCCTGGAACAGCGCCGACCAACAAGTTGCCCAGTGGGAAGATGCGGTCAAGCTCGACACGGCCAAGTACCTGGCCCAGTTCGGCAGTTTCCTGGTCAACGATAAAGTCCGCCGCTACGAAGGCTACGACTACGAAAAGGTCATGCTGACCACGCAGATGGCCCTGAACCTGCTGGCGGTGAATGACTTCGACGGCGCACGGACCCAGATCAAGAAGACCCACGAACGCGAAGCGGTGATCGCCGACCTGCGGGACAAGGAATACCTCAAGCGCGAGGAAGAAGCCGAGAAACAAGGGGTCAAGACCGAATACAAGGACCTTCAGGGTTACCCGGTGGCCAGCCTCGATGCCCCGGAAGTGGTCAGCCTCAAGAACAGTTACCAGAGCGCGTTCAGCCATTACCTGGCCGGTTTCGTCTACGAAGCCCTGGGTGAAAAGGACCTGGCCGCACCGGGTTATCGCAAGGCCGCCGAACTGCGCCCCAACACACCGCTGCTGGAGCAGGCCCTGCGTGACCTCGACAAGCCCGCCGCCAAGAGCGACGACAGCGACATCCTGATCGTGGTGCAGAGTGGCCTGGCGCCGTCCCGGGACTCGATCCGCATTCCCTTGCCTTTGCCAATCAGCGGCAACCTGGTCATCACGCCGTTGTCGTTCCCACTGATCAAGCCCGACACTTCCACGGCCACCTTCGGCCAGATCGGTGTCGACGGCCGCCAGCTGGACCTGACCCAACTCAACAGCACCACCGCCATGTCCCGTCGGGCCCTGCGCGACGACATGCCGGGCATCATCCTGCGCACCACCGTGCGCGCCGTCACCCGTGGCGTGGCGCAAAAGCAGATCAACGACACCAATCCGCTGGCCGGCCTGGCCGTCGGCCTCACCTCGGCCGTACTCGAAGGTGCCGATACCCGAACCTGGCGCACCCTGCCCGACTACACCCAGGTGGTGCGCCTGCGCCTGAAGAAAGGCGAGCACCAGGTCACCTTGCCAAGCGCGGTGGGCGGCTCGGTGGTCAAGGTCACCGTCGACCAGCGCTACCAGGTCATCAGCCTGCGTGCGGTGGGTAACCAGGTGTTCGCCGGTGGCCTGGCTGCCCAGGTGATGCCCAGCGCCAACCCGACTGCCATTGCCCTCAAGCAACCTTAAGAACGGAGTCTTGTTCACATGCGTTTAAAACTGATCGCCGTCGGCGCCCTGGCCTTGCTGGCCGGTTGCGCCACCCCGCCACCACCGGAGCCGGGCAGCGCCGCCAGCAAGGTCGTGGCGATGGGCAAGACCAAGAACATTGTGGTCGGCGCCATGCGCGTGGCCCGGGAAAACGGCTACATGACCGTCAATGTCCAGTTGAGCAATACCAGCTACAACAACAAGACGATGTATTACCGCTTTGCCTGGCTCGGGCCGGAAGGCTTTCCGATCGCCGAGGAAGAAACCTGGAAAAGCCTGACGCTGTACGGCGAACAGACCAGCTTCCTGCCGGCCATCGCACCGACCCCCAAGGCGGTGGATTTCCGTTTGGAAATCAATACCCCTTGAGCCTGATCCCGGTCGGTCAAGCCAACACCAGACCTGTGGCGAGGGAGCTTGCTCCCGCTCGGTTGCGCAGCGACCGCAAGATCTTGGGGCCGCTTCGCGACCCAGCGGGAGCAAGCTCCCTCGCCACGGGGATCGCCGGCACAAGTTCCTTTACTGATCGGCATCAAGCCTTAGCCCCATTTCATTCAGCTTTCGAGAGCATCCCCATGTTCGTACGCATTTCCTCCATCGCCCTCGCCGCCCTGCTGGTCAGCGGTTGCGCCAACAACTCGCCGGTCCTGGGCAACAAGAACATCAGCTACGGCGACACCAAGGCCGTGGAAACCGTGACCAACGAGTTCGGTTCCACCGACCTGCAAATGATCGCCGAGTCCATGACCCGCTCCCTGGCCCAGTCCGGCATCCTGCAGGGTCGCCCGGTGGTCCAGGTCTATGACGTGAAGAACAAGACCAGCGAATACATCGACACCCGTGAAATCACCACCAGCATCAAGACCCAGCTGATGAAGACCGGCGCTGCTCGCTTCGCCAGCGACAACACCGCCATGGACAGCCAGGTCGATCAGCTCAAGCTGCAGAACCAGAGCGGCCTGTACAAGAAAAGCACCGTGGCCAAGACCGGCAACATGATCGCTGCCAAGTACCGCCTCGAAGGCTCCATCAGCTCGATCGTCAAGCGCAGCAGCGACTACAAGGACGTCTTCTACAAATTCAGCCTGCAATTGATCGACGTCGAAAGCGGTCTGGCCGAGTGGATGGACGAAAAAGAAATCCGCAAGACCACGGAGCGTTAAGCCATGCGCACATGGATAGGCATCATGGCCCTGGCCTGCGCATTTGGCGCGCAGGCGGCCCCGAAAGTCGCAGTGACCGACCTTGCATACCAGGAGCGGGTGGAGGAATACATCCACACCGTCTCAGCGCAGAGCAACTTCCAGGCGAACCCTTACAGCGCCAGCGCTTCCTCGAGCTACGACGAGATGGAAGCCACCAGCAGCTATATCGAGCAGGGCGAACTGCGCAAGTTCACTGGCGACATCAAGGGCGAGATCCTGCGCAGCGGGATGTTCCAGCTGGTGCAGGGCACCCCGCACACCGCGTCGTCCAAGGGCGACGTCTATGACGTGATCAAGCGCATCAAGGCCGGGAACTTCAAGGGTGCCGACTATGTGCTGTTCGGCACGGTGTCGGACATCGACTTCACCCGCGACATCAACGAGCTGGCCAATACCGACAGCTATTCGGCCGTACTGGCGCTGACCTTGGTGGCAGACTTCAGCCTGATCAACACCAAGACCTACGAAATCACCTCGGCCTTTACGGCCATGGGCGAAGGCCAGGACACCAAGTTGTTGAACCACCGGGACGTGCGCATCAGCCTCAACCGGCCGCGGGTGGTGCGCGATGTGTCCAAGGCCCTGGGGGAAGACGTGGCGCGGCAACTGAGCGAACAGCTCGGCGGCCCGAGCTATCAACAGCCCGGCGAGCCGATGCAGCGCAATAACCTGCCACGGGATACGGCGCCGGTGATCTTGCGCTGAGCCACGCCGCTGGATAGTAGAGACGCTTTTTGTGGCGAGGGAGCTTGCTCCCGCTGGGTCGCGAAGCGGCCCCAAGATCTTGCGGTCGCTGCGCAACCGAGCGGGAGCAAGCTCCCTCGCCACAGGTGTTGTGTATAAGCCGGTTACACCGCAGCCTTGCGAATCGTCGCGAGCAAGCCCGCCGCCCCGATGAACAGGCCAGCAAACGTGCGGTTCATCCGCCGTTGCTGCTTCGGTGTACGCAACAGCCGCAGGACTTTGGACGCCAACCCGGTGTACCCGGCCATGACGATGAGGTCGACGACGATCATGGTGACGCCCAGGATCAGGTATTGCTGGATCAATGGTGCATGGGGATTGATGAACTGTGGCAACACCGCCAGCATGAACACCAGCGCCTTGGGGTTGCTGATGTTGACCAGGAAGCCACGAAACACCAGCGCCAAAGGGTTACCGATGGGCCGCACGACGGAGTCATCGCTGATATCGCCAGGGATGGCTCGCCACTGTTTGATACCCAGGTAAACCAGATAGGCCACGCCGAACCACTTGATCGCATAGAACGCGGTGGCCGAGGCCGTGAGGATAGCGCCAACACCGGCGGCGACGATCACGATTTGCAGCGCCAGGCCCAGTTGCAGGCCCAGGGCATTCCAGTAACCGCGCCAAAACCCGTAGCGCAAGCCACTGGACATCGATGCAATGGCACCGGCGCCCGGGGAAAGACTGATCACCCAACAGGCGGCGAAAAACGCCAGCCATGTTTCCAGCACCATTGCACACCTCGGCTCGAATTCGTCGAAAACGACTAAGCTAATGCGCCGCTGAAGGATTGACCATCGCTTTTTTGCAAAAAAAAGCCAATCGGCGAGGCCGGATTATTCGACGAACCCACCCACCGGAAACGCTTCGCTGCCACGCCAGCGCCGTACCGAACGCTGGAAGAACAGGCTGTTGGGTACTTGCACCATGGCACTGCCGGTGCCGAGTTCCTCGGGTTCGATCAGCGTGGTGTACAGCAGATTGATCGCCACCACGCGTCCTTTGATGCCAGGCTTGTCGGTGGTGTCCACCAGCTCGACCACATCGCCCAGGCGAAACGGTCCGACGGTGTAGATCAACACGGCGCAGAACAGGTTGGACAGCACGCTCCAGATGGCGAAGAACGCCACCGCCGCCACCGCCACGAAACCCGAGATCGCCGTCCAGAGTACCGTGGCCGAGACACCCAGGCGCTCCAGCGCCACCAGTACGGCGCTGCCCATGATCAGCCAGCGCAGCACACCGCGCAGGATGATCACCAATTGCGTCGGCAGTGGGTAGCGCTCGCCGAGGCCCGTGAGCGCACGCGCAACGAACCGCTGGGCGACATATCCCACCAACAGGATCAGCAGGATTTGCACACCCAGCCAGATCGGCTCGATCCACATGACGGGTATAGGCAACGCCAACGCTTCCATCAGGACAACGCCTCCAGCTCCGCTTGCAGGTTTTCCAGCAGTTCCAGCGCTTGCATCCAAGCCTCCTCGAGTTCCGCTTCCCGAATTTTCAGCTTGGCCTGCTCGGCCAGCAGGTCGCGCAACTCATCTTTGCGCGCCGCCTCGTAGAGACCACTGTCGCCAAGGCTGGTTTCGATCTTTTGCAGTTTTTCATGCAGCTTGCCCAACTCGGCTTCGAGTTTGTCGGCCTCACGCTTGTGCGGCGCCAGTTGCTGGCGCAATGCGGCGGCGGCCTGGCGCTGGGCTTTCTTGTCGGTCTTGTCCGGGTTGACCGGCGTGCTGCTGACCGGCGCGTTGCGCTGGCGGTATTCCACCAGCCAACGGGCGTAGTCTTCCAGGTCGCCGTCGAACTCCTCGACCTTGCCGTCGGCCACCAGGAAGAAATTATCCGTAGTGCTCTTGAGCAAATGCCGATCGTGGGACACCACCAGCACCGCGCCACTGAATTCCTGCAAGGCCATGGTCAAGGCTAGGCGCATTTCCAGGTCCAGGTGGTTGGTCGGTTCGTCGAGCAGCAACAGGTTCGGCCGGCCCCAGGCGATCAGTGCCAACGCCAGGCGTGCCTTTTCGCCACCGGAGAAATTCAGCACCGGCTCGTCGATGCGCGCCCCGCGGAAATCGAAACCGCCGAGGAAATCCCGCAGGGTCTGCTCGCGCTCGGTCGGTGCCAGGCGTTGCAGGTGCAACAGCGGGCTGGCCTTGGAGTCCAGGGAATCGAGCTGATGCTGGGCGAAGTAGCCGACCACCGTGTTCTCGCCCCGGGTCAGGCGCCCGGCCAGAGGCTCGAGTTCGCCGGAAAGGTTCTTGATCAGGGTCGACTTACCGGCACCGTTGGGGCCCAGCAGACCAATCCGCGCACCCGGGGTCAGTTGCAGCTTGACCTTCTCCAGCACGGTCTTGTCGCCATACCCCAGGCGCGCGTCGGACAGGTCGATCAACGGGCTGGAAATCTTGGTCGATTCGCGGAAGACAAAATCGAACGGTGAATCGACGTGGGCCGCCGACAACTCTTCCATCCGCTCCAATGCCTTGATCCGGCTCTGGGCCTGGCGGGCCTTGGTGGCCTGGGCCTTGAAGCGGGCGATGTAGCTTTCCATGTGCGCACGTTGCGCCTGCTGCTTCTCGTAGGCCTGCTGTTGCTGGGCCAGGCGTTCGGCACGCGCGCGTTCGAAGGCGCTGTAGCCGCCACGGTACAAGGTGAGCTTGCGCTGATCGACATGGGCCACGTGATCCACCACCGCGTCGAGGAAATCACGGTCGTGGGAAATCAGCAGCAGCGTGCCCGGGTAACTCTTGAGCCAGTCTTCGAGCCAGATGATGGCGTCGAGGTCCAAGTGGTTGGTCGGCTCATCGAGCAACAGCAGATCCGAAGGACACATCAAGGCCTGGGCCAAGTTCAGGCGCATCCGCCAGCCACCGGAGAAGTCCCCGACCTGACGATCCATCTGCTCATTGGTAAAGCCCAGGCCGGCGAGCAATTTGCGCGCACGGGCATCGGCGGTGTAGCCGTCGGCACTGTCGAGTTCCGCGTGCAGACGGGCCTGTGCGGCACCGTCGTGGGCCGCTTCGGCCGCCGCCAGGTCGCGTTGCACCTGGCGTAGGCGCAGGTCGCCATCGAGCACGTAGTCCACCGCCAGACGCTCGAGGGTGTCGACCTCCTGGCGCATGTGGGCGATGCGCCAATCAGCCGGCAACAGGCAATCACCCGAGTCCGGGTGCAGCTCGCCTCGCAGCAAGGCGAACAGGCTCGATTTGCCGGCGCCGTTGGCACCGATGAGGCCGGCTTTGTGGCCGGCGTGCAGGGTCAGCTCGGCGTCTTCTAGCAGACGTTGCGGGCCACGCTGTAAAGTCAGGTTCTGAAGTCGGATCATAATGGCGGCGGAGTCTACCAGCTTCGCTCGCAACTGGCGCGAGTAGCACGATGTCCCCAGACCTGTGGAGCTTTTCCCTCGACCTCTATGCCAAGCCTGGCGTAGAGCCTGCGTGCCTGGCATCACAAGACGCCGGCGCCAACGTCTGCCTGCTGCTGTGTGGCCTGTGGCTGGCGCAGCGTGGCGTGGCCTGCAATGAACACAGGCTGCGGCAGCTTCGACTATTGGCCGAGCCCTGGGATGCCGAGGTGGTGCGGCCACTGCGCACGCTTCGCAGCCAATGGAAAACCAGCGCCCTCCAGGACACGGCACTCAATGGCCTGCGCGAGCAGGTCAAGCAGCTGGAGCTGGCGGCCGAACGGCAATTGCTGGAGCGATTGGAAGCGCTGGCCAAGGATTGGCCTGGGACACAACAGAACGATTCAGCGCAATGGCTGCAAGGGCTGGCGGCGAATGCCGGGCCAGCGAGCCGCGACGCGCTGCATCAGCTGCGCGTCGCGGTGTCCGGCACTTAGGAAGCGCTGGTTGGGGTGCTGCTGATGCTCGGCGCAACGGCGGCGGATGGGCTGGTCGCCGCGGCCGGAGTGCTGGCGGCTGGAGCCGGTGCCGTGGTCGGAGCCGGTGTCGCTGGCTTGGCGGCTGGCGCAGTCGCAGGTTTTGCAGCGGCTGGCTTTTTCACGGCCGGCTTGGCGGCTGGTTTGGCGGCAGCGGGCTTCGCGACGGCTGGTTTGGCAGCCGTTGGCTTCGCAGCAGCAGGCTTGGCCGCAGCCGGTTTGGCAGCGGGTTTAGCCGCCGCTTTGGCGGGGGCTTTGGCAGCGACAGGCTTGGCAGCCGTTTTCGCAGCGGGCTTGGCCGCAGCCGTTTTGGTTGCCGCAGGCTTCGCTGCTGGTTTGGCAGCAGGTTTTGCGGTGGCTTTTACCGCAGCTTTGGCAGCAGGTTTTGCGGCGGCGGTTTTAGCGGCAGGTTTGGCGGCAGGTTTGGCTGCAGCTTTTGCCGCAGGTTTAGCGGCCGGTTTAGCAGCAGCTTTTACAGCAGGCTTGGCGGCAGCAGGTTTTGCAACTGCCGTTTTTGTGGCGGGCTTGGCCGCAGCTTTGACAACTGGTTTTTTTGCCGCAGGTTTTGCAGCACTGGCAGCGACCGATTTGGCAGCTGGCTTGCTGGCAGCTTTGGCCGGTGCTTTCGCCGCAGGCTTGGCAGCGACTTTGGCCGGAGCTTTTGCCGCGACGGGTTTAGCCGCCGGCTTCTTGGCCGATACAGCGGCAGGCTTGGCTGCACGAAGCGTCAGCGCCTTGCCTGCGGCTTCTTGCACGCGACCGACACCCTGGGCCAGTTTCAGGCTTTCCTGGGCATCACGCTTGAGTTGCAGAATGTAGGCGCGGGTCTCGGACTGACGATCCTTCAAGGCATCAAGCAGGTCTTCGAGTTCTTTCACGACATCTTTGGCCTTGGCTTGCGCCTTGGCCTTGCCAGCGGTGGCTGCGTCTTGCAATTTGGTGCGCGACTTGTGCAGTTTTTCCTGCGCTTTGCCGCGTTGTTTTTCAAGTTTGGCGAGCAGTTTTTCAGCATCAGCCAGGGCTTGGGAGCAGGCATTTTCCAGATGTTCGAGCAGGCTGCCCGAGAGTTGTTGGAGCAAGTGCAACGGAGTGTTTACAGGCTTCTTGGTGGCCGACATGGTTTACCTCCTGACTGACGTGAGTGCGGCTCATACTAGACCTCTGCTTCAACCGCCGCTAGGGCATGTTGACAGTACACAAGACGTTGCGTTGCAAGGGACGAAAAATCTTCTGCGCCAGTGCCTTGGCAATCCACCTCTATAGATATCGGCACTGGCATAATTCCTCGATTCGAGGCCGGAGAGCACACATGTCGCGTCACCTGTTTTTATTCCTGTGCATGGTTTGCTCCACGGTCCAGGCCGTTGAAAAAACCAGCGCAAACGATGCCCACGATTTGGCTTACAGCCTGGGCGCAAGCCTCGGCGAACGCCTGCGCCAGGACGTGCCGGACCTGCAGATCAAAGCCTTGGTCGAAGGCTTGCAACAGGCCTACCTGGGCAAGCCGCTGGCCCTCAAGGATGAACGCATCGAACAGATCCTGGCCGAGCACCAGGCACGACTGAATTCGCAATCGACAACGCCACAGATCGAAGCCGCGTTGAAAACGGAGCAGAAATTTCTCAATGAAGAAAAGAACCGTCCAGGCGTCCAGCAACTCGCAGACGGCATCCTGCTGACCGAGATCAAGCCAGGCCACGGCGCGAAAGCCGGCCCTCACGGCAAGGTCCAGGTGCTGTATACCGGTCGATTGCCGGACGGCACCGTATTCGATTCCAACCACCAGGCACAATGGTTCAACCTCGACAGCGTGATTGACGGCTGGCGCAGTGCATTGCCGCAAATGCCGGTAGGCGCAAAATGGCGGTTGGTGATTCCGTCGACCCTGGCCTATGGCGCTGAAGGGGCGGGAGATGTGATCCCACCATTCACGCCACTGGTGTTTGAAATCGAATTGCTGGGCGCGACGACCTGACGCCGACTCAATAAAAAACGGTGCGCACTGCGCACCGTTTTTTCATGACCGCGAAACCCTCAGGCCTGGACCGCGGCTTCTTCCTTGTGAGCGTTGTGCAGCACTTCGATCAGGCAGTCTTCCAGTTCGAAACGTTCGTGCAGCAAGCCGCCCAGCTCCTTGAATTTTTCCGCTACGCACTTGCCTTCATCGCACAGGTCGTTGAACGCCAGCAGCTTTTCGGTGATGACGTCGATACGCGGGTAGATCTGCTCGGCCAGTTCCAGGCCGCGCTTGTCGTTGAAGGCCTTGGCCTCGCCCGTCAGTTGTTCGTATATCTCGAAATGACCGGCAGACACATAGTCGACCAGCACACCGCAGAACTCCTGCAAGGGTTTGCGGCTTTCGCTCAGCGCTTCAGGCTTATCGCCGAGGGCATCGTAGGCCCGAACCAGTTCGTGACGCTCCTGCAACCAGCGATCGATCAGCAGATGCACCCCACCCCAGCGTTCCTGAGCATTCTGACAACTTTCGAGCATGGTGATTTCTTCCCTTGTGGGTCATGCCACTCGCAGCCTGTGCACGCCTGATGATCAGGGACAAGCCAGACACAACATGATCGAGCGGCACAATTCCAATAACACGTGCGGGCCAGATTATGCCCGCACGACAATGGCTTCAAGGTACGCAGGAGATAAAGTTCATACAAGTGTTTAATCCACGGCCCGGAGCATCTGCGACGTATCGCCGCTGAGCGGTCGTACCAGAGCACTCCAGGCAAGGCGCAGCAGTAGATAGGCCATCGCGCTGGACACCGCGAGAAAGAACAACAGGCTCCATTCGGGGATACTCAGGTCGAACAGCGTCCAGGTGATATTCGCGCAATCGACCGCGCCGTCGAGGACGCGATGCAACGCGCACCACCACGAATCCATCAGCTTGGGCTGGGCAACACAATCAGGAAACGGCTCGAACGAATGGCTTTGCATCAAGACCTGACGCCATGCCAGGGTCATTCCCCCCGTCGCAAAAACCAACCCTGCCGCACCATAGAAGAGACTGCCTCTTTGGCCTGGACCGTGTACGCATGCCACAAGGCTGTTCACCAGGAACAGCGTCAGGCACAACCGCTGCAAGACACACAGGCTGCAAGGCGTCAGGCCGACCGAATACTCCAGATAAGTGGCAATGCCCAAAGCCAGGGCTGCGGCGATGGAAGCCATGAAAAACAAGAAGCGTGAGCTGGCCAAAGACATGGCGGTTCCGTAACAGAAGAGACAAGCAGTTACGGTAGAGGAAAGCCCTCGGGCCTTTCAAGGCAGGCCCGCGCAGACACTTCACCAGGGATGTAGGGAATTCCCGACAGGCCAAAGAGGATACAGCGCGATGGGCTGTAGGACTTTACTGACGGCATGACCAAAGCCCCAAAACCAGGGTGGTATTCGCAACCCTTCGCTCGTGGACGGCACTGAACCTGTGGCGAGGGGATTTATCCCCGCTGGGCTGCGAGGCAGCCCTAAAGCCTGGCGCCGTGCGTGCTGTATCAGATTTTCATCGAGCCCAAGCTTCAAAGGGCCGCTTCGCAGCCCAACGGGGATAAATCCCCTCGCCACAAGGGTTCATACCATTTTCAAGAATGAGTCATGCCCCTCTCAAGTGGACAACACCTGAGCCGGAACCGGCAACGGTGCGGCCAGCAGGCGCTCGTCCAGCAGCCCCAATCCCTCCTGGAACAACTGGTTGCTGCGCTCGGCATCGCCCAGTTGCGCCAGCAATCGCGCCAGTTCAGCACAGGCTTCGGGGTTGCGTTGGACGCGCAAGCTGCTTTCCAGATAGTCCCGCGCCTTGCCCCACAAACTGTTCTGCAGGCATAGGCGCCCCAGGGTCAGCAGCAGGCTTGGATCCGCCGGATGATCCTTGAGCCAGCCTTCGGCCGTTTGCAACTGGCGGATCGGATCATTGCCTCGAACCAACCCGTACAGGCGCGCCAGATGGCTGTCATAGTGACGCTTGAGCGCACTTCGCAGTACCTCTTCGGCCTCGACCTGGGCTCCCAACTGACGCAACTGCTCGGCATAGGCCAGCACCAGCGCGGACTCCTGGCGCTGCGCGGAGGTCAGTTGTTGCCAGGCGCGATTGAGCGACTGCAAACCGACGCTGCCGTCCTCCTCACGGTGGGCTGCCAGGGTGAGGTTTTCACCCCAGGCACGACGTTCCAGTTCCGCCAGTTCAGCGGGTGGCAGGACCTTGTCCTTGCGCAGCTCCGGCAACAGCCGGATCAATGCCGACCAGTCGCCGCGCTGCTGATGCAGTCGTTGCAGTTGGCGCAGGACCTGGACGTTATGGGGATGCCGCTCATGCATGGCCTGGAGCGTGGTCAACGCGCCGTCGGTGTCGCCTCGGTCCGTCTGCAGTTGCGCGTGCGTAAGGGCAATGGCCAGTTCCGCCTGGGGCTGACGCTCCAGGGCGCGCTCGAGCAAACTGTCGCTCTGTTCGTAGAGACCTTGTTCGTTGGCCGCACGGGCGGCACCAAGGTAATACAGCAGCGGCTGGCGCTCGGCTTCGGCAGCACGATGCAGGTGTCGTTGGGCACTGGCCCAGCGACCTTCGGCCAGGTCCAACTGGCCGTGCTCGATCGCCACTTGCACCCGCCGGCTGCGGTTGCGCCGCGACCACGGGTTGACCACGCCGCTCGACGTAGTCACCAGCCCGATCAGTGCCCTCAGGCCTCGCCACACCAGCCAGAGCACCGCCACCAGCGCCAGGGTGACCCAAAGGCCAGCTTCATAACGGAAGTTCTTGTACGCCACCAGCACGTAACCCGAATGCTCGGCAATCGCCACGCCCAGCAAGGCAGCGGCAGCGATGACCACGAACAGAATCACGTAGAGACGCTTCATGGCGTGGCCTCCTGCGCGCCAGGCGCGGGCAACGGCTTGACCGATTCCTGGGCATTGAGGTTGCGGCGCTCAAGGTAAGCCTGGACGCTGCTCAGCGTGCCCGTCAGGTCCGGGGTAACCACCGTCACCGGCTGCTTGGACAGCTCGACCACGCGCTCGAGCATGATCTTGCTTTGCGGGTTGTCCTGGTTGAAGTTGTTCTTCAACACGTCCCGAGCCTCGGTCAGCGCCTGGGTGTAGACCGGCGCCTGACCATTGAGGGCGGCCCACTGCGCCTGCTCCAGCGCCAGGCTCAAGGCCAGGCGCACTTGCACGAGGCTTTGCCCGGCCAGCAGCGGACGAACATTTTCATCGGCGTTGAAGTCGATACGGATATAGCGCGAGATCTGGTCCCACCACTGCGCCCAACGACTGGCGCCATCGCCGTCGGCGGTCAGGCCCAGCAAGGATTCACCGCGGTCCTTGTACTCGGGCGCCAGTTCGGTCAGCTCCAGGACCTGGTCACGCAAGGCGCCCAGTTGCAGGAACAGCCCGGTGCGATCCGGTTGCTCGGTGCTGCGCAACGCGGCGAGGGTCTTGGCCAGTTGCTCGCGGGCGGCGAACGAACCGGGGTCGTTCTGCTCGCGCAGGATTTCGTCAGCCCCCTGGACCAGCGCCTGGGCACTGTTGATGTCCTGCAGGGCGGAAAGACGCAGGCTGGCCAGGCGCAACAAGTGCTCGGCCTCCGCCAGGCGCCAATCCTTGCGGCTGGCACCGAGCACGGTTTCCAGGCGCTGGTTCAGGTGCTGCTGGTCACTTTGCAACTGGGCCACCAGGCGCCGCCGCCCCTCCAGCTCTTCGGCCGGAGGCAATTGCGCCAGGCGCTCGCTCAGGCGTTGCTCGTTGAGCTTGAGGCTCTGGGCCTGGTCATTCAGTGCCTGGACCTGGGCGGACTGCTGCTGGTTATTGGTTTGCAGGTGACGCACCTGCCACACGCCCCAACCGCCCACGGCCACGCCAGCGGCCCCGAGCAGCAATGCAACTATGGCCAACCCGTTGCCGCGACGCGGCGCCACCGGGGGCGGAGTTTCAACCGGCGCATCGATCGCTGGCTGGTCTAGATCTTCTTTTGGCAAGGCTGTTTCGCTCACGTATCCATCCTTTGCATTAGAAAACGGCACGGAGTGTTCCCGTAACGCCGCCAGCAAAGCCGCGGCATTGGCGCCACGACAATCCACAACTGTTCGGGCCCCGGCGGCACGCGCCATCTCGGCAACCCTTGGGCTTGGAACAAACAACGGTAACCGCGCCAAGGCCGGCCACGCATCGCCGGCCAGCCGCTGCAGATGCTCGAAGCCCTGCCCACTGCTGACCACCAGTGCGTTCAAGTGTTCCGCTTCGACTTTCGCCGGCAACGCCCCTTCGCCGTAATCGGGCAAGTGGCGGCGGTACAATTCCAGATAATCGACACTAGCACCTTGCTCGCGCAAACGCTCTGCCAGCAAGCCACGCCCGCCTTCACCGCGCACGATCAAAACCTTGGGGTCGGGCCGCGCAACAGCCTGGCGCAAGACCAGGTGTTCCAGCAAGGCTTCGCTGTCATCGCCGTTATCGGGATAAAACACCGTGAGGCCGGCATCGACGAGAATCTGTCCGGTGGCCGCCCCCACGCTGAACCATGGTTGGTCTGGAGGCTGGGGCCAGTATTGGCGCAGCAACTCGACGCACAGGCGTGCGGCCGGTTTGCTGACGACGATCACGGCAGAGTATTGGTCCAGCACCTGGAGTATCGCCCGCCCGGCATCGGACAGCGGGACCGGCTCGATATCCAGCAAGGGCAGGCTGCTGCTGTAGATCCCCGCTTCGGCCAGGACAGCCGCCAGCGCCGACGACTCGTCCGCCGGCCGGGTGAGCAGCAGCCGCCAACCCGTCACGTGTGGCCGGCCTCGCCATAGACGGCCTTGAGGATGTCGGCGGCGCCCTGGCTCAACAGATCCTCGGCCACCCGCACGCCCAACGCCTCGGCATCGTGGCGCGGCGCCCGGGCGTCGGCGCTGAGCAGCCGGCCACCGTTGGGATCCCCCACCAGGCCACGCAACCAGACCTGTTCGCCTTCCAGCACGGCGTAACAGGCGATCGGCACTTGGCAACCGCCATTGAGGTGTTTGTTAAGGGCGCGCTCGGCGAATACCCGCGTAGCGGTGTCTTCATGGTGCAGCGGCGCCAGCAAGGCATGGATGTCGCTGTCGGCGCTACGGCACTCGATGCCCACCGCCCCTTGTCCACCGGCCGGCAGGCTGTCGTCGACGCTGATGGCCGAGGTGATGCGATCTTCAAAGCCCAGGCGGATCAGGCCGGCGGCGGCGAGAATGATCGCGTCGTACTCACCGGCATCGAGCTTGGCCAGGCGCGTATTGACGTTACCGCGCAGGAAACGGATTTGCAGGTCCGGGCGGCGAGTCAGCAACTGTGCCTGGCGACGCAGGCTGGAAGTACCCACCACGCTCCCGGCGGGCAGTGCGTCAAGACTGGAGAACGTGTTGGAGACGAACGCATCGCGGGGGTCTTCCCGCTCGCAGATGCAAAACAGGCCCAGGCCTTCGGGGAAGTCCATGGGCACGTCTTTCATCGAATGCACGGCGATGTCGGCTTCGTTGTCCAGCAACGCGGTTTCCAGTTCCTTGACGAACAGGCCCTTGCCGCCGATCTTCGACAGCGGCGAATCCAGCAGCTTGTCACCGCGACTGACCATGGGCACCAGGGTCACGATCAGGCCGGGATGGGCCGCTTCCAGGCGGGCTTTGACGTATTCGGCCTGCCAGAGGGCCAAGGCACTTTTACGGGTGGCGATGCGGATCTCGCGAGGGGACATGGATCAATCCGTACTTAAAAGATACGGCAGATAATAACAGCTCAGCCAAAACCGCTTTGATTTGAATCACGACCCTAAGGCCTCCCTGGCCGCCAAATCCTCGAATTGAAACGCATCGAACGCCTTGGACCGCCGCATTAAAGCTGCTGCATCATCTTGCGCACGCCGGCCACGTGTCGCCGGCTGACAATCAGCGCGTCGCCATTGAGGCCCTTGAGGAACAGTTGGAAATGCCCAAGGGGGGTGCGTTGCAAACGCTCGATCCGCTCGCGGGCCACGAGGGCGTTGCGGTGGATGCGTACGAAACGTTCGCCGAACTCGTCTTCGAGGGCCTTGAGAGGCTCATCCAACAACACCTCGCCACTCTCATGGCGCAAGGTCACGTATTTGTGGTCGGCAATGAAATAGACCACCTGGTTCAACGGGATCAGCTCGATGCCTTTGCGGGTGCGCGCACTGATATGGCTGCGCGGGCCGCTGCCGCTTTCGGCGGCCGGACGGGTCAGCGCTGCCAGCTGCACGCGGTTGGGCCGCTCGGCCTTGCGCAAGGCTTCGAGCAGCGCCTCGGCCGCCACGGGCTTGACCAGGTAGCCTACGGCGCCGGCCTGCAACACCTCGGGAGGGAAGTCGTCCCGGGTGGTACAGAACACCACGGCGGGCGGCGACTCTCGTTCGCACAGCTTCGCCGCGACCTGTAGACCGTCCAGGCCAGGCATGCGAATGTCGAGCAGCACGATATCCGGCTTGTGGCTGTCAATAAGGGCCAATGCCTCTTCGCCATTGGTGGCGCTCGGCTCCAGGACACTGTAACCCTCGAGCTCGCCAACCATTCGGCTCAGGCGCTCGCGGGCCAGTGGTTCGTCATCAACGATCAGGACATTCATATTGCGCTGGATTCCTGCGTGAGTCTCGCACAAGGATAGCGTAGACAGGGGAAGTGACATCCGTCACGGCGATCCACGCTAAGACTCGTTCGAGGGCCAAAAAGTGCCGCGAGGCGGTTGCCTATCTTTACCAGCGCTTGCCGACCGATGCCCGAGGCCCGTTGTCGCACGGCGTCGCCGTAGGGATTGTTAACTGTCGATCTGACCAATATGAGCCCCCCCTTCTTATCTATATCCGCTGCGCCATGGGTGGAAAAAGCAAAAGTCCTACAGTCCACTGTAGACGGTTGCCACGACGATATTGCTCAATCGAAAAATATCGTTGCGGGAAAACCCGGTTGGATCCCAGGCTTGCATCGAAAAAACCTGCCGACCAGTGCCAGCGCCAGTCCCGGCAACCCTGCTATCATCCGCCGCAGCCTTTAACCGCTACTTTCTCCACAGCCGATCACGAGCGAATTCATGAGCACTGACAAGACCAATCAGTCCTGGGGCGGCCGCTTCAGTGAACCCGTCGACGCCTTCGTCGCCCGCTTCACCGCCTCCGTCAACTTTGACCAGCGCCTGTATCGCCACGACATCATGGGCTCGATCGCCCACGCCACCATGCTGGCCAAGGTCGGCGTGCTGACCGATGCCGAGCGCGACAGCATCATCGACGGCCTGAAGACCATCCAGGCTGAAATCGAGGCCGGCCAGTTCGACTGGCGCGTCGACCTCGAAGACGTACACATGAACATCGAAGCGCGCCTGACCGACCGCATCGGCGTGACGGGCAAGAAACTGCACACCGGCCGCAGCCGCAACGACCAGGTCGCCACCGACATCCGCCTGTGGCTGCGCGATGAGATCGACCTGATCCTGGCCGAAATCACTCGCCTGCAAAAAGGCCTGCTGGAGCAAGCCGGGCGCGAAGCCGAGAGCATCATGCCGGGCTTCACGCACCTGCAAACCGCCCAACCTGTAACGTTTGGGCATCACATGCTGGCCTGGTTCGAAATGCTCAGCCGCGACTACGAGCGCCTGGTGGACTGCCGCAAGCGCACCAACCGCATGCCCCTGGGCAGCGCCGCGCTGGCCGGCACCACGTACCCGATCGACCGTGAATACACCGCGCAGTTGCTGGGCTTTGACGCCGTGGGCGGCAACTCGCTGGATAACGTCTCGGACCGCGATTTCGCCATCGAATTCTGCGCCGCCGCAAGCATCGCGATGATGCACCTGTCGCGCTTCTCCGAAGAGCTGGTGCTGTGGACCAGTGCGCAATTCCAGTTCATTGACCTGCCGGACCGCTTCTGCACCGGCAGCTCGATCATGCCGCAAAAGAAAAACCCTGACGTGCCGGAGCTGGTGCGGGGCAAGAGTGGCCGGGTGTTCGGCGCATTGATGGGTCTGCTGACCCTGATGAAAGGCCAGCCGCTGGCCTACAACAAGGACAACCAGGAAGACAAGGAACCGCTGTTCGACGCCGCCGATACCTTGCGCGACTCGCTGCGGGCCTTCGCCGACATGATCCCGGCCATCAAGCCCAAGCACGCGGTGATGCGCGAAGCGGCCCTGCGCGGCTTCTCCACCGCCACGGACCTGGCCGATTACCTGGTGCGCCGTGGCCTGCCGTTCCGTGACTGCCACGAAATCGTCGGTCACGCCGTGAAGTACGGCGTGGACAGCGGCAAGGACCTGGCGGAAATGAGCCTGGACGAACTGCGCCAGTTCAGCGACCAGATCGAACAGGACGTGTTTGCCGTGCTGACCCTCGAAGGCTCGGTCAATGCCCGTGACCACATCGGCGGCACCGCGCCGGCGCAGGTCAAGGCAGCTGTGGTACGTGGCCAGGCGTTGCTCGCCAGCCGCTAAAAGCTGAAAAGCTTCGCGAGCAAGCCCGCTCCCACATTGGATCCCTGTGTGTTCACAAGAATTGTGTTCGCTGGAGATCTACTGTGGGAGCGGGCTTGTTCGCGAAGGCGATCCAGAGATCACCACAAAAATTTACTTCTTGGCAGCGATCATCGCCAAAAACGCCGGCATCGCCGCCTCTCTGTCCGCCGCAATCCGCTGCACATTTGGATTCTGTTCCAAGCGCTCCATCAGCGCCTTGGCCGCTGGCATGCCTGCCAGCAAGTCGATATCGAACAGCTTCCTGCCCACCTGCAAGGCCAGGGATAAGCTGTAGAAGAAATACAGATCGGCCAGGCTCATGCGCTCGCCCGCCACATAGGGCGAGAATTTGCCGTGCCTGCCAAGCGAGGCAAACCCCAGCAGCAATTCGGCCTTGGTCTTTTGCTTGATGGCATCGGGCACCGGCGTGCCGAAAAATGCCTCGCCATAACAGGCTCGCCCCGGCAGCTCGATGTACAACTCGATTTCCCTGCACAAGGCCAGCACCTGGGCACGCTCGAACGGGTCACCGGGCAGCAGGGCTTTCCCGGGCTGGGTTTGCTCGATGTACTCAAGGATCACGCTGGTCTCGTTGATAAACCCTTGTTCGGTCTTCAACACCGGGACCTTGCCGCGTGGGCTGACAGCGAGCGCTTCAGGGGTCTGGCTTGGGTAAAACGGCACTTCCTCGAAAGGCAGGCCCTTCTCCAGCAGCGCCAGCTTGACCATGTTGTAGTAGTTACTGACAGAAAAACCGTAAAGCTTGAGCATCACAAAGCCTCCAGGCCGTGCGGGGTTGGCAGCCAAGCGTTATAGACCGCCAGGGCATTTCTTGCCAGGCGCATCACGCCGCTGAATGCAGGTAAACTGGCGACCTTTCTCCCAGGAGCCTGCCATGAGCGAGCCAACCGACATCGACAACGACGAAGAAGAATTCGTCGAGAACACGCTGATCCAGGCCATCGAAAACCAGATCGAAAGTGACAATCCGCCTGCGGCCAAGGCCACTTTCAACAAGTTGACCCTGGTCGGTTATGAGCGCGAAGAAATCCTCAACCTGATGGCCCATGTGCTGGCGGTGGAAATCGACGCGATCCTGGAAGAGGACCGCGCGTTCGATACCCAATGGTACGAAGCGGCGCTGCGCGCCCTCCCCGAGTTGCCGCCGGAAAAGAACTGAACCGACAGGCAAAAGTTGCTTCTGTGGCGAGGGAGCTTGCTCCCACTGGGGCGCGAAGCGGCCCCAATAGCTTGACGACTGCTGCGCAGCCGAGCGGGAGCAAGCTCCCTCGCCACAAAGAATTGCTTTAAACAAAAAAACCATGACACTGAGACTGGACAGCTCGGCCGAGTGCGCTCACCTTAGTGACGCTGTCGACCAAATTCCTAGAAAGTCTGGAGTCCTTATGTCGCTTACCCCTGAGCTGGTTGCCGAACTGGAAATCCTTGCACTCTTCAACCTGGACAGTTCCCAGGAAGGCCTGAAAATTCATCAGACCGCTGCCCCTAAAGCGATTGCCGCTGCCCAACGCCTGTTCGAAAAAGAACTGATCACCCAGCCCGATGGTGGTTACCTGACAAGCCTGGGCCGAGATGCCGCCCAAAACGTACAAACCGTCCTGACAATACTCAGCGTGCAAGAAGCCGCCTGATCCCCCTGTCGCCCACGGAAATCTCCCTTACGGGATTTCCGCAGGCGCACGGGTGCCCTGCGTAAAAAACCGGCATCCGAATTCTGTTTTCAGCTTAAGTATTCCCAAGATCGGGCGCTAACCTGCCATCACCCCACGTTCGACGCCGCGAGCCGGTTTGAGCTGACATGACCCGCAATCACGAAATACGCCCTGATCTGGACGAGGGAATCGACCGCAAGGTCTTGAACCAGTTGCGCGCACGTTTTCTCAAGCTCAACACCGTGCGGATGGAGCGCGCCCTCGAAGGACTGTCGCCGCGCCAGCAAGGCGTGCTGACGTTGCTGCCGCTGTTCTTCCACGTCAACCATCCGCTGCTGCCCGGCTACGTTTCCGGCAGCACGCCTGCCGGGCTGTCGAACTACGAGCCTGACGCCAATATCCTTGCCGAAGCCCAGCGGCTGACCCGTTCGTTTTCCTACAAGCCCCGGCATGGCAGCAACCCGCCACGGCCGATCCTTGGCCTGTTCCTGATGGGCAGCCTCGGCACCCTGGCCCAGGCCGACCAGAGCGACATGGACGTGTGGGTGTGCCACGGGCCGGACCTGAGCGACGATGAACTGGCCGAACTGCGCAAGAAATGCCAGTTGCTGGAGATCTGGGCGGCGACCCAGGGCGCCGAAGCCCACTTTTTCCTGATCGACCCAGCGCGTTTCGTAAGGGGTGACCGTGACAACCAGCTCAGTTCCGACGATTGCGGCACCACCCAGCATTACCTGCTGCTGGACGAGTTCTACCGCACCGCGATCTGGCTGGCCGGGCGCACGCCGATCTGGTGGCTGGTACCGGTCTATGAAGAAGAGAACTATGAGCAATACACCCATACGCTGATGTCCAAGCGTTTCATTCGCGCCGATGAAACCCTGGACCTGGGACACCTGGCCTACATTCCGCCAGGCGAATTCGTCGGTGCCGGGCTCTGGCAGCTGTTCAAAGGTATCGAATCGCCCTACAAATCCGTGCTCAAGCTGCTGCTGACCGAGGTCTATGCCAGTGAACACCCGAATGTTCGCTGCCTGAGCCTGCGCTTCAAACAGGCCGTATTTGCCAATCGCCTGGACCTCGAAGAGCTGGATCCGTACATGCTGGTCTATCGCCGCATCGAGGAATACCTCAATGCCCGCGGCGAATCCGAACGCCTGGAGTTGATCCGCCGCGCGCTGTACCTGAAGGTCAATCGCAAGCTCACCGGCCAGATGCGTAGCAACGGCTGGCAACGGGTGCTGCTCGAACGACTGGCTCGGGAATGGGGCTGGGACCAGCGTCAACTGGCGCTGCTGGACGCCCGCAGCCAATGGAAAGTCCGCCAGGTCAGCCACGAGCGACGGGCACTGGTCAACGAACTCACCCACAGCTACCGCTTCCTGACCCAGTTCGCCCGCACCGAGAAAACCGTCAGCCTGATCAACAAGCGCGATCTCAACGTGCTTGGCCGGCGGCTGTATGCCGCCTTCGAACGCAAGGCCGACAAGGTCGAGTTCATCAACCCCGGCATTGCGCCGGACCTGGCCGAAGACACCCTGACGCTGGTCCAGTCACCCAACAAGAAAGAACCGGGGCAGAACCAGTGGGCGCTGTACAACGGCAGCCTCAACGCCCTGGAGTGGGAGAATTTCGCGCCGATCAAGCGCTGCCGCGAGCTACTGGAACTGCTGACCTGGTGCCATCGCAACGGCGTAATCGACAGCAGCACGCGCCTGGCGCTGCACCCAGGCGACAGCGACCTGAGCGAGTTCGAACTGTTCAACCTGCTGGGCAGCCTGCAACAGTCCATCGCCCTGCCCTTGACCACCGTGGATGAAGCACAGTTGCTGCGCGCCAGCGTGCCCAGCGAAGTGTTGATCCTGGTGAACGTCGGCGTCGACCCGCTCAAGCACCACCGCGACCTGAATATCCTGATGACCACCGAGCGCACCGACTCCCTGAGCTATGCCGGGGTCCGGGAGAACCTGGTGCTGACCCTCGACCAGGTCACGCTCAACAGCTGGAACGAGGTGCTGGTCAACCGTTTTGACGGCGAACACGCCCTGCTCGACTGCCTGCGCGATTACCTCAACGACCTGCCCGTCACCCAGCACCAGCCACGCTTGCAGGTGCGCTGCTTCTGCCACAACCGCGCCCAATTCATTGCGCGGCGCGTGGAAGAAGTCATCGACACGGCGCAGACCCTGCTGCTGAGCCGGCTCAATCACCGCTATCTG
Organism: Pseudomonas sp. NFACC51; assembly: GCF_900103575.1. Taxonomy (NCBI): domain Bacteria; kingdom Pseudomonadati; phylum Pseudomonadota; class Gammaproteobacteria; order Pseudomonadales; family Pseudomonadaceae; genus Pseudomonas; species Pseudomonas sp. NFACC51. Next base: position 116,518 of record NZ_FMXH01000003.1, on the reverse strand, counting down.
CTTCAGGTCCAACAGCACTATCACGTGTTGGAGCTGGTGCCCGGCCAAGTCAATCACGTGGCGCTGGGCAGCCTGTCGGCGCTGATGGATTACCTGGGCGAGGAACTGACAGCCTACAGCCCCTTGCACCTGGACCCGATGGCCCTGGACGACCATGACCTGGCGCTGATCCTGCCCATGGGCCAGCCCGAGTGCATCCAGGTGTTCTACCGCGTCGACGAAGACGAGGCCAATCTGTACGTGCTCGACGAGTTCAACGCACTGTGGCAACAACACGTGCCTTACCACGACGAACAAAGCCTGCTGGTGCCGCTGCAACGCTTTTTGCAGTCGGTGCTTTATCGTCGCGATGCCCTGCTGCCGCTGGATGCCGCCCAGCCGCTGACCCTGGAAACCCTGTACTACCAGTTATTGCCCTCAGGCAGTGGCCGGGCGCGACGGATCGAAGCGCGGCAAGCCCCGCAAACGCTGGTCAACAAGCCGTTCTATGACGTGCAGGCGATCATCGGCAAAGCGGCGCACGGGCAGGTGCACGTCACCCTGTACTGCGATCAGCAGGAGTTTTCCGAACTGGAACATGGCGACCAACTGTTCCGCGTGGTCGCCAGGGAGATCGTCGAACAGCGCCGCGAAGCCCAGCGCTATCGCTGCTACATCACCGACCTGGACCTCTCGGGCCTGGTGGGCGACGGCGCCTGTTCAAGCAATTTGTACCTGCGCTACAAGGCCGACCTGGAACGCGCCCTGAACGAGGCACTGAACCAGGTCTGAGACGGGTTCAGAACGCACAGTCGCCGCCGTTGACCGGCTGCGACTCGACCTCCAGCAACGTCAGCTTCAGCGTCTTGCCACCCGGGGCGGGCCAGTCGATGTGCTGGCCGACCTTCAGGCCCAGCAACGCACTGCCCACCGGCGCCAGGATCGAGATCCGGCCTTCGTCGGCGTTCGCGTCCTGCGGATAAACCAGCGTGAGGTGATAGTCCTTGCCGCTGCTTTCTTCGCGACAATGCACGCGCGAGTTCATGGTCACGACATCGGCAGGCACTTCTTCGTGGCCCACCACGTTCTCGGCGCGATCCAGTTCGGTTTGCAGCGCAATCACACCCGGCAGCGTTTCATCAAGGCTGTCGATCAGGCGTTCCAGACGCTGTACGTCCAGACGGGTAAGGGTGATGGAAGGTGCGGTCATGATCCTGGCAGACTCCTTTCTTCTGCACAAAAAAAGCAAAACCCCGCCACAAAAAGGCGGGGTTTTCACGGGCCTCGATGGATTGAGGCGTAACCGGACACTATCACAGCTCAATAAATAAACAAGTCAGGCGGGACCTGCCCTATCTATGGACAGTGAACCATGTCCCCGGACCAAACAAATCCCTGTGGCGAGGGAGCTTGCTCCCGCTGGGTTGCGAAGCGACCCCAAAATCCTGCGACTGCTGCGCAGCCGAGCGGGAGCAAGCTCCCTCGCCACAAAAGCTTCCAAGGCCAATGGTTACCTCAGGGATTGGCGCTTAGCCGCCTCGGCGCAGATGACCCGGCGGCGCTCATCGTCGGCCGAGCGCCATTCGCGGATGTGCTCCACATGGCGGAAACAGCCGAGACAGACCTTCTGTTCATCCAGCTTGCACACGCTGGTGCAGGGCGACGGGACGGCGGGGCTGACGTTGCTGTAGAGCGGCTTGGGTGGCCGCGCCGGGGCTGTCTGGTTCACGCGGTTACAGCCCTTCGAAATCGAGTTCCACGCCCGCCTGCTGCTTGACGATGCGCTCGAGCATTTCGCCCAACTGCTCTTCGCTCTTGTCGCACATCCAGCGCTCGCTTTCTTCGTCGTAGTCGAAGTGAAAGCCACCGGAGACCGCCGCCAGCCATAATTGCCGCAACGGCTCCTGGCGACTGAAAATCAACTGACTGCCGTTTTCGAACTTGACGGTGAGTACACCGGCAGAGACTTCCAGGTCAATGTCCAGGTCACTGTCATCGAACACATCCTCCAGCGTTTGCTGGGTCGCATCGACCAGATCGTGGAAACGGGCTTCAGTCAAACTCATTGCGGCAACCTCGAAAATGTCTGCTCATGCTCAAGCGCCGCAAGATACGGACGCTTCCCGGCGATTGCAAAGGATATACCCACTGACGATCACCAGCGCCGCCAGACGGGCACCCCGTTGCATAGGCAAGCTGACGGGTGGCCGGTATACTCCGGCGCAATTAAAGCATTTTCAAGGATTTCGCCATGAAGCGCCTGATCTCTTCCCTTGCTGCGCTCGTCGCGGTTGCCTGCCTCGTGACAGCCTGTGGTCAAAAAGGTCCGCTGTACCTGCCTGATGACAGCAAGTCCCCTGAAGAACAGGCCAAGTCGTCGCAATCCAAGTCACACTCGCACGACACCCACACCACCTACTAAGGGAACGCCATGGACGCTTTTAACTACCGTGGCGGGGAGCTGTTCGCGGAAGGGGTTGCCCTGTCCGCGATCGCCGAACGTTTCGGCACGCCGACCTATGTCTATTCCCGCGCTCACATTGAAGCCCAGTACCGGACATTCGCCGATGCCCTCGTGGGCATGCCGCACCTGGTGTGTTTCGCTGTAAAAGCCAACTCCAACCTGGGTGTGCTCAATGTCCTGGCGCGCCTGGGGGCCGGTTTCGACATCGTCTCCGGTGGCGAGCTCGAACGTGTGCTGGCCGCTGGCGGCAGCGCCGACAAGATCGTCTTCTCCGGCGTCGGCAAGACCCGTGAAGACATGCGCCGCGCCCTGGAAGTCGGCGTGCACTGCTTCAACATCGAATCCACCGACGAGCTGGAGCGCCTGCAGGTTGTCGCCGCCGAGCTGGGCGTTCGCGCACCGGTCTCCCTGCGCGTGAACCCGGACGTCGACGCCGGCACCCACCCGTACATTTCCACCGGTCTGAAGGAAAACAAGTTCGGCATCGCCATTGCCGACGCCGAAGACGTGTACGTACGCGCTGCCCAACTGCCGAACCTGGAAGTGCTGGGCGTCGACTGCCACATCGGCTCGCAACTGACCACCCTCGAACCGTTCATCGATGCCCTCGACCGCCTGCTGGCGCTGGTCGACCGCCTCGGCGACTGCGGCATCTACCTGCGCCACATCGACCTCGGTGGCGGTGTCGGCGTGCGCTATCGCGATGAAGAGCCGCCGCTGGTGGCCGACTACATCAAGGCCGTGCGTGAGCGCCTCGACGGGCGTGACCTGGCGCTGATGTTCGAACCGGGCCGCTACATCGTCGCCAACGCCGGCGTGCTGCTGACCCAGGTCGAGTACCTCAAGCACACTGAGCACAAGGATTTCGCCATCGTCGACGCGGCGATGAACGACCTGATCCGCCCGGCGCTGTACCAGGCCTGGATGGACGTCACCGCCGTGCGCCCTCGCGACACTGCGGCCCGCCCCTACGACATCGTCGGGCCGATCTGCGAAACCGGCGACTTCCTGGCCAAGGGTCGGGAGCTGGCGCTGGAAGAAGGCGATCTGCTGGCCGTGCATTCGGCTGGAGCCTACGGGTTTGTCATGAGTTCCAACTACAACACCCGCGGCCGTTGCGCCGAGGTGCTGGTGGACGGTGATCAGGCATTCGAAGTGCGTCGCCGCGAGACGGTAGCCGAGTTGTATGCCGGCGAAAGCCTGCTACCGGAGTAAAACCATGCTGCTGCGTTTTACCAAGATGCACGGCCTGGGCAATGACTTCATGGTCCTCGACCTGGTCAGCCAGCACGCGCACATCCTGCCCAAGCACGCCAAGCAATGGGGGGACCGGCACACCGGTATCGGTTTCGACCAGTTGTTGATCGTCGAGGCACCCAATAACCCGGACGTGGATTTCCGTTATCGGATCTTCAACGCCGACGGTTCGGAAGTGGAGCAATGCGGCAATGGCGCGCGCTGCTTCGCCCGCTTCGTGCTGGACAAGCGCCTGACCGCCAAGCGGCAGATCCGCGTCGAGACCAAAAGCGGCATCATCGAACTGGATGTGCGCAGCGACGGCCAGATCGGCGTCAACATGGGCGCTCCGCGCCTGGTACCGGCGGACATTCCATTCCAGGCGCCGGCCCAGGCCTTGAGCTATCAGGTGGACGTCGACGGCGCCACGGTGGAACTGGCAGCGGTTTCCATGGGCAACCCCCATGCCGTGCTGCGAGTGGCCGATATCAACAGTGCTCCGGTGCATGAGCTGGGGCCGAAAATCGAGCATCATCCGCGCTTCCCCGCGCGAGTGAACGTCGGTTTCCTGCAAGTCATCGACCGTCACCGCGCACAATTGCGCGTCTGGGAGCGCGGTGCCGGGGAAACCCAGGCCTGCGGTACCGGCGCCTGTGCCGCTGCCGTCGCTGCGATCAGCCAGGGGTGGATGGATTCGCCATTGTTGATCGACCTGCCCGGCGGGCGCCTGTCCATCGAATGGGCAGGCCCTGGCCAACCGGTGATGATGACCGGCCCGGCAGTGCGCGTATACGAAGGACAAGTTCGTCTTTGAGTGAGCCAACCCCATGACCGACCAGCCACAGGTTCCAGCCCCACAGCCCGACGAATCCCCCAGTCTGCCAGAAACCGCGGCCGTAGCGGCTTATCTGGAGGCTAACCCGGACTTCTTCGTCGCGCATGAAGAACTGCTCGCGACGATGCGCATCCCCCACCGGCGCGGCGATACCGTGTCGCTGGTGGAGCACCAGATGAAAATCCTGCGCGAGCGCAACATCGAAATGCGCCATCGTCTTTCGCACCTGATGGATGTAGCCCGGGACAACGACCGACTGTTCGACAAGACCCGTCGGCTGATCCTCGCCCTGATGGACGCCAGCACCCTCGAAGACCTGGTCATGAGCGTCGAAGACAGCCTGCGCCAGGATTTCCAAGTGCCCTTTGTCAGCCTGATCCTGTTCGGCGACAACGCCATGCCGGTGGGCCGCTGGGTGACCCATGCCGAAGCGCAGACGGCCATCGGCGGCCTGCTGACGGAAAACAAAAGCGTCAGCGGCAGCCTGCGCGAGCATGAGCTGGACTTCCTGTTCGGCGAAGAACAACGCAAGCAGATCGGCTCCACTGCCGTCGTCGCCATCGCCCATCAGGGCGTGCACGGCGTGCTGGCCATCGCCAGCCGCGATCCGCAGCACTACAAAAGCTCGGTGGGCACGCTGTTTTTGAGCTACATCGCCGAAGTCACCGGCCGGGTGCTGCCGCGGGTCGCCGGTTCGCTGCGCTCGGTACGCTGAGGATGGAACGGCAACTGGACGCCTACTGCGAACACCTGCGCAGTGAGCGCCAGGTGTCGCCCCACACGTTGTCGGCCTATCGCCGCGACCTGGAAAAAGTGCTGGGCTGGTGCCAGAAGCAGAACATCGGCAGCTGGGCGGCCCTGGACATCCAGCGCTTGCGCAGCCTGATCGCTCGCCTGCATCAACAGGGGCAGTCCTCTCGCAGCCTGGCACGCCTGTTGTCAGCGGTACGCGGCCTGTATCACTACCTCAATCGCGAAGGCCTGTGCGACCACGACCCGGCCACCGGGCTGGCACCGCCCAAAGGCGAGCGCCGGCTGCCAAAGACCCTCGACACCGACCGCGCCCTGCAACTGCTCGAAGGTGCCGTCGAGGATGACTTCCTCGCCCGGCGCGACCAGGCGATTCTCGAGCTGTTCTATTCTTCCGGCCTGCGACTTTCAGAGCTGACAGGGCTTAACCTGGATCAACTGGACCTGGCCGATGGCATGGTCCAAGTGCTCGGCAAAGGCAGCAAGACCCGCCTGCTGCCCGTCGGCCGCAAGGCCCGTGAAGCCCTGGAGCAATGGCTGCCGCTGCGGGCGCTGACCAACCCCGCCGACGACGCGGTCTTCGTCAGCCAACAGGGACGGCGCCTTGGCCCGCGGGCCATTCAGTTGCGGGTCAAGGCTGCCGGCGAACGGGAGCTGGGACAGAACCTGCACCCGCACATGCTCCGGCACTCCTTCGCCAGCCATTTGCTGGAGTCCTCCCAGGACCTGCGCGCCGTTCAAGAGCTATTGGGGCACTCGGACATCAAGACCACCCAGATCTACACCCACCTGGATTTCCAGCACCTGGCGACGGTCTATGACAGTGCCCACCCCAGGGCCAAACGCACCAAGGGCGACGAATCATGACCATCGAACTCATCACTTTCGACCTGGACGACACCCTGTGGGACACCGCGCCGGTGATCGCCAGCGCCGAAGCCATACTCCGCCAATGGCTGACCGACAACGCGCCGAACCTGGGCGGCGTGCCGGTGGAGCATCTTTTTTCGATTCGCGAACAAGTGCTGCGCGAGGAGCCTGGGCTGAAGCACCGCATCAGCGCCCTGCGCCGACGGGTGCTGTTTCGCGCCCTGCAGGAAGCCGGCTACGACCAGTGGCAAGCCTCTGAGCTGGCAGACCAGGCCTTCGAGACGTTCTTGCACGCCCGTCATCAGTTGGAGATTTTCCCCGAGGTGCAGCCCACCCTGGAGATCCTGGCCAATCATTTCGCCCTCGGTGTGGTCACCAATGGCAACGCCGATGTGCGCCGCCTGGGGCTGGCGGACTATTTCAAGTTCGCCTTGTGTGCTGAAGACATCGGCATCGCCAAGCCGGACGCGCGGCTATTCCACGAGGCCTTGCTGCGCGGCGGCGCGACGGCGCAGACCGCCGTGCACATTGGCGATCACCCCGGCGATGACATCGCCGGCGCCCAGCAGGCCGGCCTGCGCGCGGTGTGGTTCAACCCGACGGGCAAGGCCTGGGAGGCCGACCATGCACCGGATGCGGAGATCCGCAGCCTGACCGAACTGCCAGGGTTATTGGCAGGGTGGCATCGCCAGCGCTGAACCCTGCTTCACAGCCGCCAAAGCCCTCTGTGGGAGCGAGCTTGCTCGCGATGACGGCAGCACATCCAACATCAATGCCAACAGACCCACCGCTATCGCGAGCAAGCTCGCTCCCACAGGGATTGTGCCTGGCCTGGGAATGGAATCGCGCCCATGAAAAAGCCCGCAGCGACGGCGGGCTTTTTCAGCAAGCAATGAAGCCGATACTCAGATAGGGCGGCTGCCGTACTTGTTGTCAGGCTTCTTGGGCGGATCAGCGACCACGTTGGCCTCCACTTCCTGCACCTTACCGCCCCTGGCCAGGAATTCCTCCATGGCCTTGGCGAGCGCATCACGCTCCTTGTTCTTGGCCTCTACGCTCGGCAACTCGTCGACCGAAACGGCCGCCTTGGCCTTGCCTTTGGCGGTAGGAACCGGAACATCGGCCCCATCGTCGTCGGCAACGTCTTCCGCCGCCGCTTCAAGGCCTTCTTCGGTCTCGTCTTCGTCACCTACTTCGAGGTCGTCGTTTTCCAGATCATCGTCGCTCATGTTCTACCTCATGACTTGCGAAAAGCAGATTAGTTATAGCCCAGCTTCGCCATCTGTTCGAAGGCTGCCAGAAAAAATTCAACATCCGCCGGCAATCAGCGGTTATGCCCCTTCACCGTACAAGGTGGCGAGGACTTTACGAGCACCGCCGTGATCACGGTGCTCGCCCAGATAAACACCTTGCCAGGTACCCAATGCCAGCCGCCCTGCCGTGACCGGCAGACTGAGTTGACAACCGAGCACACTGGCCTTGAAGTGCGCCGGGAGGTCGTCCAGGCCTTCGTCGTTGTGCTCATAATCGGCGGCTCCTTGTGGGATCAGCCGATTGAAAAATCGTTCGAAGTCTCGACGTACCGCCGGATCGGCGTTCTCGTTGATGGTCAACGAAGCCGAGGTATGCTGCAGCCACAGATGCAACAGACCGACACGACACGCCTGGAGTTCAGGCAGGCCGGCAAGCAACTCGTCCGTCACCAGATGAAAGCCCCGAGGCCTTGCCCGCAGGGTTATCAGCGTCTGTTGCCACATACAGATCTCCGCACGTTCGGCGCGCATTCTAGCGCGCTCTGGGAAAAAACAAAGGGCCTAATATTCTTGCTTCGGTGTAAGCCTTTGGCGGTATAAAAACCCATGTCGCATCCACAACAAAAGGCGTCGGAAAAACCGGGGCGCCCTCTGAGCAATGACAAATTCCAGACAAAAAAATGCCCGGCGAACCGGGCATTTTTTATTGCGTGTGCGTGTGCTTACAGATTGTAGCCACGTTCGTTGTGCTGGGCCAGGTCCAGGCCCACCGCTTCTTCTTCCTCGGTGACACGCAGACCCATGACGGCGTCCAGGACCTTGAGGATGATGAAGGTGACGATCGCGGTGTAGACCACCGTGAAACCCACACCCTTGAATTGAATCCACACTTGCGCACCGATATCGGTCACGGTGCCGAAGCCACCCAGGGCCGGTGCTGCGAACACACCGGTCAGGATCGCGCCGAGGATACCGCCGATGCCGTGTACGCCGAAGGCGTCCAGGGAATCGTCGTAGCCGAGTTTACGCTTGAGGGTAGTGGCGCAGAAGAAGCACACCACGCCCGCTGCCAGGCCGATGACCAGGGCGCCCATCGGGCCCACGGTGCCGGCAGCCGGGGTGATGGCAACCAGGCCTGCCACGACGCCCGAGGCGATGCCCAGTGCGCTTGGCTTGCCGTGGGTGATCCACTCGGCAAACATCCAGCCCAGCGCCGCCGCAGCGGTCGCGATCTGAGTCACCAGCATCGCCATGCCGGCGGTGCCGTTGGCGGCGACAGCGGAACCGGCGTTGAAGCCGAACCAGCCGACCCACAGCATGGCCGCGCCCATCAAGGTGTAACCCAAGTTGTGCGGTGCCATTGGCGTGGTCGGGAAGCCTTTGCGCTTGCCCAATACCAGGCACGCCACCAGGCCTGCGATACCGGCGTTGATATGCACTACGGTGCCGCCAGCGAAGTCCAGTACGCCCCAGTCCCACAGCAGGCCGCCGTTACCGGACCAGACCATGTGGGCAATCGGTGCATACACCAGGGTGAACCACACGCCCATGAAGATCAGCATGGCGGAGAACTTCATCCGCTCGGCAAATGCGCCGACGATCAGGGCCGGGGTGATGATGGCGAAGGTCATCTGGAAGGTGATGAACACCGCTTCAGGGAACAGCGCTGCCGGGCCGGTCAGGCTGGCGGGCGTGACGCCCGCCAAGAAGGCTTTGCCGAAACCGCCGATGAAGGAGTTGAAGTTGACGACGCCCTGCTCCATGCCGGTGGTGTCGAACGCAATGCTGTAGCCGTAGATGACCCACAGGATGCTGATCAGACCGGTAATGGCAAAGCACTGCATCATCACGGAAAGAAGGTTTTTCGACCGAACCATGCCGCCGTAGAACAGCGCCAGGCCGGGAATGGTCATGAACAGTACAAGAATCGTTGCCGTGAGCATCCAGGCGGTGTCGCCGGAGTTCAGGACTGGGGCTGCCGCTTCTTCTGCCATGGCCAGGCCAGGCATTGCGAAGGACAACAGGGCTCCTAGCCCTGCGAATTTACGCAGAGTCATATTGTTTTCTCCTGGGGCGTTGGGTTTGGCGGCTTAGATGGCGTCGGTATCGGTTTCGCCGGTACGGATGCGGATAGCCTGTTCCAGATTGACCACAAAGATCTTCCCGTCACCGATCTTGCCGGTGTTGGCGGCCTTGGTGATTGCCTCGATCACCCGGTCCAGATCCTTGTCGTCAATGGCGACATCGATCTTCACCTTGGGCAGGAAATCGACCACGTACTCCGCGCCGCGATACAGCTCGGTGTGACCCTTCTGCCGACCGAAGCCTTTGACCTCAGTAACGGTAATGCCCTGCACGCCGATCTCGGACAACGACTCGCGCACGTCGTCCAACTTGAACGGCTTGATGATGGCAGTGACTAGCTTCATGAAACTTTCTCCCGAATTGGTGGACTTGCCCCAGGAAAACAAACCCGACTCAAGTCTAAGCGCAGTGCCTGGCTTTGTAACGCGTCGTCGGCCCAAGTTGCCCGACAGGTGCCAGTTAACCGATCCTGACGAAACTCCCCGTTTCGCCTGCTGCACTGCATTCGTCACAGCGACTGCATCAGTGCATGGGTCATCAGCCTCTAAGCAGAAACCTTGCCATCTGCATCAAACCCTCTGATTTCAGTCTCTTGGCCACCTGCTCGACGTGCGTTGCGCCATGAACCGCAGCGATACGCACAACAACAGTGCAACGATGCCCAGGTCCATGCGCGAAAAGCGTGCATCCCTGGCTTGCGAATTGACTATAGACACTGCGTGATACACTGCCCGCCATTGTTTTCAGGACACCTGCCATGCTTGCGCCCAAAGACCTCCTCGACGCCCTGAGCGGCCACGCCTCCCGCCTCTTGAGTGGTGACACCCCCCTGCCAAAAAGCGAAATCGAAAGCCAGTTCAAAGCCCTGTTGCAAAGCGGCTTCAGCAAGCTGGACCTGGTAAGCCGGGAAGAATTCGACAGCCAGATGGTCGTGCTGGCCCGGACCCGAGCGCGGCTCGAAAGCCTGGAGGCCAAGGTCGCAGAGCTGGAAGCGCGACTGGTTCCGGCCCAGGAATAAGCAGCCCCTGCGGGCCACTCAACCACTCGCAGCGTGTTGAAACGGCTCCGGGGTCAGTGCCAGCGGCAGCTCCAGGATAAAGAGCGCGCCCTGGCCCGGCCCCGCGCTCTGCGCCGTCAGATCGCCGCCCATCTCGTGCGCCGCCAGAATGCAGCTGTGCAAACCAAAGCCGTGACCGTCGACACGCGTGGTGAAGCCGTGCTCGAACACCCGCGCAAGATTGTCCTGCGCAATCCCCTCGCCATTGTCCTGGACCTCGACCCACACGCGCCTATCGTCAACGACCTTCAGGCGCAGGATGATCTGCGGTGGCCGGTTCACACCGGCGTCCAGCGCCTGCTTGGCGTTGTTGATCAGATTCACCAGGATCTGCAGCACGCGGTGCTTGTCCAGTGGCATTTGCGGTATATCGCTGAACTCCTTGATCAGCGTGATGTGGTGGCGGGCCAGGGACACATCGCAAATGCGCACGACATCCTCGACCAGCTCACGCAACGAGCCCGGCTCCAGCACGCTGGCGTTGCCGGCGTAGGATTGCTGGGTGGCGACGATTTCCTTGATGTGGTCGATGCGGCGGGTCAACTGCGCCAACTCGGCGATCATGCCCTGCTGCTCGACGGCCAGCGCGTCGGCCAGCTTGTCGAGATAGTCCGGTAGCGCGCGACCTTTCGGGTCGCTGCTGATGAAGTCACCGAGGTCATCGGGATGCTCCTTCATCAGCTGGGCAACCTTGGCCACCCCTGGCCCCTTGGAGGTGTGCACCTTCTCGTACAGGACCTGGGCTGACACATTGACGCTGTTGAGCACATTGCCAACGTTGTGCAGCACATTGGTGGCGATCTCCGCCATGCCGGCGCGGCGGGCGGTGGTGACCAGTTCGGCCTGGGCCTCGCGCAACTCGTCGTTGACCTTGGCCAATTGCTGCGGGCTGGGGATCTTCAGGGCCGCCGGTACCAGCCGGACCAGCAGGATGGCGGTAATCACCGAGGCAATCGCAGTGATGACCTTGACCAGCGCCATCAACCAGTAATAAGGCTGCCAGATGGTCAGGATCTCCATCACATGGCTGGTCCCGCAGGCCAGGATGAACACGCCAAAGGCCGCGAGCATCCAGTCGAACGGCACGTCCTTGCGCTTGTGGATAAAGTACAGGAGCGTGAAGGGGATGGTGACGTAGGACAGGGCGATCAAGCTATCGGCGATCACATTCGTCCACAGCAGATCCGGACGCCACATGTAGCAATGCCCGTGGGGCATGAAGCGCTTGTCGGTTAACAGAGCCAGCAAATCGTTCATGGCCACTTCCTCGTTGTGCCGTTGATACCGCCAAGTGCCGACTGGGCAAATCGGAGTCTAGCAGAGGGCCCTTCCCGGGCATTTTGCGTGGACAGGCGAGACGGTGATATGCGCTACCGCACCTCGCTTGTCGCCCTCGGCCGTCACTCGCTGTCGAAACATCCTGCCAAATTTTCCCCCTTCAATTGCCGCGCCCAAGCTCATCCCCACGACTAACCTTCCAGAGCCGCAGGACGCGGCGCCCTATTCACTCAAGGAATGATTCATGTCGCTTGCCATCGTCCACAGCCGCGCCCAAGTAGGGGTCGAGGCGCCTGCCGTTACCGTTGAAGTCCACCTGGCCAATGGCTTGCCGTCACTGACGATGGTTGGCCTGCCGGAGGCGGCGGTGAAGGAAAGCAAGGACCGGGTGCGCAGCGCGATCATCAATTCGGGCCTGAGCTTCCCTGCGCGGCGCATCACCCTGAACCTGGCGCCGGCGGATCTGCCCAAGGACGGCGGGCGGTTCGACCTGGCGATTGCCCTGGGCATCCTGTCGGCCAGTGTGCAGGTGCCAACCCTGACGCTGGACGACGTCGAGTGTCTCGGTGAGTTGGCCTTGTCCGGCGCGGTGCGCCCGGTGCGCGGGGTACTGCCAGCGGCGCTGGCGGCTCGCAAGGCCGGACGCATGCTGGTGGTGCCACGGGCCAACGCCGAGGAAGCCTGCCTCGCGTCGGGCCTGAAGGTGATCGCCGTGGATCATCTGCTCGAAGCAGTGGCCCACTTCAATGGGCACACACCGGTCGAGCCTTTCGTTTCCAATGGGCTGCTCTCGGCCAGCAAGCCCTACCCCGACCTGAATGAAGTACAAGGCCAGGCCGGGGCCAAGCGTGCCCTGCTGATCGCTGCCGCGGGGGCCCATAACCTGTTGTTCAGCGGACCACCAGGCACTGGCAAGACCTTGCTGGCGAGCCGTCTGCCCGGGCTGCTGCCGCCCCTGGCCGAGAGCGAGGCCCTTGAGGTCGCGGCGATTCAGTCGGTTGCCAGTTGCGTGCCGCTGAGCCATTGGCCGCAGCGGCCGTTTCGCCAGCCCCATCACTCGGCTTCCGGCCCAGCGCTGGTGGGTGGCGGGTCGAAACCGCAACCCGGGGAAATAACCCTCGCCCACCATGGCGTGCTGTTTCTCGACGAGCTGCCGGAGTTCGACCGCAAGGTGCTGGAAGTCTTGAGGGAACCGCTGGAGTCAGGGCACATCGTGGTGTCCCGCGCCCGCGATCGAGTACGGTTCCCGGCACGCTTCCAACTGGTGGCGGCGATGAACCCCTGCCCCTGTGGATATCTTGGCGAACCCAGCGGTCGTTGCTCCTGCTCACCGGACATGGTGCAGCGCTACCGCAACAAGTTGTCCGGTCCGTTGCTGGACCGTATCGACCTGCACTTGACCGTGGCCCGGGAAGCCACCGCACTTAACCCGAAGAGCACAACGGGCGAGGACACGGCCACTGTCGCCGAACGAGTGGCCGAGGCCCGGGAACGCCAACAGCGACGCCAGGGCTGCGCCAATGCCTTCCTGGATCTGCCGGGCCTGCGTCGGCATTGCAAGTTATCCACAGCCGACGAAACCTGGCTGGAAACCGCCTGCGAGCGGCTGACCTTGTCGCTGCGTGCCGCCCACCGCCTGCTCAAGGTCGCACGGACATTGGCCGACCTGGAACAAGCGGCAAGCATCCGCCGCGAGCATCTGGCCGAAGCGTTGCAGTATCGGCCTGCTACACCCTGATCACGGCTTGGTCAGGTCCACCAGCGGCGTATCGCGCACTTCGGTCTTTTGACCGTTCTGGATCGCATCGATGCGCTTGAGCGCCTTATCCACAGCGCCCTTGTCCGCCAACAGGCTGTAGTGGATCTGGAACTGCCTGTGCTCTTTCGGCCTGATCGTGGGCACCAGGCCCAGTGGCCGCTGATACCGGCGGTTATAGGAAAAACTGGTGCCCGGTTCCAACCCGGTCACGTAGCCCTGGCCTTGGGTATCGGTATTTTTCCACAGGGAGAACACGGGCAGCGTACCGGTGTTGAAGCCTACCGACACACCGAGGCTGCCGGCCTTGTTGTGCAGCACGGTGAGGGTGTCGCCCTTGGCGTCAGCGTAGGGCACGACGTTATAGACGGTTTCGTCATAATCCTTGGTCGGGGCTCGGTAGGTTTGCCAATCCGGCAAATCGCCCTTGGCCTTGTCGTTGAACGGCGAGACCTGCTTGACCGGTGCCGCGAAACGAGCGCCCTGCTCCAGGAAAGGCGTGCTGAAATTGCTGTGGTAGAGCGCTTGGTATTCCTTCGGGTAATCGCCGTTGTTGGTCAGTGTGTCGCTGAGCGCGAACGTCACACTGCCGGGCTCGGTGACCAGCTCGGTCTGTACCGAAAAGTCGACCTTCTTGAACGCCTGCTCCTTCAACTCGCCCCGCAGGGTGATGGCGTAAGGCGGTTTTTCATCAATGTGCAACGTGACTTTGTTGGCAGGAATATTAGCGGCGCGACCATGCAGGGTCAGCAGCTCACCATTGTCCATGCCGGGATGGCCGACCCACTCGTAGCCGCAACGGGTGACCAGCTCGTTGAACCCTTCGAGCCAGCCCAGCCCGCCTCGACCGTTGAGTTCGATGAACGCCGGGTTGACCACTTCCTTGACGGGCGAATCCCAACCCATGCGCACATTCCCGACCGAAGCCTGCAGCACGTTCATGCCACGGGTCGGGACGACTGAAAGCTTCAGGGTGCCATTGTCGATGTCGACAATGCTGACGCCTTCCTGCCGGCCGCCGTGCAGGGTGCGCATCGTCACGGAAAAGGGCTTGCCGGTTTTCACACCGAGTTGCTGGCTGGTGATTTGCCAGGGTTGAGCGGCTTTATCCGTATCCAGCAGGACGTAGTCCCAAGCCATCGCATGGGAGGCAGCGCCCAAGGCGCCAAGGGTGATGAGGAGTTTGAGCGGAGTCATGGTCACGACCTTTTATTGGAGTTGTGCGGTTTTTATAGACTTGAAGAAACGTTTCAGCAAGCTTAAAAACAGCAATATTCCTAAAAAAGGCACGACCACCAGATGGCAGCTTTTGTGGGAGCGAGCCTGCTCGCGAAGGCGGTGGGTCAGATTGAGATGATGTTGGCCGGGCGGCCGTCATCGCGAGCAAGCTCGCTCCCACAGGGGTATGGGTGAGCTTGCTCATGACGGGAGGCTTCAGCGGAACCGATCAACCTCTTGGCGCAGGTCCTGGGCCAGTTTCTCCAGTTCCTTGGCGGTGAGTGCCAGGTTCGAGACCACTTCGCGCTGTTCGCTGTTGGCCATGGCGATGCTTTGCAGGTTACTGCTGAGCAGGGTCGCAGTGCTGCTTTGTTCCTGGGTGGCGGTGGTGATCGCCGCAAACTGCTGGCCCGCCGAACGGCTCTGCTCATCGATTCGGGCCAGGGCCGTGGCCACGTTGGCGTTGCGCGACAGGCCTTCCTGCATCAACAGGTTGCCCTGCTCCATCGTGCTGATGGCATTGCCGGTTTCCTGCTGGATGCTATTGATCATGCTGGAAATTTCGTCAGTAGCCTGGCGAGTACGGGAAGCCAGGCTGCGGACTTCATCGGCCACCACGGCGAAACCACGGCCCTGCTCGCCTGCGCGGGCGGCTTCGATGGCGGCGTTCAAGGCCAGCAGGTTGGTCTGCTCGGCGATCGAGGTGATCACACCCACGATGCCGCCGATTTCCTGGGAGCGCTGGCCCAAGGTATTGATGACCGTGGCCGTGCTGTTCAGCGCACCGGCAATTTGCTCCAGGGACGACGACGCTTCGTCCATCGAGGTTCGGCCAATGCGGGTTTGCTGGGCGTTTTCCTGGGCCAGGCGCTCGGTGTTGCCCATGTTGTCGGCAATGTTCAATGAGGTCGCACTGAACTCTTCCACCGCGCCGGCCATGCTGGTGATTTCGCCGGATTGCTGTTCCATGCCTTCATACGCCCCGCTGGACAACCCGGACAGCGCCTGGGCACGGCTGTTGACCTCCTGGGAGGCCTTGCGGATGTGCTCGACCATGGTCGACAAGGCCTGGCTCATCTGGTTGAAGGCACGGGCCAACTGCCCGATCTCATCATGGCTCGACACGTTCAGGCGCACGCTCAGGTCACCGGCGCCCAAGGCTTCGGCCTGGCGCACCAGGTCCCCCAGCGGCGCCAGTTTGCTGCGCAGCAACCACATCGCCGAGCCGACCGCCAACAACATCGCCAGCAGGCTGCCAATGGCCAGTTGCGTACCGACGCTCCAGGTCACGGCACGAATCTCGGTTTTGGGCATGCTCGCCACCACCGCCCACGGCCCACCTTCGAACGGTACGGCAACGCTGTAGAAATCTTCGGCGGTATCGGTCCAGAACGCGCCTTTGCCCGGCTTTTTGATCAGGCCCGTGATGATTGCGGTAGCGTTGTCCAGCGCCTGCACGCCGGCCGGCGGTACCAGCCATTTGTTTTGTTCGTCCAGCAGCGCCAGGGAACCGGTCTGGCCGATACGGAAGCGCTTGAGGTTCTCGAACTGCGCGTTCTGCGCATCGGTGTAGTCGAAGCCTACGTACAACACGGCAATGATCTTGCCGCTGCTGTCGCGTACCGGCGTGTACTGCGACATGTAGAAGCGCCCGAAAAGCAGGGCCCGACCAATGTAGCTCTGCCCGCTGATCACCGGGCCGTAGGCGGGACCGGCGCGGTCGAGCACAGTGCCGATGGCCCGCGTACCGTCCTGTTTGCTGACGGAAGTACTGACGCGGATGAAATCGTCGCCGCTGCGCACGAATACCGTGGCGACCCCGGCTGTCATCGCTTTGAAGTCGTCCACTTCCTTGAAGTTGTTGTTCAACACTTCGCTACCCAGGTTCAAGCCTGGGGTTTGCACGCCCGCCACTGTCACCGGCTGGTCTGGATGCACGCTCAGGCCCGCGCTGAAGCGCTTTTCGAACAGGCCGGCCAAGCGCTGGGTACTCTCGCGCAAGGTACCGTGGAACGTATTGAGCTGATCGGCCATCAGGCGCGCTTCGCTGGCCAGGTGTTCTTCACGGGTGGCGAGGTTGGCAGCGTCCAGCGAACGCAAGGCGAAGACAGTACTGCCGGAGATCACGACCGCCAATATCACAGCGAGGGCAAGGCCTAGCTGTGAGGCGATCCGGGCACGGGGTTGAGACATGACGGCTCCTGGCCGAGAGACCGGATCATCCTGATCACGCTCGCACGCTCGGCATTTTATTCGGGGTGGGGTGTAAGTTGGCCTTTCTGAACGAAGGTTCCATCTTCACGGATTCGGCGGCAAAGCCAAATACTTGAGCGGCTTGGAAGGATTAATATCAAGTGGCTAGCACGCCAACTGCAACGTTTCAGCCCAGACGCTGCACATCAGGTAATTGCATGGCCTTCACCTCACCTTGGAGAAAGTCGCTGAGCCGGCGCAAACGTTCACCTCCCGGCCGGGTTTTCGGCCAGACCAGGTAATAGTGTTCACCGCTGGCGACAGCCGTCGGCCATGGCAGGCTCAGGCGCCCCTGGGCGACGTCTTCAGCCACCATCAGCAGATCGCCCATGGAGACCCCATAGCCGCGTGCTGCTGCGATCATGCCCAGCTCCAGGGTATCGAACACCTGCCCCCCTTTGAGCGAGACCTTGTCGGACAGCCCCATGCGTTGCAGCCAATTGCGCCAGTCCCGGCGATCCGGCGTGGGGTGCAGCAATTCAGCGCTGGCCAACCGCGCCACATCCCAGGGCTGGTCGTTCAACAGGTTCGGCGCGCCCACCGGGATCAATTCCTCGGGAAACAGCAAACTGGCCTCCCAGTCTGCCGGAAAATGCCCGTTGCCCAGTAGTACGGCGCAATCGAAGGGCTCGACGTTGAAGTCCACCGAGTCGACGTCCATCCAGGCACTGGTCAGTTGCACCTCGTTGCCGGGCTGCAAATGCCGGAAGCGACTCAAGCGCGCCAACAACCACCGCATGGTCAGCGTGGAAGGCGCCTTCATGCGCAGGATGCCATCCTCACCATGCAAGGTATGGCAAGCCCGCTCCAGCGCCATGAAACCCTCACGTACGCCCGGCAACAGTAACCGTGCGGCCTCGGTCAATTGCAGGTTACGGCCGCTGCGCAGGAACAGCCGACAGGCAAAGTGATCTTCCAGCGTGCGAATGTGCCGGCTGACGGCGCTCTGGGTGATCGACAGCTCTTCAGCGGCGCGAGTGAACGAGCTGTAGCGCGCCGCGGCTTCGAATGCCCGCAGCGCATAAAGAGGAGGAAGACGACGAGACATCGCAAAAGCTCCATGGTCGTTGTTTGCAAACCCTACCAGAAACGCGTCCAGCATGAGTTTTAATCATGCCAGCGATCTTTTTTATCCCTTTGTGCAATCCGCCGAGAGCGCCGAGAATCGTTGCTTTACTGCCTTGTTTGAACATGGAGCGTGATGATCATGCGGCATCCGGTGCGTACCGAACTCTGGGCCCTCCTGCGGCTGGCGGGGCCGTTGATTGCCTCGCAGTTGGCGCACATGTTGATGGTGCTCACCGACACCGTGATGATGGCGCGCCTGAGCCCCGAAGCCTTGGCCGGCGGTGGGCTTGGGGCGGCCACCTATTCGTTCGTGTCGATCTTCTGCATCGGCGTGATCGCTGCGGTGGGCACGCTGGTCGCGATCCGCCAGGGCGCAGGCGATGTCGAAGGCGCCACCCGGTTGACCCAGGCCGGGTTATGGCTGGCCTGGCTGATGGCGCTGATGGCCGGGTTGCTGTTGTGGAATCTCAAGCCAGTGCTGCTGATGTTCGGCCAGACCGAAACCAACGTGCTGTCCGCCGGACAGTTCCTGCTGGCGCTGCCGTTCGCCCTGCCCGGCTACTTGAGCTTCATGGCCCTGCGCGGTTTCACCAGCGCCATTGGCCGGGCCACACCGGTCATGGTGATCAGCCTCGGCGGCACCGTGGCCAACTTCCTGCTCAACTACGCGCTCATCACCGGAATGTTCGGCCTGCCGAAACTCGGCCTGATGGGGATCGGCCTGGTCACGGCCATCGTTGCCAACTGCATGGCCCTGGCGCTGGCCTGGCATATCCATCGGCACCCGGCCTACCGCGCCTATCCGTTGCTCGAAGGCCTGTCGCGGCCCAATCGCCAGTACCTCAAGGAACTGTGGCGCCTGGGCCTGCCGATTGGCGGCACCTATGCGGTGGAGGTCGGGCTGTTTGCGTTCGCCGCGCTGTGCATGGGCACCATGGGCAGCACGTCGTTGGCAGCCCACCAGATCGCGCTGCAAATCGTCTCGGTGGCGTTCATGGTGCCGGCCGGGATGTCCTACGCCATCACCATGCGCATCGGCCAGCACTACGGTGCCGGGCAACTGCTGATGGCACGCCTGGCCGGTCGGGTCGGGATTGGCTTTGGCGCGGCCGCCATGCTGGCGTTCGCCATGGTGTTCTGGCTGCTGCCCCATCAATTGGTCGGCTTGTTCCTGGACCACGACGACCCGGCGTTCCGCGATGTGATCAACCTGGCTGTGAGCCTGCTGGCGGTGGCGGCGTGGTTCGAGCTGTTCGATGGCACGCAAACCATCGCCATGGGCTGCATTCGCGGGCTCAAGGACGCCAAGACCACCTTCCTGGTGGGCCTGGGTTGCTATTGGCTGATCGGCGCGCCGGCGGCGTGGTGGATGGCGTTCCACCTGAACTGGGGGCCGACTGGCGTCTGGTGGGGCCTGGCCCTGGGGCTGGCCTGCGCGGCCGTGAGCCTGACAGCGGCGTTTGAATGGAAGATGAAGCGGATGATTCGCAGTGAGCCCGGACGGCAGCGTTTCGAGGCCATCCAGGCCAAGTGAAATCCATCCCTTTGTGGGAGCGAGCAAGCCCGCACACACATGGGTTTGTGTCAGCTGATTTCCAGCATCGACTGCTGATCACCCTCGAACATCAAGTACTCAACCAACTCCGGCAACGGCAACGGCTTGCTGATCAGGAAACCCTGCACCTGGTCGCAACCGAAGCCGCGTAGCAGGTCCAGTTGTTCCTGGGTTTCCACCCCTTCGGCCACCACTTCCAGATTGAGGTTGTGCGCCAGGTTGATCATCGCGTGCACCAGTTTGCGGTTCTCTTCGCGCTGCTCCATGCCACCGACGAAGCTCTTGTCGATCTTGAGCAAGGCGATCGGCAGGCTGTTGAGGTGCACGAACGAGGAGAAGCCGGTGCCGAAGTCGTCCAGGGAGAAGCGCACCCCCAGGCGGCCCAGGGCATCCATGGTCTGCTTGACCAGTTCGCTGCGGCGCATGACGGCGGTTTCGGTGAGTTCGAACTCCAGCCATTGCGCCTCGACACCCCGCTCGGCAATCAGCCGGCTCAGGGTCGGCAGCAACTGGCTGTCCTGGAACTGTCGGAACGACAGGTTGACCGCCATGTGCAACGGCGCCAGCCCACGCTCGCGCAGGGCCTGCATGTCCCGCAGCGCCCGGGAAATCACCCAGTAGCCCAGCGGCACGATCAGGCCGCTCTGTTCGGCCAGCGGCACGAACTCACTCGGTGGCAGCAAGCCACGTTCGCCGTGACGCCAGCGTACCAACGCTTCGAGGCCGACAATGTGGCCGCCATCGAGGTTCAGCCGTGGCTGGTAATGCAGTTCCAACTCGTCACGGCGCAGTGCCCGGCGCAGTTCGCTTTCCAGGTCGGCGAGGCTGCGGGCGTTGCGATTGATGCGCTCGTTGAAGATATGAAAGGTGCAGCCCTGGGTGCTCTTGGCCTGCTGCATGGCGATGTGGGCGTGCCACATCAGCGGATCGGCGCCGGCCTGGGCGCGAGCATGGGCAACGCCCAGGCTGCAGCCGATCAGCAGGCTTTCACCGTCCACCCAATAGGGTTCGGCCAAGGCTTCGGTAATACGCTCGGCCATCCACTCGGCCCGCTGTGGTGCGCGGCGGGTGTCGATCAGCAGGGCAAATTCATCACTGCCCAACCGCGCCAATTGATCGCCGGCCTCGAGCGAGCTCTTGAGCCGCGACACCACTTGCAGGATCAAGCGGTCACCGGCCTGGTGACCGAGGGCGTCGTTGGCGTGACGAAAGTTGTCCAGGTCCAGGTGACCGAGCGCCAGGCCACGGCCGTCGTTTTCCGCCAGGCGCGCCGCCAGCAGCGTCTGGAAACCCTGGCGATTGGCGATGCCCGTCAATGGGTCCTGTTCGGCGAGGCGCTGCAAGGTGTTTTCCAGCACGCCGCGTTCGCGCACATGGCGCAGGCAACGACGCAGGGTCGCGCTGTCGAGGACATCACGCACCAACCAGTCGCTGACACCGTCGGGGGCAACCGCCGGCTCGTGCTCAAGCAACAGGATCGTCGGCAGGCTGCAACGGCCCGGCGCCGGCTGCAACGCCGTAACGGTCAACAACACCGCGTTGCGATTATCTTCGAACAGGCTGCTGACCGATTCCCAGCTCGGGGCGCTGATCAACACGACCGAGGGCCCCGAGGGCGCCAGGCACTCGCGCAATATTGCTGACCACGCAGGCTCTTGGGCCAATAACAGCAAACGCAAGGGTTCGACAGGCGTTGACAAGCTGACTCCCTAGACTCTGCAAGGTGGTAGGCGCCGGGCATTATGACGCGCCGATGGGCAATGACCAATGCCAATGGTTCTCAAACACGCGGTTTTGGTGGTTTTTTTCCACTCCAAACCCTGCGCTGGACGCAATTGGCCCCACATCCTGCGTGAAAGTAGCAGAAGCGGCAAATGACAATGCGCTATGCGTCACAAGTCGGACAGAGCAGCACAATTCGCTGAGCCTGTTAAAATGCCGGCCCATTTCGCAAACGACTCCCTGACTCTGTCATGTCCCGACTCAATCCCCGGCAGCAAGAAGCCGTGAACTATGTCGGCGGCCCTCTTTTGGTGCTCGCCGGTGCAGGCTCCGGCAAGACCAGCGTAATCACCCGCAAGATCGCGCACCTGATCCAGAATTGTGGCATCCGCGCCCAGTACATCGTCGCCATGACCTTCACCAACAAGGCCGCCCGGGAAATGAAGGAACGGGTCGGCGGCCTGCTGCGCGCCGGCGAAGGCCGCGGCCTGACGGTCTGCACCTTCCACAACCTGGGCCTGAACATCATCCGCAAGGAACACGCGCGGCTGGGCTACAAGCCGGGCTTCTCGATTTTCGACGAGACCGACGTCAAGGCCCTGATGACCGACATCATGCAGAAGGAATACTCGGGCGACGACGGCGTGGACGAAATCAAGAACATGATCGGCTCGTGGAAAAACGACCTGATCCTGCCGCCACAAGCCCTGGAAAACGCCCGTAATCCCAAGGAACAGACCGCCGCCATCGTCTACACCCACTACCAGCGCACCCTCAAGGCGTTCAATGCGGTGGACTTCGACGACCTGATCCTGCTGCCGGTCAAGCTGTTCCAGGACCACGCCGACATCCTCGAAAAATGGCAGAACAAGGTCCGCTACCTGCTGGTGGACGAATACCAGGACACCAACGCCAGCCAATATCTGCTGGTGAAGCTGCTGATCGGCAAACGCAACCAGTTCACCGTGGTGGGCGACGACGACCAGTCGATCTATGCCTGGCGCGGCGCGCGGCCGGAAAACCTGATGCTGCTCAAGGATGACTATCCGTCGCTCAAAGTGGTGATGCTGGAGCAGAACTACCGCTCCACCAGCCGCATCCTGCGCTGTGCCAACGTGCTGATTTCCAACAACCCCCACGAGTTCGAAAAACAAC
Organism: Pseudomonas sp. NFACC51; assembly: GCF_900103575.1. Taxonomy (NCBI): domain Bacteria; kingdom Pseudomonadati; phylum Pseudomonadota; class Gammaproteobacteria; order Pseudomonadales; family Pseudomonadaceae; genus Pseudomonas; species Pseudomonas sp. NFACC51. Next base: position 93,984 of record NZ_FMXH01000003.1, on the reverse strand, counting down.
TGTGGAGCGAGATGGGCCACGGCGACGAGATCCGTGTGATCCGTTGCCGCAACGAAGACGCCGAAGCCGAGCGCGTGGCCATGGAAATCCTCAGCCTGCACCTGCGCACCGACCGGCCGTACAGCGACTTCGCGATCCTGTACCGCGGCAACTACCAGGCCAAGCTGATCGAGCTGAAACTGCAGCATCACCAGATTCCTTATCGCCTGTCGGGGGGCAACAGCTTTTTCGGACGCCAGGAAGTGAAGGACCTGATGGCCTACTTCCGCCTGATCGTGAACCCGGACGACGACAACGCCTTCCTGCGGGTGATCAACGTGCCGCGCCGGGAAATCGGTTCGACCACCTTGGAAAAACTCGGTAACTACGCCACCGAGCGCAAGATCTCGATGTACGCCGCCACCGATGAAATCGGCCTGGGCGAACATCTGGACAGCCGCTTCACCGACCGCCTGGCGCGCTTCAAGCGCTTCATGGACAAGGTTCGCGAACAGTGCGCCGGGGAAGATCCGATTTCAGCACTGCGCAGCATGGTCATGGACATCGACTACGAAAACTGGCTGCGTACCAACAGCTCCAGCGACAAGGCTGCCGACTACCGCATGAGCAACGTCTGGTTCCTGATCGAGGCGTTGAAGAACACCCTGGAAAAAGACGAAGACGGCGACATGACCGTCGAGGACGCCATCGGCAAACTCGTGCTGCGGGACATGCTTGAACGCCAGCAGGAAGAGGAAGACGGCGCCGAAGGTGTGCAGATGATGACGCTGCACGCCTCCAAGGGCTTGGAATTTCCTTACGTGTTCATCATGGGCATGGAAGAAGAAATCCTGCCGCACCGCTCCAGCATCGAGGCCGACACCATCGAGGAAGAACGGCGCCTGGCCTATGTCGGGATTACCCGGGCCCGCCAGACGCTGGCCTTCACCTTTGCCGCCAAGCGCAAGCAATACGGCGAAGTGATCGACTGCGCCCCCAGCCGCTTTCTCGATGAGCTGCCGCCGGACGACCTGGCCTGGGAAGGCAACGACGACACGCCGACGGAAGTCAAAGTCGTTCGCGGCAACAGCGCCCTGGCGGATATACGCGCGATGCTAAAGCGCTAGAATCGACTACTTTTTTCAACGACTTCAGGCGCTCAAGGCGTCATCAGAGGAGGCTTCATGGAAGCCCTGCAGCAGAAAATTCGTGAACAAGGCATCGTGCTTTCCGATCAGGTCCTGAAAGTCGACGCGTTCCTGAACCATCAGATCGACCCACAGTTGATGAAGCTGATCGGCGACGAATTTGCCGCGTTGTTCAAGGACTCGGGCATCACCAAGATCGTCACCATCGAAGCCTCGGGCATTGCCCCGGCGATCATGACCGGGCTGAACCTGGGCGTACCGGTGATCTTCGCCCGCAAGCAACAGTCCCTGACCCTGACGGAAAACCTGCTGTCGGCCACCGTGTATTCGTTCACCAAGAAAACCGAAAGCACCGTCGCCATCAGCCCACGTCACCTGACGAGCAGCGACCGGGTACTGATCATTGATGACTTCCTGGCCAACGGCAAAGCGTCCCAGGCGCTGATCTCCATCATCAAGCAGGCTGGCGCGACCGTCGCCGGGCTGGGGATCGTGATCGAGAAGTCGTTCCAGGGCGGCCGTGCGGAATTGGATGCCCAGGGCTATCGGGTTGAATCGTTGGCGCGGGTGAAGTCGTTGGCCGGTGGGGTTGTGACCTTCATCGAATAACCCTGTGCCTCCTGTGGGAGCAAGCTCGCTCCCACAAGGGTCTTAGGTGGGTCGCTAAGGCGCAGTAGCCTTGAGCCCCGCCAGCAACAACCGCTGGAACAACTCCTCCTTCAGCCCTTCGGGGCTGGTCAGCTGCATCCGCCCCAAATGCCCGGCAAACTCCCAGGGCTCCGGCGCATCGAGGGCGGCCTTGCCCAGCTCCAGGATCTCGGTGAGCTTGAACTTGCTCTTGAGCCAGTTCAGCGCCCGCAACAGGTCTCGCTCTACGTCGTCAAAATCGCAGCTCAGCGGATACTCCGGAAACAGGTTTGGATGCCGCGCCTGGATCGCCTGCAAACGCTCCGAAGTGTTGTCGGCGAATCGCGGATCGAGACGAAAATCCTTCGGCAACTTACCGGCTTTTTGCGCCTGCTCGATCAGCCCCGGCTGGAAGCGTGAGTCGCTGATGTTCAGCAACGCCTCGATCACCGCGGCGTCGGTCTTGCCGCGCAGGTCGGCGATGCCGTATTCGGTCACCACGATGTCGCGCAAGTGCCGGGGAATCGTGCAATGTCCGTAGTCCCAGACGATATTCGAGCTGATCTCGCCCCCGGCCTCACGCCAACTGCGCAGCAGCAGGATCGAACGCCCACCCTCCAGCGCATGGCCCTGGGCAACGAAGTTGTACTGCCCGCCCACGCCGCTTAGCACCCGCCCGTCCTCCAGCTGATCGGCCACCCCGGCACCCATCAGGGTCATGATGAAGACCGTGTTGATGAAGCGGGCGTCGAGGCGCTGCAGGCGCTTGAGCTGTTCCTGGCCGTACAGCTCGTTGATGTAACTGATGCGCGTCATGTTGAATTCGAGCAGACGGCTTTTCGGCAACTCGCGCAGGCGCTCATAAAAACTGCGCGGCCCGAGGAAAAATCCGCCGTGTATGCAAATGCCGTCAGGTTGCGCCGCCTCATCGAGGGTACCGGCGTTGGCCCGTTCCTGGGTCGGAACATCGGGATAGACCTTGCGCCGGACGATTCCGGCCTCGGCCAGCACCAGCAAACCGTTGACGAACATTTCACTGCAGCCGTAAAGCCCTTTGGCAAACGGCTCGACCCCGCCTTCGCGCTCGATCAGTTGCGCCCACTGGCTAAGGTTCAGGTCCGCCAGCAACGCCTGGTAACCGGCGTTATCGGCCTGGCGCGCCAACAGCGCCGCCGTCAATGCATCGCCCATGGCGCCGATGCCGATCTGCAGCGTCCCGCCGTCGCGCACCAGGGTACTGGCGTGCAGGCCGATCAGATGGTCCTGGAAGCCCACCGGCATGTTCGGCGTGGAAAACAACGTGTGGCTGTCCTTCTCGTCGATCAACAGGTCGAAGGCGTCGATGCCGACTTCCGCGTCGCCCGGCATGTAGGGCAAATCGTTGTGCACCTGGCCGACCAGGAGGATGGTCTCCCCGGCCGCCCGCCGCTTGGCGATCATCGGCAGCAGGTCGAGGGTGATGTCCGGATTGCAGCTCAGGCTCAGGCGATCCGGATGCTCAGGATCGCTCGCCACCAACTGCGCCACCAGGTTCAAGCCGGCAGCGTTGATGTCCCGGGCAGCATGGCTGTAGTTGCTGCTGACGTAGCTCTGCTGGGCCGAGGCGCTGTGCAGCAGGCTGCCCGGCTGCATGAAGAACTGCTCGACTCGTATGTTGGGTGGGAGGCTGTCCTGATGCAGGTCGGCCAGGTAATCCAGTTCGGGATAGTCGCCGAAGACCCGTTCGACAAAGGGCTCGAGGAAGCGCTTCTGCAGACCATCGCCCAATTTCGGTCGGCCCAGGCTCAGGGCCGTGTAGATGGTCAACTGCCGCTCGGGCAGTTGTGCAATGCGCCGGTACAGCGCGTTGGCGAACAGGTTGGGTTTGCCTAGCCCCAGGGGCATGCCGAGATGAATATGCGCGGGCAGGCGCTCGAGCACGTCATCCACCGCCTGTTCGATTGAACACAACTGCACCATCGGACCCTCCTGGACACTCCATGAATGTGGGTTGGACCGAGCTTGCCGGGTCTTGGTTGCGATGAACAGCCCTGGAAAACCCCGGGGCACAAAAAAGCCGCTCGTAAGCGGCTTTTTTGCGCAAGATATCGGCGTATTACAGGCCGGACATCTCTTTGATGGCGCCCTTGAGGTCGTCATCCGAGCAATCGGCGCAGGTGCCCTTAGGCGGCATGGCATTGACGCCGGTAATGGCCTTGGCCAGGATGCCGTCGAGGCCGCCCTGGTGATCGGCGCGCTCTTTCCAGGCCGCCTTGTCACCGATTTTCGGCGCGCCCAGCAGGCCTGTGCCGTGGCAAGCGTTGCAATGCTTTGCAATCACGTCAGCCGGCTTCTTGGCACCACCCGCGCCGCCAGCGGCAGTGGCAACTTCCATGCCTTTGCATTCTTTCCCCTGGACGCAGACCTGGCCAACCGGTTCGAGGCGCTTGGCGATTTCGTCGGTGGTCGCCGCTTGGGCACTGACTGCCCATAGGGCCAATACGGTTGCTGGTGCAGCCAGCATTTTCATAATTAGGTTCACGCGTACACCCTCAATGGTGGCTAGTCACGCCTGCGGCCACGGTTTGCAGGCGGGCGCAAGTATAGCGGTAAGGCCGTCACACTGAAACAACCCCAAAGTCGCAAGGGTCTTGTTTGCAATGACGGTTACTTCCCTGGGCGCCTTTGCCGCAGGGGCCGGCGCCGCTTTTTCTAGAAATTGGCCGGCGTGGCTGCGCTGATCAGTCGCGCCGGCACGTCGAACGGATTACGAAAACGGTGGGGCTTGGTGCTTTCGAAATAGTAGCTGTCGCCCGCTTCGAGCACGAAGGTTTCGACACCAACCACCAGTTCCAGCCGCCCCTCCACCAGGATCCCGGTTTCCTCGCCCTCATGGGTGAGCATTTCTTCACCGGTGTCGGCGCCAGGCGGATAGATTTCGTTGAGGAAGGCGATCGCCCGGCTTGGGTGTGCCCTGCCCACCAGCTTCATGGTCACGGCGCCGTCGGAGATGTCGATCAGTTCGTTGGCTTTATAAACGATCTGAGTCGGTTTCTCCTGAAGGATTTCTTCGGAGAAAAACTCGACCATGGACATGGGAATCCCGCCAAGGACCTTACGCAGCGAGCTGATCGAGGGGCTGACGCTGTTCTTCTCGATCATTGAAATAGTGCTGTTGGTGACGCCCGCACGCTTGGCGAGCTCACGCTGGGAAAGGCCTTTGAGTTTACGAATGGATTGCAGTCGTTCACCGACGTCCAATGCTGGAGCCTCCAGGGAATCAGGTTGTGAGGAAAGTGAGCGTTATCATGGCGACAGCGTTCAGTATTTACAACACTTGGACCCGAATCCTGTGCGGTGAAGCGACTTTCGGTAGCCGACGCCGTACGTCAATGCCCGGAATAGAGCCGTGGCACCCGCCGCAGGTTGCAGAAAATCTGATAGGGGATCGTGTCGGCGGCCTTGGCAACGTCGCTGGCAAGGATGTTCTTGCCCCACAACTCCACGGTCGAGCCGAGCCCGGCCTGGGGGACATCGGTCAAGTCGACACACAGCATGTCCATCGACACCCGCCCGACCAGTTGGCTGCGCTGCCCATCCACCAGCACCGGCGTACCGTTCGGCGCCTGGCGCGGGTAGCCGTCGGCATACCCCATGGCGACCACCCCGACCCGGGTCGGTTGCGTGGTCACAAAACGGGCACCGTAGCCCACCGGTTCGCCAGCGGGCAATTCGCGCACGCAGATGATCTTCGACTCCAGCGTCATCACCGGTTGCAGGCGCGAGGCGACGGCGTTGGGCTCGTCGAAGGGCGTGGCCCCGTAGAGCATGATGCCCGGGCGCACCCAGTCGCTGGGTACCTGCGGCCAGCCCAGCACGGCCGGTGAGTTGCGCAGGCTGATCTGCGCCACCAGGCCCTGGCGGGCTTTGTCGAATATCGCCAGTTGCTCAGTGCTGCTGGGATCGTGCAGTTCATCGGCACGGGCGAAGTGACTCATCAAGACAATCTTCGCCACCTTGCCGCTGGCGAGCAGGCGACGGTAGGCCGCTTGGTAATCCGCCGGATGCAGGCCGACCCGGTGCATACCGGAATCGAGCTTGAGCCAGACCGTGATCGGCTGGCTCAGCGCGGCTTTTTCAATCGCTTCGAGCTGCCACAACGAATGCACCACGCACCAGAAATCGTGCTCGACGATCAACGGCAGCTCACTGGCCTCGAAAAAACCCTCCAGCAGCAGGATCGGTCCGCGGATCCCACCGGCCCGCAGTTCCAGGGCTTCTTCGATGCAGGCCACGGCAAACCCGTCTGCCGTGTCCTGCAGCGCCTCGGCGCAACGCACCGCGCCGTGCCCGTAGGCGTCGGCCTTGATCACCGCAAGGGCCTTGGCCCCCGTGACTTCGCGGGCCAATTGGTAATTGTGACGCAGGGCTTGGAGATCGATCAGGGCACGGGCAGGACGCATGGCGGCAGGCTTCTAGGCGGTCATGAATAAAAAACCGGTGCTGGCTGACAGCATGAACCACCAACAGCACCGGGAGAGGGATCGTTTGGGCCGGTATTTAAGGCAACGCGGCCACGACGGACAGCTCTACCAGGATCTCCGGTTCGCACAGCTTGGCTTCCACCGTGGCGCGGGCCGGGGCGACGCCCTTGGGCAACCATTTGTCCCAGACCGCGTTCATGCCTTCGAAGTGAGCCTCGATGTCCTTCAAGTAGATCGTCACCGATAGCAAACGATTCTTGTCGGTTCCGGCCAGGTCCAGCAAGCGCTCGATATTGGCCAGGCTTTCGCGGGTCTGCTGTTCAATACCGGCGTTCATGTCGTCGCCGACCTGTCCGGCCAGGTAAACGGTGCCGTTGTGCACGACAACCTGGCTCATGCGGTCATTGGTGAGCTGGCGCTGGATTGACATGTTTTGCAGACTCCTGGTGTTTGCTGCCATAACGGGAAATATCGAGGCCTTCGGCGCTGATCTGCGGCTTTTTCTTCGCCATCAGGTCGGCCAACAGGCGACCGGAACCACAGGCCATGGTCCATCCAAGGGTGCCATGGCCGGTGTTCAGGAACAGATTCTTGAAGGGCGTGGCGCCCACGATTGGCGTTCCGTCCGGAGTGGTCGGGCGCAAGCCGGTCCAGAAACTCGCCTCGGCCAGATTGCCGCCCTGAGGATAAAGGTCGTTGACGATCATCTCCAGGGTTTCGCGCCGACGTGGGTTGAGAGACAGGTCAAAACCGGCGATTTCCGCCATGCCGCCCACCCGAATACGGTTGTCGAAGCGGGTGATCGCGACCTTATAGGTTTCGTCGAGAATGGTCGAAGTCGGCGCCATCGCCGGGTTGGTGATCGGCACGGTCAGGGAGTAGCCCTTGAGCGGATACACCGGTGCACGGATCCCGAGAGGCTTGAGCAGTTGCGGCGAGTAGCTGCCCAGGGCGAGGACGTAGCGGTCGGCGGTTTCCAGCTTGCCGTCGATCCAGACACCGTTGATGCGGTCACCGGCGAAGTCCAGGCGCTGGATATCCTGGCCGAAGCGGAATTGCACTCCGAGCTTCTCGGCCATTTCCGCCAAGCGCGTGGTAAACATCTGGCAGTCGCCGGTCTGGTCGTTGGGCAGGCGCAAGGCACCGGCCAGAATGTCGGTGACATTGGCCAGGGCCGGCTCGACCCGGGCGATGCCTTCGCGGTCGAGTACTTCGAACGGCACACCCGACTCTTTCAGCACGGCGATGTCTTTTGCCGCGCCGTCGAGCTGGGCCTGGGTGCGGAACAGCTGGGTGGTCCCCAGGCTACGGCCCTCGTAGGCAATGCCGGTTTCGGCGCGCAGCTCGTCGAGGCAGTCACGGCTGTACTCGGACAGGCGCACCATGCGCTCCTTGTTGATCGCATAGCGGCTGGCGGTGCAGTTGCGCAGCATCTGTGCCATCCACAGGTATTGGTCAATATCGGCCGTGGCCTTGATCGCCAGCGGCGCGTGGCGCTGCAGCAGCCACTTGATGGCCTTGAGCGGCACGCCCGGCGCGGCCCACGGCGAGGCATAACCCGGCGACACCTGGCCGGCGTTGGCGAAACTGGTTTCCATGGCAGGCGCCGGCTGACGGTCGACCACCACCACTTCAAACCCGGCACGGGCCAGATAATAAGCACTGACGGTACCGATGACGCCGCTACCCAAGACCAGAACGCGCATGTTGATGCCCTCATCGCGGATAACCGCTGACGTTTGTTGTACATAGCTTTGATGGTCGCAGTGTAAAAAAGATCAGCCAGTGCTTTTCACTATATAAACGCCTATATTTGGCGAGAATTCTCGGCAAAAACCCTTTTCACGGAGGCGCATCACCTGTGCGTACCAACACCCAGACCAAACGTGAGCTGGACAAGATCGACCGCAATATCCTGCGCATTCTCCAGGCGGACGGGCGCATCTCCTTCACCGAGCTGGGGGAAAAGGTCGGCCTCTCCACCACGCCCTGCACCGAGCGGGTACGGCGCCTGGAGCGTGAGGGCATCATCATGGGCTACAACGCCCGGCTCAATCCGCAGCACTTGAAGGGTAGCCTGCTGGTGTTTGTCGAGATCAGCCTCGACTACAAATCCGGCGACACGTTCGAAGAGTTCCGACGCGCCGTGCTGAAACTGCCTCACGTGTTGGAATGTCACTTGGTGTCAGGGGATTTCGACTATCTGGTGAAAGCACGGATTTCCGAGATGGCTTCGTACCGCAAGCTGCTGGGGGACATCCTGCTCAAGCTGCCCCATGTGCGTGAATCCAAGAGCTACATCGTGATGGAAGAGGTGAAGGAGAGCTTGAACCTGCCGATTCCGGATTGAGCCTGGCTCCGGACCGCTTTCGCGAGCGGGCAGCATTCCCACGCGAAACATGGGAACGATCTCATTAGACTAGAACCTGCCGATTAGCAGCCATGTATTCATGAATCTGCTTTTCGACCCGCGGATGAATCAATTCCACCGGCCGCCGTCCATTGGGACACGGCAAGGTCGCCGTGGTGCCGAACAGCCGGCAGATCAGCGGGCGCTCGTCGTAGACGGTGCAACCGTCGGGCCCCAAGTGCACGCAGTCGAGTGCGTCCATGGCCGCGTCCTGTTCGGCCCGGGTCTTGCGGGGCAAGCGGGCCATTTCCTCGGGCGAGGTGGTCACCGGACCACAGCAGTCATGGCAGCCCGGTACGCACTCGAACGAGGGAATCTGCTGGCGTAGCGTGCGGATTTTTTGACTGTTGCAGCTCATCGAGGCGGTTACCGAAGGAGACGGTCCAGGATTCTGCCTTAAAAGCCGCGCACCAGACAGCGCCAGCCGACCGGTGTTGCCCAGTAAGGAATCGCCAGCTTATGCTCCGTAAAATTTCTCAAACACAAAAATCAGGATTACGCACATGAACGCCCGTGTTCAGCAACCTGTCCCGAGCCACGCGCACGCCGCCTCTTATTACGCCGCCAGCAGCCTGCCGCAACCGGACCATCCGCTGCTGCAGGGTGAACTGCTGGCGGATGTCTGCGTGGTCGGCGGCGGGTTCTCCGGGTTGAACACGGCCATCGAACTGGCCGAGCGCGGCATGAGCGTGGTGCTGCTGGAAGCGCACCGGATCGGCTGGGGCGCCAGCGGGCGCAACGGCGGCCAATTGATTCGTGGCGTCGGCCATGGCCTCGATCAGTTTGCGCCGATCATCGGCGCCGACGGCGTGCGCCAGATGAAGCTCATGGGCCTTGAGGCCGTGGAAATCGTCCGACAGCGCGTCGAGCGTTTCCAGATCCCGTGCGACCTCACCTGGGGTTACTGCGACCTCGCCAACAAGCCCAGCGACCTGGAGGGCTTCGCCGAAGACGCCGAAGAACTGCGCAGCCTGGGTTATCGCCATTCGACCCGACTGCTGCAAGCCAACGAAATGCGCAGCGTCGTGGGTTCGGATCGCTACGTCGGTGGGTTGATCGACATGGGCTCGGGGCATCTGCATCCGCTGAACCTGGCCCTGGGCGAAGCCGCCGCCGCGCAACAGCTGGGGGTCAGGCTGTTCGAGCAATCGGCGGTCACACACATCGACTACGGTCCTGAAGTGAAGGTGCACACCCAACAGGGCTCGGTCCGCGCCAAGACGCTGGTGCTGGGCTGCAACGCTTACCTCAATGGACTCAATCCGCAACTGGGCGGCAAGGTGCTGCCCGCTGGCAGCTACATCATCGCCACCGAACCCTTGAGCCAGGCCCAGGCGCAGGCGTTGTTGCCACAGAACATGGCGGTCTGCGATCAACGCGTGGCCCTGGATTACTATCGGCTTTCGGCGGATCGCCGCTTGCTGTTCGGCGGGGCCTGTCACTATTCCGGTCGCGACCCGCAGGATATTGGCGCCTACATGCGTCCGAAGATGCTCAAGGTGTTCCCGCAATTGGCGGATGTGAAAATCGATTATCAATGGGGCGGGATGATTGGTATCGGCGCCAACCGTTTGCCACAGATCGGTCGGCTCAAGGACCAACCCAATGTGTATTACGCCCAGGCCTATTCCGGCCATGGGGTGAATGCCACGCACCTGGCCGGCAAACTATTGGCCGAGGCCATCAGCGGGCAGCACAGCAGCGGTTTCGATCTGTTCGCCCAGATCCCGCACATGACCTTCCCCGGCGGCAAGCACCTGCGCTCGCCGCTGTTGGCGCTGGGGATGTTGTGGCATCGGTTGAAAGAGCTGGTTTAGTCCTGGATCCGGTGGCGAGGGAGCTTGCTCCCGCTGGGCTGCGTAGCAGACCTTCTTTTTGCGGTTGCTGCGCAACCGAGCGGGAGCAAGCTCCCTCGCCACCGGGTTCCTATTGCTTCAAAGCCGCCAGAACGGTTTGAGCCCCTCCTCCCGTGCCTGCTCCCGACTCAGCCCGATGTCACGCAACTGTTCGGGTGTAAGTTCCAACAAGGCCTTGCGTGTATGCAGACGATGCCAGAACAGGGCCCAGCGGTTCAGGCCGGACGGCGCATTGCGCAATGTCGCGCTGCGCAGCCCTTTCTTCCGCCCTGCCGCCAGTTCCTGACTGTGTAACGTCAGCCGCACATCGCTCAAGCCGTTCATTTTGATCGCTCCTGTTTACTTGGGTAGCCAGAGGTTTCATGATGCGCGGACGGCTTGAAGCGATACAGATTCAACCTATTTCTTTTATAAGCATACAGATTAGGCATTAGCGGCACTGAATTGCCATTTTCCACCCCAACTGTATTGGTTGCAGTTGCCTCATCTCATCGGGAGCGCACCATGACCCTCTACGTGAACCTCGCCGAATTGCTCGGTACCCGCATCGAACAGGGCTTCTACCGCCCCGGCGACCGGCTGCCATCAGTGCGGGCATTGAGCACGGAACATGGGGTCAGCTTGAGTACGGTGCAGCAGGCCTATCGCGTGCTGGAAGACAGCGGGCTGGCGATGCCAAGGCCTAAGTCCGGCTATTTCGTCCCCGTGGGCCGCGAACTGCCGGACCTGCCGGTGGTAGGCCGTCCGGCCCAGCGCCCAGTGGATATTTCCCAGTGGGACCAGGTGCTGGAACTGATCCGCGCCGTACCGCGCCCGGACGTGGTGCAACTGGGACGCGGCATGCCGGATATCCATTCGCCGACCATGAAACCGCTGCTGCGCAGCCTGGCGCAGATCAGCCGCCGACAAGACATGCCCGGCCTGTATTACGACAACATCTACGGCAACCTCGCGCTACGTGAACAGATCGCCCGGCTGTCGCTGGACTCCGGCTGCCAGCTGGGGCCCAACGACTTGATCGTCACCACTGGCTGTCATGAGGCCCTGTCGGTCAGCATCCGTGCCACCTGCGAACAAGGCGATATCGTCGCAGTGGATTCACCCAGCTTTCACGGGGCCATGCAAACCCTCAAGGGCCTGGGCATGAAGGCTTTGGAAATCCCCACCGACCCGCTCACCGGCATCAGCCTCGATGCCCTGGAACTGGCGTTGGAGCAATGGCCGATCAAGGCCATACAGTTGACTCCCAGCTGCAATAACCCGCTGGGCTACATCATGCCCGACGCTAATAAACGCGCGCTGCTGACCCTGGCACAGCGCTTCGACGTGGCGATCATCGAAGATGATGTGTATGGCGAACTGGCCTACACCTACCCTCGCCCGCGCACCATCAAGTCCTTCGATGAAGACGGCCGCGTCCTGCTCTGCAGTTCTTTTTCCAAGACCCTGGCGCCAGGACTGCGCATTGGCTGGGTCGCGCCGGGCCGGTATCTGGAGCGGGTACTGCACATGAAATACATCAGCACCGGCTCCACCGCGCCACAACCGCAGATCGCCATTGCCGAATTTCTCAAGGGTGGGCATTTCGAACCCCATTTACGCCGGATGCGTACGCAATACCAGCGCAATCGCGACGTGATGATCGATTGGGTCAGCCGCTATTTCCCACCGGGCACCCGGGCCAGTCGCCCGCGGGGCAGCTTCATGCTGTGGGTCGAATTGCCGGAAGGCTTCGACACGCTGAAGCTCAATCGGGTCCTGCTCGACCAAGGCGTGCAGGTCGCTGTCGGCAGCATCTTTTCGGCATCGGGCAAGTACCGCAACTGCCTGCGGATGAACTACGCTGCCAAGCCAACGGCCCAGATCGAAGACGCCGTACGCAAGGTGGGAACCGCCGCTATCGCGTTGTTGAACGAAACCCAGCGCGACGTCGTCTGAACTTTACCCAGGGAAGCAGCACCCAACAGCCGATCAACGTGAACAAGCGGAACGATCCTACGTGAGATCCAGACCGATCCTGCCTGCGCTGCTGTTAGTCGCCTCACTGCTGAGCGGCTGCGCCGGTCTTGATGTCACCCGCGAGCCCTCCCAGGCCTTACCGGCCGCCGAATCTTCGTTCGGCCGCTCGGTCCAGGCCCAGGCTGCCGCCCATGAAGGACGCTCGGGCTTTCGGCTGCTATCGGACAGCACCGACGCGTTCATTGCCCGGGCCGAGTTGATTCGCCACGCCCAAGGCAGCCTGGATTTGCAGTACTACATCGTCCATGACGGCATCAGCACGCGGATGCTGGTAGATGAATTGCTCAAGGCCGCCGACCGGGGCGTGCGCATACGGATATTGCTGGACGACACCACCAGCGATGGCCAGGATCAGATCATCGCCACCCTCGCCGCTCATCCGCAGATCCAGATCCGCCTGTTCAACCCGCTGCACCTGGGACGTGCCACCGGCGTGACTCGCAGCCTCGGCCGCCTGCTCAACCTTTCGCAGCAACACCGCCGGATGCACAACAAGCTGTGGCTGGCGGATAACAGCATGGCCATCGTCGGCGGTCGCAACCTGGGCGATGAGTATTTCGACGCCGAACCCAACCTGAACTTCACCGACATCGACCTGCTCAGTGTCGGCCCGGTGGCCGAACAACTGGGTCACAGCTTCGACCAGTACTGGAACAGCGCCCTGAGCAAACCCATCGAGCAGTTCCTGTCCCATCGCCCCACGCCCAAGGACCTGGCCAACAGCCGCCTGCGCCTGCAAGAATCCATGGAGCAGACCCAAAAGGAAAATCACGCGCTCTACCAACAGCTGACCGCCTACAAAACCCAACCGCGCCTGGACACTTGGCGCGATCAGCTGATCTGGGCCTGGAACCAGGCACTGTGGGACGCGCCCAGCAAAGTGCTGGCCAAGGACGAACCGGACCCCTCAACTGTTGTTGACCACCCAACTGGCCCCCGAGCTGACGGGTGTCAGCAAAGAACTGATCATGATTTCCGCCTACTTCGTCCCCGGCCAGCCAGGCTTGGTGTACCTGACCAGTCGCGCCGATGCCGGCGTGTCGGTGAGCCTGCTGACCAACTCCCTGGAAGCCACCGACGTGCCCGCCGTGCACGGCGGCTATGCACCGTACCGCAAGGCCCTGTTGCAACATGGCGTACGCCTGTTCGAACTGCGACGACAACCGGGCGACACCGGCAGCAGCCCGCACCTGTTCTACAGCAAATCCTACGGCGAATCGGACTCCAGCCTGCACAGCAAGGCGATCATCTTCGACCAGCAGAAATCGTTCATCGGCTCGTTCAATTTCGACCCGCGCTCGGTGCTGTGGAACACCGAAGTCGGCGTGCTGGTGGACAGCCCTGAACTCGCCAGCCAAGTGCGCGAACTGGCCTTGCAGGGCATGGCGCCAGCCCTGAGCTATCAGGCCAGGCTGGAGGATGGAACGCTCGTCTGGACCACCGAAGACAATGGCCAGACGCACGACCTGAACCGCGAACCGGGCAGTTGGTGGCGCCGATTCAATGCCTGGTTCAGCACGACGATCGGGTTGGAGCGGATGCTGTAGGGGCACCCCGCTGTTGTGGCGAGGGAGCTTGCTCCCGCTGGACTGCGAAGCAGTCCCGGCTTTTGCGGTTGCTGCGCAACCGAGCGGGAGCAAGCTCCCTCGCCACGGGGTTTGGTGTGCTCAGGCCGCTTGGGTCGCCCCGAACGCCCCCTGGCGCAACAGCAGGATCACCAGGCCAAACGCCCCTGCGGCCATGAACAAGGGCAGCGCATGCCCGCTGATCCACTGACTGCCCGCTCCCGCCACCAGTGGCCCGATCAGGCAACCAAGGCCCCACAGTTGCGCGACGTGGGCGTTGGCCCGCACCAGCGCATCGTCACGGTAACGCTCGCCGATCAGGATCAGCGACAACGTGAACAAACCGCCGGCACTGGCGCCGAACAGTACCCACAGCGGCCAGATCAACAGGGTATCGATCAACAGCGGAACCGCCAGGCTCGATAACGTCAGCGCCACTGCACAGCCCGTCAACAGCGCCCGACGAGACACGCGATCGGCCAGGGCACCAATGGGCAACTGCAACAGGGCATCACCGACCACCACGGTGCTGACCATCGCCAGCGCTACGTCGGCGGTGAAGCCCTGGCGCAGGCAATACACCGGCAGCAACGTGAGGATCATGGCCTCGAACGCGGCGAACAACGAGACCGCCCAGGCAATCGCCGGCAAGCCCCGGCAAAACGTCCACAAGTCGCCAAACGTAACGCTGCCGGCCTCGCTGCTCGGCGCACCGCTACGGCCCAGCAACAGTAAGGGTGCGATCAGCAGCAAACCGACACCCACCCAGAACCCGTAGTCATGAGCGGTCCCCAGCGCGCCCAGCAGCAGTGGGCCGGACAACTGGCTCAAGGCGTAGCTGCTGCCGTACAGCGCCACCAGTCGCCCACGCCATTTCTCAATGACCAGTTGGTTGATCCAACTCTCACCCAGAATGAACACCAAGGTCAGGACCACGCCAATCAACAGGCGCAGCAGCAGCCAGACCGGATAGCTGGGCAGCAGCGCCAGCAACCCGATGGACACCGCGCCGCCCCACAGGCACAGACGCATCAACGCTGCCGTGCCAAACCGCGCCGCCAGCCGGCTGGACACCTTGGCCCCGAGCAACACCCCCACGGCCGGCATGGCGGCCATCACGCCAATGGCGAACGAGCCATAACCCCAGCCCTCCAGGCGCAGCGACACCAGCGGCATGCTCACACCCAAAGCCAGGCCGACACTCAGGACAGACGCCAACACGGCGAAATAGGTCGCCCAACGCATTTCCACGCTCCTGTGGACAGTTATCAATCCCAAGCGCCACCCAAAACATTGTGGGAGCGAGCTTGCTCGCGATAGCGGCGCGACATTCAACAAAGTCGTCGACTGTCATACCGCGATCGCGAGCAAGCGCGCTCCCACAGGGGATGTGTGTCTACCGCAAATCTTCCGCTCCCACAAAAGGGATCAGAGTTTGATCCAGGTCGACTTCAGCTCGGTGTACTTGTCGAACGCATGCAGCGACTTGTCGCGACCATTACCCGATTGCTTGAAACCACCGAACGGCGCGGTCATGTCGCCGCCGTCGTACTGGTTGACCCAGACGCTGCCGGCACGCAGGGCCTTGGCGGTCAGGTGGGCCTTGGAGATGTCCTTGGTCCATACCGCCGCGGCCAGGCCGTACGGCGTGTCGTTGGCGATCTCGATGGCCTGCTCGGCGGTGTCGAAGGCAATGACCGACAAGACCGGGCCGAAAATCTCTTCCTGGGCGATTTTCATGGCGTTGCTCACGCCGTCGAAAATCGTCGGCTCGACGTACGTACCGCCCGTTTCCTCAAGGATGCGCTTGCCGCCGGCCACCAGTTTGGCGCCGTCGCTGTGACCGGCCTCGATGTAGGACAGCACGGTGTTCATCTGCTGGGTATCGACCAGGGCGCCGACATTGGTGGCCGGGTCCAGAGGGTTACCAGGCTTCCAGCCCTTGAGGGCTTCGATCACCAGTGGCAGGAACGTGTCCTTGATGGAACGCTCCACCAACAGCCGCGAGCCGGCAGTGCAAACTTCGCCCTGGTTGAAGGCGATGGCGCTGGCGGCGGATTCGGCGGCGGCTTGCAGGTCCGGGGCATCGGCGAATACGATGTTCGGGCTCTTGCCGCCGGCTTCCAGCCAGATACGTTTCATGTTGGATTCGCCGGAGTAGATCATCAGTTGCTTGGCGATCTTGGTAGAGCCGGTGAACACCAGCGTATCGACGTCCATATGCAGGGCCAGGGCCTTGCCGACGGTGTGGCCATAGCCTGGCAGCACGTTCAGCACGCCCTTCGGAATGCCGGCCTCGATCGCCAGTGCGGCGATGCGGATAGCGGTCAGCGGGGATTTTTCCGACGGTTTGAGC
Organism: Pseudomonas sp. NFACC51; assembly: GCF_900103575.1. Lineage (NCBI taxonomy): Bacteria > Pseudomonadati > Pseudomonadota > Gammaproteobacteria > Pseudomonadales > Pseudomonadaceae > Pseudomonas > Pseudomonas sp. NFACC51. Next base: position 77,561 of record NZ_FMXH01000003.1, on the reverse strand, counting down.
ACCACCGAGTTACCGGTGGACAGCGCCGGGCCGAGCTTCCAGCAGGCCATCATCAACGGGAAGTTCCAGGGCACGATAGCGCCCACGACACCCACCGGCTCACGGGTTACCAGGCCCAACTGATCGTGCGGCGTAGCCGCCACTTCGTCGTAGAGCTTGTCGATGGCTTCACCGCTCCAGCTCAAGGCTTGCGCCGCGCCGGGAACGTCGATGTTCAGGGAATCACTGATCGGCTTGCCCATGTCCAGGGTTTCGAGCAGGGCCAGTTCTTCGGCATGCTGCTTGAGCAGGCCGGCAAAACGAATCATGGTGGCTTTGCGCTTGCTGGGTGCCAGGCGCGACCAGACGCCGGAACTGAATGTGGCGCGGGCGTTTTCGACCGCACGCTGGGCGTCGGCGACGTCACAGCTGGCGATCTTGCCCAGCAGGCGGCCATCGACCGGGCTGAGGCAATCGAAGGTTTCGCCGGACACCGCATCAGTGTACTCGCCGTTGATGAAGGCGCGGCCCTCGATCTTCAGGTCGCGGGCGCGTTGTTCCCAGTCGGCACGAGTCAGGGTGGTCATGCGTGTGTCCTCCTCTTATTGAGTACGAACGCCGCGCGGTGCGCAGCGCTCAAAAGTATTCTGCCCAACCAGCCTGGTTTCGGCACCGTTTTCGGCATAGGGCACCCGCCACCCTAAACCAGCGGCTGGTCATGTTTCAATATATTTGACACAACGCGGGCAAACGACCTTGCGATGTTCGTTTTAATAAACATAGACTCGAAGCCTTCCAAGCGATCACTGGGGATCACCCGCATGAGCATTCAGGACATCGTCGATTTCAGCCAGGCCAATACCACCGCCGAACGTTATCGCCCGGACCCGGCCAAGGTGTTCAAGGGCGACCCCGAGCAAACCGTGTTCAACCATTACAGCAGCCCCTGCGGGCAGATGAACGCGGGCGTATGGGAAGGCGCCGTCGGCCAGTGGACGGTCAATTACACCGAGCATGAGTATTGCGAGATCGTCCAGGGTGTTTCCGTGCTGCGGGACGACAATGGCAATGCCAAGACCCTGCGGGCTGGCGACCGCTTTGTGATCCCAGCGGGTTTCCAGGGCACTTGGGAAGTGCTGGAGCCGTGCCGCAAGATTTACGTGGTGTTCGAGCAGAAGGCTTGAGCCCCGCCGAAAAAGAAGCTGACACTCTATCGCTGGTAAAAACCAGCGCAGCAGATAAGACTGCTCACGGGCATCACGTATTTTATCGTCGCAACGGCACGCACAGGACGTGCGGCCAACCGACAGGTGAGCGCCCTGACCCTATCTCTATTGCAAGGAGGCAATATGCCCGTCGTACCCGATCAATGCGATCTCGCCATCGCCCAATACACCATCGGCCAAAAATGCACCCCTCAATTGCTTGAAGAGGTTCGCGCCTTGGCCAATGGAGCCCCCGTCCGCGCCACAGGCCCGAAATATCCGTCGAGCTGGGACCTGCGTCCGCGCCGGATCAACCTGCACACCGACGCCGACAGGATCATTGTCAGCATCAACTGCGGCTGACCCCCTCGTCGCTGACCACACAATCCGAGCGCAACAAAAAAGGCCCGTATCTCGCGATACGGGCCTTTTTCGTAAGAAGGGAAAAATCAATTACTTGATTTTGCCTTCCTTGTAGATCACGTGCTTGCGAACAACCGGATCATATTTCTTGATCTCGATTTTGTCCGGGGTAGTACGCTTGTTCTTGTCGGTAGTGTAGAAGTGACCAGTACCGGCGCTCGAGATCAAACGAATCAATTCACGCATGATTAGCTCCCTTAAACCTTGCCATCGCGACGAAGTTCGGCCAGCACGACACTGATGCCACGCTTGTCGATGATACGCATGCCCTTGGCAGATACGCGCAGACGCACAAAACGTTTCTCTTCTTCAACCCAGAAGCGGTGATGCTGCAGGTTCGGCAGGAAACGACGACGGGTTTTGTTGTTTGCGTGGGAAATGTTATTCCCAGTCACCGGACCCTTACCGGTAACTTGACAGACTCTCGACATGCCTCAGCCCTCTAAAACCACATGCCCAACCCGGCATGGGTTGGCCGCTTAATCTCTCAGTCATTTGGCGCCAGGCGCCGCGTTTCTTTAAGGGTCTTACCGGCTACACCTACAGTGAAGGAACCGGGCCCCTAGAAAAGAGCGCTGCTTTATACCAGAAAGACCACAGCGCAACAACAGCCGATGTGATTTGTCTTCATGGCGAATCATCGACCAACCGCCCCGGGCGGCGGGGGCAGAGGCTGGCACAGCACCTTACCGCTCGTCGCTGCATGCAGGTTTTTTTCACCTGTGGCGATTTTTAGTCCATCCACGCGTTGGCGCAGAGTGCCGGAAAATGCAAAAAGGGGATAGTCATTTAGCGGCGAGCCCACTAGGGTAGGCCTTTTCCAGACTGCACTCGCAGATGGGCCTTCGACTTGCACAGGAAACCGACCATGCGCCTCGCTGCCCTACCATTGTTGCTCGCCCCTCTGCTGATCACCCCACAGGCCTTGGCCGCCGCCCTGAGCGTCTGTACCGAAGCCAGCCCGGAAGGGTTCGATGTCGTCCAGTACAACTCCCTGACGACCACCAACGCCTCCGCCGACGTGCTGATGAACCGCCTGGTGGACTTCGATACCGCCGGCGGCAAAGTGGTCCCCAGCCTGGCCGAGCGCTGGGAAGTCTCCACCGATGGCCTGACCTACGTGTTCAAGCTGCGGCCACAGGTCAAGTTCCACCACACCGACTACTTCACGCCGCGCCGCGACCTGACCGCCGAGGACGTGAAGTTCAGCTTCGAGCGCATGCTCGACCCGGCGAACCCCTGGCACAAGGTGGCGCAAAGCGGTTTCCCCCACGCCCAGTCCATGCAACTGCCAGCGCTGATCAAGAAAGTCGATGCGCTGGACCCGTTGATCGTGCGCTTCACCCTCGATCACGCCGACTCGACCTTCCTGGCGACGTTGAGCATGGGTTTTGCCTCCATTTACTCGGCCGAATACGCCGATCAGTTGATGAAGGCCGGTACGCCGGAAAAGCTCAATAGCCTGCCGATCGGCACCGGCCCGTTCATTTTCAGCCGGTTCCAGAAGGACGCCTCGATTCGCTACAAGGCCAACGACGCCTATTTCGGCGGCAAGCCCCAAGTGGACCCGCTGGTCTTCGCCATCACGCCGGATGCCAATGTGCGCCTGCAGAAACTGCGTCGCAACGAATGCCAGATCGCCCTGTCGCCCAAGCCGCTGGACGTACAAGCCGCCAAGCAAGAACCTACGCTGAAGGTCGAGCAGACCGACGCCTTCATGACCGCGTTCGTGGCCATCAACAGCCAGCATCCGCCGCTGGACAAGCCTGAGGTGCGCCAAGCCATCAACCTGGCCTTCGACAAGGCCAGCTACCTGAAGAGCGTCTTCGAAGGCACCGCCGAAGCCGCCAATGGCCCCTACCCGCCCAACACCTGGAGCTACGCCAAAAGCCTGCCCGGCTACGCCCATGATCTGGCCAAGGCCCGCGACCTGTTGGCCAAGGCCGGCTTGAAGGAAGGCTTCCAGACCACCATCTGGACCCGCCCTTCCGGCAGCCTGCTGAACCCCAACCCCAGCGTCGGCGCGCAACTGCTGCAGTCCGACCTGGCGCAGATCGGCATCCAGGCCGAGATCCGGGTGATCGAATGGGGCGAACTGATCCGTCGCGCCAAGGCCGGCGAACATGATTTGCTGTTCATGGGTTGGGCCGGCGACAACGGCGACCCGGACAACTTCCTCACGCCACAGTTTTCCTGCGCGGCGGTCAAGTCCGGCACCAACTTCGCCCGCTACTGCAATCCCGACCTGGACAAACTGATCAGCGCCGGCAAGACCACCGGCGAACAAGGCGTGCGGGCCAAGCTCTACGAGCAGGCCCAGGCCCAGATCCAGCAACAGGCCCTGTGGCTGCCCCTGGCGCACCCGACCGCGTTCGCCCTGGCCCGCAAGGATGTGCAGGGTTACTCGGTCAGCCCGTTTGGGCGGCAGGATTACTCGAAGGTCAGGCTCAAGCCGTAAGCTGCAAGCTGCAAGCTGCAAGCTGCAAGCTCAAGAGCAGATCACACCCGGCTCTGAACTTGCGGCTTGAAGCTGACAGCTTGCCGCTGCCTCACATCCACCCATGCTCCGCCATCGACAGCGGCTCCCCATCGCCAACAATGAAGTGGTCGAGCACCCGCACATCGATCAGTTCCAACGCCTCCTGAAGCCGCTCAGTGAGCACCCGGTCGGCCTGGCTGGGCTCGGTGTTGCCGGAGGGGTGGTTGTGGCACAGGATCAACGCGGCGGCGTTGTGGGCCAGGGCGCGCTTGACGACCTGCCGGGGATGGACACTGGCGCTGTCGATAGAGCCGCGGAACAGCGCCTCGAAGGTCAGCACCTGGTGCTTGGCATTGAGAAACAGGCAACCGAACACTTCGTGGGGTTCGTGACGCAACATCGATTTCAGGTACTCACGCACCGCGAACGGGCTTTCCAGCGTGGTCTTTTCCCGTGCCCGTTCAGCCAAATGCCGACGACTCATTTCCTGAGCCGCTTGCAGTTGGGCAAACTTCGCCGGTCCGAGCCCCATATGATTACTGAATGTGATCTGATCGGCTTCAAGCAGCGCGCGCAGGCTGCCAAATTGAATCAATAGTTGTCGCGCCAGATCCACCGCGCTTTTGCCCGACACGCCGGTGCGCAAAAAAATCGCCAGCAGCTCGGCGTCCGATAGACTCCCCGCCCCTAGCGCCAATAACCGCTCCCGTGGCCGCTCGGCCACGGGCCAATCGCGAATACTCATGGCATCTCCCTGATTGTGGGCGCCGCTGTTCCATAGCGGTCGCTGTGATATCGTAGCCCATCTTTTTTGCAGGCGATTTGCACCCTGGCAGCTGCTGCCAAGGGGTTCGTCTTGCACTGACCACTGAAATCGAAAGGCAGGCCTATGCAGCGGCTGTATCGGAAACGCATCGTTCTGGGCGTCGGCGGCGGCATTGCCGCCTACAAGAGCGCCGAGCTGGTTCGCAGGCTTATCGACCAGGGCGCGGAAGTACGGGTCGTCATGACCCGCGGTGGCAGCGAGTTCATTACCCCGCTGACCATGCAAGCCCTATCCGGGCACCCGGTCCACCTGGATCTGCTCGACCCGGCGGCCGAAGCCGCCATGGGTCACATCGAACTGGCCAAGTGGGCCGACCTGGTGCTGATCGCCCCGGCCACGGCCGACCTGATCGCCCGTTTGGCCCAGGGCATCGCCGACGACCTGCTGACCACCCTGGTGCTCGCCACCGACGCGGTGGTCGCCGTGGCGCCGGCCATGAACCAGGCCATGTGGCGCGACCCGGCCACCCAGGCCAACCTGCAATTGCTCGAAAGCCGCGCCCTGAAAGTCTTCGGCCCGGCCTCTGGGAGCCAGGCCTGCGGCGATGTCGGCATGGGCCGCATGCTTGAAGCCACCGACCTGGCCCAGTGCGCCGCCGACTGCTTCCAGCGCCAGGCCCTGACCGGCAAGCACGTGCTGATCACCGCCGGACCGACCCAGGAAAACATCGACCCGGTGCGCTACATCACCAACCACAGCTCCGGGAAAATGGGCTTCGCCCTGGCCGAAGCCGCGGTAGAAGCCGGCGCCCGGGTAACACTGATCACCGGCCCCGTGCACCTGCCGACTCCGGACCGGGTCACGCGCATCGATGTGGTCAGCGCCCGGGACATGCTCGCAGCCTGCGAGGCCGCCATCCCCTGCGACCTGTTCATCGCCTCGGCGGCGGTGGCGGACTACCGCCCCGAAGTCGTCGCCCCGCAAAAATTGAAGAAAGACCCTACAAGCGGCGACGGCCTGCTCCTGCAAATGGTGCGCAACCCGGACATCCTGGCCAGCATCGCCACCCGCCCCGACCGCCCGTTCAGTGTCGGCTTTGCCGCCGAGACCGAACACCTGCTCGATTACGCCGCACGCAAGCTCAAGGACAAGAATCTCGACTTGATCGTCGCCAACGACGTGGCCAACCCGAGCATCGGCTTCAACAGCGAAGAAAACGCCTGCAGCGTGATCGACCGCCAGTTGCACGCCACACTTTTCGCCCAGACCAGCAAGAGCAAGATTGCCCGCCAGCTGATCACTTTCATCGCCGAACGTCTGAACCAGGTTTAAATGTCATGCACGCCCTACAAGCCAAGATCCTCGACCCACGCATCGGCAACGAATTCCCGCTGCCGCAATACGCCACACCGGGCTCCGCCGGCCTCGACCTGCGGGCGATGCTCAAGCAGGACACGATCCTGGAGCCGGGCCAGACCCTGCTGATTCCTACCGGCCTGTCGGTGTACATCGGCGATCCTGGCCTGGCCGCGCTGATCCTGCCGCGCTCGGGTCTGGGCCATAAGCACGGCATCGTGCTGGGCAACCTGGTGGGCCTGATCGACTCCGACTATCAAGGCGAACTGATGGTGTCGTGCTGGAACCGCGGCCAAACAGCCTTCAACATTGCCGTGGGCGAACGCATCGCGCAGCTGGTGCTGGTGCCGGTGGTCCAGGCCCACTTCGAACTGGTCGAAGAATTCGACGAAAGCCAGCGTGGCGCGGGTGGTTTTGGGCATTCCGGCAGCCATTGACCGGTGTTTTCAAGCCGGGCGTCCTGCCCGGCCCGTTTGTGAAGCTTGTGTTTCAGGACAAAAAATGCGCAGTGGCTTTCTGCTAGGTTTCCCATCCGGAATCAACGTATTAGGCGAGCGAGGCCGGGGTAACGCTGTCTCATGGCATTTTCCCACCACGAACTCTCTGTCAAAAACGCCGTCATACCCTTCAGCTTGAGCCTGCCGACGCGACCCGCCGGCCTGTCCAGTCACTTTCCTGATAGAGCGCCCCGCCCATGAACACCCCAGCCGCAATCGCCCCGATCTTCCCTGACAGTATCTTCCGCGCCTACGACATCCGTGGCGTGGTACCGGAAACCCTCACCGCCGAAACCGCCTACTGGATCGGCCGGGCCATTGGCTCCCAGAGCCTGGCCCAGGGCGAACCGAACGTGTGTGTCGGCCGTGATGGCCGCTTGTCGGGGCCTGAGCTGGTCGAACAACTGATAAAAGGCGTCGCCGACAGTGGCTGCCACGTCAGCGACGTGGGCCTGGTGCCGACCCCGGCGCTGTATTACGCCGCCAACGTGTTGGCCGGCAAGTCCGGGGTGATGCTCACCGGCAGCCACAACCCATCGAACTACAACGGCTTCAAGATCGTCATCGCTGGCGACACCCTTGCCAACGAGCAGATCCAGGCCCTGCACACCCGCCTCAAGACCAACGACCTGAGCAGCGGCCAGGGCAGCATCACCAAAGTCGATATCCTCGAACGCTACAACGACGAAATCGTCAAGGACGTGAAACTCGCTCGTCGCCTGAAAGTGGTGGTCGACTGCGGCAACGGCGCGGCTGGCGTGATCGCCCCGCAACTGATCGAAGCCCTGAACTGCGAAGTCATCCCGCTGTTCTGCGACGTGGATGGCAACTTCCCTAACCACCACCCGGATCCGGGCAAGCTGGAAAACCTTGAAGACCTGATCGCCAAGGTCAAGGAAACCAACGCCGACCTGGGCCTGGCCTTCGACGGCGACGGCGACCGCGTGGGCGTGGTGACCAATACCGGCAGCGTGGTGTTCCCCGACCGCCTGCTGATGCTGTTTGCCAAGGACGTGGTAGCGCGCAATCCGAACGCCGAAATCATCTTTGACGTTAAATGCACCCGTCGCCTGGTGCCGTTGATCAAGGAGTACGGCGGTCGTCCACTGATGTGGAAAACCGGCCATTCGCTGATCAAGAAGAAAATGAAACAAAGCGGCGCCCTGCTGGCCGGCGAAATGAGCGGCCACATCTTCTTCAAGGAGCGCTGGTTCGGTTTTGACGACGGCATCTACAGCGCCGCGCGCCTGCTGGAAATCCTCAGCAAGGAGAAATCCAGCGCCGAAGAGCTGTTCGCGACCTTCCCGAACGATATTTCTACGCCAGAAATCAATATCCATGTGACCGAAGAGAGCAAATTCAGCATCATTGATGCACTGCACGACGCTCAATGGGGCGAAGGCGCCGAACTGACCACCATCGATGGTGTGCGGGTCGACTATCCCCACGGCTGGGGCCTGGTTCGCGCATCCAACACCACACCGGTGCTGGTACTGCGTTTCGAGGCCGACAACGAGGCCGAACTGCAGCGCATCAAGGATGTGTTCCACACCCAACTCAAACGTGTTGCACCTGATCTCCAACTACCGTTTTGATTTTTTGAAGCACTACCGGAGCCCTGAATGACCCTCGAACGCGAAGCCGCCGCCAACACCGCCAAGGTCCTGTCCGAAGCGTTGCCTTATATCCGACGCTACGTCGGCAAGACCCTGGTGATCAAATACGGCGGCAACGCGATGGAAAGCGAGGAGCTCAAGACCGGCTTCGCCCGCGACATCGTGCTGATGAAGGCCGTGGGCATCAACCCGGTGGTGGTCCACGGCGGCGGCCCGCAAATCGGCGACCTGCTCAAGCGCCTGTCGATCGAAAGCCACTTCATCGATGGCATGCGCGTGACCGACGCGCAGACCATGGATGTGGTGGAAATGGTCCTGGGCGGCCAGGTCAACAAGGACATCGTCAACCTGATCAACCGTCATGGCGGCAGCGCCATCGGCCTGACAGGCAAGGACGCTGAGCTGATCCGGGCGAAGAAACTCACCGTGACCCGCCAGACACCGGAGATGACCCAGCCGGAAATCATCGACATCGGTCATGTGGGCGAAGTGGTCGGTATCAACACCGATCTGCTGAACCTGCTGGTCAAGGGCGACTTCATCCCGGTGATCGCGCCCATCGGCGTGGGCGCCAACGGCGAGTCGTACAACATCAACGCCGACCTGGTGGCGGGCAAGGTTGCCGAGGCACTGAAAGCTGAAAAGCTGATGCTGCTGACCAACATCGCCGGCCTGATGGACAAGTCGGGCAAAGTCCTGACCGGACTGTCGACCCAGCAGGTCGATGACCTGATCGCCGACGGCACCATCTACGGCGGCATGCTGCCGAAGATTCGTTGTGCGCTGGAAGCGGTGCAGGGCGGCGTCGGCAGCTCGCTGATCATCGACGGCCGGGTGCCGAATGCGATTCTGCTGGAGATCTTCACCGATACTGGCGTGGGTACGTTAATCAGTAATCGCAAGCGTCCTTAAGCGACACCGGTAAAAAAGACCCCGCTCAACCTGGTTGAGCGGGGTCTTTTTTTACACCACTGTTTCAGATGATGCTTTTGTGGCGAGGGAGCTTGCTCCCGCTGGGCTGCGCAGCAGCCCCAATATCTTTGCGGTCGCTACGCAACCGAACGGGAGCAAGCTCCCTCGCCACAGGAGTCAAAAGCCTTCAGACACCAAACTGCGCCCGATAAGCCTCAACCGCCGGCAAATGCTGCTTGAGCTGCGGATCGTCGGCCAAAAACTCCAGCACCTGGTTCAGCGACACAATGCTGATCACCGGAATGCCGAAGTCACGCTCCACTTCCTGGATCGCCGACAGCTCACCGTTGCCGCGCTCCTGGCGGTTCAGGGCGATCAGCACGCCAGCGGCCTTGGCGCCTTCCTGGGCAGCGATGATCTGCATCACTTCGCGAATGGCAGTGCCGGCAGTGATGACGTCGTCGATGATCAACACGTCGCCGGTCAGCGGGGCACCCACCAGGCTGCCGCCTTCGCCATGGGCCTTGGCTTCCTTGCGGTTGAAGCACCAAGGCAAGTCGCGGTCGTGATGTTCAGCCAGGGCGACGGCAGTGGTGGCGGCCAGCGGGATGCCTTTGTAGGCTGGGCCGAACAGCACGTCGAACGGGATGCCGCTCTCGACGATGGCCGCCGCATAGAAACGACCCAGTTGCGCCAAGGCAGAACCGCTGTTGAACAGGCCGGCATTGAAGAAGTACGGGCTGGTGCGCCCGGACTTGAGGGTGAACTCACCGAAGCGCAAAACGCCGCGATCGATGGCAAAGCGAATGAAATCGCGCTGATACGCCTGCATGAAAAAAAGCCTCAAATACCGCGGATTTAGCTAAATAGGTACACGGCGTGTATCATACACGCACGTGATTTTTGGGGCCATTTATGCGGATCATCAGTGTGAACGTCAATGGTATTCAGGCTGCAGTCGAGCGTGGTTTGCTCAGTTGGCTGCAAGCACAGAATGCCGACGTCATCTGCCTGCAGGACACCCGCGCCTCCGCCTTTGAACTGGACGATGCAGCCTTCCAACTGGATGGTTACTTCCTTTATGCCTGCGATGCCGAAGTCCCCGCCCAGGGTGGCGTGGCTTTGTACTCGCGGCTGCAACCGAAGGCTGTCATCAACGGTCTCGGTTTCGAGACGGCGGACCGCTACGGGCGCTACCTGCAAGCCGATTTCGACAAGGTCAGCATCGCGACCTTACTGCTCCCTTCGGGGCAGAACGGCGATGAAGATTTGAATCAGAAATTCAAGTTGATGGACGACTTCGCCCGTTATCTGGATAAACAGCGGCGCAAACGTCGCGAGTACATCTATTGTGGCTCGCTGTACGTGGCGCAACAGAAGCTGGATATCAAGAACTGGCGCGACAGCCAGCAATCTCCTGGTTTCCTGGCGCCGGAACGGGCCTGGATGGACGAGATCATTGGCAACATGGGTTATGTCGACGCCCTGCGCGAAGTCAGCCGTGAAGGCGACCAGTACAGCTGGTGGCCGGACAACGAACAGGCCGAGATGCTCAACCTTGGCTGGCGCTTCGACTACCAGTTGCTGACGCCTGGCCTGCGCCGCTTCGTACGCAGCGCCCGCCTGCCGCGCCAGCCACGGTTCTCGCAGCATGCGCCGCTGATCGTGGATTACGACTGGACGCTGACCATCTAGCGTACCGGCGACATTCCCAGGTCGACCGAAAAAGAAAATGCCCGTATCGCAAGATACGGGCATTTTTTATGGCGAACGCTACCGCGCAGAACCTCAAGCCACGGCAAACAACGGCAGGGCAAGGTACAACTTGATGACGATGACGTTAATGATATCGATGAAGAACGCTCCCACCATCGGTACCACCAGAAACGCTATCTGTGAAGGCCCGTAGCGCTGAGTCACTGCCTGCATGTTGGCGATGGCCGTCGGCGTGGCGCCCAACCCAAAACCGCAATGCCCTGCCGCCAAGACGGCTGCATCGTAATGACTGCCCATGATTCTGAACGTCACGAAAATCGCAAACAGCGCCATGACCAATGTCTGGGCCGCCAGGATAATGAATATCGGCAATGCCAGTGACGCCAGGTCCCACAACTTGAGTGACATCAAGGCGATAGCCAGAAACAGTGACAGGCTGACATTGCCAAGTACGGATACTTCTCGCTCAAAGACCTGATACAAGCCAAGTGCCGAAAGTCCATTGCGCAAGACCACCCCCACGAACAAGACACAAACGAACGTCGGCAACTCGAATGCGGTGTCGTGGAGCTGCCCATTCAAGAGCGTACCGGCCAGCAGGCTGACTGCAATCAGGGCGAGCGTCTCAATAAACGAAAACGGCGTAATCGAGCGCTCTTTGTTCGGCTGTTCGAAACCCTTGGGTATCCGGGGCTTTTCTGATTCAAGACCGCCGGGTGACTGAACACGCTTGATGAGCAGGCGCGCAACCGGCCCACCGATCAAGCCACCTAACACCAAGCCAAACGTCGCAGAAGCCATCGCAAGTTCGGAGGCAGAAGCCAGGCCGAACTTCTCGCTGAACACCGTCCCCCACGCCGCGCCAGTACCGTGACCGCCCGCCAAGGTGATCGAGCCAGTCAGCAACCCCATCAACGGATCGAGCTCCAGCACTGTTGCGAGCCCGATGCCCATGGCGTTCTGGACCACCAACAGGCCGACGACCGCCAGCAGGAAAATCCCAACCACGCGCCCGCCTTTCTTCAGGCTCGCGAAGTCCGCGCTCAGGCCAATCGTGGCAAAAAATGCCAGCATCAACGGTGTCTGCAATGAAGTATCAAATCGAACTTCAACTTCAAGCCCCCGCAAAGCCAGGAGCACCAGGGCAACTACCAGCCCGCCCGCTACAGGCTCAGGGATATTGTAGGCGCGAAGGAAACCAACACGCGTAACAAGTCCGCGCCCCAGCAAAAGCACCAGAGAGGCGGCGACAAGTGTTCCATAGAAATCGAGCTGAAACATGAGTGTTTATTCTTTGAACATATATTCAGGGGCGAACTTTTTACCTGGACACGCCTCTTGAACAGGTTGATTGCCTCAACACTGATTGGCTTTGAATTCAAGGACCTTCAATGGTCTGAATATATCGAAATATTTCTGAAGGAATATAACTTGGCGCAACTCTATCAATCGAAGCGTCTTATTGCCAAGCATAGAGACCGCACTAAAGCCGTGCAGTTGTGACTAGAAGTGTAAGAGCGGAATATGCGCACAATAACTCGCTACGCAATGGGAAACTGCACATAAAAAGAAACATTTATGACTTCAAAAAAGACAATGCCCCGATAGGCCGGGGCATTGTCCTTGGATCGCAGGGCTGATCGTTATTTGACCAGGCGCCAGGTAAACGGATACCGATACGGCTGCCCTTCATTGGCCTTCACGCCACCAATGATCGTCAGCACAAGCGCACCGATGGCCACCAGGCCGAACAGGAAGAAGCCGATCACCACGACCATCAGCAGCAGGCTGATCGCCGAGGCAATCGCCACGGTGATCTGGAAGTTCAGCGCTTCCTTGCCCTGGGCATCGATGAACGGGTCGGACTCACGCTTGAGCTGCCAGAGCACCAGCGGCCCGATCAGCGTGCCGAACGGAATCCAGATCCCCAACAAGGCGGACAGGTGACAAAACATTGCCCATTGACGCGCCTCTTTGCTCGGCTGGGGCAGTAGGATTTGCTCATCACTCATGACACTCTCCTTGTCTTGAAGCGGGAATCGATCAGTCAGCCAAGGCGGCCTTTTGCAGTTCGAAGATCTCGTTCATGCCTTTCTTCGCCAATTCCAGCATAGCGTTCAATTCTTCTGGCTGGAACGGCGCGCCCTCGGCAGTGCCCTGGACTTCGATGAAACCGCCGGCACTGGTCATGACCACGTTCAGGTCAGTCTCGGCAGCGGAGTCTTCCAGGTAATCCAGGTCCAGCACCGGCTCGCCCTGGTACATGCCCACGGACACAGCGGCAATCATTTGCTTGAGCGGGTCGCCGCCCTTGAGGCCGCCGCGCTTCTTGATCACTTTCAAGGCATCGACCAGGGCGACCATGGCCCCGGTGATGGAGGCAGTACGGGTACCGCCATCGGCCTGGATCACGTCGCAATCGACATACAGCGTCACGTCACCCAACTTGGACATGTCCAGAGCGGCACGCAGCGAACGGCCGATCAAGCGTTGGATTTCCAGGGTACGACCGCCCTGCTTGCCACGGCTGGCCTCACGCTGGTTCCGCTCACCCGTGGCGCGCGGCAGCATGCCGTATTCGGCCGTCAGCCAGCCCTGGCCCTGCCCCTTGAGGAAGCGTGGCACGCCGTTTTCGACACTGACAGTGCAGATGACTTTGGTATCACCGAATTCGACCAGTACAGATCCCTCGGCGTGTTTGGTGTAGTTGCGGGTAATGCGGATCGAGCGAAGCTGATCGGCAGCGCGACCACTTGGACGTTTCATAGGGAATACCTGTACGGAGGACGGAAAACTGCCGAGCATTATAGAGCCGTGAATCGTCATAGGGCAGTCAAACGTCACTCGGCTCCAAAAAGCCGGCGCGAGCGAAGCCGCGCAAAGGCCTGCCCGACGGGTTGCAGCGCTTTGTCACATGCGCGTTTGGGGCATGCGCTTCACTGCGCTACAATCCTGCGCCTTTGCTGCCCTTCGGCTTTTATTCACAGATTCCAGGCCCCACCACCACCCGTTGTGGCCGCCTGCATTGCGAGGACCCTCCATGGTGCACAGCATGACCGCTTTCGCCCGCGTCGAAAAAGCCGGGGCCCAAGGCACGCTGAGCTGGGAACTGCGTTCGGTCAACAGCCGCTACCTGGAGCCACACCTGCGCCTGCCAGAGTCTTTCCGCGACCTCGAAGGCGGCGTGCGCGAGGCGCTGCGCCAGGGCCTGTCCCGGGGCAAGCTGGAATGCACCCTGCGCTTCACCGAAGAAAGCACTGGCAAAGCCTTGCAGGTGGACCGTGAGCGCGCCGCGCAACTGGTCGCCGCGGCCGAAACCGTCGCCAGCCTGATCAAGCATCCTGCCGCCTTGAACCCACTGGAAGTCCTGGCCTGGCCCGGCGTGCTGGTGGGCGATGCGAGCGACCCCCAAGCGCTGAACGCCGAGGCGATGACGCTGTTCAATGAAGGCCTCAAGGAACTCAAGGCCGGCCGCGAGCGCGAAGGCGCGGAGCTGGCCCGACTGATCAACGAGCGCCTGACCTCCATCGAAGAAGACGTCAGCACCCTGCGCGAACTGGTCCCACAGATGCTCGCCACCCAGCGCCAGAAAGTCCTCGACCGCTTCACCGACATGAAGGCCGAACTGGACCCGCAACGCCTGGAACAGGAAATGGTCATGCTCGCGCAAAAAAGCGACGTGGCCGAAGAACTGGATCGCCTGAGCACCCACATCATCGAAGTTCGCCGGGTGCTCAAGTCCGGCGGTGCGGCCGGTCGCCGCCTGGACTTTTTGATGCAGGAACTCAACCGCGAAGCCAATACACTGGGCTCCAAAGCCTTCGACCCGCGCAGCACCCAGGCGGCGGTCAACCTCAAGGTGTTGATCGAACAAATGCGCGAACAAGTGCAGAACATTGAGTAAGGCTAACGACATGACCCACAGCACCGGCACCCTCTACATCATTTCCGCGCCCTCGGGCGCCGGCAAGACCAGCCTGGTCAAGGCACTGATCGATGCCGAACCGCAGATCCGCGTCTCGGTCTCGCACACTACCCGCGCCATGCGTCCGGGCGAAGTGAATGGTGTGAACTATCACTTCGTCGACCGCGAAGAGTTCGTGAAGATGGCCGAACACGGCGACTTCCTGGAGCGCGCCGAAGTTTTCGGCAACCTTTATGGTACTTCGCAAAGTTACTTGCAGCAGACCCTGGACGAAGGTCACGACCTGATCCTGGAAATCGACTGGCAAGGCGCCGAGCAGGTGCGCAAGCTGATGCCCCAGGCTCGTTCGATCTTTATCCTGCCGCCAAGCCAGCAAGCCTTGCGCCAGCGCCTGACCAACCGTGGCCAGGACAGCGACGACATCATCGAGGGCCGGATGCGCGAAGCGGTCAGCGAGATGAGTCACTACGTCGACTATGATTACCTGATCATCAACGACGATTTCGCCCACGCGCTGGACGACCTGAAGGCGATTTTCCGCGCCAGCCAGCTGCAGCAGAAACGCCAACAGCAACGTTTCGGCAAATTATTGGCCGAATTGTTGGGCTGAACAGCCCTTCCCAAAACCGCTGCGACGGCTTTACATTGGTAGTCGCAGCGCGCCGAGGGGTTTGGTTAAAAAATCAGCGCTTCCCTAAACGCTGGTGTTTTTTTAAACTGTCGAGTCCGCTCGCCCAACCGGGCAGCGCGCATATTGCATTCGCTCCGAGGAATACCATGGCCCGCGTAACCGTTGAAGACTGCCTAGAACACGTGGAAAACCGCTTTGAGCTGGTCATGCTCTCTACCAAGCGTGCCCGTCAACTGGCCACCGGCGGCAAAGAGCCATTGGTCCAGTGGGAAAACGACAAGCCTACAGTAGTAGCGCTGCGTGAAATCGCCGAGGGCCTGATGAGCTACGAGTTCATCGCCAACGCTGAAATCGTCGAAGACGAACCGCTGTTCGCAGCGTTCGAGGACGAGTCCAACGAGGCGGTCTAAGCCTATGCCTGGTCGACGTAGCACGGCGCGGGGTCACAGCAGACGGCAGGAGTCATCATCATGCCGAGCATAGACGCCCTCGCCGATCGCTTATCGGCCTATCTCGGCACGGACCAGGTCAACCTGGTCCGCCGAGCCTATTTCTACGCTGAACAAGCCCACGACGGCCAACGCCGCCGCAGTGGCGAGGCGTACGTCACGCATCCTCTTGCGGTGGCGAATATTCTTGCCGACATGCACATGGACCATCAGAGCCTGATGGCGGCGATGCTGCATGACGTGATCGAAGACACCGGCATTGCCAAGGAAGCGCTGCAAGCGCAGTTCGGCGAAACCGTGGCCGAACTGGTCGACGGGGTCAGCAAGCTGACCCAGATGAACTTCGAGACCAAGGCCGAGGCCCAGGCCGAGAACTTCCAGAAAATGGCCATGGCCATGGCACGCGACATTCGCGTAATCCTGGTCAAGCTCGCCGACCGCCTGCACAACATGCGCACCCTGGAAGTGCTGTCCGGCGAAAAACGCCGGCGCATCGCCAAGGAAACCCTGGAAATCTACGCACCCATCGCCAATCGCCTGGGCATGCACGCGATCCGCATCGAGTTCGAAGACCTCGGCTTCAAGGCCATGCACCCGATGCGTTCGGCGCGGATCAACCAGGCCGTCAAGCGCGCCCGGGGCAACCGCAAGGAAATCGTCAACAAGATCGAAGAATCCCTGAGCCACTGCCTGGCCATCGACGGCATCGAAGGCGAAGTCAGCGGGCGGCAGAAACACCTCTACGGCATCTACAAGAAAATGCGCGGCAAGCGTCGGGCCTTCAACGAGATCATGGACGTCTACGCGTTCCGGATCATCGTCGACAAGGTCGACACCTGCTATCGCGTGCTGGGAGCTGTACATAATTTGTACAAACCGCTGCCGGGGCGCTTCAAGGATTACATCGCGATTCCCAAGGCCAACGGCTATCAGTCGCTGCACACCACGCTGTTCGGCATGCACGGCGTACCCATCGAAATCCAGATCCGCACCCGCGAAATGGAAGAGATGGCCAACAACGGCATCGCCGCCCATTGGCTGTACAAATCCAGCGGCGACGAACAACCCAAGAGCACCCATGCCCGCGCCCGGCAGTGGGTCAAGGGTGTGCTGGAAATGCAGCAGCGCGCCGGCAACTCCCTGGAGTTCATCGAGAGCGTGAAGATCGACCTGTTCCCGGACGAGGTCTACGTCTTTACGCCCAAGGGCCGGATCATGGAGCTGCCCAAAGGCTCCACGGCCGTGGACTTTGCCTATGCGGTACACACCGACGTCGGCAACAGTTGCATCGCGTGCCGGATCAACCGCCGCCTGGCACCGTTGTCCGAACCGCTGCAAAGCGGCTCCACGGTGGAAATTGTCAGCGCCCCGGGCGCACGACCCAACCCGGCATGGCTCAATTTCGTGGTCACCGGCAAGGCCCGTACGCACATCCGGCATGCACTGAAACTGCAACGCCGCTCCGAATCCATCAGCCTCGGCGAACGCCTGCTGAACAAGGTCCTGAACGGTTTCGACAGCTCCCTGGACAAGATCCCGGCCGAGCGTGTGCAACTGATGCTCAATGAATACCGCCTCGAACTGATCGAAGACCTGCTCGAAGACATCGGCCTGGGCAATCGCATGGCCTACGTCGTTGCCCGTCGGCTGCTCGGTGAAGGCGAACAGTTGCCAAGCCCCGAAGGTCCGCTGGCGATTCGCGGCACCGAGGGCCTGGTGCTCAGTTATGCCAAGTGCTGTACGCCGATCCCGGGCGACCCGATTGTCGGCCATTTGTCCGCCGGCAAAGGGATGGTGGTGCACCTGGACAACTGCCGCAACATCAGCGAAATCCGTCATAACCCGGAAAAATGCATCCAGCTCTCCTGGGCCAAGGATGTCACCGGCGAATTCAACGTCGAGCTGCGGGTCGAGCTGGAACACCAGCGTGGCCTGATCGCGCTGCTGGCCAGCAGCGTCAATGCCGCCGACGGCAATATCGAAAAAATCAGCATGGACGAACGCGATGGCCGCATCAGCGTCGTTCAATTGGTAGTCAGCGTACACGACCGTGTGCACCTGGCCCGCGTGATCAAGAAACTGCGCGCCCTGACCGGCGTTATCCGCATCACCCGGATGCGCGCGTAGCCCATTCGTTATCAGGAGTCATTCATGACCAAGACTGTTATCACCAGCGACAAGGCCCCGGCCGCCATCGGTACTTATTCCCAGGCGATCAAGGCCGGCAACACCGTGTACATGTCGGGCCAGATTCCACTGGACCCCAAGACCATGGAGCTGGTGGAAGGCTTCGAAGCCCAGACCGTGCAGGTGTTCGAAAACCTCAAGGCCGTGGCCGAGGCCGCCGGTGGTTCGTTCAAGGACATCGTCAAGCTGAACATCTTCCTCACCGACCTGAGCCACTTCGCCAAGGTCAACGAGGTGATGGGCAAGTACTTCGACCAGCCTTACCCTGCCCGCGCCGCCATCGGCGTGGCCGCCCTGCCCAAGGGCGCTCAGGTTGAGATGGATGCCATCCTGGTCATCGAGTAATAAGGCCGGCGCAGCCTCCCCTGCTGCGCCGTTTTCGTTCTGAAAGGATTCCACCATGCGCAAAGCGCTTGCTCTCTCGCTGGCTGCCCTGCTTCTGGGCGGTTGCGCCAGCGACCCTGCCGACCGTGACATCAGCGGCACCTGGATCAACCAGGCAGCCATCGACGCTGCCGCCAAGGGCGGCCCGCTTCGCGAAGCGCTGCAGGGCTACGGCCCGAACCTGGAATGGGACGTCAACACCCGGGCCGGTCAGGCGCGCTACACCAACGGCTTTGAAAACGTCGAAGGCAAGTTGCTGGGCGAAGAAGACGGCGCCTGGAAAGTCGATTTCTACGGCAGCTCCGCCAGCGAACTCAAGCGCGATGGCGACCAGTTAAGCCAGGCCGCCACCGAGAACGAACCGCAGCAGGTGTTCGACCGGGCGTCAGTCCAGGTACCCGCAGGTGCGCCGATCGGCGCCAGTTTCGAGCGAGCGCTGTATACCGCCTACCTGGGTGGCACCTGGAGCATCGTCAACGGCCCCGGCCAGGGCGCCAGCGTGCAATTCCAGCCCGACGGCCAGGTCAGCGGGCTGCCGGGCGCCGATCGTTACGCCTTGTGCCTGGCCGGCGATTGCGCCTCCATGAGCGGTGGCAACGACAACATCTGGTTGCAGCAGAACGGCCAGGGCAACACCTGGATCTTTGCCCGCGACGGCAAGCGGCTGGAGATTTTCCAGACCGTCAACGCCGCGCTGGCCGATGAAATGCCGTCGTTCACGCCGGGGACTCGGCAATGGGTGCTGGAAAAGCAGTAAGGGATAGGGCGCCTCGAAATAAATGTACGGGCGCCCCACGCCGGTAAAGGTTCACACGCGAGAGGGGACAGGCTTTCTTCTGCCCAGGCGGATCAGCTCATTGGAGAAACACAGCCCAATGATGATCAGCAGTGCGCCCGGGTACAGGCTTTCGCGTGGCACCTCATTGAGCACAACAAATGCCAGCAGTGCGGCGAACAGCGGCTCGGTCAGCTCCAAGGCTTGCACCTGGGATGGCTTGAGGTACTCGATTGCCTTGGTGGTGCAAAAAAAGCCGAGGATGGTCGGCAGCGCGGCCAGCGCCAGCAGTGCGGCAATCGCCCAGGGCGACAGCTCACCGATCACGAAGCCGTCGGCCGAAGCCGGCATCAGCAAGTACAGGCTGCCGAAGAACAGCAACTGACGAGTGAAGTGCAGCCCACCGGACACGCCCATCCGTTTCATGGCTACCGAAAACGCCCCATAGCCGCAGCCCGCCATGGACGCGAGCGCAACGCCTTGGAGCGTGAAGCCCTGCCGCAGATCGGCGCCAAAGATCACCGCGATTCCGGCGATCGCCAAGGCGGCGCCCACAGTGGCGTTCGCGGTGATCGCATCCTTGAGGATTATGCGTCCGAGCACAATCGAGGAAATGGAAGCACTGGCCATCAGCATCACGACTACACCCGCCGCAGCGTAATGCCGATAGGCAGCCGTTTCGAAGTGGAACAGCACAAAGATACCGAGAAACGCGCAGATCGCCGCCTGGGTCCATTTGGCCGTCGTCGCCGGACGCTTGATAAACAGCAGCAAGGCCGAGAGCAGTAGACAACCCAGGACGGTCTTTATGACGGCGACACTGCTGGCGGTGAAGCCATTGCTCATGAGCACTTTGCTGAGCACGCCTATCGTGGCGTTAAGTGCGGCGGCGGAGAGTGCAAAGATAACGCCTTTGCTGAAACTGGCTTGCATTGATGACGGTCCTTGTCGCGGTTAGATCGTTCGATCGGATGTTGGCCCACATCGACGACGCAAAAGATGATTGAAACGGTTGCGAGTGGCCTTCGGATCACTCCTGGTTTCGGCAAGCAACGGATAATGCTCGGCGAGCTTGATGAACCAAGTCAAGACGTGGAAGGTACTCAGGACGGTAAGAGCCCATAGAGATCTAGCCCTTGGCGCCGAACAATATCATCGAGCACACGCCGAGCAAGCCCGTGTCAGCTGCGCCCTTCCAGAATCGCCGCATACCCCTGGCGAAAACTCGGATACCGCGGCGTCCAGCCCAAGGCCTTCGCCCGGGCATTGCTGCAGCGCTTGCTGCCGGCACGACGCACGCTGGCGTCTTCGGCCCACTGGGTGACGCCCATGTATTCACGCAACCAGCCCACCACCTCGGCCAGCGGCGCAGGGGCGTCGTCGACGCCGATGTAGCAATCGTCCAGCATCTGGCCCTGGCGATCGGCCTCCAGCAGGAACGCCAGCAAGCCGGCCGCATCGTCGGCGTGGATGCGATTGGCGTACAGCGGCGGGTCGATCACGACGCGATACCCTTGGCGCACCTGGCTCAGCAACCATTCCCGACCCGGCCCATAGATGCCGGTCAGGCGCACGCGGCTGGCCGGGATGCCACTGCCCAAGGCCACTTGCTCGGCTTCGAGCATCAGGCGACCGGAATAGCCGCTGGCCACGGTTGGCGAGGTTTCATCCACCCATTCGCCCAGCTGTTGCCCATAAACACTGCTGCTGGACACAAACAGCAGACGCTTGGGCTGCTGCCCATGCTGCTTCAACCAGCCCAACACATGCTGCAACCCATCGACATAAGCCGAGCGATAGCCCGCTTCGTCATGGTCGGTGGCCGCGGCGCTGTACACCAGGTAATCCAACGAACCGGTGGGCCAATCGGCCGGGCATTGCTCGCTGAACAAATCCCCCGCCACGCCGATGACGCCGGCCGGCAGGCTCGAAACCGTACGCCGCAGGCCATGGACTTGCCAATGTGCGGCCAATAACTGACGGGCCAGGCGGCCACCGATATCACCGCAGCCGGCGATCAAAACAGAAGGCGCGGACATCAAGAATTCCTCTGGCAAAGCCGCAGACTAGCCTCCGAGGGGGACGGGCGGCTAGCCATCGCACAAAAAAAGTAACTGTATTACTTTTGTTAACAAGAATTACTTGCAATAATGCCCGCCAGTTTTGTTCTCGGCCCCCGAGGCCTGGAAGAACATCAACCTTCTTTTTTCTCTCAGGTCCGGCCAGCATGAAACGCTCTCTATCCCCCGCTTCGCCAACCAATCGACCTCGTGCCTGGGGCACGGTAGCCGCCCTGCTATTCAGCCTGCTGCTGGCACCTGCCGCCGCGTTCGCCGATGCACAGGCGCCCGCCACAACCCCGGCCACCGCACCGGCTGCTGCCCAGGCACCGGCCGACCCGGCCGCTCCCGTTGCAACGCCGGTCGCCACCGACCCGGCCCAAGCCGTCGAAGCCGACGCACCTCAAGTGCTCGAAGCCGACAACTCCCTGGGCATGGCCCACGATCTGTCGCCATGGGGCATGTACAAGAACGCCGACATCATCGTGAAAATCGTGATGATCGGCCTGGCCATCGCCTCGATCATCACCTGGACTATCTGGATTGCCAAAGGCTTCGAGCTGCTGGGTGCCAAGCGTCGCTTGCGTGGTGAAATCGCCGCCCTGAAAAAAGCCACCACCCTCAAGGAAGCCAGCGCCACCGCCGCGAAGGCAGGCACTCTTGCCAACCTGCTCGTGCATGACGCACTCGAAGAGATGCGCCTGTCGGCCAACAGCCGCGAGAAAGAAGGCATCAAGGAACGCGTGAGCTTCCGCCTCGAACGCCTGGTCGCCGCCTGCGGTCGCAACATGAGCAGCGGCACCGGCGTGCTTGCCACCATCGGCTCTACCGCGCCATTCGTCGGTCTGTTCGGCACCGTGTGGGGCATCATGAACAGCTTCATCGGCATCGCCAAGACCCAGACCACCAACCTCGCCGTCGTCGCACCCGGCATCGCCGAAGCCTTGCTGGCAACGGCCTTGGGCCTGGTCGCAGCGATCCCGGCCGTCGTGATCTACAACGTCTTCGCCCGCTCCATTGCCGGCTACAAGGCCCAGGTCTCCGACGCCTCGGCTGAAGTCCTGTTGCTGGTCAGCCGCGACCTCGACCACCTGCCGCCCGAGCGCAGCTCGCAACCGCACATGGTGAAAGTGGGGTAATCGGCCATGGGCCTGCATTTGAAAGAAGGCGCAGACGACGATCTGGCCGAGAACCACGAAATCAACGTCACGCCGTTCATCGACGTGATGCTGGTGCTGTTGATCATCTTCATGGTGGCCGCCCCGCTTGCCACCGTGGACATCAAGGTTGACCTGCCGGCGTCGACGGCCAAGCCTTCGCCACGGCCGGAAAAACCGGTGTTCCTCAGCGTCAAGGCCGACCAGCGCCTGTTCCTGGGCGAAGAAGAGGTCAAGGCCGAAACCCTTGGCGCGACCCTCGACGCCAAGACCCAAGGCAAGAAAGACACGACGATCTTCTTCCAGGCCGACAAAGGCGTGGACTACGGCGACCTGATGAGCGTGATGGACGCGCTGCGGGGCGCTGGCTACCTGAAGGTCGGCCTGGTCGGACTCGAGACGGCGCGGCAGAAATGATCACGACGCGCCAAAAGCTGACGCGTTACAGCGGTAGCCTGGCAGTGGTGCTGGGCGTGCATGCGCTCGCCATCGCCCTGGCGTTGAACTGGACATCGCGCCCGCCCATCGAATTGCCTCCCCAGGCGATGATGGTCGAGCTGGCGCCGGTACCAGCCCCGCCGCCGCCGGCACCGCCAAAAGTCGTCACACCGCCGCAACCTCCCGAGCCGGTCGAAGAATTGCCTCTGCCCAAGCTTGCCGAAGCGCCGAAGCCGGAGATTTCCGTGCCCAAGCCGGTCAAGCCCAAGCCAAAGCCACAACCGCCCAAACCCAAACCGGTGGAGAAAAAGCCCGAGCCGCCGAAGGAACAGCCGTCGGAGCAGAAGCCCAGCGACACCCCGCCAACCCAGTCAGTGGCCGAGAAGTCCGCGCAACCGGCTCCTGGCCCGTCACCTGCACAATCGGCTGCCAAGGCCAACTGGCAGGGCACGCTGCTGGCGCACCTGGGCAAGTACAAGAAGTACCCGCCCAGGGCCCAGCAGATGAACAAGGAAGGCATGAACCGCCTGCGCTTCGTGGTGGATGCCGAAGGTAACGTGCTGTCATTCGAACTGGTGGGCAGCTCCGGCACGGACTCCTTGGACCGGGCCACCCTGGAAATGATCCGCCGCGCCCAACCGCTGCCCAAGCCGCCGGCGGAGCTGCTGACCAACGGCACCATCGAACTGACGGCACCGTTTGTGTACTCCATCGACAAGCGCCGGCGCTGACTGAACCTGGCAACCCGGTAGCAGGTGAATCCTGTGGCGAGGGAGCTTGCTCCCGCTGGACTGCGCAGCAGGCCGTGGCCCGATCAACACGATCTGCCTGATACAGCGCACTCACTGGTTTTGGGGCCGCTTCGCGGCCCAGCGGGAGCAAGCTCCCTCGCCACAATAAGTACAACCGACAGAAAGGCATCGAAAGATGCCTTTTTCATATTCGGCAACGCCCCAACAGACATTGGACAGTGTCACACCGCCCCCCCAGTCTGATAACGTGCGTCTATCGATTGCAGCCGGTATGCTTGGCTCGCAACTTCACGGACGCTCGCCATGACCCTCACAGAATTACGCTACATCGTGACCCTCGCCCAAGAGCAGCATTTCGGCCATGCGGCCGAGCGTTGCCACGTCAGCCAGCCGACGCTGTCGGTGGGCGTGAAAAAGCTTGAAGACGAACTCGGTGTGCTGATTTTCGAGCGCAGCAAAAGCGCCGTGCGCCTGACTCCAGTGGGCGAAGGCATCGTGGCCCAGGCGCAAAAGGTCCTGGAGCAGGCCCAGGGTATTCGCGAACTGGCCCAGGCCGGCAAGAACCAACTGACCGCCCCGCTGAAAGTCGGCGCGATCTACACCGTCGGCCCGTACCTGTTCCCGCACCTGATTCCGCAACTGCACCGGGTCGCCCCGCAGATGCCGTTGTACATCGAAGAAAACTTCACCCATGTGCTGCGCGACAAGCTGCGCAACGGCGAGCTGGACGCGATCATCATCGCCCTGCCATTCAACGAAGCCGACGTCCTGACCCTGCCGCTCTACGACGAACCGTTCTACGTCCTGATGCCGGCCCAGCACCCCTGGACCCAGAAAAAGACCATCGACGCCGCCCAGCTCAACGACAAGAGCCTGCTGTTGCTTGGCGAAGGCCACTGCTTCCGCGACCAGGTGCTCGAAGCCTGCCCGACCCTGACCAAGGGCAACGAAGGCGCCAAGCACACCACGGTGGAGTCCAGCTCCCTGGAAACCATCCGCCACATGGTCGCGTCGGGCCTGGGTATTTCGATCCTGCCGCTGTCGGCGGTGGACAGCCATCATTACTCCCCGGGCGTGATCGAAGTCCGCCCGCTGACGCCGCCCGTGCCGTTCCGCACCGTGGCCATCGCCTGGCGCGCCAGTTTCCCGCGGCCCAAGGCCATCGAGATCCTCGCTGACTCGATCCGCCTGTGCTCCGTGGCCAAGCCGCCCGCTGGCAAGTAAGCCACGCCCATGACGGAGCTGTCGAAAGTGCCGGTCACCACACTCAAGGGTGTCGGTGAAGCCATGGCCGAGAAACTGGCCAAGGTCGGCCTGGAAACCCTCCAGGACCTGCTGTTCCACCTGCCGCTGCGTTACCAGGACCGCACCCGCGTGGTGCCCATCGGCCATCTGCGCCCGGGACAGGATGCGGTGATCGAAGGCACCGTCAGCGGCGCCGACGTGGTCATGGGTCGCCGTCGCAGCCTGGTGGTGCGCTTGCAGGATGGCACCGGCGGGCTCAGCCTGCGCTTCTATCATTTCAGCAATGCGCAAAAGGAGGGCCTCAAGCGCGGCACCCGTGTGCGCTGCTACGGCGAGGCGCGGCCCGGGGCTTCGGGGCTGGAGATCTATCACCCGGAATACCGCGCCATCACCGGTGACGAACCGCCGCCGGTGGACGAAACCCTGACCCCGGTCTACCCCCTCACCGAAGGCCTGACCCAACAACGCCTGCGCCAGCTCTGCCAGCAAACCCTGACCCTGCTCGGCCCCAGCAGCCTGCCCGACTGGCTGCCCACGGAACTGGCCCGGGATTACCACTTGGCCCCCCTGGCCGATGCGATCCGCTACTTGCACCATCCGCCCGCCGATGCCGACGTGGACGAACTCGCCGTCGGCCATCACTGGGCCCAGCATCGTCTGGCGTTCGAAGAGCTGCTGACCCATCAACTGTCCCAACAACGCCTGCGCGAAAGCCTGCGTTCCCTGCGCGCCCCAGCCATGCCCAAGGCCAGGGATCTGCCGGCCCGCTACCTGGCCAACCTCGGGTTCACCCCCACAGGCGCCCAGCAACGGGTCGGCAACGAAATCGCCTACGACCTGAGCCAGCCCGAGCCGATGCTGCGGTTGATCCAGGGCGATGTCGGCGCCGGCAAGACCGTGGTCGCCGCCCTCGCCGCGCTCCAGGCCCTGGAAGCGGGGTATCAAGTGGCGCTGATGGCGCCCACCGAGATCCTCGCCGAACAACACTTCATCACCTTCCAGCGCTGGCTCGAACCGTTGGGCATCGAAGTCGCCTGGCTGGCCGGCAAGCTCAAGGGCAAGAACCGCACCGCCGCCCTGGCGCAGATCGCCGAAGGGGCACCGATGGTGGTCGGCACCCACGCGTTGTTCCAGGACGAAGTGCAATTCAAGAACCTGGCCCTGGTGATCATCGATGAACAGCACCGCTTCGGCGTGCAGCAGCGCCTGGCCCTGCGGCAGAAAGGCGTGGGCGGGCGGATGTGCCCTCATCAACTGATCATGACCGCGACGCCGATCCCGCGAACCCTGGCGATGAGCGCCTACGCCGACCTCGACACCTCGATCCTCGACGAACTGCCGCCCGGCCGTACGCCGGTCAACACCGTATTGGTCACCGATACCCGACGAGTGGAGGTGATCGAGCGCGTGCGCAGCGCCTGCGCCGAAGGGCGGCAGGCTTATTGGGTGTGCACGTTGATCGAAGAGTCGGAAGAACTGACCTGCCAGGCGGCCGAGACCACCTTTGAGGACCTCACCGCCGCCCTCGGCGAGTTGAAGGTCGGGCTGATCCACGGACGCATGAAGCCCGCCGAGAAAGCCGCCGTCATG
Organism: Pseudomonas sp. NFACC51; assembly: GCF_900103575.1. Lineage (NCBI taxonomy): Bacteria > Pseudomonadati > Pseudomonadota > Gammaproteobacteria > Pseudomonadales > Pseudomonadaceae > Pseudomonas > Pseudomonas sp. NFACC51. The sequence continues at coordinate 51,019 of NZ_FMXH01000003.1, read as the reverse complement.
GCTGAGTTCAAGGCCGGCGCCCTGCAACTTTTGGTTGCCACCACGGTGATCGAGGTGGGCGTCGACGTGCCCAACGCCAGCTTGATGATCATCGAAAACCCCGAGCGCCTGGGCCTGGCACAGTTGCACCAGTTGCGCGGACGCGTGGGTCGAGGCAGCGCCGCCAGCCATTGCGTCCTGCTGTATCACCCGCCGCTGTCGCAGATCGGTCGCCAGCGGCTGGGGATCATGCGCGAAACCAACGACGGTTTCGTCATCGCCGAAAAAGACCTCGAATTGCGCGGCCCCGGTGAAATGCTCGGCACGCGCCAGACCGGTCTGCTTCAATTCAAGGTAGCCGACCTGATGCGCGACGCCGACCTGCTCCCCGCCGTACGCGATGCCGCCCAGGCGCTGCTGGAACGCTGGCCCGACCACGTCAGCCCGCTGCTGGATCGCTGGCTGCGTCACGGGCAGCAATACGGCCAAGTGTGAGCACGCGCTCAGTTTTCCGGACGCGCGTACCGGACAAGCTGGTTATACTGACCAACTTGTAGGAAAACGGATACAGACCATGACAGAAGCTGCCCTCGTTCCCGAATCCCCGCACGCTCCGTCTGTTATTCGGCTGTTGCTCGAGAAATTGGGCATCGGCTTTGACGAAGTGCTCGAACGCCCCGGCCTGAACCCAGCCCGCAAAGTACAGGCAGTGTTGCTGCACGATGCCGTTGGCGCGCTGATGGTGCTGTTTCCGCAAAGCCAACTGCTGGACCTCAACCGCCTGGCCGAACTCACCGGCCGCAAACTCACGGCAGTGCCTACCGACCGCCTGGAGCGCATGCTCGGTAAACACAGCCTGAGCCTGCTGCCCGGTCTGCCGGCGCTGACCAGCTCACCCTGCCTGTACGAAGAAAGCCTGCTGCGTGAGCCAAAGCTGCTGATCAACTCGGGCGAGCCGGGACTGCTGCTGGAAGTCACCAGCGAAGCGTTCAAGACCATGCTCACCAAGGCCAGCGCCGCGACGTTCGGCGAAGCCGTGAGCAACATCACCCCAAACCTGGACCGCCCACACGACGACCGCGCGGAAATCACCCAGGCCGTACAGGCGTTCACCGCCCGGCGTATCCAGCAACGGCTGGAAGAAACCATCGAGATCCCGCCGCTGGCCGAAACCGCTCAGAAAATCATCAAGCTGCGGGTCGACCCAGACGCGACCATCGATGACATCACCGGCGTCGTCGAAACCGACCCGGCCCTGGCCGCGCAAGTGGTGAGCTGGGCCGCATCGCCCTACTACGCCTCGCCGGGCAAGATTCGTTCAGTGGAAGACGCCATCGTCCGGGTCCTGGGCTTCGACCTGGTGATCAACCTGGCACTGGGCCTGGCCTTGGGCAAGACCCTGAGCCTGCCCAAAGACCACCCGCAACACACCACGCCCTACTGGCACCAGTCGATCTACACCGCCGCCGTCATCGAAGGCCTGACCCGCGCCATGCCCCGTGCCCAGCGACCCGAAGGCGGCCTGACCTACCTATCGGGCCTGCTGCATAACTTCGGCTACCTGTTGCTGGCCCACGTGTTCCCGCCGCACTTCTCGCTGATCTGCCGGCACCTGGAGGTCAACCCGCACCTGTGCCACAGCTACGTGGAACAGCACCTGCTGGGCATCAGTCGCGAGCAGATCGGCGCCTGGCTGATGCGCTACTGGGACATGCCCGACGAACTGGCCACCGCCCTGCGCTTCCAGCACGACCCGCACTACGACGGCGAATACGCCGCCTACCCGAACCTGGTGTGCCTGGCCGTACGCCTGCTGCGCTCGCGAGGGATCGGCTCCGGCCCGGACGAGGAAATTCCCGATGCTCTGCTGGAGCGTGTAGGACTGTCTCGGGACAAGGTCAATGACGTGGTCAGCAAAGTGCTTGAAGCCGAAGTGCTGCTGCGGGAACTGGCTTCGCAGTTCAGCCACGGTTGAATAGACTCACCTGGCTTGTGCAGGTAAGTGAAGCTCTTGTGGCGAGGGAGCTTGCTCCCGCTCGGCTGCGCAGCAGTCGCAAAACCGCCTGACGCGATCTGCCTGGAGGGTTGCGTTAACCCATTTAGGGCCGCTTCGCGGCCCAGCGGGAGCAAGCTCCCTCGCCACGGGGTTCTTGGCTAGGCCTTGGCCTTCTTCGGTTTCAAGTACTTGGTCAGGCCCTGAAACCAGATCACCAGCGCCGGGTTGCCCTTGATCTGGATCGACTTGTCCTGAATCCCCGTCATGAATGCCAGTTGCTTGTTCTTGGCCTGCATCGTGGCGAAGCCATAGGCGGCGTCCTTGAAGGCGATGGCGAAGGCCGGGGTCGGATAAACGCCGGACTGGCTGGTGATGCGCTGGTTCTTCACGGTGAAATGCCGGGCGACCTTGCCGTCCAGGGTTTGCAATTGGAACACCAATTCCTTATCGCCCAACTGCTGTTGGAACGCCGGATTGGTCCGGCTGGCCTTGCCCATCAACCACCCCAGCATCCACAGCAGAAAACGAAATTTCATGGGCACCGCCTCGTGAAGAAAGATGAATGGCTGGCAGTTTAGCGATTCCTCGGCGGAACGCCATCATCGGATCGCTTTAGCGGAAGATAAGCCGGTTTTCGCGAAAGATGACTACCAAGTCACAAAACAAAAAGTCAAAAGATCGCAGCCTTCGCCAACTCCTACACCCATTTCCGTAGGAGCTGCCGAAGGCTGCGATCTTTTGACCTTTTTGCTCTCTTGCTCCTCGGATATTTCCTTCAAAACGCCGAGCTGTTCGTGAACTAGGCAGGGCCCTGGGGCACCGCTAACCTTTGTTCGTCATCGCAAAAAACGGTGACACGGACGTGCAAGTCCGGTACATATCGGCGCGCAACTGCTATGGCGGCTGTGCGTGGGAGACTTTCGAGTCTGCCGGGGTCCGATATGCCCGGTCTTGCACACCTACGCACGGCTGCCACCTTAATTCGGTGCAACGAACGGTGGCTGTTTTCTTCAAATACATATCGGGATACATCTATGTTCAAGGTCACTCCTAATCCGCCACAAAACGGCCACAAATCCCGCGTCCAAGCGCAGGAAGAAAAAAAGCTCGAAGACGCCGCCACCCGCGCCCTCGACTACTACCTCAACCCCCAACCCTCCCCGCCCGAACCCGACAAAAACCAGCTCTTCATCGTCTCCCCCCACATCGACACCGAAACCCTGCTGGCCAACGCTTCCGAAGACCTGCTCTCCATCAGCACCATCGCCGCCGACTTGGCCGACGACGTCGACGACTCACGCCGCTGCATAGCCCTGGCGATAAGCCGCATGGCCGATGGGGTGCAGTTGTTGGTCGAGCGGGCGTTGGATGATCTGGAAAACAAGGGGATGGCGGCGCCTGACGCCAAGGGGTAGCGCTGGCATTGATGCAAGCTGAACCGACGCCATCGCGAGCGGGCTCGTTCCCACAGGGACTTTGGTCGAGCGCTAATTTCGACTCCACACAAACCCAACGTGGCGAGGGAGCTTGCTCCCGCTGGCCTGCGAAGCAGGCCCCTGCTTTTTTTCAGCCGGACCGCATGAGCCGGTGTTGCGACTGCTGCGCAGCCGAGCGGGAGCAAGCTCCCTCGCCACGGGTTATGGGTTGTCTGGGCTGGCGCCATCGCGAGCAGGCCCGCCCCGGGGTGTTGCAGATATTTCAGCCAGTACAAAACAACTGTGGGAGCGAGCTTGCTCGCGATAGCGACGGGTCAGTCAACATGGATGCCAACTGAACGGACGCTATCGCGAGCAAGCTCGCTCCCACAAGTTTGGCTGCTGACCAATGATCAGCAGCCCTCACTCAATCAAACATTCGGGCAAGGAACCGGTGCCCAGTCACCCAGGTCCGGGTTCTTGCACATGCTATTGACCTGAGTGGTACCCGCGCTGGCGACCTGCTTGCTCTCATCCTGCTTGGCCTTGGCGGTCTGCAGGGTTTTCTCGGTGGTCACCGCTTCTTTCGGCACGGTTGGCAACACCGGTGGTTTTTTCGCCGGCTTCACAATCTTCTTGGTCTTGCTGGTGGTCTGAGCCACGACCGGCGTGGTATCAGCAGTGGCCACAGTCACCACGTCAGTACGCTGCACACCCACCTGCTGCAGGTCTTTCTCATAGGCCTGGGTGTAGTTGTTCAGATCTTCCGAGGCCTTGCCGTTGACCGCGACAATCAGGTCGTTCGACTCTTTCAGGCCAGCGACGATTTCCGCCAGGCGCTTGCGGCCTTCGGTGTCGTTGACGGTCTTGGCCTTGCGGTCGGCAACCAGTTTGCTGAACGCGTTCTGGTAGCACTGCTGCGACGTCTTGGCGTAAGCGGTGCTGCGGTCGATGTCGGAGACGCTTTTGTTGACGTCGGCGGCGTAGGAGGCGATGCGCTGGTTGTCATCGGCGATCTGCTTCTGGCGCTCGGTGTAGTAACCGGCTGCACCACCGGCCAGGGCGCCGCCAGCAGCACCGATGGCCGCGTTGCGACCACGGTCTTCCTTGTCGGCGGTCAGGGCGCCCAGCAGCGCACCACCCACTGCACCAACGGCCGCGCCGGTAACCACCGACTTGGTCATGCTGCCCTCAGTGGAGCGCAGGTGCTGCACCGGCTCGTAGCAGTTCGGGTAGTACTCGACCTTGGTGCTCGAGGCGACTTTGGAAGTCGGCGACGTGGCGCAGCCGGTCAGTACGGTGCTGAAGCCGACAGCGACCATCAGCAAGTGACGCTTGGAAACCGAAGCAAAAGGTTTACGGGAGAAAAGCATAGTGGTGTTCTCGTTTAAGTTTTGACCAGCTCAGCGCAGCCCCATTGCCGCCTGAGTCCCTTCCAAGCTCGCTGACAACGAACACTCAAGACCGCTGAGCGTTCGATGCGAGCAATTCCTTCAATATCGCCGCCGGGTCGGCTCGTTTTTGCTGACGATAATCCCCGACATGACGAACGAATAACGTTGCACGCGCCACCAGGCTCTTGCCTAGGACCGGCTTGCGCTCCAATTCTTCCTTGATGCGCTGGAACTGCGCCTGGATCACCGCATCGGTGTAACGCGTGCCGGTGGCCAGGTTGTCGATGTAAATCGCCACCGCGCCGTCCAAGGCGCTGCGGCCATTGTCGATGGCTGTGGCAAACAGCTGGGCGCTGGCCTCGTCCTTGGCGTCCAGGGCGGCTTGCCGGCTGTTCTGCAGATTGGTCAGGCGAATGTTGTAGTTGTTGACGGTCTCGGCCACCAAGGCTGACGACTGGATCAGGTTGCCCGCCGCTTCCTCGCGCTGCTGGGCGATGAGCGAGACGTTGCGCTTGAGTTCTTCGTTGACCAGGCCCAGTTCGGCTTGCAGGCGCGGGTCGACACTGGCGGCGATGATGCTGTCCAGGCGCTTGGTCGGGTCATCGGCGTCGTCGATGGCATCGGTCAGCGACGCGAGGCGGCCTTCTTTCTGCCATTGGGCGAACAGTTCCTTGTAGCGCGAACGCGGCGCCGACAACGCCCCGACGGCCACGCGAAAACCGGTGGTTTCGTTGCTTTGCTCAGTGCCGTCGGCGGCGAACAACGGGTACTCGCGGCGCATGCCGGTGAACAGCGTGCCCTCGCCTTCCAGGTAGTTGCCGCCCTTGACCACGAAGCCGCCATAGGCGCCCTGGCGGCGACCGGCGTGCACCAATTGGAAGGATTCCTGGACCATCTCGGCGGCGTTGCCGACCACGTCGAACAGGCCAATCGGATTCGGCAGCTTGGTGCCGATGGGCATCAGCCGCGCTGCCTGGCCAGTGCCACCGGCGACCTGATTGAACACCGCCCAATCGGCCAGCGGCCCGTCGCTTTCACTGCCTTCCAGGCGCCGCGGAAACAGGCGCCCTTCCAAGTCCTGACGACTCACGGCTTGCCCGCCACGGGCGGCGAATTCCCACTCGACTTCCGTTGGCAAGCGCACGAAACCCAGCCCGCCATCTTCGGCAGAAGTGCCGCGACCGCTCACCGGCAGCAGGTCCTTGTGGTACTTCATCAGCCAGGCGCTGTACACCGCCGAGAAACGCTCGGCCTCGAATTTCGACAGTTTCACCTTGGGCAAACGCCCGGCCACGCCTTGGGGCAAATCGGCTTGCAAGGTTTCGCAGGCCGGGGCCGGTTCGCCGCTGGCCAGCGATTGCGCCTGGGCCATGACCTGGGCGTACTGGCGCGCGGTGACTTCGTACTTGCCGATGAAGTACAGCATCGGTTTGAGCGGCGTCTTGGCGTCGGTCTTGGGCATCAACGGCGTGATGGTGGTGTTCCAGTCCTTGGGCAGGTCCTTGAGGGTGAACTGACCGTTGATGAAGTCGCGCCGGTAGCCGGAAATGAACGACTGCTGATAACCCGCCTCGCCTTCGCTGAACGGGTAACCGAGGCTGATCTCGCGGTCGTCCAGGGTGCCCTGGGCGAGAATGTAGACGTAACGAAACACCATCTGCCCTTCGCACGGCAGCGGCAGGCTGACGTCATCGGGCAACGGCTTGGGGTTGTCCAACTTGTCGGTGCCTTCATCGGCCCAGGCCAAACTGGCCAGGCTCAACGCCACGGCGGCGCCCAATAACTTATACATCGCGAATTCCTTCACACGCCTGGATGCGCGCCACCCGCCAGCCACCACAAGCCGCCGCGACAGCGCTGACGCCGAGCACGGCCACCAGGGCCAAGGTGTAGTGACGCACCAACAGATGACTGGCGTATTCGCCGGGCATCTGTGCAAATAAATAATTCAGGCCCGACTGCGCCAGGCCATACAAGCCGGCACTCAGCAGGGCCGCAAAGGTGGCGCTGTAGAGCGCCTGCAACACCACGAACAGCAACAGCGCCGCTGTGGAAACCCCCAGCAGGCGCAAGACTGACAGCTCCCGACGCTTACGCTCCACCGCCGCCAGGGCGCCGGCAAAGATCGCCGCGAACGCGCCGGCCAAGGCCAACCCGGCGATGATCCAGAACACGATCGACAGATTGCGGCTCAGCGATTGCACTTGTGCGATGGTCTGGGCCTGGGTCGAGACCAATAGGTTCTGCCCGGCGAAATACTGACGCAGCGGCTCGACGTCGCCGAGGCTGCGGGCATACAAACGAAACGCCGGGTAGACCCGTTGCCCGGCCACACTCACCGCATCGCCCGGCCAGCCGAACGCGGGCACGGCGCGGCCATCGCGGTAATCCTCGGCGGCCTCCAGCAAGGCCAGGGGTGCAAACAGACCGTCGCGGGCGAAGGCTTGCAGGGGCAGCACGTGCAATACCTGCACGCGAGTGCGCTGCGCCTCGCTGCGACCGGCCACCTGCCGACCGAAACTGGCCTGCACCCAATCGCCGGCCTTGGCGCCGAGCTTTTCGGCGGCGGTCTGGCTGAGCACCACTTGATCCAGGCCTTGCGGCACCGGCAAATGCTCGAACAAGGGATCGTTGGCCGCGGTGGGAATCATCTCGACCGTGACGACCGAAGCATCGCCGCTCAAGTCCGCCGTGGCGGCGATCTGCCGAGTGCGCGGCAAGGCAAAAGCCACGTCGCTGCGCTGGCTCAATTGCTCGACGAACTCGGCACTGAAGCGACCGCCGCCCAAGGGGATGATTTCCCGGGTGGCCGGGTCGTTCTGCAGGCGTTCGGTGAGGCTGCTGACCAAGCCGAACTTCAGGCCGAACAACACCAGCAACGGCGCCACCACCGCCACCAACGCCAGCACCGAGCAGGCCGACAGCCAGGCATCGTTGCGGTAATCCTGCCAGGCCAGGGAGGCCACCAGCGCGCCACGCATCAGCAAGCCTCCCCGAGGGTGGCGGTGACACCGCCGTCGACATCGCGACGGCAACTGATGCGCCGCACCTGCAAACCGCTGGCACGGGCCAGGGCCTCGTCGTGAGTGGCGACCACACAGCACACGCCGTGCTCGCGCGCCTGGGCCACCAGCAACTGCATGACGCGCTCGGCGTTCAGCGGGTCGAGGGCGGCGGTCGGTTCATCCGCCAGCAGCAGGCGCGGGCCATGGGCCAGAGCGCGGGCGCAACTGACTCGCTGGCGCTGGCCGACGGACAAGTCCGCCGGTTTTTTGTCCAGTTGATCGGCAATATCCAACTGCCCAGCCAGGCGCGTCACGCTGCCGTCATCCTTCAAACCCAACAGTTTTCGCGACAACTCAATGTTGCCGCGCACGTCCAGAAAGCCCAACAGGCCGCCGGTTTGCAGAACATAACCCAGGTGACGACTGCGCAGCTCGGCCAAGGTGCCTTGTTGCGACCCACGCCACAATTTGGCGATGTCCAGCGGTGTGTTGGCGGGCGTGAAGTCGAAGCGCCCGGCCTGATCCGGCGCCAGCACCAGCGCGAGCAAGTCGAGCAAGGTGCTTTTGCCGCAGCCGCTGGGGCCGACCACCGCCAGTTGTTCACCGGCACGCAGTAGCAGCCGTGGAATCACCAGGCTGTAGCGCTGACTACCAGCGCCCCGGCTTTTGTGCACCGCGCTCATGTTCAGCATCACGGCAGCGTCGACAACGGAACGCGGTACAAGGCATCACCCGGCTCGGCATCGCCGAAACGCACCCAGTTCGCCAGGTCGTTGTGGAAGGTTTCGTAGAGGCGGATTTTCGAATCCAGCTCGTCGATGAAGTCTTCCTGCTCGGCCACGCTCAACGACAACCACAGGTCCTGGGTCATGTTCAGCGACTTGCTGCGGTACGGCAGCCCTTCCAGGTACTCGCCGAGAATGCCGCCGTCGGCCAGGTTGCCGCCCTTGCGCAGGGCCGACGGGTCGCGGCTCATGTAGGCACTGGCGCTGGCGATTTCCTGGAAGAAATCTTTGGGTGAACTCTGGGTCTTGCGGGCCGCGTCGACGATCAGCTTCAGCGACTGCTGCAAGTCGTTGAGTTGCAGCTTGGTCAGCATCACGCACACCTGGAACGCCGGCAGCGCCGGGTTGGTCAGGTCGCGGTCGGCGGTCCAGGCGCTGACCAGTTGCGGCGCCTGGCTGGCGGATTTACGCCCCAAAAAGTCCATGTGCATCGCGTAGCCGACCGCCGCCGATTTATCCGCCAGGCTCGGCGCGGCACTCAACAGCGGCACGGCTTGCGGTTTGTTGCTGCGCACCTGGTGCACCAGGTCGGCAAACACCGAACCGATCTCGTCGACGCGCTCGCCGAACTTGCGCACATCGGCGCCCGGCACCGGAATGTACAGATCGCCGATCTGCGGGTTGGCGTCGGCGGTCAGGGTGCGGTACTGGCTCTGGGCGCCGGCGTGGGTTTTCTTGCCAGCGTCGCTGAGCAGGTGCAAGGCGTAGATCTTGATCTGCTTGCCCAGTGCGGCCTGGCGCACTTCGGCCTCGTTCATTTGCGTGGCGGCAAATGGATCGTTCTTGCGCAGGGCCCCGGCGTCGGTGACCAACAGGATCAAACGCCCGCCATAACCGGACCAGTCCATGCCTTCGACGGCTTCCATGACCCCGGCAAACGCATCTTCGTTGAACGAATGGCTCGACACCGTCGATGCCTTGACCTGGCGCGCCAGCTCCATGAAGCGTTGCGGGTCGCGGCCCTGCTCCAGGGTGATCAAGGTCTTGGCGACGTATTCCAGGCCCGGGGTTTTCTTGATGCTGCTGCGGAAACCCACCATGCCGAAGCTGACGCTGTCCAACTCGCCGCGCTCGGCAATGCGGGTTTGCAGTTCGTGGACCACGTCGCGCACCTGGTCGATGTAGGGCTGCATCGACACGGTGGTGTCCACCACCAGCACCACGGCGGTGCGGAACGCGTCGGCGTTGGCGGTGGTGATCGGCGTGTTGCTCGACGCCTTGGGGGTGTTGCCCGGATCGATCGACGCCACATTCAGCAACTGCACCGGCTGGCCGTTCTCATCGAGGCTCTCGCGGGAATCGAAGATCGGCAGCAGGTAGAACTGGCTCTGCGGCACGGCGCTGGCAGCCGGCTCCAGGGCCAGTACTTGCTGGTCGTCCTGCGGGCTCTGCTGTGCCTTGAGCAACACGTTCTTGGCCGCCGATGGGTTAGCCAGGAGCTTTTCCACGTCGCCTGGCTGACGCAGGAACATCACGGGCGCACGGCCAGAACGTTCGGTGAACTTGAGCACCAGGCTCTGCTTCCAGTCGCTGACCTGGGCGGCGGGCAACCAGCCGTCGCTGCGCCCGTCAGTGGCCGCACCGACTCGTACCCACGAACCGCCGTCGACGTCCTTGCGCTGATACACGTAAAGCACGGAAAACGCCGGCAGTGCCTTGCCCGGTGCCGCGCCCGGCGCGTCGGCGAGCTTCGCCCCCGGTTTGCTCAGCACCCGCTGGAACAGGGTTTTCTTGCCCGCCATCAACAGCGGACGCTGGCCGCCATCAGCCTCGGTCGCCACGGGTGGCTGAGCCGCAGGGACAACAGGTGGTTTGACCCCTGGTACTTCCGGGGCCTGCGGCGGCTTCACTTCCGGTGGCTTGACCGAGGTGGTGGTGGCCACTGGCGTCTTCACTGCTTTGCCGTCATCACCGGACAACCACCAATAACCCGCGCCACCCAGCGCCAGCGCCACGGCGACCGCAACGGCGGCCAGGGCGAACACCGGGCCCTTGCGTTGCTCCGACACCGAGGATTGAACCGTCGGTTTTATCGGCGGCGCAACGGGCTTGGGCTGCGATTGTGGCGGCGGTGGTGAATAAGCCGGGCCGCTGGGAATGTCGATGGACATGGGCGTCAAACCCGCCAAGTCGTCCACCGCAGGCGACGTGGTCGGCAGTTGCAACGACAACGGCCGAATCAACGTCGCTTGCGCCGACTCGTCTGGCAGGTTATCCAGCGCCCGCAGCAACGCCGCCGCATCCGGGAAACGCTCCGCCGGATCCTTCGCCAGCAGCTTGCGCAGCACGTCCTGGTAACGGCCGTGGTGCACCGGCAGTTCCGGCAACGGTTCGGTCAGGTGCGCCAGGGCCGTGGACAGTGCATCGTTGCCGGTATACGGCAGTTTGCCGACGAGGATTTCGTAGAGCACCACGCCCAGGGCGTACAAGTCAGCGCGGCCATCGATGTCCTGTCCACGGGCCTGTTCCGGGCTCATGTAGCTGGGCGTGCCGACCGCAAAACCGGCCTGGGTAAATTGAGTGCGGTCGTCCAGGGACTTGGCGATACCGAAGTCCGAGAGCACCGCCGTGCCATCGGCACGGAACAGGATGTTGGCCGGCTTGACGTCACGGTGCACCAGGCCCAAGCCGTGGGCATAGCCCAGGGCCGAGGCGATCTGGCGGATGTAGGTCAGGCCCTGCTCCGGCGTCAGGCCCGCAGCGATGCGTTCCTTGAGCGTGCCGTTGGGCAGGTACTCCATCGCCATGTAATACAGCTCACCGACGTTGCCGATGTCATGGATGGTGACGGTGTGCGGGTGCGACAGTCGCGCCAGGGTCTTGCCTTCGCGCAGGAAACGCTCGCAGAAGGTCGGGTCGGCGGCCAGCGCGGCGGCCATCACTTTCAACGCCACCTTGCGTTCCAGCGAACGCTGGGTCGCCAGGTAGACGCTGGCCATCGCGCCTTCACCGATCGGCCCTTCGATGTCGTAGCCGGGGATGACAATGTTCAGGGTCAAGCTCATGACGGCACCTTCACGACCACCACGGTGATGTTGTCCGGCGCGCCGCGCATCAGGCCCAGGGACACCAGGCTGCTGACGATTTCGCCGGGCTCGTCGTGGCTCAAGACTTCGCGGATTTCATCGTCTTCGACGGTCTTGGTCAGCCCGTCGCTGCACAACAGGTAACTGTCGCCGGGCACCAGCAGCAGCTCGGTCAGCGCCAGGTTCAGTTGCGCCTCGACGCCAATGGCCCGGGTAACGATGTTGGCCCGTGGATGCACCCGCGCCTCGGCTTCGCTGAGCAGGCCGCTGTCCTGCAGATCCTGGACGTAGCTGTGGTCCCGGGAGATGCCTTCGAGCACGCCGTCGCGCAAGCGGTACAAACGGCTGTCACCGGCCCACAGGCACATGCCGCGCAGGTCGCGGGCGACCAACACCACCACGGTGCTGCCCATCATCGTCACGCCACGGTTGGCGGTTTCTTCCCGCACGGCGGCGTTGACCCGCAGCAGGTCGCTTTGCAGCGCCGCGACGTATTCGTCCAGCGAACGCCCCACGGCGATGCCGCGCAGGCTGTCGACGATCAGGCTGCTGACGTAGTCGCCCGCCGCGTGCCCGCCCATGCCGTCGGCCACCACCCAGAGGCCGTTTTCCGGCAGGTCCAGGCAGGCGTCTTCGTTGACCTGGCGGACCATCCCGACATGGCTCTTGCTTGCAGACTTGATTGCTTTTCCGGCACTTGGACGCATCTACACAACACCTTCTTGGCCGAGCAAAAATTGCGCAAAATCAGCCGCCGCCGGCAATCCCTGGCAGCGCATCAAACCCGGGGCGATGCGCTCCGATCCCTGGCCCCACCACAGGCTCGCGCCTTCGCAGGCCGCCTCGGCCAGGGCGCTCATGCGCCGCTGCGGGTCGGTGGCATCGAAGCGATGCAGGCTGGCGAAACGGCTGCTCGGCGTGCGCGGCAGGTGCATCGGGCTACCGAGGGTTTCCAGCTGTTCGTTGAACGCCTCGAAACTGGCCTCCACGCTCAACGTGCTCAGCAACAGGTTCTCGACCCGCTCGAACCACTCGTCCGCACCGCCCACCACGGACGCCGGGTCCGCGTCGGGCTCCAGCAGCACCGCGACGGTCAGCGGGAAATAACGGCCGACCCGGTCGATGCTCGGCATCACTACCCCGACGGCGGCGTCCGGGCCACACACACCCGGCGCGACCATGAAGCGCCACAGCGGGCTGACCAGATAAGCATCCAGCCAGCGCTCGCCGAGGCTGGTCTGGCTGGCGAGCAAACCCGCCGCCAACCACGAATCCCACGGGCCGATAAAACTCTGGGGCAAGCCACGGCTGACGAAATCCCCGCGGCTGGCCAACTTTCCATAGAAGCCCGGTGTGCTCATAGCCGCTCCGGCAGGCTGAAGCCGCTGAGCACCCGGCTCTTGAATGGATTGAAGGCGCTGTTGGCCCGCAGCTCATAAGAGGCGCTGGCGCCATCGACCCGCAACCGCAGGTTGAAGCGATCCGGCGAGTTACCGGCGGTCAGGTCCGATTGTTCCAGCAGTCGGAACCAGGCCCACGGCCCGTCCAGGGTGATGCCGGAGCGACCATTGGACGACGGCGGCATGATCGAGATCCGCACCACACCGATGCTCCCCGGGTTCGGCCACTGCATGGCGGTCGGGCGGCTTGGGCCGTGGTCGTAGCTCAACTGTTGGCCGTCGAGGTCGAGCAGGAACTGGGTGATGGTCGAGTCCATCGCCACCGGTTTGAGCTCGAAACGCACCATCGGCTGCGTGCCACCGGAACGGAAGAACGCATCGCGGATGGTCGCCGCGCGCTGGAAGGTCTGCAGCACGCCAGGGGCGATGCCGAGCTTCTGCGCCGCGCCCGGCTGCCAGCGCCAGGTCGGCGTCGAGGTGTCGACGTAGGGTTGCAGGTACTTGCGGAAGTAGTTGTCCATTACCCCGCCGACGCCGAAGAACTGGCCGAAATCATCCAGGGTCGCGTCCCGCGCACTGCCTGGCGACATCGGATAGCGCCCGGCCAGGGACTGGCGATAGATATTCACCACTTCGCTGGTCCAGGCGGCGTTCAGCTGGTTGCGCACCCCGCCCATCATGCTGTTGGTGGTGGAGTTGACCACCGACTTGACCAAACCCTGCACCAGCGGCGGCTGGCGTTCAGCGTTGAGGCTGACGCGCGTAGCAGCGGCCGTGGCCTGGTTCTTGGCTTCGCCGAGCAAGGCGTCGCCGCTGGCACCGACCATGGCACTGACCTGCACGTACAAAGCGTTCATGTCGGCCAGCAAGCCATCGATGGCCGCCGGCTCGCCTTCACTTTTGCTGACGATGCTGTTGAGCTCGGCGAAGTGCGCGGTGATCGGGTCATCGCTTTGCGCCGGTGCGTTTTGCGTCGACTGCTCCTGGCCGAGCAAGCTGCCCAGGCGCTCCTTGAGTTTGTCCACGCCGCCTTCTACCGGCGCACCTTGGGCGGCCAGCAGGCGTTCATCCTGTTGCAGGTCGGTTTCCTTCGCCACCGCCACCAACAGCTTTTTCAACGGCGAGGTCGGACCGGAAATCACCCGCAGCACATCGGCGGCCTGGGCCACGCTGGTGATCGGCACAAAGTCGATGTCGGCCAGCAAGGCGTCCCATTGGCGCAGGTAATCCTGGAAGTACAGGCGACGTACATCGGCGGCTAGGCTGGCGACGTTCTGCTGATCGGCCTGCTCAAAGCCCAGCACCCACTGCTCTTCGGCCAGGGTGCCGGTCTGGCTCAGGCTGGTGAGCAAGAAGCCCTGGCGGTAGCCCTTGACGGTGAAGAACCCGCTCAGCGGCTCGCCCAACGGCTTGCCGCTCTTGCGGCTGAACACCAGCGCCGCGTCACGCCCGGCGGCTTCATTGATGCGGAAGTCCGGGATGCCGTCGGGCAGTTTCTGGCGCTTGATCCGGTCATAGACCCGCTGGGCCACCGGCAATTGCTGCAACTGGCGACGCAGGTCTTCGACCAGACGCTGGTCCAGGCGCGCGAGGGGCGGACGGCGCTCGAACAGTGCCTGCAAATGCGCGGTCAGGGCCTGACGCTGCTCGGCTGGCAAGTCTCGCGGCAGGCTGCGGTCCCAATCCAGGGCGATCCAGGCTTTGATGAAATCGGCATCGTAGTGCTCGGTGTCGGCGAGCATCAGGTAGGCCTTCAAGCCCTCGTAGAGGAAGTCCGAATTACCGCCGCTGTGCAGCTGTTCTTCGATGCGGGTCAGCAGCCGTGGGGCGAACACCGCGATCAGCAGCTTGCGGTAGACGCTGCCGGACTCGGCTTCGAGCATGTCGCCCTGGTACAAGCCCAGGCCTTCGGCCCAGCTCGGGGCGTCGTCGGCCAGGTGTTTCACGGCGTTGAGCAATGGCAACACCGCGAGCACATCCCGTTGCGCCGGGCTGAGGTTCTGCACGGTTTGTCCCAACGGCGCGACCTTCTGATCGACCTGGGCAATGTAGGCCTGGTTGGCGCGGTAGCTGACCCACCACAACGTGCTGACCACCAGCACCAACACCACGGTGGAGGCCAGGACGCCGCGGGCGATCCACTTGCGCCGCCGCTCGACTTTCGGATCGACGCCCACCAGCCCGCGCTCGGCGAAGGCCACGGCGGTGAAGAGTTTTTCGATGAAGTAGCTGCGCCCGGTGCCGGTCTGGCGCGCCAGGTGCTGACGGTCCAGGTTCATGCTCTGGGCCATGGAGCCGATCAGGCGATCGATCGGGCTGCCTTCCTGGGTGCCGCTGGTGAAATACACACCGCGCAGCAACACGCGCTCTTCGAAGGCGTTGGGTTTGAACACGCCTTCTAGGAAGCTTTGCAGGCAATCTTTCAGCGCGCCGAACTGCTGCGGGAAGCCGTAGATCAGATCGCGCCGCGCCGGGTCGCGCTCTTGTTGCAGGCGTTCCACCAAACGGTCGTTGAGGCGCTGCTCAAGGCCGGTGAATTCGCTTTGCAGGTGCGCCAGTGGGCTGTCGCTGCTCTTGCCATCGTCCAGGGCGAAGGTCATGCCCCAGACCTGGGCGCGCTCTTCCTTGCTCAGGGTGTCGAAATACTCCATGAACCCGGGCACGAGGTCGAGCTTGGTCAGCATCAGGTAGATCGGGAAGCGCACGCCCAGTTGGGTGTAGAGCTCCTGGATCCGCAGGCGGATTGCGGCGGCATGGGCGGCGCGCTCGGCGTCGCTGCCCAACAGCAGGTCGGACAGGCTGATGGCGATGAACGCGCCGTCAATCGGGCGCCGGGCCCGTTGTTTTTTCAACAGGCCCAGGAAGCCCAGCCAGGCGGCCTTGTCGATGGTCGCGTCGCTGTCCTGGGTGGTGTAGCGCCCGGCGGTGTCGAGCAGGACCGCCTGGTCGGTGAACCACCAATCGCAATTGCGCGTGCCGCCAACACCGCGCACGGCACCGGCGCCCAGTTGCGCGGCCAATGGGAAATGCAATCCGGAGTTGACCAGCGCGGTGGTCTTGCCCGACCCCGGCGGGCCGATGATCACGTACCACGGCAGTTCATAGAGGTTGCGCCGTTCGTCACCGCCCAGCTTGGCTTTCTTGAGCAGGGCCAAGGCTTCGTCCATGCGCTGGCGCAGGGTTTCGAGCTCTTCGGCGGTGGCGATGCTGGTCGGGTCCGGTGGGGTTTGCGCGGCCAGGCTGCGCATCACTTCGGCGGCCTGACGGCGCGCCTGGATGATGCGGAACACCCGGTAGGCGATCCATACCGCGAACACCAGGACGATCAAGGCCCAGCGGCGGCCTTCGGGCACCAGCCAATCGAGCAGCGGGCCAACGAACCAGATGATCAGGCTCAGGGCGATCAGCCCCAGCAATGGGATGACCCAGCGGGTCATAAAACTGAAAAACGCCTTCACTCGACCCCCTCCGCCAATACTGTGATTTCAACCCGACGGTTGCGCGCACGCCCCTCTGGGGTGGCGTTGGATGCCAACGGCTCGGTGTCGCTGCGGCCTTCGGCGCTGAAGCGCTCGGGCTGGCCGGTCTTGGCCGAAAGAATTTGCAGCACCGATTGCGCCCGCGCTTCGGACAACGCCCAGTTGGACGGGAACCGGAGGGTGGCAATCGGCCGATTGTCGCTGTGCCCGGTGACCAGGACCTGGCCCTTGACCTTGCGCACCGCATCGGCGATGCGCAGCATCAGCGGCTGGAAGTCGTCCTTGATGCTGGCGCTGCCCGAGGCGAACAGTTCATCGCCGCGGATGGTCACCACCGAGCGGTCGACGGCGTCTTCCACGGCAATCCGGTTGGCGCGGATTTCATCAGCCAAAAAGCCTGCCAGGCGTGGGCGCTCGACCACTTTCGGCTGCACCACGGGGCGGTCGATGGTCTGTACCGGGATTTCGCCCAGGAAGTGAATGTTCTTGAACACCGGCTCGGCATCGGAGGCCAGTTTCATGCGCAGGCCGAACAGCAGCGCCAGCAGCAAGGCCGCGCCGATGGCCACGGCGATCCACGGCGGCATGAATTGCGCCAGTCGATCACGGGCCACAGTGACACCGCGCCAGTGCGGCGACAGCTCGCGCTCGTAATCGCCACGGGCACTGCGGATGACGGCGGCGGTGCGCTCACGCAACGCTTCCAGTTGACTGCGGCCGTCGTTCATCACCCGGTAGCGCCCCTCGAAACCCAGGCACATGCACAGGTACAAAAGCTCCAGCAGATACAGGCGCTCGCGCGGGCTTTGCAGGCAATGCTCCAGCAACTGGAACACCTTCTCGCCGCCCCAGGCTTCGTTGTGCACGGTGATCAACAGGCTTTGCTTGCCCCAATCGCTGGTGCCGCCCCACGGCGTGCTCAACACCGCTTCGTCCAGCGCGGTGCACAAGGCGTAGCGGGCCAGCAACACATCGTTGCGCACCACACCGGCGGCCTCGGCGCGCTCTTCGAACTGGCGCAGGTAAGCCAGCAGTTGTGCGCGCAAACTGGCCGGCGCCGGGTGAGCAATGGTGTTGCGCAGGCGCGTCAGCAGCGCCAACAGCGGGCCGGCGGCGCTTTCCAACGGGTTGAGGCCCTCGGCCTTGCCGGTGAGCACCGGCGCGGCTGGCATCGACAGCGGTGCAGGCGCAGGCGTCGGCTGTGGCCGGCCAGCGTCCGGGCGGAAGGGATCTCCACCACGGCCACCGGGTGTCGGCATGAACTGGGTACGATCGTCGTTACTCATCGCGATTTATCCTCGGATCGCCCAGAAGGCCAGGTTCAGCCCTGGGAACTGGCCGGCGATGTGGAATGCGAAGCCGCCAGAGTTGCTCAGCTGCTGCCAGTGATCGCTGCCGCGGTCGAGCTCGTAGTAAGTGGAGCCGGCGTGGTACGGCAGCTGCCTTGGCGCCACCGGCAACGGCAGCAGGCCGATGCCCGGCAGTTGCAGGTTGACCAGATCGCGGATGTGCTCCACCGAACCGACCTTGCTCTGCTGGCCGAAGCGGCCGCGCAGGGTCTCGGCCGGCACGTCGGCGCGCACCACCAGGATGAAGCTGGCACTGTCGAGCAGGGTCTTGTCGGCCAGCATCGCCACGTGGATGCCGTAGGCTTTCTCGACAATCGGAATCGGCGTCGCCTTGCTGTCGATCAGCATCGACAGGGCTTCACGCAGGGCCTGCATCACCGGCGCGTAGCTGAGCGCCAGGTCATCGTGCTGGTATGGCGGGTATGGCTGCGGTCGTCGCCCGGACGCGGTGAACGTGGAGAACTCCCCGGCCAGGCTTACCAGCTCGCTGTAGAAACGTTCGGGATGCAGTGGGCTCAACTGGCTCAGGTGCTGGATCAGCGGTTGGGCGCGGTTGACCAGTTGCAACAGCATGAAATCGGCAATTTCCGAGGCGCCACCGGCGCCGGACGCTACCACCCGCCCGGCCAAGGCTTCGCCGCGTTGATGCAGCAGGCCCAGCAGTTCACTGCGAAACGCCGCCAGCGGTTTGGAGGCGATGACATCCAGCAGTGGCGGGATGTAGGTGTCGTCGAGCACCAGGGCACGGTCGGCGCGTTTTTCCTTGATACGCACCACACCGATGGCGGCGTAGTCGCCGATGCCATCCTGTTCGGTCAGCAGCCGCAGCGCCCGCGAGCCAAGGGCCACCGGTGCGCGGTTTTCGAACGGTGCGTTGTCGTCGCGCACTTCGCACACCTGGCTCACATAACGTGCAGCGCCGAGGTCTTCGCCTTCGTCCACGGTGTCCCGGGCGCCGGCGCGCTTGAGCGGCAGGGCCAGGTACACCAGGCCATCGCGCAGGTTGTCATCGACGTTCAGCGGGGTGGGCGCCAGGTCATCCTGGGGAATGTTGAAGGGCGTACCGTCCGGCAACAGGCCGCGCGCCGAGATGATCGCCAGCTTGCCCTGGGCCAACAGGCCCTGGTCGATCAGCAATTCGGAAAAACCCCAGGCGCCGGCCGACAACGGGCGGCTGCGTGCGTCGATGAGGTTTTCCAGGTAACGGTCATGCTGTTGGAAGTGCTGCGTTCCAATGAACATGCCTTCCGACCAGACCACGCGATTGTTCCAGGACATGGGGGCTCCGATTGCTTATTGGGCAGGGCTGGATGGGGGGACGACGACGGCGCTGCGCACGGCGCGCACATCGAGGCTGATCTGGTATTCGGTGTATTCGCGCGCCGGGACATTCATCACCGTGCGCCACAGCGACTGGTCCAGTTCGCGATAGCCCACCAGTATTCCGATATGCCGCGTGGCCGGATCGAGGTCGCGTTGCAGGCTCAATTGCTGGCCGGGCTGGATCAGCACCTCGTCCTGGTCGATCAGGTCGGCACCCAGCGTTGCCTGGGCCCGTTCGGCGAGGGCGAAATAATCGGCACGACCGAAGGTCGCGGCATTTTTCAGTTCGAAAATGCGCACCCGGACCGGGGCCGGCTGGCCGGTGGCGCCGGGGTTGAGGCCGGCAATGGCGTGAAAGTGCAGCTCGATGGCGGCGGTGTCGGCCTCAGCTTCTTCGGGCTGGGGGTTGGCCGCATCCTTGGCGCACGCCGTCAGCAGAAGCACGGTGGCAACTGCGAGTAAAAACCTGGGAATCATCCTGCGTCCTCAATGACGTTTGAGCTATCCGTTGTGTGCCGATCAATCTTGTTATGGGACGGCGCCGCTTAGCGGCGTCGCTGTCGCGTACTGTGTTCTTCGTAGGCGCGGCTGAACTCGCGACCGAACAGGTCCTGGAAATCCTCTTGGGCTTCCCGGGAAATGTTGCTGTAGAGCTCGGTGAACTGCTGCCAGTACTGGGCCTGTCGCGAGCCACTGAAAATACCCGAGAGCCCACCGGGCTTGGCCATGCGTTCTTCCAGTTGCGCCGGCTCAAAGCGCCCCAGCAAATGCTTGATGGCCGCTTCCACACCGGCCATCACCGCCAGTTGGTGGGCCCGCAAGTCATCGAAACTGTCACGCACCGCCGCGTCCGGGGCCATGAACGCCTGATTGCCGTGGCGCAACAGCAACAACAGGGCCTCATCGACGTTGGGGGCGAATTTCAGCGGGTTGTTTTCCACCGGCTGGATCATCGTCTGCTGGATGCGGAACTCCCCCTTGAGGCTACTGCGGGCGCGCAATACATCGATCAGGCCTTCGACCATCAACCGGTAACTGCGGCCGATGCTTTCCATCTGTGCTTCGGCGTTGGCCTTGTCCAGGCGCAACTGGTCCAGCCCGGCACCGCGCAGGAAGGCTTGCAGCAAGTCGGGTTGGGCGGCCTCGGCCGGAGCAACCGGAGCAACCGGAGCAACCGGAGGTGCGACCGGGGGCTCGACGCGGGTGACCGACGCTTCAGGCACGGGGGCCGGCGGCGGTGCGCTGATTTCAGCAAAGATG
Source organism: Pseudomonas sp. NFACC51 (assembly GCF_900103575.1). Classification (NCBI taxonomy): domain Bacteria; kingdom Pseudomonadati; phylum Pseudomonadota; class Gammaproteobacteria; order Pseudomonadales; family Pseudomonadaceae; genus Pseudomonas; species Pseudomonas sp. NFACC51. Next base: position 30,608 of record NZ_FMXH01000003.1, on the reverse strand, counting down.
TCGGCGAGCGGAGCCTGCGGGGCAGGCGTCGCGACCGGCTCAACCACGGGCGGCAGCGGCACAGGCGGCGGGGTCACGGGCGGCGGGGCCACCGCCACCGGCTTGTCGCTAAAGGGGTCCCAGTCGTCCGGAATCATTGAGGCAGACGGCGGTATCACCGGCGCCACCACGGGCGGCGGGCTCGGCCGGGGAATTGGCGTCGGCGGGCGGAAGTTGTGCTGCTCGGCCGGCACATGGTCAGGCTGGGTGGCCGGCGGGACACTGCTCGGGCTCAAGAAATCGAACAGGTCCGGCAGGGTGTCCATGGCCGACCCGCCCTGGAAATGCGCAGGCGCAGCCACTGGAATCGGCGATGGCGTATGAAGCGGCGATGGCGCATGCACCGCGGCGCCCTGGCGCCCCATCAAGGCCTCGAAAGTGCTGGGCGATTCGGCGAACGGGTTGCTGTCGGTGACTGGCAGGCTGAAATCGACGCGCGCCTGGATTTCATAATCACCGATGCGGATCACTTCGCCGTCTTGCAGGGGTTCGCTGTTGCCCTTGCGCAGGCGAACACCGGCCTTGACCAATTCCACACCATTAGTGCTGTTATCGGTTAAGTAATAACGCCCATCTTTGTATTGGATAACGCAATGTTTGCCGGAAACCAGACGCTCAGGGTCCGGCAATACCCAGTCATTATCGGAATTACGGCCAATTGCCATCACCCCCTGATCCATGGACTTTTCAGAACACTGGCCCGGGGTAATCTTGTGATAACTAGTGATAGTCAAACACAGCGGCATCTTGCCTCCTTGCTGAATACTTCGCGCGCGGGCGGGTGAAGTGAGGATTGAAGCCCCGACTACCCACCAACAACCTTGCCAACCACCGCGAAACGGCTTTTTGCCAGCATGATTGCTGATCATAACCGGCTTGCGTGACAAAAACCCCACGTCAGTTGCCGCTTCGACCGATGGGTCGAGCAGGCTGTTAAGCGCATCACAACTGTTACAGAGGGGCTACACTGGTGAAATAGCTTACCTTGACAAGCGATAAGTACTACACCAAAAATGCACAACTTCTTGAATATAGATGATGGCACTTTAAAATCACTTAGGATTTAAAAGGCCATTACCGTCAAGGAACATGCGAGTTTCATCCGAAACTTGCGTGTGAACTGCCCGACTTCTTCAGCGGGTGATAGGGAGATCGATCCAAGTGGATGTGCCTTTGTTGCTCGCCGCCGTTTCCGCGACTTCGCCGTGCGGTGAAGATCTGGAATATGACGCGGATTTCTTGCGCCTGGAACGCGACTCCCGGGGCCAGCCCGAGCGCAGCATGGGCGATTCGATCTTGCCTGCCGAGCCTCCTGAATGGCGCAGCATCCAGCAGCAGAGCCTGGACTTGCTGCAACGCAGCAAAGACCTGCGCATCACCCATTTCCTGTTGCAAAGCTCCCTGGCCCTCGAAGGCCTGCCGGGCATGGCCCGTGTGCTGACGCTGATCAGCGAACTGCTCAAGCAATACTGGGCCGAGTTACATCCGCGCCTGGACGCCGATGACGACAACGACCCCACTGTGCGCATCAATGCCCTCGCCGGCCTGACGTCCGACGTCACCATTCGCTTGCTGCGCGAAAGCATCCTGGTCCGCTCGCGGACCTTCGGCGCCGTCAGCCTGCGCGCCGCCGCCAACGCCAGCGGCCTGCAAAGTTTCCCGGATGAGAACCTCGGTGCCGAACAGCTCGCCGGGGCCTTGCTCGACAGCGACCCCGAACAGTTGGAAATCATCCGTGCCGCCCTGCAGGAAGCCCGCAGCGCCGCCGAAACCATCGAACAGCAGGTCAGCGACCAGGTCGGTTCCGCCCAAGGCGTGGACCTCGGCCCGTTGAAGCAACCGTTGAAGATGGCCCTGCAGATTCTCGGCCAGTTCGCCCCGCAGAGTGGCGACAGCGCCCAGGCCGATTCCGTCAGCGACAACAGCCCAGCGCCCACTGAGCATGCAAATGTCACAAGCTCACCGCGCAACACCAATAACAGCACCAGCACCGTCAGCGGCGACATCAACAACCGCGACGACGTGCTGCGCAGCCTGGACCGGATTCTCGCTTACTACACCCGTCATGAGCCCTCCAGCCCGCTGCCGGTGCTGTTGAACCGGGCCAAGAATCTGGTGCACGCCGACTTCGCGGCCATCGTACGCAACCTGATTCCCGACGGCATGAGTCAATTTGAAAACCTGCGCGGCCCAGACAGCGAATAAAAAGCGAGCGGATCACGCAGTCACGTCACCGGCCCCCCCGATGACGCCAACACCGTCGCTCAAGCGACCAGGAGCAGCAACGTGGCGAAGCAAAGTTCTCAGAAATTCATCGCGCGCAACCGCGCGCCTCGAGTGCAGATCGAGTACGACGTCGAGCTCTACGGCGCCGAGAAAAAGGTCCAGTTGCCCTTCGTCATGGGGGTAATGGCCGACCTCGCCGGCAAGCCCGCCGAGCCTCTGGCCCCTGTGGCTGATCGCAAGTTCCTCGAGATCGACGTCGACAATTTCGACTCGCGCCTCAAGGCCATGCAGCCGCGCGTGGCGTTTCATGTGCCTAACGAACTGACCGGCGAAGGCAACCTGAGCCTGGACCTGACGTTCGAAAGCATGGACGACTTCAGCCCGGCGGCCGTGGCCCGCAAGGTCGATTCGCTGAACAAATTGCTCGAAGCGCGTACCCAGTTGGCCAACCTGCTGACCTACATGGACGGCAAGACCGGCGCCGAAGAAATCATCATGAAGGCGATCAAGGACCCAGCGCTGTTGCAGGCCCTGGCGAGCGCGCCGAAGCCAGCACAGGACCAATGATCATGACTGACAATACAGCCCGCGAAGGCGTGCAAAACCTGGGCGCAACCGAAGAAACCAGCGAGTTCGCGTCCCTGCTGCTGCAAGAATTCAAACCCAAGACCGAGCGCGCCCGCGAAGCCGTCGAGACCGCCGTGCGTACCCTGGCCGAACAGGCCCTGGCGCAGACCGACCTGGTGTCCAACGACGCCATCAAGTCGATCGAATCGATCATCGCCGCCATCGACGCCAAGCTCACCGCCCAGGTCAACCAGGTCATCCACCATCCCGACTTCCAGCAACTGGAAAGCGCCTGGCGTGGCCTGCACTACCTGGTCAACAACACCGAGACCGATGAGCAGCTCAAGATCCGCGTGCTCAACATCTCCAAGACCGACCTGCACAAGACCCTGAAGAAATTCAAGGGCACCGCGTGGGACCAGAGCCCGATCTTCAAGAAGATGTACGAAGAAGAATACGGCCAGTTCGGCGGCGAGCCTTACGGCTGCCTGGTAGGCGACTACTACTTCGACCAGTCGCCACCGGATGTCGAGCTGCTGGGCGAACTGTCGAAAGTCTGCGCGGCCATGCACTCGCCGTTCATCGCTGCGGCATCGCCGACCGTGATGGGCATGGGCTCGTGGCAGGAACTGTCGAACCCACGCGACCTGACCAAGATCTTCACCACCCCGGAATACGCCGGCTGGCGCTCGCTGCGTGAATCGGAAGACTCGCGCTACATCGGCCTGACCATGCCACGCTTCCTGGCGCGCCTGCCGTACGGCGCCAAGACCGACCCGGTGGAAGCCTTCGCCTTCGAAGAAAACACCGACGGTGCCGACAGCTCCAAGTACACCTGGGCCAACGCCGCTTACGCGATGGCGGTGAACATCAACCGTTCGTTCAAACACTTCGGCTGGTGCTCGCGCATCCGTGGCGTGGAGTCCGGCGGTGAAGTGGAAAACCTGCCAGCCCACACGTTCCCGACCGACGACGGTGGCGTGGACATGAAGTGCCCGACCGAAATCGCCATCTCGGACCGCCGTGAAGCGGAGCTGGCGAAGAACGGTTTCATGCCGCTGCTGCACAAGAAAAACACCGACTTCGCCGCGTTCATCGGCGCCCAGTCGTTGCAGAAACCCGCCGAATACGACGACCCGGACGCCACCGCCAACGCCAACCTGGCGGCGCGCCTGCCGTACCTGTTCGCCACTTGCCGTTTCGCCCATTACCTCAAGTGCATCGTGCGCGACAAAATCGGTTCCTTCAAAGAGAAGGACGAGATGCAGCGCTGGTTGCAGGACTGGATCCTCAACTACGTCGACGGTGACCCGGCGCACTCCACCGAGACCACCAAGGCCCAGCACCCGTTGGCTGCCGCCGAAGTGATCGTCGAAGAAGTCGAAGGCAACCCGGGGTACTACAACTCCAAGTTCTACCTGCGTCCGCACTACCAGCTCGAAGGGCTGACCGTGTCGCTGCGCCTGGTATCGAAACTGCCGTCGGCCAAGGGCGCATAAACAACCGTTGAAATGGGCTTTCCTGTGGAGGCCCTTTGTGGCGAGGGAGCTTGCTCCCGCTGGGTCGCGTAGCGGCCCCTTCTTGTGGGCGCTGCGCACCCAAGCGGGAGCAAGCTCCCTCGCCACAGAGTGGTCCACAAGAGATCTTCATTGAGTTCACAGATTTCGCAAGGTCAGCGTCAACCAAACAATGTGGTTAGAAACCACACAGGGAGAAAACATGGCTGTTGATATTTTCATCAAGATCGGCGACATCAAGGGCGAGTCCATGGACAAGGCCCACAAGGACGAGATCGATGTCCTGAACTGGAGCTGGGGCATGTCCCAGTCCGGCAACATGCACGTGGGCAGCGGCGGTGGTGCGGGCAAGGTCAACGTCCAGGACCTGTCCCTGACCAAGTACGTCGACAAGGCGTCGCCGAACCTGATGATGCACTGCGCCAGCGGCAAGCACATCGACAAGGTCAAGCTGACCGTGCGCAAGGCCGGCGGTGAAAGCCAGGTCGAGTACATGATCATCAACCTGGAAGAAGTGCTGGTTACGTCCCTGAGCACCGGCGGTTCGGGCGGCGATGATCGCCTGACCGAAAACGTCACCCTGAACTTCGCCAAGGTGCTGGTGGACTACCAGCCACAGAAAGCCGACGGCACCAAGGAAGGCGGTCCGGTCAAGTTCGGCTGGAACATCCGTCAGAACGTCAAGGTGTAATCGAACACGCCCCCGGTGCCACGCGCCGGGGGTGTTTGGTGCTTGCTCGAATCCAATCCTTTACAGCGCGGTGTGAGTCATGGCCAAGCCTTCGTTTATCAATCTGTGGAAAGCCTATTCCGATCTGCTGGTGACCTACCCAGACGCGAAACCCTGTGATGGTCCGTGGGCAAACCAGTGCGCTATCCGCATGAGCATCACGCTCAATACAGAGCTGACCATCAAGGTCAACAAGTCCACCTACACCGAACCCAAGTGTGCACATGAGCACGCCAGGGGGGCCGAATCGCTGGCGAACTGGTTGTGGAAACATCACCTGGGCCGCCCGTTGATCCTCGGCGGAACTGCCGCGGACCGACGCAAGCTGCAAGACAAGACCGGCCTGATTTTCTTCAAGGATTGCTTCCAGCAATTGGGAGAGTCTTCGGACGGTCGCACCGGCGACCATATCGACCTCTGGAACCGTGGCCTGACCCTCGGGTATGACGATCCGGCCTATCGATCCAGGGCGATCTGGTTCTGGGAGCTTTTATGAACAAGGCTCGTTGCGCTGTATTGATTGGCTGCCTGTTTTCGAGCCTGACAGCCTGTGCCGGGCAGCAAGCCTCATCGGCAACTTCAACCGCAGCGGTGAATCAAGTCGTCGTGATGGGCGGGCAACAGTTGACGCTGGTCGATGACCAACAACGCTGCGCGCTACGCAAACCAGACCAGACGCTAATGCCACTCGACCTGCCATGGCCCTGCCAGTTCACGGTAGACAGACAAGGCAAATCTCATGTCGAGACCTTTGGCAAGGTGCCTATTGTCATTGTTCTTCATTTCTCGACCGCGGCTCAGAACAGTCCGCAATGTCACTCCGAGTACCGCGCCATACGCCTGGTCAATGGGCAACTCGAACCCTCGATAATCGCTCGCCGCGCCAGCTGCATGGGTGGCACAGGTGACCAGAAGAATTACACAGGCCTTTTCACTTGGTAACCGAAATCGCCACCCGCGATCGCCTCCAGCCATCCCTATTGGACCGGTTGACCGACGACGATCCGACCAATCCCAAGGAAAGCGCCGACAAACGCGTGCTGTCCCTGACCCAATTGAAAGCCTCCGTGCTGCGTGACCTGGCGTGGCTGCTCAACACCACCTCATTGCTCAGCGCCGATGCCACGTTGCACACCCCGGCGGGCACCTCGGTGGTGAATTTCGGCCTGCCGGCACTGGCCGGCAACAGCGCGTCGAACGTCGATGTCTCGGCCCTGGAAACGCTGATCCACCAGGCCATCGCCACGTTCGAGCCGCGAATCCTGCGCCACACCCTGCGCGTGCGCGCCCGGGCGACGGCCGAGATGAACCACAACGCCTTGAGTTTCGAGATCGAAGGCGATCTCTGGGCCCAGCCGGTGCCGCTGCGCCTGATGCTGCAAACCGACCTGGACCTGGAAACCGGCCATGTGCGCGTGGTCAACGCCGACCAGCGGAGACGCTCATGAACCCACGCCTGCTGGAGCTGTACAACCAGGAACTGCACCACGTGCGCGAAAGCGCGGCGGAGTTCGCCAAGGAATACCCGAAGATCGCCAGTCGGCTGACCTTGTCCGGCATGGACTGCGCCGACCCCTATGTCGAGCGCCTGCTGGAAGGCTTCGCCTACCTGACGGCGCGGGTGCAGCTCAAGCTCGACGCCGAGTACCCGACCTTCACCCACAACCTGCTGGAAATCGCCTACCCGCATTACCTGGCGCCGACACCGTCGATGACCGTGGTGCAATTGCAGGCCGACCCGGACGAAGGCTCGCTGAGCAGTGGCTTCCCGCTGCCGCGCGATACGGTCCTGCGTGCCGCCCTGGGGCGTGAAACCCAGACCTGCTGCGAGTACCGCACCGCCCACGCGGTGACGTTGTGGCCGTTGCAGGTCAGCCAGGCCGAGTACTTCGGCAACCCCTCCGCCGTGCTCGGACGCCTGGCTGCAAGCGAGCCGAAAGCCAAGGCCGGCCTGCGCCTCACACTGCGCACCGGCGCCGAACTGCCGTTCAACAGCCTGGCCCTGGACAACCTGCCGCTGTACTTGAGCGGTGCCGACGAACAGCCTTTCCGCCTCTACGAACAACTGCTGGGCAATGCCTGCGCGGTGTTCGCCCGCAAGCCCGGCGGCGACTGGGTGGAACGCCTGCCGCAGGATGCATTGCGCTCGCGCGGCTTCGACGATGCCGACGCCGCGCTGCCGGTGGTGCCGCGAGCCTTCCAGGGCTATCGCCTGTTGCAGGAATACTTCGCCCTGCCCCACCGTTTCCTGTTTGTCGACTTCACCCAGTTGAGCCGCGCGGTCAAGCGTTGCGACGGCCAGGAACTGGAGCTGATCGTGCTGTTCGACCGGCACGATCCGAGCCTGGAAGGCAGCGTCGGCGCTTCGCAGTTCCTGCCGTTCTGCACCCCGGCCATCAACCTGTTCCCCAAGCGCCTGGATCGCATTCACTTGTCGGATCGGGTCAACGAACACCACGTGATCGCCGACCGTACCCGACCGATGGATTTCGAAGTGCATTCGCTGAACGGCCTCACTGGCCACGGCACCGGGCCGGAGCAGCCGTTCCTGCCGTTCTACGCCGTACGCGATCCGTCCCGTTATGGCCGCGACCAGGCCTATTACACGGTGCGGCGCGAACCCCGTGTGCTGTCCAGCGACCAGCGGCGCAACGGCCCACGCTCGACCTACATCGGCAGCGAAACCTTCGTCAACCTGGTGGACAGCCAGCAAGCGCCTTATCGCCACGACCTGCGCCAACTGGGCGTGACCGCGCTGTGCACCAACCGCGACCTGCCGTTGTTCATGAGCGTGGGCAACGGCAAGACCGACTTCACCCTCGCCGACAGTGCGCCGGTTGGCGCCGTGCGTTGCGTGGCAGGTCCCAGTCGCCCACGGGCCAGCCATGCCCACGATGCCAAGGCCTGGCGCCTGATCAGCCAGCTCTCGCTGAATTACCTGTCCCTCAGCGAACAAGGCCAAGGCGCCGCCGCCCTGCGCGAACTGCTGCGCCTGTACGGCGACAGCAACGATGCGGCGCTGCAATTGCAGATCGAAGGCCTGCGCGAAGTCAGCAGCAAGGCTTGCACCCGGCGCTTGCCGATGCCCGGCCCGATCGTGTTCGGGCGTGGTCTGGAGATCACCCTGGAATTCGATGAAAACGCGTTTCGCGGCACCGGAGTGTTCCTGCTCGGCGCCGTGTTCGAGCGCTTCCTGGCACGCTACGTGTCGATCAACAGTTTTACCGAGACGGTGATCCGTACCACCGAACGCGGCGAGATCATGCGATGGAAAGCCAAGCCCGGACGTCGTCCGACCCTGTGAGTACCCTGGAGGCGATGCACCAGGAGCCCTGGGAATACGACTTCTTCCAGGCGCTACGGCGCATCGAGTGCGAATCCCCCGAGCTGCCGCGCCTGGGCCATTCTCTGCGCCTGGCCGATGACCCGCTGCGCCTCGGCCAGCAGGCCGACTGCACCTTCGCCCCGGCGACCCTGGCCTCGGTGCAACCGGGCAGCGACGGCACCCCGGCACGCCTGGAGCAGTTCTTCTTCGGCCTCGGCGGCCCCAACGGCCCGATGCCGCTGCACATCACCGAATACGTGCGCGAACGCCAGCGCAACAATGGCGACAGCACCAGCAAGCGCTTTCTCGATGTGTTTCACCACCGCTTGCTCAGCCTGTTTTACCGGGCCTGGGCCGAAGCGCGGCCGACGGTCAGCCACGATCGCCCGGACGATGACTATTGGTCGGCGCGCCTGGCCGCCCTCAGCGGCCGGGGCATGCCGAGCCTGCTCAAACAAGGGCTGATCCCCGACACGGCGAAGCTGCACTACAGCGGCCACCTGTCGGCGCAAACCCGCTACCCGGACGGCTTGAAGGCAATCCTCAGCGAGTACTTCGGCCTGCCGGTGGAGATCGAAGAATACGTCGGCCAATGGCTGGAATTGCCCGAACGCAGCCGCGTCGGGGTCAGCGCTCATCAATTGGGCGTGGACTTCTGCCTGGGCCGCTTCGTGTGGGATCGCCAACACAAATTCCGCATTCGCCTGGGGCCACTCAAGCTCGTTGACTACATGGGCATGCTGCCCGGCAGCCAACCGTTCAACGAGCTGGTGGCCTGGGTCGCCGAATACCTGGGGCATGAATTGGACTGGGACCTGAACCTGGTCCTGGCACAACCCGAAGTCCCGGCACTGCAACTCAATGGTCGCTTCCGCCTGGGCTTCAATACCTGGCTGGGTCGCCCCGAAACCGATGCCAACGATCTAATACTGGCCCGGCATTACGCCGAACAGGCCAACACCTCACAGACCTCAAGGAGCCATGAGCATGGGTGAAATCAGTCGCGCCGCGTTGTTCGGCAAACTCAACAGCGTGGCCTACAAAGCCATCGAAGCCGCCACCGTGTTCTGCAAGTTGCGCGGTAACCCTTATGTGGAATTGGCCCACTGGTTTCACCAGTTGTTGCAACTGCAGGACTCGGACCTGCACCGCATCATCCGCCAGTTCAACATCGAGCCGGCGCGCCTGGCCCGTGACCTCACCGAAGCCCTCGACCGTCTGCCACGGGGGTCGACGTCGATCACCGACCTGTCGTCCCACGTGGAAGAAGCCGTGGAACGCGGCTGGGTCTACGGCAGCCTGATGTTCGGCGAAAGCCAGGTGCGCACCGGTTACCTGGTGCTGGGCATCCTCAAGACCCCGAGCCTGCGCCACGCACTATTGGGGCTGTCGTCGGAGTTCGACAAGGTCAAGGTCGAGGCCCTGAGCGAACGCTTTGACGAATACGTCGGCGACTCGCCGGAAAACGCCCTGACCGCCAGCGACGGTTTCAATGCCGGTGCCGTGCCGGGCGAAGCCAGCGGCGCCATGGCCCCTAGCGCCATGGGCAAACAGGAAGCCCTCAAGCGCTTCACTGTCGACCTCACCGAGCAGGCCCGCAGCGGCAAGCTCGACCCGATCGTCGGGCGTGACGAAGAGATCCGCCAACTGGTGGACATCCTCATGCGCCGCCGGCAGAACAACCCGATCCTTACCGGTGAAGCCGGCGTGGGCAAGACCGCCGTGGTCGAAGGCTTCGCCCTGCGCATCGTCGCCGGCGACGTACCGCCGGCCCTCAAGGACGTGGAACTGCGCAGCCTCGACGTGGGCCTGTTGCAGGCCGGCGCGAGCATGAAAGGCGAGTTCGAACAGCGCCTGCGCCAGGTCATCGAAGACGTCCAGGCCTCGCCCAAGCCGATCATCCTGTTCATCGACGAAGCCCACACCCTGGTGGGTGCCGGTGGCGCCGCCGGCACGGGCGACGCAGCCAACCTGCTCAAGCCGGCGTTGGCCCGTGGCACCTTGCGTACCGTGGCGGCCACCACCTGGGCCGAGTACAAGAAGCACATCGAGAAAGACCCGGCCCTGACCCGTCGTTTCCAAGTGGTGCAAGTGGCCGAGCCGTCGGAAGACAAGGCGCTGCTGATGATGCGCGGCGTGGCCTCGACCATGGAAAAACACCACCAGGTGCAGATCCTCGACGAAGCCCTGGAAGCCTCGGTCAAGCTGTCCCACCGCTACATTCCCGCGCGCCAGCTGCCGGACAAATCCGTGAGCCTGCTGGACACCGCTTGCGCCCGCGTCGCCATCAGCCTGCACGCCGTGCCGGCCGAGGTGGACGACAGCCGCCGGCGCATCGAAGCACTGGAAACCGAGCTGCAAATCATCGCCCGTGAACACGCCATCGGCGTGGTCATCGGCACTCGCCAGACCCAGACCGAAAGCCTGCTGAGCGCCGAGCGCGAACGCCTGGCCGAGCTGGAAAGCCGCTGGGCCGAAGAGAAAACCCTGGTGGACGAACTGCTCGCCACCCGCGCCACCTTACGCGAGCGCGTCGGCGTGGTAGACAGCGAAGACGCCAGCGAAGCTGCCGACAACGAAAGCCACGCCCTGCGCGAGAAACTGGTGGACCTGCAGCAGCGCCTGACCGCCCTGCAAGGCGAAACCCCGCTGATCCTGCCGACCGTGGATTACCAGGCCGTGGCCTCGGTGGTCGCCGACTGGACCGGTATCCCGGTGGGCCGCATGGCCCGCAACGAACTGGAAACCGTGCTCAACCTCGACCAGCACCTGAAAAAACGCATCATCGGCCAGGACCACGCCTTGCAGATGATCGCCAAGCGCATCCAGACCTCCCGCGCCGGCCTCGACAACCCGAGCAAGCCGATTGGTGTGTTCATGCTCGCCGGCACCTCCGGCGTGGGCAAGACCGAAACCGCCCTGGCCCTGGCCGAAGCCATGTACGGCGGCGAACAGAACGTCATCACCATCAACATGAGCGAGTTCCAGGAAGCCCACACCGTGTCCACCCTCAAGGGTGCGCCACCGGGTTACATCGGCTACGGCGAAGGCGGCGTGTTGACCGAAGCCGTGCGGCGCAAACCGTACAGCGTGGTGCTGCTGGACGAGGTGGAAAAAGCTCACCCGGACGTGCATGAAATCTTCTTCCAGGTGTTCGACAAAGGCGTGATGGAGGACGGCGAAGGCCGGGTGATCGACTTCAAGAACACCTTGATCCTGCTGACCACCAACGCCGGCACCGAGCTGATTGCCGACGTCTGCAAAGACCCGCAGAACGTGCCGGAGCCGGAAGAAATCGCCAAGGCCCTGCGCCAACCGCTGCTGGAGATTTTCCCGCCAGCCTTGCTGGGCCGCCTGGTGACGATCCCGTACTACCCGCTCAGCGACGAAATGCTCAAGGCCATCACCCGCCTGCAACTCAACCGCATCAAGAAGCGCGTGGAGAGCACCCACAAAGTCGCCTTCGACTACGACGACGCGGTGATCGATTTGATCGTCTCGCGTTGCACCGAAACCGAAAGCGGCGGACGCATGATCGACACCATCCTGACCAACAGCCTGCTGCCGGACATGAGCCGCGAGTTCCTGACCCGCATGCTCGAAGGCAAAGCCTTGGCCGGCGTGCGGATCAGCGCGGTGGATAACGAACTGCAATACGATTTCAGCGACGCGGCCTGACGGTAAGGAACACTGCAAAACCCCGTGGGAGCGAGCTTGCTCGCGATAGCGCAGTCACATTCAACATCCATGTTGACTGACATACCGCCATCGCGAGCAAGCTCGCTCCCACAGTTGTTCCAATCAGCGCCGCAGCCATTATCACAATGAGATAACCGATGTTATTCAACCAAGCCTCACGCCTGGCCAAGGTCACCAGCCCCCTCGGACCTGAGGTGCTGTTGCTCAAGGACATGGGCGGCGGTGAAGAATTAGGGCGGCTGTTCAACTACGAGTTGCAGCTGCATTCGCTGGACAATGCCATCGATCTCAACCAGCTGCTTGGCAAGCCCATGTGCGTGAGCCTGCAGCTCGATGGCGGTGGTGAGCGCTACTTCCATGGCATCGTCGCCCGTTGCAGCCAGAACGTCGACCAGGGCCAGTTCGCCAGTTACCAAGCCACACTGCGACCGTGGTTGTGGCTGCTGACCCGCACTTCCGATTGCCGGATTTTCCAGAACCTGACCATCCCGCAGATCATCAAGCAGGTGTTCCGCGACCTGGGCTTTTCCGATTTCGAAGACGCCTTGAGCCAAACCTATCGTGAGTGGGAATACTGCGTGCAGTATCGCGAGACCAGTTTCGACTTTGTCAGCCGCTTGATGGAACAGGAAGGCATCTACTACTTCTTCCGCCATGAGCAGGGCCGCCATGTGTTGGTGCTGGCTGACGCCTACGGCGCCCACACCAAGGCACCCGGCTACGGCTCGGTGCCCTACTACCCGAAGAACGAGCAGCAGCGCGAGCGGGATCACATTCACGACTGGCACCTGGCCCAGGAAGTCCAGCCTGGTTCGCTTGAGCTCAACGACTACGACTTCCAACGCCCCAGCGCACGTATCGACGTGCGCTCGGCCATGCCACGCCCACACACGGCTGGCGACTATCCGCTGTACGACTACCCCGGCACTTACGTGCAAAGCACCGATGGCGAACACTACGCCCGCACCCGCATCGAAGCCTTGCAGAGCCTGCACGAACAGGTGGAACTGGCCGGCAACGCCCGGGGCCTGGGCTCGGGGCATCTGTTCAGCCTCACCGGCTTCAGCCGCCAGGACCAGAACCGCGAATACCTGATCGTCGGTGCCCGCTACTACCTTTCCCAGGAAAGCGGCGAGACCGGCGGCGGCGCGCCGACCGCGCAGTTCGAAAGCAGCTTGACCTGCATCGACGCCCAGCAGAGTTATCGCCCACTGGCGACTACCCACCGCCCCATCGTCAAGGGCCCGCAAACCGCGTTGGTCGTGGGCCCCAAGGGCGAGGAAATCTGGACCGATCAGTTTGGCCGGGTGAAGGTGCATTTCTACTGGGACCGGCACGACCAATCCAACGAAAACAGCTCGTGCTGGATTCGTGTGTCGCAGGCCTGGGCCGGCAAGAATTGGGGCTCGGTGCAGATCCCGCGCATTGGGCAGGAAGTGATCGTCAGCTTCCTCGAAGGCGACCCGGACCGGCCGATCGTCACCGGTCGCGTGTATAACGCCGAACAGACCGTGCCCTATGCGTTGCCTGCCAATGCCACTCAGAGCGGCACCAAAAGCCGTTCGAGCAAAGGCGGCACGCCAGCGAATTTCAACGAAATCCGCATGGAAGACAAGAAAGGCGCCGAGCAGCTGTACATCCATGCCGAGCGCAACCAGGACATCGTGGTCGAGGTGGATGAAAGCCATTCGGTGGGCCACGACCGCAACAAAAGCATCGGCCACAACGAAACCGTACGGATTGGCCAAGACCGACTGCGGGCAGTACAGCGCAACGACGCATTGCTTGTCGGTGGAGCCAAGAGCGACAGCATCAGCACCCAGTACCTCGTGGAGGCGGGGTCGCAGATTCGATTGGTGTGCGGCAAAAGCGTGCTGGAGTTCAATGCCAGTGGCGAGATCAATATCTCGGGCACTGCGTTCAATATCTACGCCAGTGGCAATGGCAACATCGACACCGGCGGCCGCTTGGACCTCAACTCCGGTGGCGCAAGCGAAGTGGATGCCAAGGGCAAGGGCATCAAGGGTGTGATCGACGCGGCGGTGAAAGCTTTTTTCCCGGCAAAGGCCAAGCACTGAGGTTCATGGCCGGAATAACCGTGGCGAGGGAGCTTGCTCCCGCTGGGCTGCGTAGCCGCCCCTTTTTGTGAGCGCTTCGCACTCAAGCGGGAGCAAGCTCCCTCGCCACGGGTTCATCGTTGCCACCCACGCAGAACCTGTGTGCCCGGTGGACCCAGGCATCTTGAAGTTTCACTCGTTCGTAAGCCGGTATTGACCGGGCTGCGTCCACGCGACGCGCAAGTATTTGCCGCTCAGCAATTGCTCGTCACGAAGATATTCAAAAACTTCGGAGGGGCACCATTCCTTGCCCGCCGAAAAGGCCACGCCCAATGAACGGAGTGCATCGAATACCTTTGCCTTCTGCGTGTTGTGCGCGACCTGCAAAACGTAGATATCTTTCTCTGCCGCATTCGAAAACCCGATAACGCGCAGGGGCGAGTCCAGCGCTTTATCGATGATTCGAACATGGATCAAATCACCGTCCGCTGTTGCCACATAGGCCCTCAGCACATCATTAACCACTCAGAGATTAGCCGGTACGAAGTCAGGGCCGCCCAGCTTATCCCGAACGACAAGGGCGGTCCGCATCAACGGCCCCCACAGGCCGTTCTGGCTGTTCCAGCTACCACCCGCCCAACGCGTATCCTGGACAAGCTCAGCCTTGTTGAGCTCAAGTTGCCTTTGAAGGGCCAGCGCCACGGCCCCCATATCGACCTCGAACAGGTCGGCATAAAGCCCCTCGGGTTGTGCCTGCTTTTTGCTCAGGCAAAACCGGTAGTACCAGACCCACGACGCCGCAACATAAATTGCCCGATTACGATCAGGGTAGGTCGCGAGAATCTTGAGCAAAGCCGTCACCCAGCGCACAGGGAACTGGGGATCGCGAGTCTGTTGCCAATAACGCAGCACCAGCAAATCGAAAGCCGCAACGATGTTCTGCGGTTCCTCATAATCATTCTTGGCTTCTTGAAAGTAGAACGGCTCGCCTACGAGGAATTTATCCAGCTCGTCATTGGCCAGGGCCAGCAGCAATACATTATCTAGGGTGGCACTCATTGGATTCTCACTACATCCGGGTTCGCGAGCAGGAAATTGATGTCGTTATTGTGTGGGATGGCCACCTTATCCAATACCGCTTCACGCATACCGCCGGGATGGGTCAGGCCGCCAGGGCGCCATAACGGGTTCGCTCCGCGCTCGTTACCGGAGGGCATGACAACCTTGGGATTGTCCAGGTTCATCATGTAAATCTCCTTGCCGGTGAAGCTGCCCGGTTCATAACCCAAAGCGGTCTCCAGAATCGAAAGATCACCGGTTTTCTTAAACTCGGCGACCACACCGTGCAGGTCTGACTTGGCCATGACGTACTTAGTGTCGCTAAAGGTTCCATACATGGGGTTGGCAATGTCATCGGGGGTAAACAGAAACGCACCGCCTTCATCCTGAAAGACTTTGAGGTGCTTGTCGATATAGGAGGCCTCAAGGTAATCGGCAGGATTGGGCCGGCTTAACTTGGGTATCGCAGCGATATCCTCTGACGTGTAGCCCGGTTTGAAGCTCACCGAGCGCGGCTTGGGCGCCGTACCGATTTTCGCCATTTTCGGGCCCAGGCCCAGAAGCGCCATTCCCGCGACGCCCTGCAGCAGGTCCCGGTAACCCGGCCCCAAGCGATCCCCCAGATCCCCCAGCAACGCCATGCCAGCCATCATCGTGCCGCCGATCACCACGAAACCGACCAGAGCGGCCACGCCAGCCATGGCCGCGAGAATCGCTGCGCCCCCCATGGCCAACATTCCCAACGCTTCCAGCCCTGTATGCATCCAGCCTTCAAGATCCAGGACAAACGCCACCGACACCGTCGGCCCACCGATGAACGTATTCGGGCTGCCGGTCTTGATGTGCGCGCCACACACCATTTTGCTGTGCAAGCGTGCGGCGGGTTTGCCGTTGATGAACACCGTGGCGCTGCCTTCGGCGATCAGCACCGGGAAGGGCCAGATCGGATGGTTCATCGGCAGCCCGGTGCAGGAAGATGAAGTGTCTTCACCCGCCCGCATGGCATTGCGGCTGTTGATGTAGACGTTGAAGCTGCCCATTATCAACGCCCCCGTGGTGGGCTCGGGCAGGTTGAAGATGGTCGACAGGCCTTTGACGATCTGGAACATCGACAAGCCGCCGGCCGCGATCGAGCCGGCCATGATCGCCAGCGCCACGCCGCCCGTGGCAACCGTCGCGGCTACGACCGCGGCGCCGATCAAGGCACCGGCCACGGCACCGGCGACCATCGCGGCCAACCCGAAGCCATGGGCTATTTCATCACCCAGACGTGCTGCAGCCTGTGCATCCATTGCGAAAATCCAACTTACTGGTTGTATGACTGCACAGGAGAGTTATCGATGACCAGAGATCGCTGGGCACGGTCAGAGCGAACGCAGCGCCGGTCTTGCCGCGTTGTCCTTCAACGAGCAGACGGCGGCGACATGATTCATTGCTCTTGCAGGTAACGCAATGCCCGATGATATTTCGCGGCGCGTTCCAGGTCCTTGTCTCGCACGACGGGCAGCCGAGTGAGGTCAAGATTGTCGTGGATGTCCGCTATTTTCACTTTGGTCGCCAGTGGATTGGGCCGAATCCGGGCGATGAATTGTTCATAGGACTCGCCCTTGCGCTTGGTCAAGCAGTCGATAGCCGTCACCACAACCTCGGGAATGCCAAGCCCGCGCAGCTCATCCAGCGTGACATCGCCGTCTTCGACCACATCGTGCAACAGGCTGACCAGTTGCTCTTCAAGCCCGTCGAACTTCATCATCAGGCGCAACGGGTGGAGGATGTAGGGCTTGCCGGCCTTATCCACCTGGCCCGCGTGGACCCTTGAAGCCAGGGCGATTGCAGCGTCCAGAATGCTCATTGGCGATCAAAGCCCTTCGCGTATTGTTCTTTGGAAATCTCGCGACCATACAAGACGGCGTCGTTGTACAGCCTATTGTCCGCGGGAACCGATTGTTCGCTTTCGGCAGCACCGTAAAACTTCCTGAATACGGTCCCGGTGCGAGGGTCCCAACGGAAGGTGACCGCTTCGTAGGCGTAGTCCAGGAACACATCCCGACTGGCGAAGGCACTCAATTCAATTCCCACCGTTCCCCCTGCCCTTCGACGATCAGATGGCGGTGCCGCGGTTCGTTCCCGGTTGGACAATCAATAGCTCGTCCAGCTCACGCTTCCTGCAACGCGCCACAAAAGGCAGCGCCGCATCCGGGTCACGCTTGAACAGCTCGAAGGTCGCCTGATTGATTTCATAATATTCCTCGTAGTCGGCCATGCCGTTGCTCACCGGTATGGAGACATAGAATCGACCCGAATCCTGTTCGATACCCACGCAGAACATGTGTTCGCGACTGACCAGAACATCTTGAAATTTCATGATTTGCCTACCTCTACCGTCATAATGGCGTCCAACTGAAGTCTTTGGGCAAAATGCCCCCGGCATCGATGACCGCCTCGCTGGCACCGGTCGGCAGCTTGCCGCCAGGGATCCAGAATTCGTTGGCGCCGGCCTCGTTACCTGAAGGAATCCGCAGGTTCATGTCTTTAGGCGCGGGGATGTCGACCCGCACCAGAGTACTACTTTCCAGGGTATTTTCTGGTAGCCCAAGGGCCTTCTCCAATGCGCGCTTGTCGCCCTTGGCATTGGCAATCAATTGATCGGCTTCAGCCTTGGGCATCAGGAACGTCGTGCCGTCGCGCTGGGCGATGCCGTACTTGTCCAGGTTGGCCTTGGTGGTGAAGCGCGAGGCACCGTTCTCGAACTGGGCCAAGTGTTCTTTCACATACTGCGGTGACAGGTACGTGTCGGCGTCGGGTCGCGACCCCTTCGGCATGGCCAGGATATCGGCCTCGGTCACGCCAGGCTTGTACTTGGGCGGCGGCAGTTCGGCAGGCTTGGCCGCCTTCGCCATCTTCGGACTCAGCCCCAGCATGGCCATGCCGGCGACACCTTGCAGCAGGTCCCGATAGCCAGGCCCCAGGCGGTCACCTAAATCACCGAGAAGCTCCATCCCCCCTACGATCAGCCCGCCCACCACCACGAACTCGACGAGCACGGCGATACCCGCCATGGCGGCCATGACCAGCGCAGCACCTGCCGCCAACAACCCCAACACTTCCAGCCCAGTGTGCATCCACCCTTCAAGATCCAGGACAAACGCCACCGACACCGTCGGCCCACCGATGAACGTATTCGGGCTGCCGCTCTTGATGTGGGCTCCGCAGACCATTTTGCTGTGCAAGCGCGCCGCCGGCTTGCCGTTGATAAAGACCGTGGCGCTGCCTTCGGCGATCAGCACCGGGAAGGGCCAGATCGGATGGTTCATCGGCAGCCCGGTGCAGGAAGATGAAGTGTCTTCACCCGCCCGCATGGCATTGCGGCTGTTGATGTAGACGTTGAAGCTGCCCATTATCAACGCCCCCGTGGTGGGCTCGGGCAGGTTGAAGATTGTGGAGAGGCCCTTGACGATCTGGAACATCGACAAGCCGCCAGCCGCAATCGAGCCGGCCATGATCGCCAGGGCCACGCCGCCCGTGGCAACCGTCGCGGCAACGACCGCAGCGCCGATCAAGGCACCGGCCACGGCTCCGGCGACCATCGCGGCCAACCCGAACCCGTGGGCTATTTCGTCACCCAGACGTGCTGCAGCCTGTGCATCCATTGCGCGCATCTACCTGACTGATGTGTATGACTGCTCAGTGGGACGTATGGATGCTCAGATGATCGGAGGCTGTGGCTTGAACGAATGCATCGCCACCTTCCAGGCCGGCTCGTGATAGGCGAAATCGTTCGGTGTGGTGGTCAAAGTGGTGATCACCACGGATGGTTTACGCTCGATGAACACCTGGCGCAGCATCAGGTCGCGCCCCTCGCGTTGCCAGGTGTAGTCCAGCAATGTAGCGGTGTGCCCATGCAGTACGGTGTCCCAGCGCTGAACCAGCTTGAAGCCCGGCAGTTGCTGCTCCGCGCTTTTGAGTTGGCGGTCCACGTACTCGGCAAAAGGAGCATCGCCCTGAGTGGTATCGCGGCTGATGACGAAACTGGCTTCTTTAGCAGGGCCGACTGCCGGCAGCTTGAAAATATTGATGCTCTGGTCCTGCCAGGTATCGGGGATTTCGAGATCGGCTTCTTGAATGCGGTAAGAGGTCACAGTAATCGCTTTCCATGGACGTGAGGTGACGCGCGAAGGAGCAGATATTCAAGTAATGCCTGGTAACAATCAAGAACCGGGTTCCTCTGCCTCAAGCAACGAACTACATTATGCGATCAGCGTCACTACTCTGGCGATTTCATGCCTGTGCACGAGCTATCAAAGGGCGCGATCGCTTGATCTTCAACGTCAAAAGCCGGCAATCTTGCGCAGCGTCAAATGGACTGCGGCAGCGATAAGGACAACCGATGCTATTCAACCAAGCCTCACGCCTGGCCAAAGTCACCAGCCCCCTGGGACCTGAGGTGCTGTTGCTCAAGGACATGGGCGGCGGTGAAGAATTAGGGCGGCTGTTCAACTACGAGTTGCAGCTGCATTCGCTGGACAATGC
>NZ_FMXH01000003.1:0-9744 GCF_900103575.1 Pseudomonas sp. NFACC51 | reverse complement strand
GCGAATTTCAACGAAATCCGCATGGAAGACAAGAAAGGCGCCGAGCAGCTGTACATCCATGCCGAGCGCAACCAGGACATCGTGGTCGAGGTGGACGAAAGCCACTCGGTGGGCCATGACCGCAACAAGAGCATCGGCCACAACGAAACAGTGACCATCGGCAACAACCGCCTGCGCATCGTCAAGCAGGAGGACATCCTCTCCGTTGGCCAGCGCAAGACCGACAGCATCAGCCAGAGCTACGTCATCGAAGTGGGCGAGAACCTGCGCCTGGTGTGCGGTGAAAGCATCCTGGAGCTCAACGCCAGCGGCCAGATCAACCTGAGCGGCGTGCAGATCAGCTTCTACGCCAGCGGCGATGCCGAGTTCAACACTGGCGGCGTGCTGCACCTGAACAACGGCGGCGGCCCCGGTGCCACGCCGGACGGCCAGGGCGTCAAGGGCAGCATCGACGCCAACATCAGCGCCGCGTTCCCCAAGGGCTAACTTCGAGATTTATGCGCCATGACCTACCGCCTCAATGAATTCCAGCTCCAGCTGCCGCCCAGCGAGTTGCTGGACGCGACGATCAACATCCTCAAGTTCCCCGAACTGGGCACCTCCTTGATCGTCAGCCGCAGCCTGCTGGCCGACGGCGAGACCCTGCAAAGCAACCTCGACGACCAGCTCAAGCGCCTGGAAAAACAGGTCCAGCAACTGCGCTGCCAACCGGGCGCCACCGTGCGCGTGGGCGCCAACCAGGAAGTCGAAGCCATTGAATTGCGCAGCCAGTTCAACAAGGGCAACGAAAAGGTCTTCCAATATCAGCTCGCACTGGTACTGCCCGGCACTCGCAAGATGCTTGCCTTGAGCTACGTGAAAGCCGAGAAGCTGGGTGATGCCGAGGCGGCGCATTGGGCGACGATCAAGGGGTCGCTGGTGTTCGACACTCAGGCCTGACAACTTCTAATCAGACTAAATACGAGACAGGAGATAGTTTTTAAGTTTTTTCTGGCAAACCAGACCGACCAAAATATTTAGAGCCAAACAAAAGGGCATATAGAGTCGACCGACATGCCCTTTGTATTTCCGGCCCCATCACAAACCAACCCTATCCAAGAGAGCTATTGAGGAAAAACCTTGTGCTCCCTGTCCAATAAAATCATGAAAAACGCCGATTGCGATTGAAAGCCATGAACGCGCATTTTTTGACTGACTCGCAACTCAATCAAACTAATCTCGGGAGAAAGACTGGCTAAAACCTTTTTAACGTGAGTACTGCCTGCTTTCATCTCGTCAACTTTGTACGGAGTGTAACCTAAACCGGCTTTATTCTCTCCCTTCCCGCCACTCTTATATACACTGTCCCAAGTGTGACTACCGAGCGTAGCTAAGAAGTTGGAAAACTGACCAAGTTCCTCTTTCGTCCACGCTGAAAAACACTCCCAGTCCTTCTGGAAATATTTTAAAACCACATAGGGGTTTTTATTATGGGGCCCATCGCGTGCGCCGTCCTTTTTAAATGAAGGAAGATCAAATATTTTTTTCTCTAACTCCGTGGTAGCAGCACCTTCTTTTTCGACGCCCTTAGCTTCCTCATTTACTTTATTCTTAGGAAGTCTCGCCATTATATTTCAGCCGCATACTTTGTCTTGAAAAAAACAAGTATTTCAGCTTTTGGCATAATGACTTCACAACGCTCTTCTGCGCTCAATTCACCTCTAGCCTTGATCCAAGGCGCATCTTTGTGCGTCATATCTTCAAGCGTCTTGGCCGGCAGATCGGCGTAGGCATCAAAAACCTGAACAAGCACTTCCTCGGCCTCGGCGGATAGGACTGGAACTTTTTCATCTTCCGGTACTGGGAGTGGCTTCCACCCATACTGCTTAAATGCATGGAATACTTCAGGAACCACCGGCCCATGAGCCCAAGCCTGTATTTGCTCGGGAAAAAGCTCCTTACCAATAAGAGTCTGAGTCCAAGCCTCTGCGTAATATAATAATTTTTGAACTTTCAAATGGGTAACGAGATCACCCGACTCTGCAAATTTCGCCACAAACCAATTTGCAACATCTATAGCCCTATGCAATGCCATAACAATTCCTCCGTCCTTATCGCGCGATGCTCTCACCTTTTCCACAGCCAGTCAACTCACAACCGCCATGCGGCACCGTGCTCTATACGCATCACCGCATTAAAAATAATAGCTAAAAATCTTTAAAACACTTCCTATATATCACCTAAATATAATTAAGATTACCGAAAAAATCTCCACCATTATTTTCCTCACACGGAGTAAAAAACGAGATTTCCCACAAAAAACTTTATTAACTCCTACACTTTAAAATTCCAGACAACGCGCCAATTGCAGATGCGCCTTTTGCCACTTCAGCAACAGGGCACGCCCGACTACGCTTTTTTTAGTTCCACGCCGCACCGGCCCCGCGCGTGTCGGCCATCAGTTCGGCCTTGTGATTCTCCACCAGCCGCTTGAGCGCAATCGCTACGCTGTCCATGTCCACGTCGAACAAATTGCCGCAGGGTCCGAGCAACTGCTGGCGCTGTTTGTCCCGGCAGAAACGGTAATACCAAACCCAATTTGCGGCGATGCCTGTTGACACAGTTTCGTGTGGCTGTACAAAAAAAATATCTCAACGACAACGTTCGCACGCCGGCCGAGGCAATAGACGGCCACGTTGATATGGCCGTCGTGCTTTGTGGCAAAGAGGGCTCAAGGAAGGCTTATGGTGGATGATGCAGAAAGTGCCCGCACTCGGTAATCTACGTCCGGCTGACTGCCTCGACACCCAAACCGATCAAGCGCCTGAAAATGGCCTTGATGAGCATGCCGTAACCGACCAGGAAAAAATAGCCCATGGAAGGCATCGCATCACGTAATCACGCAGCCGTTTGCATGAGTACCCGGTATGTCTGACGCGCTCTGGGCGGCCCGCCTGGGCGATGCACTCGATCACACCTCAATGATGGCCGACATCCTCGGCGGCGTGCTGGAGGTGGCGGCCAATATCGCGATCACCGCCCTGGCGACCGCCGCCGTGGTCGCGGCCACGGGCATCACCGTCGTTACTGGCGGCCTGGGTTGCTTCGTCCTGGGCCTGGTGGTGGGCACCGTCGTCGGCCTGGCCATGAGCAAGACCGGGGCCGACAAAGGCCTGAGCAATTTATGCGAGGGCATCGGCAACGCCCTCTTTCCGCCCACGGTGCAGGCCAACATCCTCACCGGTTCCAAGGACACCTTCACCAACAACATCCCCTCGGCCCGCGCCGCCGGCGCTGTGGTTTCCCATGTCGCACCAGCCGGCACCGAACTGGAAATGCCCGAGCCGGAAGAAGAACCCAGTTACCTGGACATGGCCGGGAATTTCTTCTCGCAGATGTGGCGCCCCACTGTCGCCTCGCCCGCCCCCGGTACGGAGACCCGACCAGAAGACCTGGTGATCTGCACCAAGCACCCACCCATGCCACCGCAGTTCATGGCCGAAGGCTCGGAGAAGGTCACCATCAACGGCCAGCCCGCCGTGCGCAGCGGCGACCGCAGCACCTGCGATGCGACGGTGGTGTCGGCTGGACTGATCTCGTCCAACGTGACCATTGGCGGCGGCTCGGTGGTGGTGCGCGAGATCCGCAGCGGCAAGACCCCGGGCGTGGGCCTGGCGGTCACCGCGCTGCTGATGCTCAAGGGTGGCAAGGGCAAGTTCTTCAGCAAACTGCCGTGCATGCTGGTGGGCGGCGCGGTGTCCATGGCCGCCAGCAGCGCGGCGAACGCGGCCGCCAACGCCGCCATGGGTTCATCGAACCCGGTGCATGCCGCCACCGGGGCCAAAGTGCTGGGCGCCGACGAGGATCTGGATTTCGTCTTGCCCGGCATCCTGCCGATTGACTGGCAGCGCGTCTACAACAGCCGTGACGAACGTCGCGACAGTTTGTTCGGTGCCGGGTGGAGCGTCGCCTACGAAGTCCAGGTGGAAATCCAGCCTCATCCCGAGGGCGGCGAAACCCTGATCTACACCGACGAACAGGGCCGGCCCATCGACATGGGTTCCATCCCCTTGGGCGGCGCGGTGTTCAGCGCTGGCGAAGGCCTGGCCGTGCGCCGCCATGTGAACGGGCAATTGCTGATCGAAAGCGAAGACGGCCTGTACCGCTTGTTCGAACCTTCGCCAGCCAACCCCTCACACTTGCGCCTGAGCCAACTGGGCGACCGCAACGACAACCGCATCCACCTCGACTACGACGACGCCGGACGCCTGGTGCGGCTGCGCGACACCTTCGACCTGGTGCACGTCGAGCTGATCCGCGCAGGCGAATGCGTCACCCACATCGAGCGCCTCTACCCCGACCAATCGCGGGAAGTGCTGGTCAGCTATGCCTACGACGCAGCCAACACCCTCGCCGAAGTGCGCGACGCCAGCGGTCAGGTGCAACGGCGCTTTTGCTACGACGCCGGGCAACGGATGGTCGAGCACCAGTTGCCCAGCGGCCTGCATTGCTTCTACGAATGGGCCCTGATCGAAGACCAGGAATGGCGCGTGGTCCGGCACTGGACCGACGAAGGCGACGCCTACCAGTTCGACTATGACCTCAAGGCCGGCATCACCCGCATCAGCGACAGCCTGCAACGCGTCAGCACCCGGCAGTGGAACAGCCAGCACCAGATCACCCACTACATCGACAACCTCGGCCAGACCTGGCTGTTCGAGTGGAACGATGAGCGCCAGATGCTCAGCGCCACCGATCCACAGGGCGGCCAGTACCAATTCAACTACGACGACGCGGGTAACCTGATCAGCGAAACCGACCCGTTGGGCCGCAGCGAATCCACCCTCTGGCTCGAACACTGGGCCCTGCCGCTGGTGGACACCAACGCCGCCGGCCACAGCTGGAAGTACCGTTACGATCAACGCGGCAACTGCACGACGGAAATCGACCCGCTGGGCCACGTCACCCGCTACCGCTACGACACCCACGGCCAGGTCGTGGAGATCATCGACGCCACCGGCAAAAACAAAAAGCTGCGCTGGAACCCGTTCGGCCAATTGGTGGAACACGTCGATTGCTCGGGTTACCCGACGCGCTTCAGCTACGACGCGCGCGGTTACCTGCACACCATCACCGACGCCCTCGGCGAGCGCACCCAATTCAGCTACGACGCCCAAGGGCGCCTGCTCGGCAGCCAATTACCGGACGGCCGCACCGAACACTACCAGCGCGACACCGCAGGCTTACTCATCGGCTACACCGACCCGGCCGGGCACACCACGCTTTACCAACACAACCGCCGCGGCCAGGTCCGCCAACGCACCGACGCCCAGGGCCGGCAAGTGCAGTTCGCCTACGACAGCTTCGGCCGGCTGCAAGCGCTGACCAACGAGAATGGTGAAAGCTACCGGTTTGCCTGGGACGCCGGGGATCGGTTGACCGAACAACAAGACCTGGACGGCAGCGCCAAGCGCTACGACTACGACCGCCTCGACAACATCGCGGCAGTGACGGCGATGCCCGCGCCCTACGGCACAGGCCTGGCGCTCGTTCCCGAAACACCGCCGGCACCCATCGTCCATCGCCTGGAACGCGACGCCGTAGGCCGGCTGATCGCCAAGGTCACCGACGATGGCCGCACCGAATACAGCTACGACCCGCTGGACCAACTCACCGCCGTCACTTTCACCGACCTGCATGGCAACGCCCAGACCCTGAGCTTCGCCTACGACGCCCTCGGTCAATTGCTCGCCGAAAACAGCGCCGCCGGCAGCCTGCAGCACCACTACGACGAACTCGGCAACCTGATCCAGACCCAACTGCCCGATGGCCGCTGGGTCAACCGCCTGTACTACGGCAGCGGCCACCTGCACCAGATCAACCTCGACGGCCAGGTCATCAGCGACTTCGAACGCGACCGCCTGCACCGCGAAGTGCTGCGCACCCAAGGGCAGATCAGCACCCGCAGCGAATACGACCGCAGCGGCCGCCTGCGCACGCGCCAACGCCGCCACAGCGGCCAACCCTCGCTGCTGCCGGCGGCGGTGCAAAAACACTTCGAGTACGACCCCGCCGACAATCTCATCGGCAAACTCGACCAGCAACCCGCCGCACAACAGCGCCAGCTACTGCACTACGACGCCACCGGCCGCATCATCGCCAGCCAGGACAGCCTGCACGGCCAACGCGAGACCTTCACCTACGACGCCGCCGCCAACCTGCTGGACGGCCCGGCCCCCGGCGCCGGGCTGGTGGTGCACAACAAACTGCTGACCTACCAGGACAAGCGCTACCGCTACGACGCCTTCGGCCGGATGATCGAAAAACGCAGCGCCAAACGTGGCGTGCAACACTTCGCCTATGACGCCGAGAGCCGCTTGATCGAGGTGCGCAACGACGACGGCAGCGTGGTCAACATGGCCTACGATCCACTGGGCCGGCGCATCGAAAAAACCGAACACGACAGCAATGGTTACCCGCTGGGCGAAACCCGCTTCACCTGGGACGGCCTGCGCCTGTTGCAGGAACACCGCCACCAGCAAACCAGCCTGTACCTCTACGAAGACGACGGCTACGAACCCCTGGCCCGCGTCGATGGAAGCGGCCTGCTGCAAAAGATCCGCTACTACCACAACGACCTCAACGGCCTGCCGGAACAACTCACCGAGGCCGACGGCCACAACGTGTGGCAGGCCACGTATCGGGTGTGGGGCAATACGCTGGAAGAAGTGCGTGAACCGTATTACATCGAAGAGCAGAACCTGCGATTCCAGGGGCAGTACCTGGACCGGGAAACCGGGCTGCATTTCAATACGTTCAGGTTTTATGATCCGGATGTGGGGCGGTTTACTACGCCGGATCCGATTGGGCTGAACGGTGGTCTGAATTTCTACGCCTACAGTCCCAACCCCTTTGGATGGATCGATCCACTGGGTCTATCTTGTCGCCTGAACTCTGTAGGCAGAACCCCTGGGAAGAGCAGCCGTACCGGCAAAGCGGTGATCGCGCGGATGAGAGCCGAAGGAAAAATAATCGGTACCGGGAAAAACATGAGATTCCAGAGCACCGACAAGAAATGGTATTCGATTAAAGACGCTGACATGGCTCATAAAACGGATGCCGTTAAATACTGGAACTCCAAAGGCGGTTTCCATGGGGCTAAAACCAAAGAAGTGAGGGGATGGATGCGCGACCCTGACAATTATGAGCTGGAATATTATTCCCATAACCGGTCCAAAGGCGCGCTCCTGACGGATCGATATAGGGACCCCGGCGATTTTATTGGTCCCGCAGAAAAGCCCATTTACTAGTAAAGGAACGTCATATGAAAGACTTGGCAGATGAAAGCCCGACGCTGGCAGACGAAATAATGCGCATCATGGCGTCGGGTAATGAGCTCGATGAGCAAAGCAAAAAAAATGAAGCTCAAGCCCTGTACCAAAAAGCTTGGGACCTGCTTCCTGAACCGAAGCTGGAGTGGACACCTTTGTCAGCCTGGGTCACAGGTTCTTTTTTCAACCTGCATTTCGACAATGGGGATTTCGCGGCTGCTAAAGACTGGGCACAAAAGACCTTGGATGGCCGGGAGTCGGACATCGATACAGGGCCGCTGATTAACTTGGGAATGGTCTATTTTGAGCTGGGAGACCACGCGCAGGCTTATAGGTACTTTGATGACGCCTACAGCTTCGGCAAGGCTCGAGCCTTTCAAGAAAGACCCAAAAAATATCTGAAGTTTTATTTGGAAAAAAGGGCCTGACCAAAGCATGGCTCTAGAGCCCTCACGGCCATTCGGCGAAACCTCAAGCCAGTGGGGCAAGGTCGAGCAGGATTTAAAGAAGCGCGGCTATGCGTTGTACTTCGGGGTGTGCGAGGGCGAAGAGAGTTTCTACAACATCACGCGGGTCCCGTCGGACAACCGTGTGCTTGCAAGATATCTGCGGGATGATCCTTGCGGCGGAGAAAAGGGCAAGGCATTGCTCGAAGGGTTTCGTTAACGAATCGTCTCTCCCGCAGCATGGGCTAGCCGATCCAGTCGGTACTCCCAGGGTCGCACCTCTGCGTCCACTCAATCCAAAACGAAGAAACAAGACGAAGCAGAAAAGCGCGCCCTGGATTACTACCTGCTACCGAAGCCGGAAAAATCCGAAAATGCATCCAAACCGGGCCAGCTCTTCACCGTGGAAAAAAACGCCGACAACGAATGCCTGCTCGCCAACCTCAGCGAAAACCTGGCATCCGCCGACGCGATGATCAGCAACCTGGCCTTCGACCTGGAAGGCCCCGCCGCCACATCGCCCTCGGCGTCCAACAACTGATTGAACTGAGTTCATTGCTGGCCAGCCGTGTGCTGGATAACGTCGACCCACGCTAGCCGC
This sequence comes from Pseudomonas sp. NFACC51, assembly GCF_900103575.1. NCBI lineage: Bacteria > Pseudomonadati > Pseudomonadota > Gammaproteobacteria > Pseudomonadales > Pseudomonadaceae > Pseudomonas > Pseudomonas sp. NFACC51. The sequence continues at coordinate 1,387 of NZ_FMXH01000003.1, read as the reverse complement.
TCCAGCATCAATCCCGTGGCGAGGGAGCTTGCTCCCGCTGGGTGGCGAAGCCGCCCCAAAACGGCCGGCGCATTCCTACAGACAAACCGCATCAGCCGATTTACGACGGCTGCGCCGCCGAGCGGGAGCAAGCTCCCTCGCCACGGATCCTGGGGCATTACGAAGGTTTGTTTATTCTCCCTCCGCAACGCTTCCACCCAGCTACGAATCCTTGCGCCATTGCCTACAACTACGCCAGAATCCGCCCGCTTGTGCGCCTTGCCTATGGGTTCTATCGTTTCCCTGCCACTGCCCATCAGTGGTCGGGTTTAGTAGCCCGAGGTTGTGTCAGTAGGATGCATAAGCTCTCCATCCAAGCAGGTTCCTAACCTGTCCTTGATGGTGGCTGTGCGCAGGGCGCTTCGGCGCGCCGGCAATGCTGATCTCCCCGGTCTACTAACCTGCGTACAGCCGCCACCCTTCTTTTAGTAGGGAAGAGGTTGCGGCTTAACCATGGAGTATCAGCACATGTTCAAGCCTACCCCGAATCCTCCCGAAGCAGATCGCAGCTCTGCGCCCACCAAATCCAAAACGAAGAAACAAGACGAAGCAGAAAGGCGCGCCTTGGATTTTTACCTGCTACCGAAATCGGAAAAATCCGAAGATGCATCCAAACCGGGCCAGCTATTCACCGTGGCAAAAAACGCCGACAACGAATGCCTGCTCGCCAACCTTAGCGAAAACTTGGCATCCGCCGACGCGATGATCAGCAACTTGGCCTTCGATCTGGAAGGCCCCCGCCGCCACATCGCCCTCGGCGTCCAGCAACTGATTGAACTGAGTTCATTGCTGGCAAACCGAGTGCTAGATAACGTCGACCCACGCTAGCCGCTACAGCATCAATCCCGTGGCGAGGGAGCTTGCTCCCTCGCCACGGATCGCCTACACCTCAAAAGCAAGCATGTAACCCGCTGCTCCCCACGATGAATCTCTCTCTAGCCACAGACAGCAACCGGCCAGAAGCGGACGGTCTGGCCTTTAAATAAATACGTCGCCTTTTTCGAGTTGGTTGAGTAAAGACCTAATGCGGCGCATTGCTGATTGGGCTTCAAAAAGAAATGGACAGTTCAGATTGCACTCTCCTCCAAAGTATCGTTACCAGACGAACAGAACTCAATAAAAGGCCCGCAGAATTTCTTGAGTTGGCAGCGTATTGATCTACGCTGATCTCTGCACGTATGCATCGCCATTCCACTCGCAATATCCGCACGGACACTACACCTGTATGGCGGCGCATTCGATCGTTAACGGCGTATGGGGGGAATCGGTGATGGCGAAAAACGTCTTGGTGACAATTTGGGAGCGCAATACGAAAGAAACGCAGTGTCGGCTTTCTGATGACCAGACG
>NZ_FMXH01000012.1:16665-200516 GCF_900103575.1 Pseudomonas sp. NFACC51 | reverse complement strand
GGATGCTTTTGTGGCGAGGGAGCTTGCTCCCGCTGGGCTGCGCAGCAGCCCCCTCTCAAGCTCACTCAATCAACCTGATCCACCGCGTCGCCGGGCTCCAGGGCCGCTGCGCGCCCCAGCGGAAGCAAGCTCCCTCGCCACAAGAGTGTGTTAGCCGGAAATCAATGGGCCGTCAGCTCAATCACGCAGCATTGACCGTGAGTGGAGACATCCACCAACCCGGTGTTACCGCTCAGTTGCAAACAGTCGTAGAGACCCAAGTCCACAGCGGACTCACCAATCTTGATAGCCAGCCCCGGGGCGGCACTGAACACCAGCAGCGTTTCCGCGTCACTGAAAAACCGCTGCTGGCCGCCCAACCACTGCAACCGCGTCCGGTAACGTTGCGGCGCGTAGATCAGGTTGAAGTCACGAATCGGTCCGCCCAGCAGCGTACAAAACACATGGCTCTCGCCGCTGAATGCAAAAGGGTCCAGCGGATGCAGAGGTCGCGTGGCCTGGCCATCGACGTTCAGCGTCATGCCGCTCCCCTGCAAGACACTGATGACCCGCTCGTAACCGGCGAAGGTGGAGAAACCGCCCGACTCACCGATGTCGGCAATCGACAGCCGCCAGCCGAAACCTTCCAGGCCGGTGCCGGCATCGCGAGTGATTTCTTCGGTGCTGCCGCCACCGTTTTTCCACGGCATGCGTGGGTAGTCTGTCGCGCGTAAAACCTTCAAATGGCTCATTTATGAAAGCGCCCTTCCAGACTGTGACGGGAACCCGGATGGATCAGGCGCGCAGCGGTCACCGGCTGGCGCCCGGACCAGGTACGGCGGCGGATCAATAGACACGGCTCGCCCCTTTCGATCTGCAACAGCTTGCATTCACTCGGCTCGGCCAGGATCGCCTCGACCACATGCTCGCCCTCGGTCAGCGGCGCGACCTGGTTCAGATAGGCGTAGGGCGTTTGCACGGTGAAGTCCTGCTTGAGGTAGTCAGGCGCCACCAGCGCGTTGACGAAACGGTCCTCGATTTGCACGGGGATGTCGTTCTCGAAATGCACGATCAGCGAATGGAACACTTTCTGGCCTTCGCGCATATCCAGGGCCAGTGCCCGCTCGGAACCGGCCGCCTCTTCTTCCAGGGTGATGACCTTGCACGTGTGGCGATGACCGCGGGAGGCGATTTCGTCGGCGATGTTATGCACTTCGAACAACGCGGACTGGCTCTTGGGCTCGGCCACGAAGGTGCCGACACCCTGCATGCGCACCAACAGGCCGTCGGCGGTCATTTCCCGCAGCGCACGGTTGATGGTCATGCGACTGAAGCCCAGTTGGCTGACCAGTTCGCTTTCCGACGGCACGCGGTAATGCGGCGGCCAGTTTCCACTGTCGATCTGCTGGGTGATCATCTGTTTGACGCGGGCGTACAGGGGTGCCGGACTGTCACCCATGTTTGCGGCCAGCGGCGGTTTGGCAGGCGGAGTCGACACGGCGGTTCCTTGTTCTGCGGATAAGAATGCTAGCTTGCCGGAGTTTACCGGCCAGGCAAACGTCTGTATATGTATATACAAATTACGCACGATGAGGTTGAACCATGTCCGCCTTCTTTGCCGAACGCGCGCTGCTGCCTAGTGGATGGGCCCATGATGTACGTCTTGAGGTCGATGCCGAAGGCGTCCTGACCCATATCCAGGCCGGTTCCCACGCAGACGGCGCCGAACGGCTGGGCGGCCCGCTGTTGCCGGGTATGCCGAACCTGCACTCCCATGCCTTCCAACGGGCCATGGCCGGGCTGGCGGAAGTGGCGGGCAATCCCAACGACAGTTTCTGGACATGGCGCGACTTGATGTACCGCCTCGTCGGAAAAATCAGTCCCGACCAACTCGGCATCATTGCCCGCCAGCTGTACATCGAAATGCTCAAGGCCGGCTACACCTCAGTCGCCGAATTCCACTATGTGCACCACGACACCGATGGCGCGCCCTACGCCGACCCGGCGGAGCTGGCCCTGCGCATCAGCCACGCCGCCAGCGCTGCTGGCATCGGCCTGACGCTGCTGCCGGTGCTTTACAGCCACTCGGGGTTTGGTGGCCAGGCGCCCAATGACGGGCAACGCCGGTTCATCAACAGCACCGAAAACTACTTGAAGCTTCAGTCGCGCTTGCAGCCGATCCTGGCCGGGCAGCCGTCCCAGGCGCTGGGTCTGTGCTTCCACTCGCTGCGTGCCGTGACGCCCGGGCAGATCCAAGATGTGCTGGCCGCCAGTGACCGCGAGTGCCCGGTGCACATTCACATTGCCGAGCAGCAGAAGGAAGTCGACGACTGTCTGAGCTGGAGCGGCGCCCGTCCGCTGCAATGGCTGTACGAAAACACCGAAGTCGACCAGCGCTGGTGCCTGGTCCACGCTACCCACGCCAACACCCAGGAAGTCAGCCTCATGGCCAGGAGCCGGGCGATTGCCGGCCTGTGCCTGACCACCGAAGCCAACCTGGGGGACGGGATTTTCCCCGCCGTGGATTTCCTCGCCCAGGGCGGGCGCCTGGGAATCGGCTCTGACAGTCATGTATCGCTAAGCGTGGTCGAAGAATTGCGCTGGCTGGAATATGGCCAGCGCCTGCGGGATCAACGGCGCAACCGCTTGTATCGGGCGGATCAGCCGATGGTCGGTCGCACCTTGTTCGATGCGGCGCTGGCAGGCGGCGCCCAGGCCCTGGGGCAACCGATCGGCGCCCTCGACATCGGCAAGCGCGCCGACTGGCTGGTTCTCGATGGCAGCGACCCGTATTTGGCCACGGCCCAGGGCGACGCAATCCTCAATCGCTGGCTGTTTGCCGGTGGCGATCGCCAGGTACGCGATGTGATGGTCGGCGGCCGGTGGGTGGTGCGCGATGGGCGGCATGCCGGCGAAGAAGAAAGCGCCCGCGCGTTTACCCAGGTATTGCGCGAGCTCTTAGGCTGACGCAGATAAAAAGTGTGGGAGCGGGCTTGCTCGCGAAGGCGGTTTGTCAGCTAACGATTATGTCGGCTGATACACCGAATTCGCGAGCAAGCCCGCTCCCACATTGAATACTTGCAGGCAGTCAGTCCGAAGTCTTGGCCATCTGCCGATCCGACGCGCGCCAGATCAGTCGGGTCGTGTCATAACCCTGCTGGCGTGCCTTGCTCAGCAGTTCCTCGCGCACGACGCTATTGACAGTCGGCGTACGGGACAGCAGCCACATGTAGCGACGGCTTGGGTCGCCGACGATGGCGGTCTTGTAGTCATCGCTGACGTACAGCACCCAGTATTGCCCTTTCGCCACGCCCGGCACGATCCGCGAAAACCAGTTGTCGAACTCGACCCAGAGCTTGTCGGTCTTGCCCGGCACCTGCGGCGTGGCGGTGCCCCTGGCTTCTTCCCACTGCCAGTCCGAGGTCAGGCAGCGATTGAGCACGCCCACGTTGCCGTCTGGCTTGAGGGTGTAGTGAGCTTCCGATTGCGCGCAATTGCGCTGGAAATACATGGGCAGGCGGGCCAACTCATACCAGGTGCCTTGGTAGCGCTTGAGATTGACGCTGTTGACCGTCTTGGGTGCCAGCGGATCTTCGCCAGAAGTGGCACAGCCAGCCAAAATCAGGCCAGCCAAAAGCACAAAAACTAACCGCATCATTATTTTTCTCCCGCGGGCACTGTGGCCAGCATGGTTAGTTCGTCAGTTCTACTTCTGGCGCCGAAGTAGAACTGACGAACTAACCATACTGGCCACCATCCCCGGTTTACTTCAGGCCTTGGCCGGAAAACATCAACACTTTGTCACCGGCGTACTGCACGCTGATAAAGCTTTTCTGGTCGCCCCAGGTGCAACTGGACATGCCGAGCGCGCCCGAGCAATCGGTCGGTTTCCCCAGTAACGTTTCGACTTCGGACTTGGGCATGCCAGCCGACAGCTTCGAATAGTTTTCCTGGTTGACCTTGCTGCATGCAGTCAATACGACACACACAAACAACAAGGCGATAGATCGCAGCGACATGGTGTACTCCTGGAACGGAAGGGGGGTGGCAGGGGCCAACCAGAAGCTTAGAAGAGAAAACCCCTATCTGGTTCCCCGACACCCCCGGTATTTATTGGGTCTGGCCTGGTGTTTCATCGGTGAAACACTCACTTTGTGACAGCGTCGTGCATTTCGTCGGAATTGAACCGCTATCGGCTGATGGGGCGCTCTGGCACGCCGATAAAAAGAAACAGCGCAAAGGAACGCGTTATGGCAAATTGACAGCCCGTCCTGACCCGTCCCTCCGCGGTAGTGTTATTAATGACCAGAAACATGAAATTCAGCCATAAAATCCTATTGGCTGCCGCCCTCGTGGTGGCCGTTGCATTCGCCTGTTTCATCCTGTTCAACGACTATCGTCAACGCCAGAGCTTGAACGCCAGCACCGAAACCTCCATGCAGGAACTCGGCAGCCTGACCAGTCGCAATATCCAGACGTGGGTCGAGGGCCGCATCCAGTTGCTGCAATCGCTGGCCCAGCAGATTGCCGTGGACGGCAGCAGTGCCGACAGCCTCAAGCGCGCCGTGGGCTTGCCGGCCTACACCAGCAATTTCCAGCTCAGTTATTTTGGTGGCACCGACGGCGTGATGTTCTCGGTACCGGCCGGCAATCGCGCTGCCGATTACGACCCGCGCGCCCGTGGCTGGTACAAGGCCGCCAACAGCGCGCAGCAAACCATCGTCACCGAACCCTACATCGCCGCCTCGTCGGGCAAGCTGGTGATCACCGTCGCCACCCCGGTGCAGCACCAGAACCAGATGATCGGCGTGGCCGGTGCGGACATCGACCTGTCCAGCGTCAGCGCCATCATCAATTCGCTGAACTTCGGCGGCCACGGCCACGCGTTCATCGTCAGTGCCGACGGCAAGATCCTGATCCACCCCGACAGCAAGCGCGTGCTCAAGACCCTGGCCGAGGCCTACCCTAACGGCGCGCCTCAAATCAGCCCGGGCGTGAAAGAAGTCGACCTCGACGGCAAGACCCAATTCATCTCCTTCACCCACGTCAACGGCGTGCCGGGAGCCGACTGGTACGTGGCGCTGGTGCTCGACAAGGACACCGCGCTGGCGATGCTCAGTGAGTTCCGTACTTCGGCGCTGATCGCCATGGTCATCGCCGTGGTGTTCATCATCGCCCTGCTCGGCATGTTGATCCGCGTGCTGATGCAACCGCTGCTGACCATGGGCCGCGCCATGCACGACATCGCCGAAGGCGAAGGCGACCTGACCCGGCGCCTGGTCATCCACGGCCAGGATGAATTCGGTGCGCTGGGGACTTCATTCAACCGCTTTGTCGAACGCATTCATACCTCGATCCGTGAAGTGGCCTCGGCCACCGGCCAGGTCAACGAAGTCGCCCTGCGCGTGGTCAGCGCGTCCAACTCGTCGATGTTCAACTCCGACCAGCAGGCTTCACGCACCAGCAGCGTAGCCGCTGCCATCAACCAGCTCGGTGCCGCCGCCCAGGAAATCGCCCAGAACGCCGCCCTCGCCTCGCAGCATTCCAGCGATGCGCGCAGCCTGGCTGAAGATGGCCAACAAGTGGTGGATAAAACCATCGCGGCCATGCAGCAGTTGTCGGCCAAGATCAGCGATTCGTGCGGCAACATCGAAACCTTGAACAGCAACACGGTGAACATCGGCCAGATTCTTGAGGTGATCACCAGCATTTCCCAGCAGACCAACCTGCTCGCCCTCAACGCCGCCATCGAAGCGGCCCGTGCCGGTGAAGCCGGGCGCGGCTTCGCGGTGGTCGCCGATGAAGTGCGCAACCTGGCCCACCGCACCCAGGATTCGGCGCAGCAAGTGCAGAAGATGATCGAAGAACTGCAAGTTGGCGCCCGGGAAGCGGTGCTGACCATGACCGACAGCCAGCGCCAGAGCGAAAGCAGCGTCGGCATCGCCAACCAGGCCGGCGAACGCCTGGGCAGCGTGACCCAGCGTATTGGTGAAATCGACGGCATGAACCAGTCCGTGGCCACCGCCACCGAAGAACAAACCGCCGTGGTGGAGTCGATCAACGTCGACATCACCGAGATCAACACCCTGAACCAGGAAGGCGTGGAAAACCTGCAAGCCACCTTGCGCGCCTGTGCCGATCTTGAGCAGCAGGCGGCGCGGTTGAAGCAGTTGGTGGGTAGTTTCCGGATCTAGTGCCTGGACTGACCCCGTCGCGAGCAAGCTCGCTCCCACATTAATGATTGCGAACGGGGTCAAATGTGGGAGCGAGCTTGCTCGCGATAGCGGCGTCAGCTACACCGAAAGAATCAGAACCTGGACCCAGGCCTGTTCAAAAACTCCATTTCCTCAGCCGTGGACTCGCGCCCCAACACCGCATTGCGATGGGGAAACCGTCCAAACCGCGCAATGATCTTCTGGTGCCGCTCGGCATAATCCAGGTTGTCTTCAAACACCGCCCGCTGCGCCTCCGGTTGCTCTCGAACCAGGTCGATGAAGCGCGACACGGCCTCGTTCTGTACCGCAAGGTTTTCGCAGTGTTCAAGCACGAGGTAGATGAATACGCGCTGGATCGGTTTGAGTTGCCGGTCGAAACCCGCTGCCATGCCCTGGGCTACCAGCGCTTGGGCACGCAGGTCACCGGAGAAGGCTTTGGGGGTGTCGCGAAAGATCATTCGCGGGAGTTGGTCGAGGAGCAGCACCAGGGCCAGCCAACCTTCCGGGCGTTGCGCCCAGTCGGACAATTCGCCAGCCAGTGCCAGCTCGACCTGATCGCCGAAGCGCTCGTTGGCCTGGCGATCATGGCGTTTGCCGAACCACAGCTTGCCTCTGTCAGCCGATATTTCGTCCGGTGTCTTGGCTGAACCAAACCACCAATCGAGCAACGGCTGCCAGGGCTCGGCCATGATTTATTCCTTGTGGTAGGCCGTAACGCGCGCCACTTCTTCCTTCGAGCCGAGGAACACCGCCACGCGCTGGTGCAGGCCGTCGGGCTTGATATCAAGGATGCGCTGGTGGCCGTCGGTGGAAGCGCCGCCCGCCTGTTCCACCAGGAACGACATCGGGTTGGCTTCGTACATCAGGCGCAGTTTGCCCGGCTTGGACGGCTCACGGCTGTCGCGCGGGTACATGAACAGACCGCCACGGGTCAGGATACGGTGCACATCGGCAACCATCGCGGCGACCCAACGCATGTTGTAGTTCTTCTTCAGAGGGCCTTCTTCGCCTGCCAGCAATTCTTCGACGTAGCGTTTTACCGGGGCTTCCCAGTGACGCTGGTTGGACATGTTGATGGCGAATTCCTGGGTGGTTTCAGGAATGGTGATGTCTTCGTGGGTCAATACGAAGCTGCCCATCTCGCGGTCCAGGGTGAAGCCTTTGACGCCGTCGCCCAGGGTCAGCACCAGCATGGTCTGAGGGCCGTAGATGGCATAACCGGCGGCAACCTGTTCGGTGCCTGGCTGCAGGAAGGCCTTTTCATTCAAGGCTTCGTTCTGGCTCAGGTATTCGTTCGGGCAACGCAGTACCGAGAAGATGGTGCCAACCGGTGCGTTGATGTCGATGTTCGACGAACCGTCCAGTGGGTCGAACACCAGCAGGTAGGCACCCTTGGGGTATTTGCCCGGGATCTGGTAGGCATTGTCCATTTCCTCGGACGCCATGCCGGCCAGGTGACCGCCCCATTCGTTGGCTTCGAGCAGGATTTCGTTGGACAGCACGTCGAGCTTCTTCTGCACTTCGCCCTGCACGTTTTCGGTGCCCATGCTGCCCAGGACACCACCCAGCGCGCCTTTGGAGACGGCGTGGCTGATTTCCTTGCACGCACGCGCCACCACTTCGATCAAAAAGCGCAGATCGGCAGGGGTGTTGTTGCTGCGGGTCTGCTCAATCAAATAGCGACTCAAGGTAACGCGGGACATGGACGGCTCCGAAGAATAGGGGACGGAAAAACCAGCGCAGTTTAGCGCGAGTCGGGACTTAATTCCTCCTATGAGACGGGGAATGGCGGATTGAGTTCACGGGGTGGCGGCTCGCTTGTGGATTTTGGGTCGCTGGGAGACCGAATCGCGAGCAAGCTCCCACAGTTTGACCGAGTTGTTTCAACAAACGCGGCCTACTGTGGGAGCGAGCTTGCTCGCGATGAATTCACCTCAACCCTTGACCGGTGGCTTGCGCAGCAAGCTGAACGCCATCGCCGCGAGGAACAGTACGCTCAGCAGCAGCACCGCCCACAAGCCGATTTTCTTCCAGTTGGTCCCGACCGTCGCAGGCGTGGCTGCCGTGGCCGCAACCGGGGTTGACGTGGCCGCGCCGTTCACCGTCGCCGTACCCAGCGTCGCCAGGCGCGACGGTTTGTAATCGGGCACCAGCGTGGTCAAGGGCAAGCTGGCCGCTTTCACTGTCGCGTTGCCCAGGGCCAGGCGGTAAGGCCCTTCGCCGCGCGCCAGGAACACCACCTGCGTCGGACGCACGGCAAAGCGCAGGGCCGGGGCTTCGCTACCCAGGCCACCGCCACGCTCGTCCACGGTCAATTTCAATTGCTGCACGGTCTGGCCGGACAGTTGCAATTGGTTTTGCAGCACATCCTGGCCGTTCTGGGTCAGGCGATAGAGCAAGCCACTGCCCAGCGGTTGCCACGGATGGCTGCTTTCACGGCGACCGGCCAGAGTCACCGGCGCCAGGCTGTTGGCCTGGCTCAGCTCGACTTGCACCTGCTCGATGTTCAGCCCCATGGGCAACTGCCAGGTGTATTCACCGGCCTTCGTGATGCTGCCGGCCAACGGCTGCGACCAGGCCAGCGGCAACGGCAGGCTTTCGCGGCTGGCGCTTTGCAACTGGGCCGCGGTCAGGATCGGCGCGGAGGATGGCGAATCCCACAACAATCGCAGGTAACGCGCCGATTGCCCCGGCAAGCTCACTTCATGCTGCTCGACTCGCTCATCGGCAAAGGTCAAGCGCGCCACCTGGCCTTCACCCCACGACTGCCAGTGTTGCAAGTCATCACTGGCTTCTATGGTGAACCGCTGGAAGCCGTCGCGCTCACTGGTCCAGTCGAGGACCAACTGCTGCAACGGCGCCTTGATCGCACTGGCATCCAACAACCAGCCACGCAGCTCCTCCTCCCCAGCTTCGAGCCTGCTGGAGGGTTGGACTTCCACCAAGGTGCCGTTGGCGTTCGATTGCACCCGCACACTGGGCGCGCGTTCATTGTCATCGGCGGCGTTGTACAGCGGGAACCACTTCACGTCGGTGAGGGTGCGGTTTTCCCGGCTCTGGGCCGACTCACGTACCAGGGCGTAGGCCTGGGCCTGACCGGCCGCGTTGAAGACCCGCAGATCGCTCAGGTCGGTCTGCCGCGCCTGCAACTGCACGTCCAACGGCAACGGCAAGCGATACCACGGCCCCTCGCCGCTCAAGGCCAACGGCACTTGATGGGCGAAATCCGCCGGTTGCTCCTGGGCCACGGCCGACAATGCCGCCCATAACCCCACCACGCCCAGCCCGATCCGACTCAACTTGCGACTCAAGACGACACTCCCTCACTGACAGGCATAGGCGGCTCATCCTGGGCGACCGTCTCCGGGCGCTTGGGTGGCAGCGGCGCAAAATAGCCCACTACCAGCAGCAACACGCCTACACCGATAAACGAAACAATCCGCGCCAGACCGCCACGGTTACTCAATTCGACAAAGAACAGCTTGGCCACGACCACGGCGATCAACGCAGCACCGATCAGCCACACTTCACGGCGATGGCGCAGATGCCCACCGATCATCAGCCCCAGGGCGATCAGGGTCCAGACAATGGACAGCCCGGCCTGCACGAACATCGACTCGAGCAGCGCGTCCAGCGCGTATGGCACCCCCATCCACTGGTGGGCCGTGCGCATCACCAGGGCGGTGAAGAACGCGAACAGCGACACACCGGCGATCAACTGGGCGATGTTCCCGACGCGATTCCAACGGTTCGTCGATTGCTCCACGGCGTTGCGAGCCCACACATAGATACCGAACAAGGCGAACAGCAGGCCCAGCTCCAAGGGGTTGAGCAACGGCACATAAGGCAGTGGCTCTGAGTTGCCATCGCTGAAGGTGTTGGTCAGCCAGAACCAACCGAGCATCAACAGCGCCATGGGTGCCGCCGCGTAGACCCGATATTCCTGTGGTTGTGCCGAAACCGGCCATGGCAGGGTACGCGGCGTGGCCATCAGCACCAGGTAAAGGCCTGGCAGGATCGCCCAGCCCAGCCAGCGCCAAGCGTTGTACTGCTCGGACAGCAATAGCAGACCGTAACGCAACTCCAGCATCAACACCGCCATCAGCAACCAGCAACCGAGCACATGGGCCGTACTGCGCGCCGGGGCCGGCAGCATCGGCGCCAGGCGCTTGAGCGAGAGGAAGTGCACGGCAAATACCGCTAGCCAGGCCAGCCAGCCGAAATTCGCGGCCGGATGATACTGGCTGTGCCACGTCGCCACCAGCACGCAGCCCGCCGCCGGAATCAGCAAGGTGCACAGCAGCCCCAGCGCCGGCCATTTCAACCGCAGCGACAAAAGGCTCCACACCGCCACGCTGATGGCCGCGACCAACAACAGCAAGCTGCCTTGCAGGTTCTCCGGGGCAAAACGCAGCACTTCGCTGACCCACGCCAGCGCCCACCAACCCGCGCCCCAGATCAGCAACAGCTCGGACAGGCGCTGCAAGCTCAAGGCGTCCAGCTCCTGCGCCGCGTGCGCCCGTTGCAGGCGCCATGCGCCCACCAGCGCTGCCAGCCCCAGGACCAGCGGCGTCCAGAACCCGCTATGGGCCAGCGGTCGCAGTCCCTCGGCGTTGAGCGGCCCCAACAGTGCTGGCCCTGCCATCAGGAACGACGCGCCGCCGAGCAGTTGCAGCAGCAGACCGAAGACAAAGCTCACGCGCTGCTTCAGGTACAGGCTCAACCAGATGATCAACAGCCCGCTGGCCGCCCACACACCACTCGCGGTTTGCCAGGGCAGGACGAACAGCACCGCGAGGTTGATCAGCACCAGCCCCGCCAGCAGTACCACTGACAAGCCGCGCAGCAACCGGACATCGTTGCGCACCATATCGTCGCGCGCCGCCAGCAACATGCCGCCGATCAACGCCAGACCGATCAGAGAAGCACTGAGCAAACCGCTCCAGCCCGCGCTGAACACCGCCGCCGAATCGCCCTCGGCACCTTGCAAGCGCAACAGGAACAGGGCTCCGCCGAGCAATTGCACCGCGAACGCCGTGAACAGGAAACTGCGCGATTGCAGGCGCAGGCCGACAAACAACGTCGCCAATCCGGCCAAGGCCCAGGCGATGGCCGTGCCGTGAGTGAAGAAGAACAACGGTGCCAGCAGATAGAGGAAACTCAAGCCCAGCACTGCCAGCACCGGCAGGCCTTGGCGCTCCCAAGCCGCCGTGTGTTCAGGGGCTGCCTTGCGCAGTTGGTAGAACGTGAACAACAAAGCGCCGCCGAGCATCAACGCCCCCAACGGTGAGCCGTCGAGCAGGCTGCTTTCGCCAGATCGCAATTCGCTGAGGAAGGCCAGCGCCGAACCCAATTGCAGCAACAAAGCAAAGGCTCGTGCGAAAGGTCGTTGCTGACGCAGGCCCAGCCAGAAGATCCCCGCACCCTCCACGGCCCACGCAGCGGCGGTCCAGCGGGCGTCGAGCCCCAAGGGAATCGCCAGGCTGGAAAAAATCACCCCCAGGGCCAGGCAGGTTTCCGCCAGCAACAAGGCGCGGCCGCCCATCAATAGCCGCGCCAGGCCCATGTAGATCATGCCCAGGGCCAGGGCGCTGAAGGCAGCGGCGAACTCCAGGTGCTGCACCAACGCGAACTGCAAGCCGAAGCCCACCAGCGGCGGGGCGAACAGCATGGTGCCGTCGACGTAATCGCCCTTGCGCGCCGACCAGCGCAACAACGCGTCGCGGCTGCCCTCTTCGGGGGCGTCGTTCATTTCCAGCAACTTGCGCCGGGTGAACAGCAAGCCAATCACCAGGTAGATAAGGAAGAACAGGATCAGGAACGGCTCGGTACTCCAAAGCAGCTCCGGTGTGTAGGAACGCATGCCCCAGGCGAAACCGATACCGAAGGTACCGACAAAGCCGATCAGGTTGAGCAGGCGCCAGGCCTTGAACCAGGCAATCGCGAGGATGCCGGCATTGAGCAGGATGAAATAGCTGAACAGGGCGACGTGGTTGCCGCTGCCGGTGGAAGTCAGGATCGGCGCGGCAAACCCGCCCAGCGCCGCAGCCGCGGCCAGGCCCAGGGCGTTCTGGGTAATCGCCAGGATTGCCGAGAACACCGTCACCGCGACCAGCAAGCCCAGGGCCGCCTTGGAGTCGAGCAACGGATGCAGGCGCATGGCCGCGAACACCGTCAGGTACAGCACCGCGATGCCAGTCCCCTGGAGCATAAGCGCATAGTTACTGTTGCGTTGGCGCAACCACCAGCCCAGGCCCAACAGGCCCAACGCACTGGCCGCGACGCCGGCGTAACGCAACTCGATCGGCACCACCATGCCTTCGGTGGCATAGCGCAGCAAAAACGCCAGGCCGAGGAACAACAGCACCACGCCGACCCGCAGTACCGTGTTGCCGCCGAACAGCCAGTTGCGCGCGCCGATGATGGCGCGGTCGAACAGATTCGGACCACGCGGGGCCGCCGGCTCCGCAATCACTGGTTCCAGAGGCAAAGGGGCAAAATCACGCTCGGCACGTCGACTGGACGTCTCTGGTGCGGGCTTCCAAATGTCATCGGGCAACGGCTGGCTGGCCTGGGTGGCCATAGCGGGTGCGGGTTCGAGGTCTGACGGTAGTTCCCAGACGAGCTCCGGTTCGGTGCGCGTCGCGGGCTTCGCGGCCTGGGGCGCGACAACCTCGGGCACAGGGGCCGGATCACTCGGTTCGGCCACCTTGCCGCGTTCGAGTACCGCCAGGCGGCCCTCCAACGTGAGCAAGCTCTGCTGGGCCTCTTGCAACAAGATCTGTTGCTTGGCCGCCTGGACACCCAGGCGCCCCAATCGAAACGCCTGGGCGATGCCAAGCCCCACCAAAGCGCCTATCAGCGCATCGGCGAACGACTCGTCCACCACCCAGCCGAGTGCCAGGCCCAACAGCGTCAAGATCCATTGCATGGTCGATATCCCTAAGCGGCCCGTTGCGGGCATGACCGGGGTGATGCGGTGCCTGGATCAGTCTAGTGGAACCCCCCAAACCCTGTGGGAGCGAGCTTGCTCGCGATAGCGGCATGACAGACACCTCAAGGTTGACTGATACACCGCTATCGCGAGCAAGCTCGCTCCCACATTGGATTGTTGGCACTTCCAGTGCTGAGCCCGGCTACACAGCCCGGCGAAACTGGCGCCTAGTATATCGACGAAGCCCAACCGCCGTTGGGCTTCGCTCACATTTCTTACAGTAAATGCTACTCCAGGGCTTTCCAGATATCGGTGGCGTACTCACGAATGGTCCGGTCCGAGGAGAACCAGCCCATGCGCGCGGTGTTGAGCACCGCCGAACGCCACCATTGCTTGGAGTCGTGCCAACGCTCTTCGACCTTGGCCTGGGCGTTCCAGTACGAGTCGAAGTCGGCGCAGACCAAGAAGCGGTCGTAATCGACCAACGAGTCCACGAGCCCGGCGTAGCGCATCGGATCATCCGGCGAAAACACTCCGCCGCGAATCGCCTGCAGCACGTCGTTGAGCCGATGGGACGCGGCGATGTCCGGCGCGGCGCTGAACTCACCGTTTTGCTTGCGGGCCTCCACCTGCTCGGCGGTCAGGCCGAAGATGAACATGTGCTCACCGCCGATGCGCTCATGCATCTCCACGTTGGCGCCGTCCATGGTACCGATGGTCAGTGCGCCGTTGAGGCCGAACTTCATGTTGCTGGTGCCCGACGCTTCGAAACCGGCCGTGGAGATCTGCTCCGACAGGTCCGCCGCCGGAATGATGCTTTCGGCCAGGCTGACGTTGTAGTTAGGCAGGAACACCACTTTGAGCAAGCCGCGCACGGTCGGGTCGTTGTTGACCACCCGGGCGATGTCGTTGGTCAGCTTGATGATCAGCTTGGCCTGGTGGTAACTGGCAGCGGCCTTGCCGGCGAAGATCTTCACCCGCGGCACCCAGTCCACCTCCGGCTCGGCGCGGATCGCCTGGTACAGCGCCACAGTGTGCATCAAGTTGAGCAACTGGCGCTTGTACTCGTGGATCCGCTTGACCTGCACGTCGAACATCGCCGCCGGGTTCACCGCGATGCCCAGGCGCTCGTGGATCAGATAAGCCAGGGCCTTCTTGCTGTGCAGGCGCTGCTCGGCGAACAGCTTGCGAAACGCTGGTTTGTCGGCAAACGGCTCCAGTTCGATCAAGCGCTCCTCGGGGTTGTCGAGCACGCTCGGGCCGAGGGCATCGACCATCATCGAGGTCAATTCGGCGTTGGCCTGGAACAGCCAGCGGCGGAAGGTGATGCCGTTGGTCTTGTTGTTGATCCGCTCCGGATAGAGTTTGTGCAGCTCGGAAAACACCGTGCTGCGCATCAACTGGGTATGCAACCCGGACACCCCGTTGACGCTGTGGGAACCGAGGAACGCCAGGTTGCCCATGCGCACCCGGCGGCCATTGTCTTCTTCGATCAGCGAAACCGAACGCAGCACATCGAAATCGTGCACGCCCTTGGCCCGCAGTGAATCGATGTGCTGGGCGTTGATCAGGTAGATGATCTGCATGTGCCGGGGCAACATGCGCTCCATCAGCCCCACCGGCCAGGTTTCCAGGGCTTCGGGCAGCAACGTGTGGTTGGTGTAGGACAGCGTGTCCTGGGTGATCTGCCAGGCCGCATCCCACGCCACGTCGTAGACGTCCACCAGTTGCCGCATCAGCTCGGCCACGGCAATGGATGGGTGAGTGTCGTTGAGCTGGATCGCCGCGTGATCGCCCAGGGTCAGCACCGAGGTGTGCATGTTGCGATGGCGACGCAGCAGGTCCTGCAGCGAGGCGGCCACGAAGAAGTATTCCTGGCGCAGACGCAGTTCCTGGCCAGCCTCGGTGCTGTCGGCCGGGTACAGCACGCGGGAAATACTTTCGGCCCGGGCCACTTCGGCTACCGCGCCCAAGTGGTCGCCGGCGTTGAAGCGTTCCAGGTGCAGGTCTTCCACAGCGCGGGCGCGCCACAGGCGCAGGGTATTGACGCTGGCACCGCGCCAGCCCACCACCGGCGTGTCGTAGGCAATGGCCCGCACGGTTTCGGCCGGGGACCAGACTTGCCGGGTCTTGCCGGCCTCATCGGTGACGGTTTCGACGCTGCCGCCAAAACCGATCGGGTAGACCACCTCCGGGCGCTCGAACTCCCACGGGTTGCCGAAATCCAGCCAATGCTCGGTCTGCTCCTGCTGCCAGCCGTCAACGATGGCCTGACGGAACAGGCCGTGCTCATAACGGATGCCGTAGCCATGGCCGGCAATCCCCAGGGTCGACATGCTTTCCATGAAGCACGCGGCCAAACGGCCAAGACCGCCGTTGCCCAATGCTGCATCCGGCTCGAGCAGACGAATGCGCTCCAGGTCCACACCCAGTTCGGTCAGCGCCTCGCGCGCCGTGTCCAGCAGGCCCAGGTTGCTCAGGCTGTCGTAGAGCAAGCGGCCGATGAGGAACTCCAGGGAGAGGTAATAGACGCGCTTCTGGCCCTTGCGGTAGATCTGTCGCGTGTGGTCCATCCAGTGTTCGACCATGTGGTCGCGGGCGGCAAGGGCGATGGCTTCGAACCAATCGTGATCAAACGCATGATCCGGGTCCTTGCCGACGGCATAAGTGAGTTTGGTCAACACGGCGTCGCGAAATGCGGCAACTTCAGCTTCGCGAACAAGTGGTTCTTGAGTCATTGATAAGACCTCGAACGAGCATGGAATTGTCTGAGCCTAGACGGTCTGACAGACGGTACAGGCTCTTGGTTCGGTGGATTTCCCCGAGTGTCGGAGAATCGCCGCCATGGAATTGCCGGATGGTCGAATGAATGCAGGGGCCGTGCCGATCCGGGCGGGTTTGGCCGGGATGAAAAAAAACTGGCGGATGGTCGTTCAAAATTTCACCAGTCCCGGTATGATCGCGCGCCCTGATGCATGCTGGTAAACCGTGATGATGAAGCCCAACCTGATCGCCGCCGCGGAGATCGACCGACTCGATACCTGGGCCAAATACTCCGCCCCGATGTGCGGTTCCTGCGTGTCGAGCTGCTGCACGCTACCGGTGGAGGTCAAGATCAAGGACCTGATCCGCATCGGCATCGTCGATGAGTTCGAACTGGGCGACCCGCCGAAGAACATCGCCAAGCGCCTGCAAAAGGAAGGGATCGTCGAGCGCTACAACCAGAAGTCGGAAATCTTCACGCTCCAGCGCATGAGCAACAACGATTGCCTTTATCTGGACCGCAAGAGCCGGTTGTGCACCATTTACGAGAAACGCCCGGACACCTGCCGCAACCATCCGCGGGTCGGGCCACGGCCGGGGTATTGTGCCTACAAGCCCAAGGAAGTGGAGCGCGAGCGCAATCTGCGGACGTTGGATAAGTTCTGATCTATTGATAATTCAGCGGTGCCTGAGCCGACGCTATCGCGAGCTTGCTCGCGATAGGGCCCTGACAGCCGCCACATAACTTCCAGGCATAAAAAAACGCCCCCGATCTAACGACCGGGGGCGTTTTTTAGCTGCTAACTAAGTCGAAACTCAGTTGCCGCTTTTCTTGGCAGCGCGGGTACGCTCGCTTTCGCCCAGGATCTTCTTGCGAAGACGGATGGACTTCGGCGTCACTTCGCACAGTTCGTCTTCCTGCACGAACTCCAGCGCTTGCTCCAGGGTGAACTTGACCGGCGGAACCAGGGCGATGGTTTCGTCTTTGCCCGAAGCACGCATGTTGTCGAGCTTCTTGCCTTTGGTTGGGTTCACGCCCAGGTCGTTGTCGCGGCTGTTCAGGCCGACGATTTGACCTTCGTAGATATCCTGGCCGTGCTCGACAAACAGCTTGCCGCGCGCTTGCAGGGTTTCCAGCGAGTAGGTCAGTGCCTTGCCGGTCGCAACCGATACCAGCACGCCGTTCTGACGGCCGGACATGTCACCGGACTTCATCACGTCGTAACGATCGAAGATCGAAGTCAGGATGCCGCCACCGGAGGTCAGGGTCAGGAACTCGTTACGGAAACCGATCAGGCCACGAGCCGGGATGTTGTACTCAAGGCGCACACGGCCCTTGCCATCCGGAACCATGTTGGTCAGGTCGCCTTTACGCAGGCCCATTTGCTCCATGATCGCGCCCTGGGATTCTTCCGGCAGGTCGATGGTCACGTTTTCGTACGGTTCGTGCTTGACGCCATCAACCATGCGGATGATCACTTCAGGACGGCCCACGCCCATTTCGAAGCCTTCGCGACGCATGGTTTCGATCAGTACCGAGAGGTGCAGCTCACCACGGCCGGAGACCTTGAACTTGTCAGCCGAGTCGCCTTCTTCAACGCGCAGTGCAACGTTGTAGAGCAGCTCTTTGTCCAGGCGTTCCTTGATGTTACGGCTGGTCACGAACTTGCCTTCTTTACCGCAGAATGGCGAGTCGTTGACCTGGAAGGTCATGGAAACGGTTGGCTCGTCGACGGTCAACGGCTTCATCGCTTCGACGTTCAGTGGGTCGCACAGGGTGTCGGAGATGAACAGTTGCTCGAAGCCGCTGATGCAGACGATGTCACCGGCCGCTGCTTCTTCAACGTCGATGCGGTGCAGGCCGTGGTGACCCATCAGCTTGAGGATACGACCGTTGCGCTTCTTGCCGTCGGCGTCGATGGCAACCACCGGGGTGTTCGGCTTGATGCGACCACGGGCGATACGGCCAACACCGATCACACCCAGGAAGCTGTTGTAGTCCAGTGCCGAGATCTGCATCTGGAACGGACCGTCACGGTCGACTTTCGGCGCCGGTACGTCGTCGACGATCGACTGGTACAGCGGGGTCATGTCTTCAGCCATGTTGGTGTGGTCCAGACCGGCAATACCGTTCAGGGCCGAGGCGTAGACGACTTTGAAGTCCAGCTGTTCTTCGGTGGCGCCCAGGTTGTCGAACAGGTCGAAGATCTGGTCCAGGACCCAGTCCGGACGCGCGCCTGGACGGTCAACCTTGTTGATCACCACGATCGGACGCAGGCCGGCTTCGAAAGCCTTCTTGGTCACGAAACGGGTTTGCGGCATAGGGCCGTCCTGGGCGTCAACCAGCAGCAGCACGGAGTCGACCATCGACATCACGCGCTCTACTTCACCACCGAAGTCGGCGTGGCCCGGGGTGTCCACGATGTTGATGTGGTAGCCATTCCAGTTGATGGCGGTGTTTTTCGCCAGGATGGTAATACCGCGCTCTTTTTCCTGGTCGTTGGAGTCCATCACGCGCTCGTCGTTGAGCTCGTTGCGCTCCAGGGTGCCGGATTGACGCAAGAGTTTGTCTACCAGGGTGGTCTTACCATGGTCAACGTGAGCAATGATGGCGATGTTGCGTAGATTTTCGATCACTTGTGTATCTCGATCAGAGGATTCGGTGTGCTGACAGGTCGTGGCAGCGATTTACGTTGAGTCCGACAAGGCCGTTACAGCCTGTCGGCGGCGTCGGGGGGCCGGTGACGCAGGCCACAGGCAAACAGCCCCGGGCACTTAGCTCGGTCGATAAACGCGCACATTGGCATGCCCCTCACTGAGCAAATGGTGGGCATGCAGGCGACTCATCACGCCTTTGTCGCAATACAGCAGGTACTGGCGAGTAGGGTCCAGTTCCTTGAAACGCGCGTTCACGGCATAGAACGGCATCGTTTTTACCTCGATGCCGGCGATGTCCAGCGGGTCGTCTTCAGCGTCGTCCGGGTGACGGATGTCGATGATGATCTGACCGGCCAGCGCTTCGCCGACTTCTTCAATCTGAATGTCCTGGCCCAACTCATCGATGACTCGATCGATCGGCACCAGCCTGGCGTTTTCGAGCGCACGCTCGAGCACCGCCATGTCGAATTCTTTCTCTTCGTGCTCCACCCGCCCGCGCTTGGCCGCCGTCTTCGGATTGACCGAGATGACGCCGCAGTACTCCGGCATGTGCCGGGCAAACTCGGCGGTGCCGATTTCATTGGCCTGGTCGATGATGTCCTGCTTGTGGCTGGCGATCAGTGGACGCAAGACCAGTTTCTCGGTCACGCAGTCGATCACCGACAGGTTCGGCAACGTCTGGCTCGACACCTGGGAAATCGCCTCGCCGGTCACCAGCGCATCGATCTGCAGGCGATCAGCAATTCGAGAAGCGGCGCGCAACATCATACGCTTCAAAATGACGCCCATATGACTGTTATCGACTTTGCCGAGAATCTCGCCCAGGACTTCTTCGAATGGCACGCTCACAAATAACACGCGTTGGGAGCTGCCGTACTTCTTCCAGATGAAGTGCGCCACTTCCATCACGCCCAGTTCGTGGGCACGTCCGCCGAGGTTGAAGAAGCAGAAATGGCTCATCAACCCGCGACGCATGATCTGGTAGGCGGCCACCGTGGAGTCGAAACCGCCGGACATCAGCACCAGGGTCTGCTCCAGCGAACCCAGCGGATAACCGCCGATGCTGTTGTGCTGGCTGTGGATCACGAACAGCCGTTGGTCGCGAATTTCGATGCGCACTTCGATCTGCGGATCTTTCAGCGAAATACCGGCCGCGCCGCACTGTCGGCGCAACTGGCTGCCGACGTACTTCTCCACATCCATCGAACTGAACGGGTGCTTGCCGGCACGCTTGCAGCGCACCGAAAAAATCTTGCCGGCCAGGGCATCACCATAATGGAGCATGCACTTGGCAAGGATGTCGTCGAAATCCCCCAGCGGGTATTCATCGACTTGCAGGAAATGCGCGATGCCCGGCATGCAGCTCAGGCGCTCGGTCATTTCCTTCAGGACCTTGGGTTCACTGACACGGGTTTCCAGCTCGAGGTTGTCCCACACGCCATTCACCACCACGGCCGGGTCCAGGTCTCGGAGCACGGCACGGATGTTCTTGGCCAACTGGCGGATGAAACGCATCCGTACCGGGCGGCTCTTGATGGTGATCTCGGGGAAGACTTTTACGATTAGTTTCATGAAAACAGCGCGCGAACGGCCAGCCGAAAAAGGGGGGCGCGGATTATAGCGGAAATTGCTCAAGGTTTAACCAGTTTATGTGCAGATGGTTTTGCATGCACCAAAACAGGTCATTATCGATTGACGGCGCCACATTGCAGTGCGTTATTGTCTGACAATCTTTGATTTACGCCTTTAAAAGCGTGGATTTGGTGCAAAAAACCCATGCTGGGGCACTGGCATGCAATTTGCTCCCTTGTGAGGCAGGTTGCCTTGGCAGAGTATTCGCGCCGGCATCACCCATATCTAAGGGCACTCCACTACCCGCCCGAAGCCACCCGGAGGACATATGTCGAAGTCGGTTCAACTCATCAAAGATCATGACGTCAAGTGGATTGATCTGCGCTTCACTGACACCAAAGGTACTCAACATCACGTGACCATGCCGGCCCGTGATGCGCTGGACGACGAATTCTTTGAAATCGGGAAAATGTTCGACGGTTCCTCCATCTCCGGCTGGAAAGGCATCGAAGCCTCCGACATGATCCTGATGCCGGACGACGAAACCGCCGTCCTGGACCCGTTCACCGAAGAGCCGACCCTGATCCTGGTCTGCGACATCATCGAACCTTCGACCATGCAAGGCTATGACCGCGACCCACGCGCCATCGCCCACCGCGCCGAGGAATACCTGAAGTCCACCGGTATCGGCGACACCGCTTTCTTCGGTCCTGAGCCTGAGTTCTTCATCTTCGACTCGGTCAAATTCAAGTCCGACATCTCCGGCTCCATGTTCAAGATCTTCTCCGAACAAGGTTCGTGGATGTCCGACCAGGACGTGGAAGGCGGCAACAAAGGTCACCGTCCAGGCATCAAGGGCGGCTACTTCCCGGTTCCACCGTTCGACCACGACCACGAAATCCGTACCTCCATGTGCAACGCACTGGAAGAGATGGGCCAGACCGTCGAAGTTCACCACCACGAAGTGGCAACTGCCGGCCAGAACGAAATCGGCGTGAAGTTCAACACGCTGGTCAAGAAGGCTGACGAAGTCCAGACCCTGAAGTACTGCGTACACAACGTTGCCGACGCCTACGGTCGCACCGCGACCTTCATGCCTAAGCCACTGTATGGCGACAACGGTTCGGGCATGCACGTTCACATGTCGATCTCCAAAGACGGCAAGAACACCTTCGCAGGCGAAGGCTATGCCGGCCTGTCGGACACCGCCCTGTACTTCATCGGCGGTATCATCAAGCACGGTAAGGCGTTGAACGGCTTCACCAACCCGTCGACCAACTCCTACAAGCGTCTGGTACCCGGCTTCGAAGCACCGGTCATGCTGGCCTACTCGGCTCGCAACCGTTCCGCCTCGATCCGTATTCCTTACGTGAACAGCCCTAAAGCCCGCCGTATCGAAGCGCGCTTCCCGGATCCGGCTGCCAACCCATACCTGGCCTTCGCTGCTCTGATGATGGCCGGCCTGGACGGTATCCAGAACAAGATCCACCCTGGCGATGCCGCTGACAAAAACCTGTATGACCTGCCGCCTGAAGAGGCCAAGGAAATCCCACAGGTTTGCGGCAGCCTGAAAGAAGCCCTGGAAGAGCTGGACAAGGGCCGTGCGTTCCTGACCAAGGGCGGCGTCTTCAGCGATGACTTCATCGACGCTTACATCGCACTGAAAAGCGAAGAAGAAATCAAGGTTCGCACCTTCGTACACCCACTGGAATACGAGCTGTACTACAGCTGCTGATCCAGTAAACGCCGCCACGCACGGCGTGAATAAAGAGAGGCCTCCTTCGGGAGGCCTTTTTTATGGGTGCAGGTTACGTGCATGATGCCTCGTCGCTCCCCCATAGAAGACGAGACTGCCCATGACTTTGCGCTTCAAGCTCTGCCTTGCCCTGTCTGCCGCACTGCTGGCCTCCACCGCCGAAGCCGCCTCGGCTCGCGCCCCCGAGGCCCTTACCCCGTTGCTTAACGCCATTGGCGAACGCCTGGCCCTTGGCGATCAAGTGGCGTTGAGCAAATGGGACAGCCACAAACCGGTAGAAGACCGTCAGCGCGAGCGTGAAGTCATTGCCGCCGCCGTCGCCCAGGCACCGGCCTACAAGCTGAGTGGCGAAACCGTGGAAGCGTTTTTCGCCGCCCAGATAGAAGCCAACAAAATGGTGCAGTACATCAACCTGTCCGACTGGGCCCTGGAAGGCAAGGCCCCGGACCTCCCACGCCCGGACCTGGTGGGAGAGATCCGCCCGCAACTCGATCGCCTGCAAAAACGCCTGCTGCAACAACTGGCCGACTTCGCCCCCTACCGCACAGACCCGCAGTGCCCGCAATGGCTGGCCCGGGCCACCCACCACAACAAGCAGCACCCGGTGCACCGCCTCGCCCTGATCCGAGCGACCGGTGAGCTGTGCATCTCCCCAAAAGCCTAAGACAGCCCTCCTCCCCCTGTGGGAGCGAGCCTGCTCGCGATGAAGCCTGCACATTCAACATCTCAGCGTCTGACACACTGCTTTCGCGAGCAAGCCCGCTCCCCCAGGGTTTGGGTGCAACAACTTGGGCCAACCATCCGCCCTGGCCTATGCTGCACCCATCACTTTTCGTTTTCGGTCGATTTTCCATGGGTCGTGGTTTTTCAATCATCCTGTTGTTGCTGCTGGCACTGCCCGCCGCCGCGCAGATCTACAAGTACACCGACGCCGACGGCAACACCGCCTACAGCAACCAGCCGCCCCAAGGCGTGCCGGCCCAGGCGGTGGAGTTGCCGCCGCTCAACAGCATCGAACGCCAAACCCCGGCCAGCCCGAAAACACCGCCAGCCCCCGCCAACAGCGACGAGCCGCGCAATGCCTACGAGATATTGGAACTGACGGACATCCCCACCGACGAGGCCCTGCGCGCCAACAATGGCACCTTCACCGTTGGCGTCCGGGCGCAACCACGCCTGCAGAGCCCGCATCTGTTCCGGCTGTTGCTGGACGGCCAACCCTACGGCCAGGCGTCCAACGTGCCGCGCCTGCAATTGGTGAATATCGATCGGGGCGAGCACAGCCTGGCGGTTCAAGTCATCGACGGGGACAATCTCGTGCAACAGAGTGAAACCGTGACGTTCACCGTGCAGCGGGTGCACCAGCCGTGATCCGCTGGCTGATCGCCCTAGGCCTTTCGCTGGCCGCGCTGCCGGGCATGGCACAGGTCTATACCTACATCGACGCCCAGGGCAATCGCGTCTTCACCGATCAACCGCGCCCCGGCAATGCGAAGAAGGTACAGCTGCCCCCCGCCAACCGCCTGCCAACGCCGCCCGCCAGCACAAACCCTCCGCCCGCGGCAGAAGTCCCGTCCAAGCCACTGTTCCATTACGAAATGCTCCGGCTGCTGATCCCGGAGCCGGACGCGACGATACGCAGCACCGCAGGCGAACTGATCGTCAGCGTCACCAGCGAACCCGGCCTGAAAAAAGGCCACCGCTATCGCTTGTTGCTCGACGGCCAGCCAACAGGCGCGCCGGGGCCAAGCCCGGTGTTTGCCTTGAGCAACATCGATCGAGGCACCCATCAACTGGCGGTAGAAATCCTCGATGAGCAGGACCACATCGTCGAACGCACCGCCAACCAGCCCTTCCATATGCAACGCATGTCCCTGGCGCAAAAGCGCCGCATCAAACCCTGCGCCACGGCCGATTACGGTCAACGCCCCGAGTGCCCCCTCGCCGAAAAGCCTGAAGAAGAAAAAAGCAGCATCTTGCCGTTCTTCTGATGCCGTTCAGGTTGGCGCACTATATTGGTGCAAACACTTGCACGCTACTCAGTTTCCAAACCCATTTTGGTTCGAAAGTACCCGAAAAAGCTGGCAGAACGCCACGCAACTGGGCGAAAAACACCCTTTTGAGGCTCTAAACGCTTCTTTTCGGAGCCTTGGTTTGGTTTTTGCATTTTCCTTTGTAACAGCGCATTAATCGCGCGCGCAATTTGGGACCGGTCCCGAGTTGCTACGCTCCAAAAGAGGTCCTGATGACCATTAGCGACGCACTACACCGCTTGCTGCTCGACAACCTCACCACCGCGACCATCCTGCTCGACGCCGAACTGCGCCTCGAGTACATGAACCCGGCGGCCGAGATGCTCCTGGCCGTCAGTGGCCAGCGCAGCCACGGGCAGTTCATCAGCGAGTTGTTCACCGAGTCCGCCGAAGCGCTCAACTCCTTGCGCCAGGCGGTGGAACAGGCCCATCCGTTCACCAAGCGCGAAGCGATGCTCACCGCGCTGACCGGCCAGACCCTGACCGTGGACTACGCGGTTACGCCGATCCTGAACAATGGCGCCACCCTGCTCTTGCTGGAAGTCCACCCGCGTGATCGCTTGCTGCGTATCACCAAGGAAGAAGCACAATTGTCCAAGCAGGAAACCAGCAAGATGCTGGTGCGCGGCCTGGCCCACGAGATCAAGAACCCCCTCGGCGGGATTCGTGGCGCGGCGCAGTTGCTCGCCCGCGAACTGCCGGAAGAAAGCCTCAAGGACTACACCAACGTCATCATCGAAGAAGCCGACCGCCTGCGGAACCTGGTGGACCGCATGCTCGGCTCGAACAAGCTGCCATCGCTGGCGATGTGCAACGTCCATGAGGTGCTGGAGCGGGTCAGCAGCCTGGTGGAAGCCGAAAGCCAGGGCTGCATCACCTTGGTGCGCGACTATGACCCGAGCATTCCCGACGTCTTGATCGACCGCGAGCAAATGATCCAGGCAGTGCTGAACATCGTGCGCAATGCGATGCAGGCCATCAGCAGCCAGAACGAGCTGCGCCTGGGCCGCATCAGCCTGCGTACCCGGGCCATGCGCCAGTTCACCATCGGTCATGTGCGCCATCGCCTGGTGACCAAGATCGAAATCATCGACAACGGCCCGGGCATCCCTGCCGAGCTGCAGGAAACCATCTTTTTTCCCATGGTCAGCGGCCGTCCGGACGGTACCGGGCTGGGCCTGGCCATTACCCAGAACATCATCAGTCAGCATCAGGGCTTGATCGAGTGTGAAAGCCACCCCGGCCACACCACCTTCTCGATCTTCCTGCCACTGGAACAAGGAGCCACATCGACATGAGCCGTAGTGAAACCGTGTGGATCGTCGATGACGACCGTTCTATCCGTTGGGTCCTGGAAAAAGCCTTGCAACAGGAAGGCATGACCACCCAGAGCTTCGACAGCGCCGATGGGGTGATGAGCCGCCTGGCGCGTCAGCAACCGGACGTCATCATCTCCGACATCCGCATGCCTGGCGCCAGCGGCCTGGACCTGCTGGCGCGGATTCGCGAACAGCATCCACGGCTGCCGGTGATCATCATGACCGCCCATTCCGACCTGGACAGCGCCGTGGCGTCCTACCAGGGCGGCGCTTTCGAATACCTGCCCAAACCATTCGACGTCGATGAAGCCGTGTCGCTGGTCAAACGCGCCAATCAACATGCCCAGGAACAACAGGGCATGGAAGAGGTGCCGGCCCTGGCCCGCACACCGGAAATCATCGGTGAAGCGCCGGCGATGCAGGAAGTGTTTCGCGCCATCGGGCGCCTGAGCCACTCCAACATCACCGTGCTGATCAACGGCGAGTCGGGCACCGGTAAAGAACTGGTGGCCCACGCCTTGCACCGTCACAGTCCACGAGCGGCATCGCCGTTCATCGCGCTGAACATGGCGGCGATTCCCAAGGACCTGATGGAGTCCGAGCTGTTCGGCCACGAAAAAGGTGCGTTCACCGGCGCGGCCAACCTGCGGCGCGGGCGCTTCGAGCAAGCTGACGGCGGCACGTTGTTCCTCGATGAAATCGGCGACATGCCTGCGGACACCCAGACCCGCTTGCTGCGCGTGCTGGCCGATGGCGAGTTCTATCGGGTGGGCGGGCATACGCCGGTCAAGGTGGACGTGCGCATCATCGCCGCGACCCACCAGAACCTGGAAACCCTGGTTCATGCCGGCAAATTCCGTGAGGACTTGTTCCACCGCCTGAACGTGATCCGCATTCATATCCCGCGCCTGGCGGATCGTCGCGAAGACATCCCGACCCTGGCCAGGCACTTCCTCAGCCGCGCGGCCCAGGAATTGGCGGTCGAGCCAAAGCTGCTCAAGAGCGAAACCGAGGAATACCTCAAGAACTTGCCGTGGCCGGGCAACGTGCGTCAGTTGGAGAACACCTGCCGCTGGATCACGGTGATGGCTTCGGGTCGCGAAGTGCACATCAGCGACCTGCCGCCAGAGCTGTTGAGCCTGCCGCAGGATTCGGCTCCAGTGACCAACTGGGAGCAAGCCCTGCGCCAGTGGGCCGACCAGGCCCTGTCCCGTGGCCAGTCGAGCCTGCTGGACAGCGCGGTGCCGAGTTTCGAGCGGATCATGATCGAGACCGCCCTCAAGCACACCGCTGGCCGCCGCCGCGACGCCGCGGTGCTGCTGGGTTGGGGCCGCAATACCTTGACCCGCAAGATCAAGGAATTGGGGATGAAGGTCGATGGCGGGGATGATGATGACGGGGATGAGGGCTGAAAGGCCTTAGTTCTTCGCTGATCTGTAGGGCCAATCGCGAGCAAGCTCGCTCCCACAGGGGAAACAATTCCTGTGGGAGCGAGCTTGCTCGCGATGCTTTTAAAGGCTTCATGCACCGCATCAATGCACTGCGAACCGCAATGGCACATGCACCACCGACCAAAACCAATCGGCCCAGCTCGAAAAAAACCGCACAAACAAGACAAAAGCCCCGGAATACGGGGCTTCTCGACTCAGCAGCAGTTTTTTTGTGACAAGCCATTTAAAACTGGCACGCCCCCTGCAATAGCTCAATCACTACCCAGTTTCGGGGACCTTGGTACAGGCAGGCCGGGGATTCCCCATTTTATACCGGGCTCATCGAGCCCACTGTTTTGGGGGCCTTGATACAGGCAGGTCAAGGTTTCCCTTCTTTACACCAGGGCTGGACCTTCGCGGTAAGCCCTCCCGTTTTGGGGACCTTGGTACAGGCAGGCCGGGGATTCCCTCTTTTATTGCTCCTGGAGACGGACCTCCAGCCGCCAGCGGTCATCGACCTCGCTGCCGGTCCACGCCCCGCGCAATGGACGCGCCGCCACCAACGTCAGCAACAACCCCTTGTCACTCAACCGCACCCGCCAGTTCACGTCCTTGCCGTTGAGCTTTAACTGGCCGTTCTGCGATCGCCCTTCTGCTTCGAACAACAGCGCCACCGAGCCGTCGATGACTTCCCCGTGCAGCTTGGGTTCAGTGTTGAACCAAGTCACCACCCCACCGTCTATCACCTCGACCTGCTGCAGCACGCTCGGTTCAGGCGTGGTCAGGCGTCCGATCATCAATCCGACCATCATGCCGAAGATCGCCAACGAACCCATCACCCGAGGCATTAGCTTCGAACGTCGGTCGGTTTGCAGCGTAGAATGCCGCTCATCTTCATCTGCGGAGCCGTGCATGTTTCACGTCATCCTTTTTCAACCGGAAATTCCGCCGAATACCGGCAATGTCATCAGGCTGTGCGCCAACAGCGGCTGCCACCTGCATTTGATCGAACCGCTGGGCTTCGAGATGGACGACAAGCGCCTGCGCCGTGCCGGCCTCGACTACCACGAGTATGCCACCTTGCAGCGCCATGCAGACCTCGCCAGTTGTCTGGAAAGCCTCGGGCATCCGCGCCTGTTCGCCTTTACCACCAAGGGTTCGCGGCCGTTCCATGACGCCCGCTTCGTCGCTGGCGATGCGTTCCTGTTCGGCCCGGAAAGCCGTGGCCTGCCGGCCGAGGTGCTGGACGCCTTGCCCGACGACCAGCGCTTGCGCCTGCCAATGCGCGAAGGCTGTCGCAGCCTGAACCTGTCCAATACCGTGGCAGTGGCGGTTTATGAGGCGTGGCGGCAGAACGGCTTTCAATAACACCTGATAACAAATGTGGGAGCGGGCTTGCTCGCGAATAGGGAGAGTCAGTTGACATCAATGTCGCCTGACACACCGCTTTCGCGGGCAAGCCCGCTCCCACAGGGTTTGCGTCGAATTACTGAACGGTCGCGCCGCCTTCTTGCTGCATGCGCTGCAATTCTTGCGCGTACAGGGCATCGAAGTTCACCGGAGCCAGCATCAGGGCCGGGAACGAACCGCGGGTCACCAGGCTGTCCAGGGTTTCGCGGGCGTAGGGGAACAGGATGTTCGGGCAGAACGCACCCAGGGTATGGCTCATCGAAGCCGCATCCAGGTTCTTGATCAGGAAGATCCCGGCCTGCTGCACTTCGGCGATGAACGCCACTTCTTCACCGTTCTTCACGGTCACCGACAGGGTCAGCACCACTTCATGGAAGTCGTCTTCCAGGGCCTTCTGGCGGGTGTTCAGGTCCAGGCCGACGCTCGGCTCCCACTGCTGGCGAAAGATCGCCGGGCTTTTCGGGGCCTCGAAGGACAGGTCACGGACATAAATGCGCTGCAAGGAGAATTGCGGTGCGGCTTCTTCTTCGCTGGCAGCTGTGTTCTGTTGGTCAGTCATCGCAGATCCTTCTTACTTTCAGGTTCTTGAGTGGGAAATTCAGGCCTTGAGCATCGCGTCGAGCTTGCCGGCGCGCTCCAGGGCGAACAGATCATCGCAGCCGCCCACGTGGGTGCTGCCGATCCAGATCTGCGGCACGGACGTGCGTCCGGCCTTTTGGGTCATTTCGGCGCGCAGTTGCGGCTTGCCGTCGACCTTGATCTCTTCGAAAGCCACGCCTTTGTTCTGGAGCAGGTACTTGGCTCGAGAGCAATAGGGGCAGTAATCGCTGGAATAGACAACGACGTGGGCCATCTCACTTCACCAGGGGCAGGTTGTCGGCTTTCCAGCTCGTAACGCCACCGGAGAGCTTGGCGGCGGTGAAACCGGATTTCATCAACTCGCGGGCAAGGGTACCGGCGTGCTGGCCTTGGGCATCCACTAGGATCAGCGTCTTGGCCTTGTGCTTTTCCAGTTCGCCGATGCGCGCGATCAGTTTGTCCTGGGGAATGTTCAATGCCCCGACAATGTGACCGGCGGCGTAATCCTTGCTCGGGCGGATGTCCACCACCACACCGGCATCCTTGTTGACCAGCGCCGTCAGCTCGCCGGTGCTCAGGCTACGACCGCCACCCTGCATCGTATGGGCGACCAGCAACGCCAGCAGTACGACGAAGATACCGACGAGAATGTAGTGGTTAGTGGCAAATTCAATCAGGTGAGCAACCATCGAAGGAGGTTCCAGGGCGTTAAAATGTCGGCCAGTATACACAGCACGCAAGGCCGGCCAAACCCCGCCCGGCGGTGACGCCGTCGGAACTTACCTTTAAACTGCCCGTCCCTTTTCCATCGTCTTCTTTTAACCCGCCACGAGTGGATTCCATGACTACCACGCCTAAACCTTTGGTCCTGATGATTCTCGACGGCTTCGGTCACAGTGACAGCCACGAATCCAATGCCGTGTATTCGGCCAACAAGCCCGTGCTGGACCGCCTGTGGGCCACCGTGCCCAACGGCCTGATTTCCGGCAGCGGCATGGACGTCGGCCTGCCGGACGGGCAGATGGGCAACTCCGAAGTCGGCCACATGAACCTCGGCGCAGGCCGCGTGGTGTATCAGGACTTCACCCGTGTGACCAAATCGATCCGCGACGGTGAGTTCTTCGAAAACCCGACCATCTGCGCCGCCGTGGATAAAGCCGTGGCCGCCGGCAAGGCCGTGCACTTCATGGGCCTGCTGTCCGACGGTGGCGTGCACAGCCATCAGGACCACCTGATCGCCATGGCCGAACTGGCCTTCAAGCGCGGCGCCGAGCAGATCTACCTGCACGCGTTCCTCGATGGCCGCGACACCCCGCCGAAAAGCGCCACCTCGTCGATCGAACTGCTGGACGCCACCTTCCAGGCCCTCGGCAAGGGGCGCATCGCCAGCCTCATTGGCCGCTATTACGCCATGGACCGTGACAACCGTTGGGACCGTGTGTCCCAGGCCTACAACCTGATCGTCGACGGCAGCGCCGAATTCAACGCCGCCACCGCCCAGGAAGGCCTGCAGGCCGCCTACGAGCGCGGCGAAAGCGACGAGTTCGTCAAGGCCACCACCATTGGCGAACCGGTCAAGGTCGAGGACGGCGATGCCGTGGTGTTCATGAACTTCCGCGCCGACCGTGCTCGCGAACTGACCCGCGTGTTTGTCGAAGACGATTTCAAGGAATTCGAACGCGCCCGCCAGCCGAAACTGGCCGGTTTCGTCATGCTGACCCAATACGCCGCCAGCATCCCCGCGCCATCGGCCTTCGCCGCCGGCAGCCTGGAAAACGTGCTGGGTGACTACCTGGCGAAAAACGGCAAGACCCAACTGCGCATCGCCGAGACCGAAAAGTACGCCCACGTGACGTTCTTTTTCTCCGGCGGCCGCGAAGAACCCTTCCCGGGCGAAGAACGCATCCTGATCCCCTCGCCGAAAGTCGCCACCTACGACCTGCAACCGGAGATGAGCGCGCCGGAAGTGACCGACCGCATCGTCGAGGCCATTGAAAACCAGCGTTACGACGTGATCGTGGTCAACTATGCCAACGGCGACATGGTCGGCCACAGCGGCGTGTTCGAGGCGGCGGTCAAGGCCGTGGAATGCCTGGACACCTGCGTTGGCCGCATCGTCGAAGCCCTGGAAAAGGTCGGCGGCGAAGCATTGATCACGGCTGACCACGGCAACGTCGAGCAGATGTCCGACGAATCCACCGGCCAGGCCCACACCGCTCACACCACCGAGCCGGTGCCGTTCATTTATGTCGGCAAGCGTGACTTCAAGGTCCGCGAGGGCGGCGTACTGGCTGATGTGGCGCCAACCATGCTGATGTTGCTGGGCATGGAAAAGCCGGCGGAGATGACCGGGACTTCGATCCTGGTCTGACCAACACGTAGTCACCGAGCATGGGCTTGTCGTGGCGAGGGAGCTTGCTCCCGCTCGGCTGCGAAGCAGTCGTGAACTGGCGGGTGCGGTGTGTCTGATGCTCCGCATCTGGCAGGTTTTAGGACCGCTTCGCGGCCCAGCGGGAGCAAGCTCCCTCGCCACGGGCTTGTCATTGCCTCAAGTGAACAGCAAGCCCGCTCCCACATGGGGTTTGCAGTGTTTTCCAGGCCAGTTATCACACAGCCCCAAATGGGCGTTTTTTTTGCAGCGTGGGGCGGGCATACTAGGCCGTCCCTTTCCCTGGTGTCGCCCGCCTCTATGCTTCGCGTCCTGATAGCCCTCGCTCTGACTTGCCTGCTCCAACCGGCCTTTGCCGACGAGCGCGCGCAAACCCAACAACAGTTGGAAGCCACGCGCCAGGACATTGCCGAGCTGAAAAAACTGCTGGGCAAGTTGCAGGAAGAGAAATCCAGCGTGCAGAAAGACCTGCGCGGCACCGAAACCGAGATGGGCAATCTGGAGAAACAGGTCGACGCGCTGCAAAAAGAGCTGAAGAAAAGCGAATCCGAGCTGCAACGACTCGATGGAGAGAAAAAAAAACTCCAGAGCGCGCGCACTGAACAGCAAAAGCTGATCGCCATCCAGGCCCGGGCCGCCTACCAGAACGGTCGCCAGGAATACCTCAAGCTGCTGCTCAACCAGCAGAATCCCGAGAAGTTCGCCCGCACCCTCACCTATTACGATTACCTGAGCCAGGCCCGCCTGGAACAACTCAAGAGCTTCAACGAAACCCTGCGCCAACTGGCCAATGTCGAAAAAGACATCGAATTGCAGCAAGCCCAGTTGTTGGTGCAGAAAAGCAGCCTCGACACCCAGCGCGAAGAACTCGAGAAAGTTCGCAAGGAACGCCAGGTGGCCCTGGCCAAGCTCAATGAAGACGTGAAAGCCCGCGACAGCAAGCTCAAGGCCCGCGAGCAGGACCAGGCCGAGCTGGCAAACGTGTTGAAAACCATCGAGCAAACCCTGGCCCGCCAGGCCCGAGAGGCAGAAGAAGCGCGCCAGAAAGCGCTGATCGCCCAGCAGGAAGCCGAAAAAAAGCGTTTGCGTGAAGCCCAGGCCGACGCAGACGCCGGCGACGCACCGCGCAAACCGGCAAAATCCAGCCCCGGCGCACTGGTTTCCAGTGACGGCGAAACCTTTGGCGGCGCTTTTGCTTCAGCCCGAGGCAAACTTCCATGGCCGGTCAATGGTCGATTACTAGCGCGCTTCGGTGAAACCCGTGGCGACGACACCCGCACCAAGTGGGACGGCGTGATGATCAGCGCCTCCGCCGGCAGCCAGGTGCATGCGGTTCATGGCGGGCGCGTGGTATTCGCCGACTGGCTACGCGGCGCCGGCCTGCTGGTGATCCTGGATCACGGCAACGGTTATTTGAGCCTGTACGGCCACAACCAGACGCTGCTCAAGTCGGCGGGGGATGTGGTCAAGGCCGGTGAGTCCATCTCCACGGTCGGCAACAGTGGCGGGCAGGATACGCCAGCACTGTATTTCGCTATTCGTCAGCAGGGTCGCCCCAGTGACCCGGCCCAATGGTGTCGTGCGCAAGGATAAGCGCGCCCATCCTATTAAGGAGTTCGTTCGACATGCTGCATTTGTCCCGCCTTACCTCGCTGGCCCTGACGATCGCCCTGGTGATCGGTGCGCCCCTGGCTTTCGCCGCCGAACCGGCCCCGTCGGCACCCGCCGCCACAGCCGCGACCACCAAGGCCCCGCTGCCGCTGGACGAACTGCGCACCTTTGCCGAGGTCATGGACCGGATCAAGGCCGCCTACGTGGAACCTGTGGATGACAAGATGCTGCTGGAGAACGCCATCAAAGGCATGCTCAGCAACCTTGACCCGCACTCGGCCTACCTGGGGCCGGACGACTTTGCCGAACTGCAGGAAAGCACCAGCGGCGAATTCGGCGGCCTGGGCATCGAGGTCGGCAGCGAAGACGGTTTCGTCAAAGTGGTTTCGCCGATCGACGACACGCCCGCTTCCAAGGCCGGCATCCAGGCCGGCGACTTCATCGTCAAGATCAATGGCCAGCCAACGCGCGGCCAGAGCATGACCGAAGCCGTGGACAAGATGCGCGGCAAGATCGGCCAGAAGATCACCCTGACCCTGGTGCGCGACGGCGGTACGCCATTCGACGTGACCCTGACCCGTGCGGTCATCCAGGTCAAAAGCGTGAAGAGCCAACTGCTGGAGTCGGGCTACGGCTACATCCGCATCACCCAGTTCCAGGTCAAGACCGGCGAAGAAGTCGCCAAGGCCCTGGCCAAGATGCGCAAGGACAACGGCAAGAAGCTCAACGGCCTGGTCCTGGACCTGCGCAACAACCCCGGCGGCGTGCTGCAATCGGCGGTGGAAGTGGTGGACCACTTCATCACCAAGGGCCTGATCGTCTACACCAAGGGGCGTATCGCCAATTCCGAGCTGCGCTTCTCGGCCACCGGCAACGACCTGAGCGAAGCCGTGCCATTGGTGGTGCTGATCAACGGCGGCAGCGCCTCGGCCTCGGAAATCGTCGCCGGCGCCCTGCAGGATCAGAAGCGTGGCGTGGTCATGGGCACCACCAGTTTCGGCAAAGGCTCGGTACAGACCGTATTGCCGCTGAACAACGACCGCGCCCTGAAGATCACCACCGCGCTGTACTTCACGCCCAACGGTCGCTCGATCCAGGCCCAGGGCATCGTCCCGGACATCGAGGTGCGCAAGGCCAAGATCACCAACGAGCAGGACAGCGAATACTTCAAGGAAGCCGACCTGCAAGGCCACCTGGGCAATGGCAACGGCGGCGCCGACAAACCGACCGGTTCCGGTGGCAAGGCCAAGCCAATGCCGCAGGATGACGACTATCAGTTGGCCCAGGCCTTGAGCCTGCTCAAAGGGTTGAACATCACGTCCGGCCGCTGAGATGGGCCTGCGCTTCACCTTCGTCCTGCTGTGCCTGCTAGCGGGAGCCGTTAACGCGGCGCCCGCCACGCCCTCTTCGCCGCACAAGGCCTACCTGAGCCTGATCATCGACGACCTGGGGCAAAACCTGCCCCGGGATCGCCGGGTACTGGCCCTCCCCGGCCCGGTCACCACCGCGATCATGCCTGACACGCCCCACGCCGCCGAATTCGCCCGCGAAGCCCATCGCGCCGGCAAACTGGTCATGCTGCACATGCCCATGGACCCGGCCACCGGGCCGTTCGCCTGGCATCCGGAGCTGCCCATCGAAGAACTGGGCAAGCGCCTCGACGCCGCGTTCGCTGCCGTGCCTTATACCAGCGGGATCAACAATCACATGGGCAGCCGCATGACTGCCCAGCCCCAGGCCATGGCGTGGCTGATGGCGAACTTGCAGCAGCGACACAAGTTTTTCGTCGACAGCCGCACCAGCGCCCAGACAGTCGCCGCCGCCGAGGCCCAGAAGATCGGCCTCGCCAGTGTCTCGCGGGACGTGTTCCTGGACGACGAGCGCACCGAAGCGGCCATTGCCCGCCAGCTCCAGACCGCCATCGATTTGGCCCGCCGGCAAGGCTCGGCCGTAATGATCGGGCACCCCTACCCACAGACCCTGGCAGTGCTCGAACGCGAACTACCCAAGCTCAAGGCCCAGGGCATCGAGTGGATCGACATCAAGTCGATGATCAGCCTGCGCAGCAATCGGGCGATGGTCGGGCATGGGAAGGATGGGGTTTATCGGTAGCGGCTGGGCTCTATCTCAAACCGCGTCGCCTTCATCGCGAGCAGGCTCGCGATGGCGGCAATGCGGCGGGTACAGCCCTTAGAGATACCGCGCCATGATCGCGTCCACTTCACCTTCCTTGCGCAATTCATCCAGGGCCTTTTGAAGCCGGGCAACCACATCGTCAGGCACGTCCTTGTTCAAGGCCAGGTACAACTCGGCACTGTTGAAGCGCAGCACGGTCTTGAGATCGGTCACCCCTTCCTGACGCGCCAGATAACGCCCGGCAGGATCGCCTGTGGCCCACAGATCGATCTGGCCGTTGACCAGTTTCCGGGCGTTGTCCTGATCGCGCAACACGACCATCGGCTTCAGTCCCTGCTTGGCCAGCGTCTCGGCAATCGCGTCGCCCTTGTAGGCACCGATCTTGTACTGACGCGCCTGCTCCAACGAGTCGAGAGCGATCTTGCTGTCGGCCTTGGCGAGCATGATCCAGTCGTCCGGACCGATGGGGCCGACCCATTTGAAAAGCTTTTCACGCTCCGGCAACCGCGCCATGACAAACACACCGTAACCCGGATTTTCCAGGGCAAGTTTGTAGATGCGCTCCCAAGGGAAACGTAGCGTCAGACTGTAGGAGATATCGGCACGTTTGAATATTTCACGGACGACGTCCACGGCAATGCCATGGATGTTCTCGTCCTGGGCGAAGTTCTTGCCGTTCTTGGCCATGTTGTACGGTGGGAAGTTTTCAGTCAGCAACACCAGCGATGTATCAGCAGCGCGGACGGTGCCTGCGAGCAGCAACGTGGCACCGGCAAAGGCAAGAACGAGGCGTTTGAGCATGTCGGGCTACCGCAATCCATGGTGTGCCCAAGAGTGCCTTGGGCCCGCCATGGTGTCCAGCGATCAGCGAATGCAGATACCGCGATGCGCCATGTAGGCCTTGGCTTCCGGCACGGTGTACTCGCCAAAGTGGAAAATGCTCGCCGCCAGCACCGCGCTGGCATGGCCCTCCAGGATGCCGTCGGCCAGGTGTTGCAGGTTGCCGACACCGCCGGAAGCGATCACAGGAATACCCAGGGCATCGCTGATGGCGCGGGTGACGCCCAGGTCGAAGCCGTTTTTCATGCCGTCCTGGTCCATGCTGGTCAGCAGGATTTCACCGGCGCCCAGGCCTTCCATCTTCTTCGCCCACTCCACGGCATCGAGGCCCGTGGGCTTGCGGCCGCCGTGGGTGAAGATTTCCCAGCGCGGGGTTTCGCCCGGGCCGGAGACCTTCTTCGCGTCGATGGCAACGACGATACATTGCGAGCCGAAGTGCTGGGCCGCTTCGCCGACGAATTCCGGGTTGAACACCGCCGCGGTGTTGATCGACACCTTGTCGGCACCGGCATTGAGCAGGTTGCGGATGTCCTGCACGGTGCGCACGCCACCGCCCACGGTCAGCGGGATGAACACTTGGCTGGCCATGCGCTCGACGGTATGGAGCGTGGTATCGCGGCCATCGACGCTGGCTGTGATGTCGAGGAAGGTGATCTCGTCCGCACCCTGTTCGTCGTAGCGACGGGCGATTTCCACCGGGTCGCCGGCATCACGGATGTTCTCGAACTTGACGCCCTTGACCACCCGGCCGTTGTCCACGTCCAGGCAAGGGATGATGCGTTTGGCCAGCGCCATGATGAGTCCTCAGCCTTTGTAGGAGTCGCAGAAGGCCTGGGCCTCGGCGACGTCCAGGGTGCCTTCGTAGATCGCGCGACCGGTGATCGCACCGATGATGCCCGGCGCCTTGGCGTCGAGCAGTGCCTTGATGTCACCCAGGTTGTGGATGCCACCGGAGGCGATCACCGGAATCCTGGTGGCGGCAGCCAGAGCGGCGGTGAACGGGACATTGCAGCCCTGCATCATGCCGTCTTTGGCGATGTCGGTGTAGACAATGGCAGACACGCCATCGGCCTCGAAACGCTTGGCCAGGTCGATCACCTGCACGGTGCTGACTTCAGCCCAGCCGTCGGTGGCGACGAAACCGTCTTTTGCGTCGAGGCCAACGATAACCTTGCCCGGGAAGGCGCGGCAGGCTTCGGCGACGAACTCAGGCTCCTTCACCGCCTTGGTGCCGATGATCACGTAGCTCACGCCGGCCTTGACGTAGTGCTCGATGGTTTCCAGCGAGCGAATGCCACCGCCGATCTGGATCGGCAGGTTCGGATAACGCTTGGCGATGGCCGTGACCACTTCACCGTTGACCGGCTGCCCTTCGAAGGCGCCATTGAGGTCGACCAGATGCAGGCGACGGCAGCCGCCCTCCACCCACTTGGCGGCCATGCTCACCGGGTCATCGGAAAACACCGTGGAGTCTTCCATGCGGCCCTGACGCAGACGTACGCAAGCGCCGTCCTTGAGATCGATAGCGGGGATAATCAGCATCTGGCAAACCTTCAAATACGAATATTCAGCTTGGCTCGAAAATCAATTTTTCTCGAGCGCCCACAAGTCGCTTTCAATGCTTTCGAACCTTTCTTTAAGGTGCGTCTGCACATCGAAAATCGCCCTGTTGTAATAGTGCGGAGCAATTTCGCGGGTAAACAGGTCAAGAATTTCCGCCGCTTCGAACGAGCCCAGGTCCAGCTCGAAACGCTCCTCCATGAACCGCTGGATCTTGCGGTTCGCCTCGCTCTCCTGCTCGGGCGTGAGGGTGAGGATCGGCGGTTTCTTGCGGGCCATTACCAGCGCCCGTCCCACGCTGCGAAGTTCTGCAACAGTTGCAGGCCATGGGTATGGCTCTTCTCGGGGTGGAACTGCACGGCGAAGCGCGAGCCATCGGCCAGGGCTGCGGCGAAATCGACGCCATAGTGACCGCTGCCCACCACCTGCCGCGCATTACCGGCGGCGATATAGTAGCTATGCACGAAGTAGAAGCGCGCCAGGTCCGGGATGTTGTGCCACAACGGGTGATCCACCGTCTGTTTCACTTCGTTCCAGCCCATGTGCGGGACTTTCAGGTGCTCGCCGTCTTCATGCAGGCCCTTGCCGAAAAACTTCACCTGGCCTGGAAACATGGAGATGCAATCGACGCCGTCGTTCTCTTCGCTGCGCTCGAGCAAGGCTTGCATGCCCACGCAGATGCCAAGGAACGGACGGTCCTGGCTGACTTCGTGCACCAGCTTGTCGAAGCCCAGGCGACGAATCTCGGCCATGCAATCGCGAATCGCACCGACGCCTGGAAACACCACCCGGTCAGCTTCGCGAATCACGTCGGCATCGCTGGTGATCAGCACCTTGCCGGCACCCACGTGCTCGAGGGCCTTGGCCACCGAGTGCAGGTTGCCCATGCCGTAGTCGATAACCGCGACCGTCTGCATTACAGGACGCCCTTGGTGGAAGGCATCTGGCCGGCCATGCGGTCATCGAGCTCCACAGCCATGCGCAGGGCGCGGCCGAAAGCCTTGAACACGGTTTCGATCTGGTGGTGGGTGTTGTGCCCGCGCAGGTTGTCGATGTGCAAGGTCACGTTGGCGTGGTTGACGAAGCCCTGGAAGAATTCCTGGAACAGGTCGACGTCGAAGCCGCCGACGGTGGCACGGGTGTACGGCACATGCATCTGCAGGCCCGGACGGCCAGAGAAGTCGATGACCACACGCGACAGCGCCTCATCGAGCGGCACGTAG
Source organism: Pseudomonas sp. NFACC51 (assembly GCF_900103575.1). Classification (NCBI taxonomy): domain Bacteria; kingdom Pseudomonadati; phylum Pseudomonadota; class Gammaproteobacteria; order Pseudomonadales; family Pseudomonadaceae; genus Pseudomonas; species Pseudomonas sp. NFACC51. The sequence goes on along the minus strand of NZ_FMXH01000012.1, from coordinate 162,109 downwards.
GCATGGCCGTAGCGACGGATGCCCTTCTTGTCGCCGATGGCTTTGGTAAAGGCCTGGCCCAAGGTGATACCGACGTCTTCCACCGTGTGGTGGTCGTCGATATGCAGGTCGCCCTTGCTGACGATGTCCAGGTCGATCAGCCCGTGACGGGCGATCTGGTCCAGCATGTGCTCAAGAAAAGGCACGCCGATATCAAACCGGGCCTTTCCGGTGCCATCCAGGTTGATCGAGGCTTTGATCTGGGTTTCCAGAGTGTCGCGCTCGACAGACGCCTTACGTTCGGCCATCACCAGCTCCGCAAAATCATTGGGCGAAAAAGGCAGCCATTATAGGGGCGCGAGCGGCAAACAGAAACACGGGAGGTGATATCCCTGACGGGTTGTCTCCCGCGCTGTCGGCGATAGACATGTCCATACAAGTCTTTGCCATCACCCAAAACGACTGTGGGAGCGAGCTTGCTCGCGATGGCGGTGGGTCAGCAGACAATGATGTCGACTGACACGCCCCCATCGCGAGCAGGCTCGCTCCCACAAGGGTTGCCCTGAGCCGATGACACAGGGCAACGGTCTTAGCGGAACAACACCGCTGTCTTCTGCAGGGTCACCCACACACCCCACGCCAACGGAATGCCCACCACCAGCCAGGCGGCGATCGCCAGGGGCTTGGTGCCCGGCGCGGCTTTCCATTCCAGCGAAGTGCTGCTGTCGGCGCCCTTGTCATGGCCCAGCGCCTGTTCGGCGGCCAGTTCGGCGTCGGTCATGAAGTACTTGTCGGCGACCGGGCGGACCAGCAGGTTGCACAGGAAGCCCAGCACCAGCAGGCCGGCGAGGATATACAAGGTGATGTCATAGGCCGCGGCACGTTCGACGCCGATGCTCAGCTGATATTCACGCAGGTAGTTCACCAGGACCGGACCCAGCACGCCTGCCGCCGCCCAGGCGGTCAACAGCCGACCGTGGATCGCGCCGACCATTTGCGTACCGAACAGGTCCGCCAGGTACGCCGGCACAGTGGCGAAACCGCCGCCGTACATCGACAGGATGATGCAGAACGCCGCCACGAACAGCGCGACGCTGCCCAGGTGACCCAGGTTCGGGATCAGCGCGTACAGGGCAAAGCCCAGGGCGAAGAACACGAAATAGGTGTTTTTGCGACCCAGGTAATCCGAGAAGGATGCCCAGAAGAACCGGCCGCCGATGTTGAACAAGCTCAACAGACCGGTGAAGCCGGCCGCGATGGCCGCGATCTGGCCCAGTTGCGTAGCGTCCAGTTGGCCAAACGGCAGGTCGTTGCCGAGCAACTTGCCACCGAACACTTCCTGCAACAGAGGCGAAGCCATGCCGAGGATGCCGATACCGGCGGATACATTCAGGCACAGCACCAGCCATACCAGACGGAACTGCGGGGTTTTCCAGGCCACGTTCACGTGAACGTGGCGATGGGTGATCATCGCGTTCGCGGCTTTCTTCGGTGCCGGGGTCCAGCCTTCAGGCTTCCAACCGGTTGGCGGGACGCGGTACGACAAGGCGCCACCGATCATGAACACAAAGTAGATCGCGGCCATGACCAGGAAGCTCTGCCATACGCCCACGCCGGTTGGCGAAGCGAAATGGCTCATCAGCGCCGCGGCCAGCGGAGCACCGACCATCGCACCGCCGCCAAAGCCCATGATCGCCATGCCAGTGGCCATGCCGCGCTTGTCCGGGAACCACTTGATCAGGGTCGACACTGGGGAGATATAGCCCAGACCCAGGCCGATACCGCCGATCACACCGGAACCGACCCACATCAGCCAGATCTGGTGGGTATAGATACCCAGCGCGGAAATCAGCAGGCCACCGCACCAGCACAAGGCCGATACAACGCCGGCCTTGCGTGGCCCGGCGTGTTCCAGCCAGCCGCCCCAGATGGCTGCCGAGCAACCCAGGAAGATGAAGAACAGGGTGTAGATCCAACCGAGCATCGAGATCGGCCAGTCACATTGGGACGAAAAGACTTGCGAGATGAAGCTCATATCCGGTGCACAGGCCACAGGCTTGGTGATACCCAAGGCTTTGGACAGTGGCAGCCAGAACACCGAGAAGCCGTAGGCCATGCCGATGCAGAGGTGAATAGCCAGTGCGGCCGGTGGAACCAACCACCGGTTGAAACCGGGCTTGGCGATGATGCGCTCTTTGGAGAGGAACGCTGGCTGGTCGGCGATGCCGCCAGCCGTGATGCTCGTGCTCATTGTGTATCCCCCAGTTATTGGAATGGTCCGTCAGCCACGCGTCACCCTCAGCCTTCATTGCACGCAGGCATGGCTGTATTTTCTGGTGAAGCTCCATAGTGTGCGACATCAAGTCGCAGAAGGACGGACGAACGGGCAAAGGTTACCATTTGCTCGCGGCAGAAAAACCAAAGTGATATCACCTTTTTCCTGCCATCTGTCTTATCGCACGCCCGCCGGCTTTCTATAGGGGGCTAACGATTTATTTTTTCAGGAATTTCCATGCCCATCGTTGTCGAGCTCATTACAGACGCCAGCTGTCAGGACCAACAGGACCTGCAGAAAATCTACCGGGATGCCCCGGCCTGGCTGTTCGAACCGTTTAGCGATGCCACGCAACTGATCAAGCAATGCCTTGAGGAAGGCTCGCTGATCGCGGCACGCTTCAATGACCGACTGCTCGGCGCAGCACGCCTGCAACGGCACCAGAACGCCTGGCGCTTGTCCCACCTGTGCGTACGAAACGTTACCCGTCGCCGTGGCGTGGCTGAACGGCTGGTGAGCGAAGCTCGGCGAATGGCCGCACCAAGCGGTGCCGAGCTGCACTTGTTGGCCCCGGCCGGGCATCTGCAAACCCAGGCGCTGGCGGCCAAATTGAGATTGCCGCTGGACGAATGCTAGTTAAAGCCGAACACAAATCCCTGTGGCGAGGGAGCTTGCTCCCGCTGGGGGGCGCAGTCCCCCCAAACCCAACGCCTCGGTGTGTTCAGGCACACCGATTCGCCTGGTTTGGGGCTGCTTCGCAGCCCAGCGGGAGCAAGCTCCCTCGCCACAGGATCACACCTGCCGGCCTGACTGCGAGGGAGTGAGACACGATCACCCAACGCGCCACTAATTCGGGGCGTTATACTCCCGGCTAAATTTTGAACTCAACCTACAAGGATTCGCCCATGAAAGCGTTCGGCAAAATCCTGGGTCTGGTACTTCTCGGGCTGTTGCTGATCATTGTGGCCCTGGGCTTTGCCCTGACCCACCTGTTCGATCCCAACGACTACAAAGAAGAGATCCGCCAGATAGCCCGCGACAAGGCCCACATCGAGCTGACCCTCAATGGCGACATTGGCTGGAGCCTGTTTCCGTGGCTGGGCCTTGAGTTGCACGATGCCAGCGTCGCGACCTTGGCCAGTCCGACCCAGCCTTTCGCTGACCTGCAGATGCTCGGCCTTTCGGTCCGGGTAATACCGCTGCTGCGCCGGGAAGTACAAATGAGCGATGTGCGGGTCGAAGGCCTGAACCTGCGGCTCAATCGTGACAAGAACGGGCACGGCAACTGGGAAGACATCGGCAAGGTGCCGGCCTCTGCGTCGACGGCGAACGCGCCGGCCCCCGTGCCATCCCAACAACCGACCCCGCCCGTCAGTACCCCGGCAGAAAAACCTGCCCAGCCGACCCGACTGGATATCGATAGCCTGACCGTGAACAACGCCCGGGTCGAATACACCGACGAGCAGACCGGCAAGCTGTTCACGGCCGAGAGCATCCAACTGAGCACCGGCCCGGTTCACGATTCCACCAACATTCCAGTCACCCTGACCGCATTCCTGTCCAGCAACCAGCCGGCCGTACGCGTACGCACCGAAGTGACGGGGGAACTGCGCTTCGAACGTGCCTTGAAGCGCTACAAGTTCGAAGACCTGAAACTGTCCGGCGAAGCCACCGGCGATCCCTTGCAGGGCAAGACCCTGAACTTCGCCGTCCAAGGCCAACTGTTCCTGGACAAAGCCGCAAACGTCGCCGAGTGGACCGGCATCAAGCTGTCGCTCAATCAACTGCGCGCCCTGGGTGAACTGAAGGTCAACGACCTCGACAAGACCCCGCAATTGAATGGCGGCGTGTCCATCGCCCAGTTCGACTTGGCGAAGTTCGTCGAAAGCATCGGCCAGAAACTCCCAGCCATGGCCGAAGGCAGCCTGAGCAAGGTCGAGCTGTCCAGCCGCATTGCCGGTACGCCAACCAGTGTCGAGCTCAACGACATCAACCTGAAAGTGGACGACAGCAACTTCAGCGGTCGCATCGCCGTGGAGGACTTCGCCAAGCAGTCCCTGCGCGCGCAGCTCAAGGCCGACACGTTCAACGTCGACCGCTACCTGGCGCCAAAGTCCGCCGAAGCCGACAGTTCCAAGGCGGCCCGTGAGGCTGAAGTCAGCAACACCGAAGCCAGCGCCATGGCCGGTGCCGGCAGTACACCGCTGCCAAGCGCCCCGACTCAGGGCGCCTGGAGTAACGATCGACTGTTTCCAGTGGAACGCCTGAGCAAGCTGGACCTCGATGCTGACCTGGCCTTCGGGCAACTGACCCTCGATAAACTGCCAATCCAGAACGCTGCGCTCAAGGCCACCGGCCGAGGCGGCCTGCTGACCCTGGAGAACCTGCGAGGCGACCTGTACAGCGGCAACTTCGAAACCAAGGGCACCCTGGACGTGCGCCAGCCTACGCCGCAACTGAGCCTGCAAACGCGCATCAATCGGGTCCCTGCCGAGAAGATCATCGAAAGCCAAGGCAAGAATCCGCCGGTCAAAGGCCTCGTCACCGTCAACAGCGCGATCACCGCCAGCGGCAATAGCCAGAAAGCCCTGATCGACAGCCTCAACGGCACCGCCGGGTTCGTCATCAACGATGGCGTGCTGCTCAATGCCAACCTCGAACAGCAATTGTGCAAAGGCATCGCCACCCTCAATCGCAAGAGCCTCAGCGGCGAACCCCGGGGCAAGGACACGCCGTTCCAGCAACTCAACGGCAATCTCACCTTCAACAATGGCGTTGCCAACAACCCGGACCTGAAAGTCCGCATCCCCGGCATGACCGTCAACGGCAACGGCGACATCGACCTGCGTGTACTGGGCATGGATTATCGCGTCGGCGTCATCGTCGAAGGCGACAAGAGCGATATGCCCGACCCGGCCTGCCAGGTCAACGAACGCTACGTCGACGTCGAATGGCCATTGCGCTGCCGCGGCCCGCTGGAACTCGGCGCCAAGGCCTGTCGCCTGGACAACGACGGGCTGGGCAAGGTCGCGGCGAAACTGGCCGGCGACCGTCTCGGCGACAAGATCGATGAGAAGCTGGGCGACAAGGTCAGCCCCGAACTCAAAGATGCGCTCAAGGGGCTGTTCAAGCGATGAGAGCCGAGCAGTTTTCCACCGCCGTACTGGACTGGTTCGACCGCCACGGGCGCCACGATTTGCCCTGGCAGCAGGCCATCTCGCCCTATCGGGTATGGGTCTCGGAAATCATGCTGCAGCAGACCCAGGTCAGTACCGTGCTCAACTACTTCGACCGGTTCATGGCCTCGCTGCCTACCGTTCAAGCCCTGGCCGCCGCGCCGGAGGACGAAGTGCTGCACCTGTGGACCGGGCTGGGCTATTACACCCGTGCACGCAACTTGCAGAAAACCGCGAAAATCGTCGTCGAGCAGTACGACGGGGAATTCCCCCGGGACGTGGAAAAACTCACCGAGCTGCCGGGGATCGGCCTGTCCACCGCCGGCGCCATCGCCAGCATCAGCATGGGCCTGCGGGCACCGATCCTCGATGGCAATGTCAAGCGGGTACTGGCGCGCTTCACCGCCCAGGAAGGCTACCCAGGCGAACCCAAGGTGGCGAAACAGCTGTGGGCCACCGCCGAGCGCTTCACGCCGCAAGACCGGGTCAACGCCTACACCCAGGCGATGATGGACCTGGGCGCCACACTCTGTACCCGCAGCAAGCCCAGTTGCCTGCTCTGCCCGCTGAAGCAAGGCTGCGAGGCCCACATGCTGGGCCTGGAAACCCGCTACCCGATTCCCAAGCCTCGCAAGGAAGTGCCCAAGAAGCGTACCTTGATGCCGATGCTGGCGAACAACGAAGGCGCAATCCTGCTTTACCGTCGCCCTTCCACGGGGCTGTGGGGCGGCCTGTGGAGCCTGCCGGAACTCGACGACCTCGACGACCTGCAGCATCTGGCCCTGCAACACTCGCTGGAGTTGGGCAGCCAACAGGAAATGCCAAGCCTGGTGCACACCTTCAGCCACTTCCAGTTGGCGATCGAACCCTGGCTGGTCCGGGTCCGGGAAACCGGCCATCACGTGGCCGAGGCCGACTGGCTCTGGTATAACCTCGCCACCCCGCCGCGCCTGGGCCTTGCCGCCCCGGTCAAAACCTTGCTCGAACGCGCGGCCGCCGTAATGAACGCAGGAGAGTTGCAATGACCCGCACCATCATGTGCCGCAAGTACAAAGAAGAACTGGAAGGCCTGGAACGTGCACCGTTCCCGGGTGCCAAGGGCCAGGACATCTACGACCATGTCTCGGCCAAGGCCTGGGCCGACTGGCAGAAACACCAGACCCTGCTGATCAATGAAAAACGCCTGAACATGATGAACGCTGAAGATCGCAAATACCTTCAGGGCGAGATGGACAAGTACTTTTCCGGCGAAGATTACGCCAAGGCCGAAGGCTACGTACCGCCGTCCGAATAAGCTGTCCCGCGTGGGGGCGGATCGTAAGCGACGGTAATAATTAAATATTTTTTGAAAACGTGCTTGACGCCCCCCTGAAAAACCCGTTTAATGCGCCCCGTTGCCCAGATAGCTCAGTCGGTAGAGCAGGGGATTGAAAATCCCCGTGTCGGCGGTTCGATTCCGTCTCTGGGCACCAAATACCGAAAACCCCGATCAAGAAATTGATCGGGGTTTTTTATTGTCCGGGATTTTCTTTCTCCGCCTGATCGACTCGGCTACATTCGTCCACTCCCCTCCAGCAAGCGAGTCGACATGGACATCACCGGCATCCCCTTTGGCACCACCGATTGGTCAACCATCGAACCCACCGAGCACAAAGGCGTCACCGGAACCGCTTATTGGCGCACCCAACAGTTCGGGAGCATTCGCGTGCGGATGGTGGAATATACGCCGGGGTACCTAGCCGACCATTGGTGCACCAAAGGCCACATCCTGTTTTGCCTCAAGGGCGAACTCAATACTGAACTTGAAGATGGCCGGCAATTCTTGCTCAGGCCCGGCATGAGCTACCAAGTAGCAGACCAGGCCGAGCCTCATCGATCCTCCACTTCATCGGGAGCTACGCTCTTCATAGTGGATTGAGATTCGAAGCGTCGGCGTTGAAGCTGTAGGATAGATGGCCTTATCCATCAGGAATCCGGCCATGTCATCGGCGAACAAACAGCACAAGCGCAGCCAGCGCGCCAAGGCGAAAGCCAAGCAGAACCGCACCCGGCGTGCTGCTGCGCCGAACGATTTCCTCGACCCGAACGACGAGCGCATCGATCTGGAAACCGTGGACCTGACGGAGTTGTTCCAACTCATGAGTGCCGCCGAAAAGGTCAGCCAGAAAGCGATGTGCGAAGCGTTCCTGGCCCATCCACTGCTGGCGCTGGTTTTGGAACAGGAAGGCGAGGAAGAAGCGACCGACTTCATCATTACCGCATTGATCGAATACCGCCGTCTGACCACGGGCGTGGATGAACAGACCGCGCTGGACTGGGTGGAAAGCAAGCCATTCCAGGCCGATTATGTGGCCGCGTCCCAGGCGCTGGCCCAAGGCTCGATCTGACCGTCATCCCGCCAAGCGCTTTTGTGATGAAAGCGTCTGCGATGGACGACAACCCTCAGAGAAAGCTCCTACAAGCCAGGGTCAATCGACATAGGGCGGCGTCAAATCCGTCCTGCATGAATCAGCTTTTAATCCTCCAGGCCAATCAGCCCGGTCCTGCATCATCAAAACTTCCTCTGGAGCATGCTTTGGGTCCACCCCTTCTCAATGGCTGGACACATCGATGACTTCAATTTCACCTCAAGACGACCCGCAGCTCGCGCCACTGATCAGTGAACTCGGCCAATTGATCCAGCAGGCACGCCAGAAGGTCTTGCGCGCCGTCGATACCCTGCAGGTGCAAACGTGCTGGCAAATCGGGCGACATATCATTGAGTTCGAGCAAGGAGGCGCCGAACGAGCGGCTTATGGAAAACGTCTGCTGACGTCGCTGGCGAAAGTGCTGACGGCGCGGTTTGGCAAGGGGTTTGATGCGTCTAATCTGCGCTATATGCGACTTTTTTATCAAGCATTTCCAATGTGTGACGCACTGCGTCACGAATTGAGTTGGACCCACTATCGCCTACTACTCCGTGTTGAAAATGACAATGCACGTCATTGGTACATGAATGAAGCAGCAACGCAAAACTGGTCCACCCGCGCCCTGGAACGCCAGATCGGCACCTTCTATTACGAACGCCTACTGGCCAGCCGCGACAGGCCGGCAGTGGAGCAGGAGGCCCTCGTCAATCTCAAGGAACTGAACCTCGGCCCCAGGGATATCGTCAGGGATCCGGTGGTCCTGGAGTTCCTCGGGCTGCCCAATGCCGGCACGCTCCTGGAAACAGAACTGGAACAGGCCCTGATTGACCAATTACAGGGATTCCTGCTTGAGTTGGGCAAGGGCTTCGCCTTCATCGCCCGCCAGCAACGCATCAGTACCGAAAGCAAAGACTTCTACCTCGACCTGGTCTTCTACAACTATCTGCTCAAGTGTTTTGTAATCGTCGACCTGAAACGTGGCGAACTGAGCCATCAGGACATCGGGCAAATGGACATGTATGTGCGCCTCTACGACGACCTCAAGCGCGACCCCGATGACAAACCCACCGTCGGCATCATTCTGTGCGCCCAGAAAGACGAATCGGTGGTGCGTTATTCCGTGCTGCAAGGTAACGAACAGCTATTCGCCAGCCAGTACCAGCTGGTACTGCCCACCGAGCAAGAGCTGAGCAGAGAACTGGATCGTGAACGCGCCCGACTTGAGGAAATGGCAACCGGGCCTGGCGTCTGAGGGGAAGACAGTCGCTATCAGGATGGCGTTGCAAATTGGCAGGGGCATCATCCAGGCCCATGGCGGTAAACTGCACGCCGAAAGCCAGCCAGGCCAGGGCAGCGAATTGCGCTTTAGCGTGCCGAAAATCGACTGAGCCGGGCACTGTCCCCTAACGAATTGGAAACCGAAGCCCAATGGCCTCACTGAACAAGCAGCAAAAACGCGCCAAGCGCGCCAAAGACAAAGCCAAGCAGATCCGCATGAGCGGGCGCAAATCGATCCCAATGTATGGCGACCCGGCCCACGCCACCGCCCAGCCACCGGTCTACGTGCTGGAACTGTTCGCCAAGCTGCGCGAAGCCGAGGCCATCAGCCGCAGTGAAATGCTCGATACGTTGCTCGCGTCCCTGAGCGTGATGATCATCGAACGCCCAGGTCTGCTCGACCTGAAAAACGCCGAAAACGAAAGCATGGCCGCCACCAACCTGGCGGCCGACATGCTGGTGGACTACCGCATGTGGGTCGATGACATGGACCGCGAGACGGCGCAGCGCTGGCTCAGCACCCCGGAGTTCATCCAGGACTTCAGCGAGGCGCTGGACCGTTATCGCCAGTCGATGGAAGAACCGGCCAGCGAATAACCGGCCGGTTATTCGTCACCGTTCCAATGGAACACCAGGTTGCGCGTGGCGCCGCTGCCGACGTCGGCGGTGTCGCGCCGCGCCTCGCCGTTGCGTGTCGCCACCACGGTGTACTTGCCCGGCGGCAACTGTACGTAAACCAGCGGTCCCGCCTCGTCCAGCGTCAGCAGCGCTTGCCCCGCCGCGTTCTGGACGACGACATGCACATCCGGGATGTATTTGTTTTCCGGGCCGACCGCGAACGTCATGTGCAGGTTGTAAGCCTGGGCCTGTCCGATGGCCCGGGCTTCATCCTCGCCAATGCCACCGGACAAGTAGGTGATGCCGTTCTGTTGCTGCGGCTGGACCTGCACGCCGGCAGTGTCTACCGGGGCCAGGCTGGTGGCGTTGAGCATGATGGGGAACAACAGCATGCCGAGCAGAAGGAAGGGCAGCAAAAAGTAATGGTTATGCTTCATGGCGAGGACTCCAGGTACTGGAAACAGCTCATGAGTTCTCTTTTGATTGTGGTTACACGCCAAGGTTTAGATCTATTGGCGATGAACGGAATCAGAAAACCATTCATCGCAACGCATATCCGGCTGACATATCCCCGCATGGTTCTATGCTTAGTTTGAATTTCCAAGAGGGACTGCACATCGAACAAGCCACCCTTTTCATGAGTAATTGCAGCCAGGCCGTCCGGCTACCCAAAGCAGTTGCGATGCCAAACGATGTAAAGCGTGTAGACGTGATTGCCATAGGCAGAGCACGCGTCATCACACCCGTTGGCGAAGCGTGGGATAGCGGGTTCAATGGAGACTCCGTGACAGCAGATTTTATGGCAGAGCGTGAACAGCCTGCCGATCAGGAGCGCGAGCCTGTCTGGGTTCTGTGCCCGGCTTGAAGTTTTTGATTATGAAGGCGCAGCGCATACCGGAATGATCCGAGCCGAGCTGGCAAAAATTGGCAAGCCGATCGGCCCCTACGACCAAATGATCGCAGGCCATGCCCGTTCTCGCGGGCTGATCGTAGTGACCAACAATCGAAGGGAATTTGATAGAGTCCCGGGCCTGCGCATCGCGGACTGGACCACAGCGACGACGCCAGGGTTGTAACTTCGGGGGCTTGAAGTTAAAAAGCACTCCATTGAGGCTCCTGTGGAAGTAGCTCGCGATGAGGCCATCACCCCCTCATCTTTGTTGGCTTCTCTACCGCCATCGCGAGCAAGCTCGCTCCCACAGATTTCATGACTCTTTTTTCAACAAAATAACGGAACCACGCCCACGGCCTCCGCCAACAAGCAACAAAAACGCGCCAAGCGTGCAAAAACAAAAGCCAAGCAACTACGCGTCAGTCGTACAAAGCCTGCTGCCGTGGCGTTTGATCTTCCTGAGTACGACGATCCGTACTTCCTGGATGCCCTGCAAGACGAACTCGCAGAACGCCCAAGAGACTTCTTGTCACTGTTTTATGAGATGCATGACGCCGAAGAAGAGTCGGGGCGCATTGACATGATGATCAGGATGCTCGGATTAATCCTTGTGATGACGAATGAACAGCCCGAACTTCTGAATCGTGAAAATGCCGAAAACGAAGCCATGGCCGTCCAAAACCTGGTCGAAAATAGCCTGATCACTTATCGAATGTGGGCTGACGATATCGATCGGGAAGCAGCGGAGCGTTGGCTTCACAGCCCTGAAGTACAGGCGGATTTCGAAATTGCACGAGCCAGCTTCAAAGAGGTTCTCAAAGTACTGTGGGATCTCGAGGACGCTCCCGAGTAACCCAACAGACTTTTGATCGCGGCAACGCTCATCCGATTAACCCTTCCAACCCCCGCCCAAAGCTGGCACCATCGCGCCTTTTTTTACGCGACTCCCCGGACTTTTCACCGGTAAACCAGGTTCAAACGGCCGTTCGGTTGTTGAAGGCGCGACAGTCTGCTGTGCCGATGCGACAACCTGCCGCACATCATTGGTTTACCCCCCGTAGCGCTGTTGGCTGCCATTCGGACGCATGCTAGCTTGGCCGCCTCGCCAAGGAAGGCAGCCAACAGCAAGGGAGCACATACCATGAGGACCGCACATGGCCCAGGCCACGCCCGCGCTTGAAATCCGCAACCTGCACAAACGCTACGGACAGTTGGAGGTGCTCAAAGGCGTCTCGCTGACCGCCCGCGACGGCGATGTGATCTCGATCCTCGGATCCTCCGGGTCCGGCAAATCCACATTCCTGCGCTGCATCAACCTGCTGGAAAACCCCAACCAGGGCCAGATCCTGGTGGCCGGCGAAGAGCTCAAGCTCAAGGCCGCTAAAAACGGTGAGCTGGTGGCCGCCGACGGCAAACAGATCAACCGCCTGCGCAGCGAGATCGGTTTTGTCTTCCAGAACTTCAACCTTTGGCCGCATATGAGCGTGCTCGATAACATCATCGAAGCGCCGCGCCGGGTGCTTGGCCAAAGCAAGGCCGAAGCCGTCGAAGTGGCCGAAGCCCTGCTGGCCAAGGTCGGTATCGCCGACAAGCGTCACGCCTACCCGGCCGAACTGTCTGGCGGCCAGCAACAACGCGCGGCCATTGCTCGCACACTGGCGATGCAGCCCAAGGTGATTCTGTTCGACGAACCCACCTCCGCCCTTGACCCGGAAATGGTCCAGGAAGTACTTAGTGTGATCCGCGCCCTGGCCGAAGAAGGACGCACCATGCTGCTGGTCACCCATGAAATGGGCTTCGCCCGTCAGGTTTCCAGCGAAGTCGTGTTCCTTCATCAAGGCTTGGTCGAGGAGCAAGGATCGCCACAGCAGGTCTTCGAGAACCCGCTTTCGGCGCGCTGCAAACAATTCATGTCCAGCAACCGCTAACGGAGCAGTACACATGCAGACCTATAGGAAATTTCTTCTGGCCGCAGCCGTCAGCCTGGTCTTCTCGACCAGCGCCATGGCGGTCGAGAAACTGAAGATGGGCATCGAAGCGGCCTACCCGCCGTTCAACAACAAGGACGCTAGCGGCCAGGTCGTGGGGTTCGATAAAGACATCGGCGACGCCCTGTGCGCCAAGATGAAAGTCGAGTGTGAAGTGGTCACTTCCAACTGGGACGGCATCATTCCCGCCCTGATGGCCAAGAAGTTCGACTTCCTGATTTCTTCGCTGTCGGTCAACGACGAGCGCAAGCAAGCCGTGGACTTCACCGACCCGTACTACTCCAACAAACTGCAATTCATCGCACCGAAAAACGTCGACTTCAAAGTCGATAAAGAGTCTCTCAAGGGCAAGGTCATCGGGGCACAGCGCTCTACCCTCGCCGGCACCTGGCTGGAAGACGAACTGGGCAGCGATATCACCGCCAAGCTCTACGACACCCAGGAAAACGCCTACCTGGACCTGACCTCCGGCCGCGTCGACGCGATCCTGGCCGACAAATACGTGAACTACGACTGGCTGAAAACCGAAGCTGGCCGTGCTTACGAATTCAAGGGGGATCCGGTAGTGGAAGGTGACAAGATCGCCATTGCGGTGCGCAAGGGTAACGACGAACTGCGCAACAAGCTGAACGCCGCACTCAAGGAAATCCTTGCCGACGGTACCTATAAAAAGATCAACGACAAGTACTTCCCGTTCAGTATCTATTGATACTGACGTGCCTGGCCGGCGCAGCCGTCTGGCAGCGCCGGCCCTTAGCAAAGCCTGCCGCGATATGAATTCTTACCCATGATGATCGATCTCTACGGATTCGGCCCGGCGCTTGCCGCCGGCGCGCTGATGACCGTCAAATTGGCACTCACGGCCCTCTGCCTGGGGCTGGTGCTCGGCCTGCTCGGCGCCTTGGCCAAGACCTCGCCGTACAAGCCGCTGCAGTGGCTGGGCGGCACCTATTCGACGCTGGTTCGCGGCATCCCGGAATTGCTCTGGGTGCTGCTGATCTATTTCGGCACCGTCAACCTGCTGCGTGCCCTGGGTGAGTATTTCGGCAACCCCGATCTCACCCTCGATGCCTTCGCCGCTGGTGTCATTGCCCTGGGCCTGTGCTTTGGCGCCTACGCCACGGAAGTGTTTCGCGGTGCGATCCTGGCGATTCCCAAGGGCCACCGTGAGGCCGGCGTCGCCCTGGGCCTGTCGAAGTGGCGGATCTTCACTCGGTTGATCATGCCGCAGATGTGGCGCATCGCCCTGCCCGGCCTGGGCAACCTGTTCATGATCCTGATGAAGGACACCGCGCTGGTCTCGGTGATCGGCCTGGAAGAAATCATGCGCCATGCGGAAATCGGCGTGACCGTGTCCAAGCAACCGTTCACCTTCTATATGGTCGCAGCATTCATGTACCTGGGCCTGACGGTGCTCGCCATGATCGGCATGCACCTGCTGGAACGACGCGCCGCCCGTGGATTTACCAGGAGTACCCAATGAACTGGGACGTCATCATCAAGTGGCTGCCCAAGCTGGCCCAAGGCGCGACACTGACCCTGGAGCTGGTGGCCATCGCCGTGATCGCCGGGCTGCTGCTGGCGATTCCACTGGGCATCGCGCGCTCTTCGCGCCTGTGGCAAGTGCGGGCATTGCCCTATGCCTACATCTTCTTTTTCCGTGGCACGCCGCTGTTGGTCCAGCTGTTTTTGGTCTACTACGGCCTGGCGCAATTCGAAGCCGTGCGCAGCAGTGCAATGTGGCCGTACCTGCGGGACCCGTTCTGGTGCGCCACGGCCACCATGACCCTGCACACCGCTGCCTACATCGCCGAGATCCTGCGCGGTGCGATCCAGGCCATCCCCCGTGGCGAGATCGAAGCCGCACGGGCCCTGGGCATGTCGCGGCCCAAGGCGTTGTTCTACATCATGCTTCCCCGTGCCGCGCGCATCGGCCTGCCGGCCTACAGCAACGAAGTGATCCTGATGCTCAAGGCCAGTGCCCTGGCGAGTACCGTGACCTTGCTGGAACTCACCGGCATGGCCCGCACCATCATTGCCCGGACCTACTTGCCGGTGGAGATTTTCTTTGCAGCCGGCATGTTCTACCTGCTGATGTCCTACCTACTGGTGCAAGGCTTCAAGCAGCTGGAGCGCTGGTTGCGCGTCGATGCCTGCCAAGGACGCTGACTGCGGCGTGCTGACGGGCGAGGCTCTGCTCGCCCGCTTCACGGCGCTGGATACTTTTCTCACGGCGCACCAGGCACTGTGGAAACCGCGTCCGTTCACCCATCTGCAACTGCCTTGGGAAACGTCCCACCCGGAATTGTCCCGATGGCTACGCCAGCGCTCGCTGGAAGCTGCGGAAAACGACCATCATCAGCCGTGGTTGATGGAAGATGCGCCTGCGCCATTCCCGGAATTGGCCGCTATCTCCCGAGCATTGAGCGCTGTCGCAGAATTGCCGGCCAGCACGCTCGAAGCACCAAGCCATCGCCTCAACGTCGACGTGCCCGGGCGCAAATGGCAGCAGATCGAAGCCTTCGCCAGCCGCCTGCACTTCACCACCCAACCGACCCATTGGCTCGATTGGTGCGCCGGCAAAGGCCACCTCGGTCGACGCCTGCTGCAGGGTGAGCAACAACTGACTTGCCTGGAGTATGACCCCGCACTGGTCGCCAGCGGCCAACAACTGAGCCTGCACCATCACCTGCACGCCACGCACCTGCAACAAGACGTACTGGCGGCTGACGCAATCCAGGCGCTCCATTCCGGACACACGCCTGTGGCCCTGCACGCCTGCGGCGACCTGCATGTGCGCTTGATACACCTGGCCAGCGCCGCTGGCTGTGCACAACTGGCGATCGCGCCCTGCTGTTACAACCGCATCAGCAGCGAGCGTTATCAAGCACTGTCCAACGCGGCCAAGGGCTCAGCCCTACAGCTGTCGCTAGACGATCTCAGCCTGCCGCTGACCGAAACCGTCACCGCTGGCGCGCGCGTCAGAAGACAACGGGACCAATCCATGGCCCGGCGCCTGGGCTTCGACCTGCTGCAACGGCACATCAGGGGGTGCGACGACTACTTGTCCACCCCCTCACTGCCCAGCGCCTGGCTGGAAAAATCCTTCGCCCAGTACTGCACCGATCTGGCGATCCTGAAAGACTTATCCACAGTTGGTACGCCTGATTGGGTCGCCCTGGAAGCAGCGGGCCATCAACGTCTGGCCGAGGTGCGCAACCTGGAGTTGCTGCGAGGCCTTTTCCGACGACCGCTAGAGCTTTGGCTGGTACTGGACCGGGCGCTTTTCCTCACTCAAAAAGGCTACGACGTTCGCCTCGGCACCTTCTGCGAAACCCCGCTGACGCCGCGCAACCTGCTGTTGCTGGCAGAGCGTTGCCGAGACGAAACAGCCTGTGGATAACTCTGTTGATGAAATAAACTCGGATCCAAGAAATCCGTGATTTCCTGAGCGAATCAGCATTGGTCATTTTTTGTTCATATGGATAAAAAACCATGAAAACAGGCATTTGCGACGAAACGCGAAGGCGGTCACAAAATCGCAAGATGCCCTGCGTCTCATCCTGCCCGTTGTGCATAAGCGTCTAAGCAAAACGACATAACCGCCGAATTCAGTGCTGCTCCGCGCCAACAATTGCGTCCACCGCGCCCGTGCTATACAACAGCCAAACGTATCGTGATTGACACAACGCCGACACACTCAAGGACTGGCCGTGACGTTCATTTCCTACGCACAAAACTTCGAAGACATACGCCTGTGGCGCGCCCTCAAATCGGTGGAAAACGGCTTTTACCTCGACGTCGGCGCCAACCATCCGACAGATGATTCAGTCACCCGAGCGTTTTACGACCGCGGCTGGCGCGGCATCAACATCGAACCCGTACCGGCCTACTACGACGCCCTCTGCCAACAACGCCCCCACGACATCAACCTGCAATGCGTGGCCGGCGACAACGCCGAAAGCCTGACCTTCTACACCATCGCCAACACCGGCCTGTCCACGGTAGAAGCCAGCGTCGCCCAACAACACCGCGACGCCGGCATGGACGTGGGCACCCAGACCGTCCAGTCCCGCACCCTGGCCTCCATCTGCGAGCAATACGCCCAGGATCGTCCCATCCACTTCCTGAAAATCGACGTCGAAGGCCACGAAGAAACCGTGCTGCGCGGCATGGACTTCGGCCGCTGGCGCCCCTGGATCATCCTCATCGAAACCCCATGGGCCCGCGACCAGACCTGGGAAACCCTGGTGACCGACGCCGGCTACCAGTCCATCCTGTTCGACGGCATCAACACCTACTACCTCGCCGAAGAACACCTGGCCCTCAAACCCGCCTTCGACATCCCCCCGTGCAACCTCGACGGCTTCCAACTCTGCAAAGGCCACAAATTCAGCCACCCCATCGACGACACCGACCAACAACTCAGCGCCGCCCTGCAACGCGCCGAACAGGCCGAAGCCCAACTCCACGCCATGCAAAACAGCCGCACCTGGCGCGCCATGAACAAACTGCGCAACCTGCTGCACCGCGCTTGAGTATGGGCAGTGCAAAAATAGTCAGAATTCAGGGGTTTACAGAACGCACCCAATCGCTATAATCGTCGCCCACACGCCGGTATAGCTCAGTTGGTAGAGCAACTGACTTGTAATCAGTAGGTCCCGGGTTCGACTCCTGGTGCCGGCACCATACAAAACAAAGCCCTCGCAGAAATGCGAGGGCTTTGTTGTTTCTGGGGTATTGATGTTCCTACCCCCTGCCTTCGTCGACCAACTCGTAGTCCCCCGCTTCGCTACTCCTCAAAGCATCGATTCTCTCCTAAGGCTCACAATCCGATCTTTATGCTAAATTATGAATTAGCAATAATTATGGCGTATCCATAAAAGGGGGTAATTGCATGAGCAGCATATTTCAACGCCCTGAATTGGCTGAATCGATGGCAAATCAGCTGCTCCATCCAGGCGTGCTCGATGAAGGCCTGCGCTCAGGTCTGTTCCTGTCTGGCTTACGCCGTACAGGCAAAACGACTTTTCTGAGAAATGACCTCATCCCAGCCCTGGAAGAGGCTGGGGCTCTGGTCATCTACGTTGACCTATGGAGCGACACCTTGGCCAACCCGGCCACGCTCGTGCACAACGCCATACATAAAACGCTGAAAGATCTGCAAACGCCGGGCTCCTCTGCCCTGGAAATACTCAAGCGCGTCAGTAATGTCGAGGCAGGCGCCGCAGGGTTCAAATTCGGCTTCAAACTCGACAGCATCGGTAACCCCGACGGCCCGACACTGGCGCAAGCACTGACAGAAGTCGTCGACCAAGCCAAGACCGACTTGGTCCTGATCATTGACGAAGTGCAGCACGCCATCTCCTCCGACGATGGCAATCAAATGCTCTTGGCCCTCAAGGCCGCACGCGATGCAATCAACCCTCGCCCGAATACACCGGGTTACTTCTTGTTTATCGGAACCGGCTCCCACAGGGCCCAAGTCAGCGAACTGACCGCCAAACGCAACCAGGCGTTTTCCGGCGCCACATCAGCCGCCTACCCGCTGCTCAAAGGTGACTACGTAGAGTTCCTGCTCAACCGACTTGCCATGACCGTGAAAAAAGAAAAGCTGCCGTCCGTGGAGACAGCCATCGAGGCGTTCAATACCTTGGGCAACCGACCCGAGGAGATGCTCAAGGCTCTACGCCAACTCTTGCAGCAGGACGGGGACCCCGACCTCTTTCTTCCCGTAATCGCCAGCACTCTACGTTCGGCTGCAGCGAACATCGAGCTGGAAAAAGTCGAGCAACTGGGCAGCCTGGCCCTGGCGATTTTCAACAAAATCGCATCTACAGAAGGCGATGCTCGAGGGATTTTTTCCATCGACGCAGCGGCAGAGTATTCAAAGTCAGTAGGGCGAGAGGTGCGGGTTGAAGAGATTCAACCGGTGGTAATCGCGCTAGTAGCGGAGAACATCATCATGCGGCGCGGGCATGGGATTTACGCGATTACGGATCAGTTTGTTCAGGAGATTTGGCTGGAGCAGCGGGTTTTGATTGAGGGGAGTTAGGGACTGGTTGATCATCGAGTGGCACTAGCCGCATAGGCGTCCGTCCGCAAACGTAGCACTCCTGCACATAGGCACCTCACTTTCGATTTGGAAAATAAATACGTCCCCTTTTTCCTTTCCTTTTTCCTTTCCTTTTTCCTTCCTTTCCTTCCTGATATAGCCTCTGTCGCCGTTCCGGTTCAAATGGATAGAAATGGGGACTGGCCCCCATTTGATGAGGGCCAGTGAGGCTCAGACAGAGGCGGCCACAGGTGCCAGGGTCGGGCCGTGGTCTACACGCTCGGGAGCCTTGTGCACCATGGTGTAGGCATAGTCGACGCCCATGCCGTAAGCACCGGAGTGCTCCTTCACCAGATTCATGACGGCGTCGTAGGTGTCGCGGTTGTTCCAGTCACGCTGCCACTCCAGCAGCACCTGCTGCCAGGTGACCGGCACCACGCCGGCCTGAATCATGCGCTGCATGGCGTAATCGTGAGCCTCCTTCGTTGTGCCACCGGAAGCATCGGCGACCATGTAGATCTCGTAGCCGGCATCGTGCATGGCGGAAAGTGCAAATGTGGTATTGCACACTTCAGTCCAAAGGCCAGAGACGATGATTTTATTACGGCCATTGGCTTTCAGCGCGTCACGGACTTTCTGGTCGTCCCACGAGTTCATCGAGGTGCGCTCCAGCAGAGGCGCGTCAGGAAACACAGCGAGTAATTCGGGATATGTGTGGCCGGAGAAGCTATTGGTTTCGACGGTGGTGATAGTGGTTGGCACGTTGAAAATTTTTGCGGCCTTCGCCAGAGCGACCGTGTTGTTCTTCAGCGTCTGGCGGTCGATGCTTTGCACGCCAAAGGCCATCTGGGGCTGCTGATCAATGAAAATCAGTTGGCTGTTTTGAGGGGTCAGGACTTCGGTTTTTGGATTGTTCATGGTGGTTCCCTTTAGTGAAATGATGGTCTTCTAATCTCTTTGCGGGCCGGGCCAATCTTTTGTCCGCTGAAAATCACGGAAGGTTGTTGGCGGTAGGTGCGGCGCCGATTTCGAGTTCAAGGTAACCGATCATTCACGATTTTAGGGGCGCATTAATGCGTCTCCATAGACGCATTAATGCGCCCTTATAAAATCATTTGCGGTGCTAGTCTCTGGCATCCCACAACTCGGACTGCCGCTGTGCGAGCAGTCTGTTCTACGCCAGGAGAATGCAATGTCAGCTTCGCAACCGTTCGGAAAGAAAACCGCTTACTGGGGAGTCGCATGGGAAGAAAGCTACGGCTACCCGCAGGCCAGACAAGTCGGAAACGACATCTATATATCCGGCCAATTCAACCATGATGAAGACGGCAACCTGGTAGCTCCTGCCCCACTCGATAGCGAAGGCAAGCCCAGTGATTTCTCTTCGATGGGAGAGCAAATGCGCGCTTCCTACGACAACATCTCCAAGTTGCTTACACTGTATGGCGCAACACTTGAAGACGTGGTCGAAGAGACGCTTTATGTGCTGGACATGGACGCGGCTTTTGCCGTGGTAGGCAATGTTCGCAAGGCTGCGTTTGGCACCGAGCGGCCCCAGTGCACGAGCAACATCATCGGCGTATCGAGGCTCGCACAGCGTTCGCAGTTGATCGAAATTGTCTGCAAGGCGGTCATTGGCTCCGGCACCCGCTAAGACGTGCTCCCGGTTTCGTCTACGAAACCGGGAGAGATCGCTGGCCTTCGACCAAGGGCTTGAGTTCGGCAACCGCCGCTGCGCAAAACGTCATGAACGCCTTGACTCGCCATGATTTTCGAATGTCCTGGTGAGTCAGCAGCCAAAGCCCATCCTGAAGTTCAGGCACAACCGGGCCGACACGCACCAATCCCGGCGTGATGTCACCCAGCATGCAGGGAAGGAACCCAAAACCAAGACCCGCTACAATCGCAGCGCTTGCAGCGGCAACGGAGTCGGTACGATACGAAATGCAATCGGGGTGAACTCTGCTATCAACGTAGCTCGTTGCTTTGAGGCCGCATAAAGCTGCCGAGTAAGATACCCACGCCTGGCCTTCTGCGAAAGGTGTCGAGGTCGGTGCGTTTTTATCACTGCCGTATGGCGCCCAGGCAATTGTCGCGAGTTTGCGCCCAACCAAACTTTCAGCTGGTTTATTGGTCGCCCTCACCGCAATATCCGACTCATCGCGGGCAAGACTCAATGTCTGATTGCCTACAAGTACTTCAATCGCTATCCCTTCATTCAGAGCTTTGAATTGCGCAATGATAGGTGTGAGGAAGTACAGCAGCAGCGAATCGCTGGTGGTGATGCGGAGTTTTCCGAGTGGCCCCTGACCCGCCCGTGACACACGCCGTGCAACACTAACGATATCCAGTTCGACTCGCTCGGCGAGCTCTCGCAGCTCTACGCCTTCCGCTGTGAGCATGTATCCCGAGCGGCGGTGATCGAAGAGTGCAACTCCAAGTGTTTTCTCAAGCTGGGCCACTCGGCGCGATACCGTGGATATGTTGATCCCCAGTTTTTTGGCAGCATCAGTGCGATTTGCGCATTCACTGAGCGCTTTGATAATGCGCAAGTCGTCCCATGAGAGCTGGGCCACAGCATCACTGAAATCCGATCTGCCCCCCTTTTGCACTGCCTGGCGTGATGAACCGATGTTAGGTGGCGTATTCACGCGAGATATTCCAAATAGCATGTTCGCTCATCATACGAAAAGGCTAACGGGGAACAAAGTAATTGGGGTACCCCCCAATTTGTGCCACTCCTTTAACGCCCGCGCATCGAATTCGAGGCTATAGGTCATCTAGCGAAACCTTAACCCGCTGGGGATTAGCCAGCCGCTCGCGAACCGTTGCGATCAAGGCTTCATCGTCCTCGGTCATCAGGACGGGCTTGAAGGGTAGCTGACCGCGCTCTGCTACGTACTGCAAGGCTTGGCGCATCAGCTCAGAAGGGGTGACGCCGAGCTTTTCCAGCTCGTGGTAAGCACGCGCTTTGAGGTCGTCGTCGATACGGACATTGATGGACGCCATGGGATGGCCCTCACTGTAATGACATTGGTCTTTACATTGAGGTAACAACTTCATTTGAGCCAGCCTGAAAATAGCTGGTTTTTTTACCCAATTCACAGGTTACGTGTGTCGCTCGCAACTCTACGTACCGAGCACAGCACATGCTCAGGTTTAATCGTCCCCGATTCGATTCCACTGAAAGCCATAACTAGCTGATTTGTTTATAGTTACTAGTTGGGGTACGCCGAATTTTCCAGCGAACTCCAGACCCGCAGAAAACCTAGCCTCGCCGAAAGCTACCGTTCGTCTGGTGCCGGCACCATACAAAACGAAGCCCTCGTAGAAATGCGGGGGCTTTGTTGTTTCTGGAGGTTGAACCTTCCCAGGAGCTAGATAAGACCGATATCGCCTTAATCAGCATCCACAGACCAAACCTTTCCTGCGCTCCTACCCGTTACAATTTCACGTCAGGACAATGTTGACGGTCTCTTACACCGACCTATAATGCCCCCCAACACACCCGCCAAGCCTAGGTTGACCCAGTCAGCAAGCTCAAATCGTGCGGGTTTTTTTTGCCTGGAGAAAACTACATGAGGCCCTTCGACAAGCCGGCTCTCAGCGTAGAACAGCAATTGGAACTGCTAAAGCAACGAGGTTTGCACATCGCCAACGATGATCGAGCCATGCGTTTTCTCGAAGTGGTCACGCTGTTTCGCCTGAGTCCCTACATGCGCCCCTTTCAGGAGCTAGACCCTGAACATCCTTTCAAGCCCGGCAGCACACTGAAGGCAATCGTCGATATTTACCGCTTCGATGGTACGTTGCGGCGCGTCACCATGGATGCCATCGAACGTGTCGAAGTCGCCATACGAGCGACTATCAGCAATCATATGTGCCCCAAGTACGGGCCTGACTGGATAGCTGACGCGTCCGTCTTCTCCTCGTCATACTCACACACCGATTTGTTGCGTCCATTGCGGGAGCAAATGAATAAGGAGCGCAGTAAACTCAAACGTGATGTCGACCGCATCAGAAAGGGCCGACAAGCCGATGGGCTCCAGCAACAGCGGATCGAAAACCGCATGCGTGACAACTATTTCCGATACTACGGTGCAACCTATGCCCACCCGGAGTTGCCGCCCGCTTGGGCGGTCCTGGAAGAACTCAGCCTTGGGACGGTATCTACCCTCTTCAATGCCATAGGCAAAAGCGCCGACAAGAAAGCTATCGCCACCAGATTCAGCCTGCCCTTCGAAGTACTGGCCTCCTGGCTACACACGCTGACCTTCATTCGCAACTGCTGTGCCCACCACTCACGGCTATGGAACCGAGAGCTCTCGATTCGACCATCCTTACCTAAAGAATGGGCCATTCCCACGGCCCCCGCCGACCAGCCTCAGCCCAAACAGCGGCTATACGTCGTATTGACGATGCTGGCCTACCTAACCGACCTGATCAGCCCTGACAGCCAGTGGAAGCTTCGCCTGGCCGAAATCATGGATCAGCAGGAACTGGATTATTTGAGGCTCATGGGATTTCCAAATGATTGGAAAGATCAACAGCAATGGCGCCTAGCGTAGAGAAACTAGAAGCAGACTGCGGTTAATTCCCTGCTTCATCATTCCAGCCAAAAATCGTGGTCTGTCCCCTCGAATCACTGATCGGGGTACGGCAAATTTTCCACCGACGTCTAAACCCGCAGGAAACCTGGCCTCGCCAAAAGCTACCGTTCGTCTGGTGCCGCACCATACAAAACAAAGCCCTCGCAGAAATGCGGGGGGCTTTGTCGCTGGGTTGATCGCAGGAGCAGATAAGCAGGCAGGGCAGGTACCCTTTCACCCTCCGTTCGGGTGAAGGGGTAAGCTGCTACTCTGAACCTCTCGCAACCCGACTCGATCATAAAGAATAGTGTTGAGCAGAAAGTTAAGAATCAAACTGAAAGTAGAATTGGAAGCATTGAAAGTGAGGAATACCGATATGGCAAACGAACGCGCGACCAGTGTTTGGGAAGCGTTGGTTGACACGCCAGAAGAAGCCGAGAACCTTAGAGTCCGCTCCCAAGTTATGCGAGCTATCGCCTTGGTCGTAAAGGCATGGGACGTCTCGCAAGCCGAAGCGGCTCGCCGGCTGCATGTTACGCAGCCACGGCTCAACGATCTGCTGAAGGGGAAGGTTGATAAGTTTTCCCTGGATGCGCTGGTGAATCTGTTAGCCGGTGCAGATTTGAAAATAGAAATCAGCGTTACCGCCAAAGCCGCCTGAACCGGGGGCGCTGTGTCTAGTCCTGAAACAGGTGCAAACCTATTTCAGGACTAGACAAATCACTGTAATGACATTGGTCTTTACAGTGAGCTAAACACCTCATTGGAGCAAGCCTGGAAAACGGCTTGGTTCCGTCAGAGGTCATTCTCAGAGCGCAAAGCAGATCCCATGTGAGCGGCTCATGAGCCCAACCGATACGTGGACTGCACCAACCCCGAGGGAAAGCAGCGACTAGACACCAATTTCAATTCAACGTCCTGCTGAATGGCACCGAACAGCGACCTGCCCGCCCCGATCAGCACAGGAACAGTGGTAATCACCATGTCGGCGACTAATCCATCGCGCAGGAATGACTGCACGACCTGCCCTCCGTCGACATAGACACGATGCAAACCCTGGCTCGTCAGTTCCTCCATCACGTCCTTGGGTGAGAGGTTGGAGAAACGTACCTTGCCCTTCAGCGCCTCAGGCACCGGCGAATCCGCCAGCCGTTCCGACAACACCACCACGGGTCGTTCATAGAACCAAGTATCAAAGGTCAGTACCTTCTCGTAGCTTCCTCGCCCCATCACAATCACGTCTTTATCGGCGATGAAGTCTGAGTAGCCATGGTCCTCGGTTGGATCGTCGCGCTGCAAAAGCCAGTCGATGTCACCATCGGGCCTGGCGATGAAACCATCTAGGCTGGTGGCTATGAAAACATGGGCAGTGGCCATCAGGGTCTCCTTGAGAGGTATGTCGATGCATGACCGGAAGCACGAAATTATTGCTCACCCATAAAAATACCTAAACCGCCTCCGCCAGCATCGCGCCACGATTGCAGCCTTCTCACCCGCCCGCTACTCTCCATCTGTCGCTGCAAATTCAGCGACCGGGCGTAGGAAACCCGAAGTAAATCAAGGCGCATCAGCTGCGCCTCGCTTACTATTGCAGGCGCTTTTTCTGTGTCTGCGATATGCGTTATGGCGGCTGTGCGCGGGACACCTTCGGGTGTGCCGGGTGCCTTGATTCCCGGTTTTCCTACCCCGTGCATGGCCGCCACCCCATCCCGTAGGAAAGGACGGTTGCGGCTCTCACAGTCAAGGAGCCAGACAATGCCAAACCCGCAAGACCTCAAAACCCCAGGCCTAACCCCCTTCTGCTACCACTCCGACCGCCCTTTATTCCGCGTCAACAGCGGCATACCCATCGGCGAAGCCCTGTCCCACGCTTCCGATCTGCTCCACGTCGCCAAGGTCCTGGCCGAGGACGCGGCGATGATTCGCGGTACGGATCGGTATGCCTGGGCTTCGTGTTATTTGCAGGATATGAGCAAGGCCGTCATCGATGACGTGGTGAAGGTGCTTGAGGCGCCGGGGAGTAAGTCGGCTTAAGAGTTGCAAACCCAATGCTGCTCACGAGCGGGGCAGCCTTGGATTTTATCTGCCGGAGCAGATTAAAGAAGGGCTGCTTCACGCCCATCATCGGGGATAAATCCCTCGCCACAGGTTCACTCTGTCCCAGGCCCAAACAGTTGGCGCTGTATTCATCTAATCATTTCCCCCGCCGATAGCCTCAGATAAGAGCCTGGGCTCCCCCAAGGCTCTGCTGGCGCTCGACTACACTTCCCAGAATTCCCCCGCTCCAGGAGCAGTAAGCGATGAAGATCCGCACCAAAGTCATAGGCTCGGGGTTGGTCAGTCTTTCTTTTGCGCTATTGCTCGGCGGTATAGGGCTGTGGGGTTATCACTCCATGACCGAGGCCCTGGTGCAGAACGAGACCAGTATTTCGGCCATGCGCAAGCACATGGAGGCGGACATGATGCACGACGCCATTCGTGCCGATGTGTTGGCCGCATTGCTGGTGGCACCGGGGGACACTCAGGCGGCCAAGGAGGTGACGGAGGCATTCGATGAGCATACGCAGCGGATGCGCAAGGTTATCGCCGAAAACGCCGAGGCCAAGTTACCGGGGGATGTCGCCAAGGCGATTGGCGAGCTTAAACCACAGGTCGAAACCTATATCGACAAAGCCAAGCAAATAATTGGCAAGGCACTGAGCGGTGCCCAGGATGGCCAGGCGTTGCGGGCGGAGTTCGACGGGGCGTTTTCGGCGTTGGAGGAGCGCAACGAGGCAGTGAGTGAGCTGATCGAGAACCAGGCGCAATCCTCGCGTGAGCATCAGGACCACAGCATTCACACCTCGGAGCGCTGGCTGATCGCGACACTACTGGCCACTTGCGTGGCGCTGGCGCTGTTGTCGTGGAGCCTGCTCAAGGCTGTGCTGACGCCACTGAACAAGATCATCCTCAATGCCCAGGCGATGTCCCAAGGGGATTTGCAGCGCTCGATGGGGGCTCAGAGCAAGGATGAGTTGGGTCAGTTGCAAGGTGTGATCGAGCAGATGCAGACCAATCTGCGACAGATGATCGCCACGATCCGCGGCCAGAGCGATGAGTTGCACGGCACGTCCCGGCATCTGGGCGATACGGCGCGACAGATTGTGTCCAGCGCCGATCAGCAGGCCCAGAGCGCAACCAGTATGGCGGCGAGCATGGAGCAGATGATGGCGAATATCAGCCAGATCCATCAGCACGCCGACAGCGCCCGGACGATTTCCGCGCAGTCCGAGCATTTGGCGAGCAGCGGTGGCCAGGTGATTCTCGGGGTGGTGGAAGGCATGAACCGGATCGCCGAGGTGGTCAACCAGTCCTCCAGCAAGATCACGGCGCTGGACGCATCATCCGAGGACATTCATTCCATCATCCAAGTGATCAAGAGCATCGCCGAACAGACCAACTTGCTGGCGCTCAACGCCGCCATCGAAGCCGCCCGCGCCGGTGAGGCGGGGCGAGGTTTTGCGGTGGTGGCCGATGAGGTGCGCAACCTGGCGGCGCGCACCACCCAGTCCACCCAGGAAATCACCGCGATGATCGAGCGCATCCAGTCCAGCGCCCGGGACGCGGTGGCGAACATGCAGGCGTGTGTCAGCCGTGTGGACGAAGGCGTCAACCTGGCCCAGCAGGCCGGGGTGTCCATCAGCGAAATCCGCACCGGTGCCCGGCATGCGGCCGAAGTGGTGGAGGAAATTTCCCAGACCATTGCCGAGCAATCCAAGGCCAGTGATGAGATGGCCCAGCGGGTGGAGTCGATTGCCGAGCAGTCCCGTGAGAACACACGCTCGATTCACAACCTGACGCAAACGGCGGATCAATTGAACAATGCGGCGGGGTCGATGCAGGCTTCGGTGCAGCAGTTCAAGGTTTGATCGGATACCCGTGGCGAGGGAGCTTGCTCCCGCTGGGCTGCCTAGCAGCCCTTTTCAAACCTCGCTCACCTCGAACACAAACGAAATCTCCCGCTTCTGGGCGCTCCAGACGTACCGAATATGCTTGCCCTGCACCGGAATCGAAACTGCCGGAGGGCGAAACGCGGCCACGCATTCGTGGCCGGGCAGCCGGACGCTGTTGTACAGCAGCCCCCACGACAAGGTTTCACGCAGTTGTCGGGCGAACACTTGGGACGGACCATAGGCGGTAGGGTCGGGGTTGTGGAGGTGGGGGTAGTCGTGGCGGATATCGTGCAGAGGTTTGACCACCTTGTTGATGTAGGTGCGCATGGTCAGCTCCAGGTCTGGCTCGTTGGTCGCGCCAAGGAATCGCGCCTGGTGGTAGCAGGTCTCGGCAATGGCCGCTTCCTGGCTGCTGGCGGCGTAGTAGACGCCGAAGGTGCCGTCGCTGAAGCGGCTGCTTTTGCCGATGTGGGTAAACGCCGCCATCACCGGCGAGGAGCCGGGCCCGGAAATGCGGTCCTCTGGGCGGACCCGGGACAGCACGCCGGCTTGCTCCATCAGCCGATCGTTGGTCAACGCTTCCAGGGCGTAGGCCGTGGGCAGGTCCTCAGGGTCGAGTACGTCTTCAAACAGCGAAATCGGCGGGAAGCTGCTGTTGACGATCCGATAGGCCCGATTCCATTGCGGGTCCGCCAGTGGTGGCATCATCAACCGCGCACTCCGTCGAGGTATCGCCGCACATCGGCGATGTCTACCACGCGGCCGGTCAGCATGTAGGACAGTGCCGACTGGCCGTTGAACGGTGCCGCGGTGTTCGGGCTGCTGACCCATTGATAAGCACGGTCCCGGCTGTTGCTGAAGATAATGCTCAGTGCCTTGTGGATACCCATGAGGTAGGAAATGCGCTCGAGCGTATCGCGAGGCAGCTTCACGTTTTCCGGCAATTGTTTGTATTTGTAGAAGGTCGTGTTTCCCACCTTGCCCAGCAATGTGCGCTGCTGCTCGACGCTGCAGCCCCAGAGCGCCATGAGGTTGAAGAAAAACTTCAACGCGACTCGACCCGCATCCGGGGAATCCAATTGTTGCTGCGCATTGAGAGTGATGGAGGAAGTCGCCATGGTTTGGGCTCCTTTATCGCGGGGTGGTGCTTAGAGGATAGTACAGATGTGGATTATTTTTTAGTTTTTATTCGCAAACGGATTCTATCGATGTTCTATTCGAACAATTCGGCATGGCTTTGCAGGTCAACAAACGTAACCAGCTTCCCACTAACGGGTCTTGGCCAGCATCTGTTAGGCAAAATCCCCAAATTCCGCATAAGCTCCAACCATCGCCTGCCGGCGCTTTTCGGCACAAAATCGCGACAACCGTGGCAAGGTGCATGATGATAGCCGGCATGCACTGCCTGGCCCGGACCAGGCGCACAACAATAGCGAGCCCACTTAAGCAGAGGGCATTACCTCATGGATAGCAGAACCCTACGCAACCTCATGCGTATCGTGCAGACCGGCTCGTTGTCGGCAGCGGCCGAGCATTCGTGCCTCACGGTGCAGGCGTTGGCGGCGCAGTTGAACAAGGTCGAGGAACAGTTCGGTTTCCGGTTGTTCCGGCGCTCGAACAAGGGCCTGACGTTGACGAGCCAAGGCTCGGAACTGACCCCCTTCATGGATCAGGTGCTGATTGCCACCCGGCAGTTGGAGGAGAAAGTCGCGGCGCTCAAGACCCCGCGACAGCGCATCCTCAGAATGGCGCTCAATACCACCCTGCCGGCGGAGTTCAACCGGCGAATGATCGACCGGTTGATCGCTGTGTTCCCCCAGTATCAGCTGGAATTCAGCTACGCCGAATCGATGGAGAACCTGAGCAAACTCAGGAATGAAGATTTTGACCTGGCGGTCCTGATCGGCCAGCAACAGGGCGGTTTTACCAGCATCACCATGCCGGATGTGCAGGTGCGGGTGGTCGGCGCCCATTGTGGCGATGCAGACGATTCCCTTGGCCTGCTCGGTGACAAGTTTCAGGTGCGTCCGGCAGAAGAATGCCCGTATTCCCACAGCTTCCTGCGCTTTCTCGACGCCGGCCTGGGTGAATACGGGTCGAGCCAGCGCATGGTGTATTCCTGCAGTGAAACGCTGACGCTGTCATTGATCACTCAGCTCGATGGCTTGGGGCTGGTGTCCCGAGAAGCCGCGCTGCGCAACGGCCTGGCGATTTTCCCGGATTTCGAGGATTTCCTTGAAGTCCGCCTGGCGGTGAACAATCCGGAGTTGTCCGGCCAGGCACTGCACGATGTGGTGGACCTGACGCTACAGGAACGAACCGAGCGCGATGTACGCCGCCGTGCCCACCGCCACACTGAGAAACAGGTTGCGGCTGAAATACGCACATAACAGCGTCGGAATCGCGGCATAAAACTCAGGGCGGTCGAGTTGTATCTGCTGATCCTTGATCAACAAGGGAGTCAGACTGATGGCAGCGACGATCGCCACTGGCAGATATTCCAGGGCGCGGGCAATAAAGGGCGGCCAGTGTTCGGTATTGATCTGCAACGGCAGGGCGCGCGGCAGGAAGGTCACGGCCATCATCAGGACCACGACCAGGATCAGGAACGTTTGGTCAGGCATACGCCTACTCCGCAGCCAACGAACGTGGCAATGAAGACATTGAATGGCGAGCTGCCCAGCAGGCTCAGCCCGCCCATGCAGACGACAGCCGCCAGGGCTGCGATCAGTTTGTTGCGGGTGTTGCACAACGAAACCAGCACATAGAGCATCATCGCTGTCAGGGCATAGTCGAGCTGGTATTTGATGAGGTGCGCCGCGTATTGCGCACATACGGCGCCCAGCAAGCCACCCAGTACCCAGGATGTGTGGCAGAACAGGTTGAAGCCGACCAGGTAGCGCACACTCACCGGCGCCCCGCTGCCGAGCTTGACGCTGTGGAACGCGAACGACTCGTCCGTCAGCCCCGCCGCGTAGCACCAGCGCTCGAAACGGCTGAGCCCCAGCGCACGCAGGGCCTTGGCCATGTAGACCGACATCAGCATGTGGCGGGCATTGATCAGGAACGTGGTGAGCACGATGGTGGTCAGCGACGCGCCGCTGGAAATCAACGCCAGCGCCGCGAATTGCGAAGCGCCCGCGTAGACGAACAGGCACATCGCCACCGGCAACCACAGGGGCAACCCGGCGTTGACCGCCATCAGACCGAACACAAACGAAACCGTGAAATAACCCGCTACCACCGGACTGGCTTCAGCAAAGGTACGCGAGGCTTGTGGTTCGACCGCCAGCGGCTGGCTGGAAGTCTTGTTCATAAATCCCTCTCGAAGGTGATTTCGCCCCGGGGCTCACAGAAGCCCTGGGCCGCCCAGAAGCGCTTGCCGGCCAGATTAGCATCGTCGACAAAAAGGAACATGCGCAGCACGCCGACCCGTTTCATGTCAGCCGACGCGGCTTCAACCAGGCGCTGGCCCAGGCCTTTGGCGCGATGCTGCATGCTGACCGCCAGGTGATTGATCGTGCCACGGGTACCGAGCATACCGCCGATCACGGCACCCACCACGTCACCGCTCGCATCGATAGCCAGGTACGCGGTGGTGGTTTCCTGCAACAACACACCGCGCAAGAATCGGGCGTCCTGCCATTCGCAGAACGACACTTCGTCGAAACCGCGAAAAAACCGCTCCAGTCGCTCGGCGTCCCGGACCATGGCCCGGCGCAACAGGACCTGCTGCGTCGGGTCGTCCATGGGTTCGAGCCGTTCAGCGAACAATGTCGAAAGCGGTCCCGGGCCGCGAGAAGGAGATGGCCAGGATCTGCCGGTACGCCATGTCATGGCTATGGGTGTTGCGCGCCGGGGTCACGTAATGGCGCATGTCGCGATCCA
This sequence comes from Pseudomonas sp. NFACC51, assembly GCF_900103575.1. NCBI lineage: Bacteria > Pseudomonadati > Pseudomonadota > Gammaproteobacteria > Pseudomonadales > Pseudomonadaceae > Pseudomonas > Pseudomonas sp. NFACC51. The sequence continues at coordinate 131,031 of NZ_FMXH01000012.1, read as the reverse complement.
GGAAGAACGTCGTGTCGAGGATGTCCTCGTAGGTCGTCGCCGCCAGCTGTTCTTCCTGGGCGCTGTACAAACGGCTTTCCGCACCCGCCACATTCTGGCGACCCCAGAAGTGCACGCCGCTGAACGGATAGCCATCACAGTGAATCCCTTCGGGGGTGATTTCCAGTTGTTTGCCCGGCTTGATCTCGATGCGGATCTGATGGATCTGGCACTGCCAGATTTCATCGTGCAGCTCCTGCGGCAGGACGTTCTTGTAGACCTCGAAGTCCGTGTCGATCAGGCTGCGCATCACCGGCGAATTGATCACTTCGTTGGAGAAGTCCTGAAAGTGCCGCTCCAGTCCACCGACATAGCTGTTGTTGGCCTTGGACTGAATGTAGGCCCGGTGTTCGAGCTGCGTGAGCTCGCGGGTCGTAGGGTTGTATTCGAAGTCGCTGTAGCGGCGAAAACGCATGCCTGACTCGGCCTGGCCGTAGTAGCTGTCGGGCTCCATGTTTTCCCAGCTTTTGGTCAGCCGGACAAAATCGCCGAAATGACCGTAGAGGTTGAAGTCTCCACCGCGAACATTGACGTATTTGTCACGTCTTAGCGCTTCGCCCACTTCCCTGTTCAGAACGATCATTTTTCATAGGTCTCCGCTGCATTGAGCGGCCTAATCTAGTAGGTGCAGGATTTACGTCCATGAGAAAGTATTTGAGGCATTTCAAGCGGCGCTTGAAACGCTGGCAAAAATTGCATGAGTACGACTTTTGTTCGGGAAAACAGGCGGTTCCAGCGGTGTTTTTTGCGCTGAAAGCCAAAAAGACCCGAGTTTGAGGTCGCAACGCTATCCACTTCAGGCAGGTTTGAATCAATTGTGGCGAGGGAGCTTGCTCCCGCTTGAGTGCGCAGCGCTCACACCAGAAGGGCTGCTGCGCAGCCCAGCGGGAGCAAGCTCCCTCGCCACGGTTTTATAGACTTACAACCTGATCAGGCATCAGAAGACGTTGATCGGGTAATCCACGAACACCCGCAGCTCATTGCCGCTGACGTTGTACTCGCTGGACTTCTGCGACACCCGCAGCACGGAACTGCGCAACCTGACGCTCAAGTCCTTGGCCGGACCGCTCTGGACCACGTACTTGAACTGGTTGAAGATCTCGCGCTCGGTGCCGCCTTCGCTGGTCGAGGTGGTGATGTTATCGCCACGCACATAAGCAACGTTATAAGTCAGGCCCGGTACGCCGAAGGTGGTGAAATCCAGGCCATAGCCCAACTGCCAGCTGCGTTCGTCTTCAGCGTTGAAGTCGGACCAGTAGGAGTTGGCCAGGTAGATCGTATTGCCGCCATCACCCACCCGATTCTGCTCGCGCTGATAGCCCCCGTAGGCATAACCCAGGTTGCTGTCGCCGGTACTGCGCTGGTGGGCGAGCGTGAAGCTGTGCGGCCCCGTGGCGAAGGTGGCAGCCAGGCTCCAGATCTTGTTGTCATCGCCGGTGACGTTGTTTTCACGAACGTAGCTGTTGTCCAGCTTGGTGCGATAACCGTTGAAATCCAGAGTCAGGGACTGATCCTTGGCCAGCGGGAACACATAGTTGGCGTTCACGTATTGCTTCTTCAATACATCTTCGACATCCGAAGCGTAGAGCGAAGCCTTGAACTGCTCGGTGAACTGATAGCTGCCGCCCAAGACGTTGATCGACTTCAGGCCACCGCTGTCGCGGCCTTCAGCACTCTTGCGCGATTCGGCGGTGAAACGGCCGGCATTGAGTTCCAGGCCCTTGATCTCCTTGGAGGTGATCAACGTGCCGGTGTAGCTTTCCGGCAACAGGCGCGAGTTGTCATAGCTGAGCACCGGCAGGGCCGGCATCTGGTCGCCGTAGGCCAGCACGGTGTTGGAGACGCGGAACTTGACCGCTGCCCCGAACTTGGACAGGTCATCGGCCGCGTTGCCGCTGTCGCCTTGCTTGAAGAAGTCGATGCCACCCGCACCGCTGCGGCCTTTACCGCCGTCCAGACGCAGCGCGTACAGGCCGAACGCATCCACACCGACACCCACGGTGCCCTGGGTGAAACCGGACGAGAAGGTACCTATGGCTGCCTGGCCCCACTCGGCCTTATCTTGATTGCCATCTTTGTAGTCGCGATTGATATAAGCGTTGCGCAACAGCACTTTCAAGCTGCTGTCTTCAACGAACCCCTTGGACTCAGCCTGGTCATTGGCCATGGCATGTGTCGTGCTCAAGATCCCCAGTGCGATCAAACTAATGCGCTTGTTCAACATGTTTATTTTCCTTGTGCGGGTTGATACGCACTGTGGCGGGCAACCGAAATGGCGCTTTTTGCGCTCTTTTTCGGACTCTTGCTCCTGGAAATAATGAAAAGGCCCGCCCACGAATGATCGTGTCGGGCCTTTTTATTATTTAAGAGTCATGGCTGTTAGCCACAGGCGTAGGACGAATCCTAGTCGCGCCCTCAACGGTGTGTCAATTTCGTGAAACGTCTGTAATCAGGCAAAAAATGTCTAAGAACTGCTCATCGCGAACAACCGTCCAGACCGCAGGCCGCTGGTGGCGTGGAGGTCTGAACCGGCGAGGCTTGCGCCAGCCATTGGGCGAATGCCTCGGGCTTGCCGAGCCAGGGGCCGATGTCGATCAGCGTGAACTGGCCGTCCTGCTCCAGGGCCAAGGTCGGGAAACCCTGGCCGCCAACCTGAGCCAGCAAGGTACGACTGGCCTTGATATGCCCCTGCACGTCAACCGCGCGCAACGCCGCCAGGAACGCCTGGGCCGGCAGGCCCATGGATTGAGCGAACTCCAGCAGAACGGTTTCGTCAGCGATGCGCCGACCCTCGACGTAGTGCGCGGTTTGCAGGCGCCCGAGCAATTCCAGGCCGTGGCCGCCGAGCTGTTCGGCAGCGAGGATGGCGGCGGTCGGCGGCGCCGAATCGAACACGGCGCTGTGGTCACGCAGCAAACCTTCAAAGTAGGCCTCGCCAAACGGCTGCCCGGAATATTCGGCGATGCGCCGGTCGTGGGGCATCACGTAATCGCGCAATTGCGGCGAAACCTGCTGGCGATTGGCACCGGTCATCATGCCGCCGCCATGAGCAATCACCGGCAATACACTTCGGGCAGCCTGCACCAGCGGCTTGGCGCCGTAACACCAGCCGCACAGCGGGTCGTAGATATAATGAAGAGTGGCCATGAGGACTCCGCTAACCATGGGGATTGAATGGCAGCAGGGTAGTCTTGAGAGCGCTGCGGAAAAACGCTGAAACGGTTTTCAGTGTGTTTCGTGAATCGGTCGAATATCCCACTGAATTTGAACACCACCCCTGTATGGGAGCTGGCTAGCGCCCATAGGATTTGTGCGAATGTGAAAGCCTGCGGATACAAAAAAAGCGCTGCCATCCCGGCCAGCGCTTTTTATCAATCCGTCGAATTCTATCCTTGCATCACATCCCACAACGCTTCCAGCTCCGCCTCGCTGAACAGGCCAACGGGGTAACGCTCAACGATTACCTGGCGCGGATCAGGTTCTCTGATCTGACGCGTTCCGTTGGATTTCAACCACTGCGCCAAGGCTTGAAGCGACTCACCATTAACGGCCAAGGGATGGCATGTGCGCTCGCTTATCATATTCATTCCAGCGCCCTCTCCTGGTTGATGAGCGGCCAATTTATCCAAGGTTTATGACAAAACAACTCAGTTCTCTCCCCAGAACTGCCGAAGTACAGATACAAGAGCTATGCCAATGTATCCGCCACGCCAATAAACAGGCACAAAAAAACCCGCGCGCCAATCGGGCCGCGGGCTTGCCGGCATGGATCCAAAACCGCCGACCTAGAGCCGGCGCGGTCGATATCACCCAGCTGTTACATCGCCACTCATTTTGCGCGCGGTGCAGGTTGCTGTTGAGTAAGGCAATGAATATTGCCGCCCCCCAGTAACAGTTCGCGCCCTGGCACCATGACCACTTCGTGCTGCGGGAACAGGTTCTGCAGGATGTCCCTGGCCGGTGCGTCCAGCGGATCGTCAAAACTTGGGGCGACGATGCCGCCGTTGACGATCAGGAAGTTCACATAGGAACCGGCTAGCCGCACGGTTGGGTTGCGCTCTTGGGACCCTTGCACCGCGTCGACACCGGCACACTCCTCCTCGGTGGCGTACAACGGCCCCGGAATCGGCATTTTGTGCACTGTGAACGGGCGTCCCTTGGCGTCAGTGCTGTTTTGCAGCACGTTCATCGCCGCGTGACAGCGGGTGTAGTTCGGGTCTTGCGGGTCATCGGTCCAGGCAAGCAGGACTTCACCTGGCCGCACGTAGCAGCAGAAGTTATCCACATGGCCGTCGGTTTCGTCATTGAACAGACCGTCCGGCAGCCAGATGATCTTGTCCACAGCCAACTGCGCGCTGAGCACTGCCTCGATCTCTTCACGGCTCAAGTGTGGGTTGCGATTGCGGTTGAGCAGGCACTCTTCGGTGGTGATCAGGGTGCCTTCACCATCCACATGGATCGAGCCGCCCTCGAGCACAAAACCTTCGGTGCGATAACGCGGGCTGCGCTCGATCTCAAGAATCTTGCCGGCCACTTGCGCATCACGGTTCCACGGTGCGTACAGGCCGCCGTCGAAACCGCCCCAGGCGTTGAAATCCCAATCGACACCGCGCACTTCGCCGTTGTCATTGATGACGAATGTCGGCCCTGTGTCGCGAACCCAGGCGTCGTCGCTGGACATTTCCACCAGGCGGATATTCGGCACATCGAGACGCGCCCGGGCATTTTCGTATTGGACCGCAGACACCGCCACGGTCACCGGTTCAAAACGGGCGATGGCCTTGGCGACCGCTATGTGGGCGGCCTGGGCGGGCTTGCCGCCCAGGCGCCAGTTGTCCGGGCGCTCGGGCCAGATCATCCAGACCTGGGTCTGGGTCGCCCACTCGGCAGGCATGTGGAAACCATCCGCGCGGGGAGTGCTGTGCAACGTTGTCATGGGTCATCTCCTGGGCGATGGGCAGTGACAACCTTATAAACGATAAATATCGACTAATAAAGCCAAAAAAACTAACGCCCATCAAAAAATAGCGCCAAACATCGACAAAAATCGATTTTATAAATTAATGCAACCCCTGTGGAAGCGAGCGTGCTCGCGATAACGGTTGGTCAGCCAAATCAATATAGGCTTGGACACCGTCATCGCGAGCACGCTCGCTCCTACAGGGGAACAGCTTGGCGTTCCAGATTAGTTACAACCCCTCGTCCAAGACCTTCACCAACATATCTACGAAGAAATCCACGCTCTGGCGCGTAGTGACCATCGGCGGTTTGATCTTGAGGATGTTCAGGTAATCGCCGGTCGGTTGCATGAAAATCCCCAACGTTCGCAGGCGGTTGCACAGCGCCGTGGTTTCTTCAGTGGCCGGCTCCAACGTGTCGCGGTCGCGGATCAGTTCCACGCCCAGGTAGAAACCGGAGCCATGCACCGCACCGACCAATGGATAGCGATCGATCAAGGCCTCCAGCCGTGCCTTGAAGTGCCCACCCACCACCCGGGCGTTTTCCCAGAGATTTTCTTCTTCCATGACATCCAGTACCGCCATGCCGATCTGGCAACTGACCGGGCTGCCTCCGGCCGACGAAAAGAAATATCCCTCGGCTTCCAGCGCCTCGGCGATCTCCCGGCGGGTAATGACCGCACCCAGTGGCTGGCCGTTGCCCATGCCCTTGGCCATGGTGATGATATCCGGCACCACTCCTTGCTCTTCGAAGCCCCAGAAAAACTCGCCCATGCGCCCATAACCGACCTGGACTTCGTCGGCGATGCAGACCCCACCGCGCTCGCGCACCATCGCGTAGACCTGCTTCAGGTAACCGGGCGGCAGCGCGATCCCACCGGCGTTGCCGTATACCGGTTCGCAAATGAAACCGGCGAGCTGGCGGTTGTTTTCGGCGATTTTCGCCAGGTTGTGTTCAACGCTGCGCACGTAGTCCACCGCAGTGTCGGGGCCACGGAATTCGCCGCGATAGATGTTCGGTGCGGTCACCGGATGCACCCAGTCCGGGCGGCTGCTCAAGGCCTGGGGATTATCGGCAATAGACGTCGAGACCGCATCGGCGGCCACCGACCAGCCGTGATAGGCCTCCAATACGCTGAGCATGTCCCGCCCGCCGCTGTAGGCCCAGGCCAGGCGGATCGCCAAGTCGTTGGCCTCGGTGCCGCTGTTGACCAGGAACACCCGGTCCATGTTGGACGGCGCCAACGCCAGCAGGCGTTCGGAAAATTCGGCGATCGCCGCATAGTGGAAACGCGAGTTGGTATTGAGCAGCGACCACTGCCGGGCAGCCACTGCCGCCATGCGTGGATGACCATGGCCCAGCACCGCGACATTGTTGAGCATGTCCAGGTACGAGCGGCCCTGCATGTCGATCAGGTGATTGCGCCAGCCGCGCTCGATGCGCGGCGGATCTACGTAATAGTGCTTCTGCGAACGGGCAAAGCTCGCATCGCGACGGGCCAGCAGCGCCTGGGGATCGATCTCCGGTTCGGCATCGCAAGCCAGTCCCAGCAGCACCGCCGGCGAAGGACATAGCGCCTGCCAGGCCGCTGCCCTGGAGGGCGTGCAGAACAGCGGTGGATTCACCTGGGCGCCACGGCACAACTGGACCCGCAACGGCCCCGTCACTTCACCCAGCACCTGCCCCTTGACCAGTGCCGCGCCGGAATGCAGCGGCGACGTCACGCCCCACAGCCGCACGCTCAACTGCGCACTGTCCAGCTGCAACAGGCCGTCGGCAGCCTTGTGCACGACCCCAGCGAACGGGGATTCGAGCGGCGTCCCCCGAGGAACGCTCAACTCCACGTGCAGTGGATAAGTATCGGGTTCGACGGCGCTGTCCGGCCGAGTGCGGGATAACCGGTATTGCCCATAGCGGCTGGCGGCCAGGCCATGAACGCCCGCGGCCTCGCTCAGCAGGCGCTGGTCGATCCCCGGCTGCTCCCAATTGCCGGCCTCGAAATGCGGGCTCAGTACACCCAGGTCAATCAGCGCGAACTCACGCCCCACCAGGGTCGGCAATAGCGGCGCAAAGCCTTCGCTGGCGATGGGCGGCAGGCTGTGGCCGACGGCGGTGAGAATCGCCGCTTCCATCAATTCGAAGGGCACCGAGTGGGCGACCCGGAAAATCTCCCACTCATGGGCCAGGTTGTCGCGGCTGTATTGGTTGTCCGGGTCGATGGAAACCTGCTGTTCACCGCTGAGCACCAGCACCGCGGCGCGCGCCACGATCAATGGCCACAGCGCCAACAGTTCTTCGCGTTGCAAGGGGTTGACCGCCTGGTAGGCCTTGATCGCCGGCAAGATGAAGAATGGATCGCCGTCGGCGTGGTGCAGCAGGGCCGCACACGTTACCGACAGGTCCGTGATGCGCCAGGTGCGGATCAGGTCGCCGAAATCGATGACGCCCTGCAATTGCCATTGGCGCTGGGCATCGCGCTGCCAGACCACGTTGTCATCGGTGATGTCCATGTGGATCGCCTGCACCGGCAGGCTGGCCTTGAGCGACTGCAAGCGCCGCTCGGCCTGTTGCGCGACCTCGGCGATCAGTTGCCGCCGCTGATCGTCGTCGATGACAGGCAACAGATGATCGACCAGGGCCGGAGCGTGGCGCGCGTCCCATTGCAGGGTGCGTTCCAGGCCTGGGTGGTCGAATGTTGCCAAGGCCAGGTCCATTTCCGCGCACAGGCGGCCCAGGCCGGTCACCAACTCAGGCGGCAGGTGTTTGAGCTGCGTGAGGGCCTGGCCGTCGATGTACTCAAGCAGGCGCATATGGATCGCTTGGCCGTCGACGTCCAAAGTCAGCAGGTCCTGGCCGTTGCTGGCGGTAATCACCCGCGGCACCTTCACCGCGCTGTGCCCGGCCAACTGCTTGAGGGCAGCGTGTTGGGCCTGAAGCTCCTGGACAGCGTAGTCGCCGTGGCAAATTTTCAACACAAAGCGCCCACGTTCGCTGTCGACGCGGTAATTGAGGTCCTGGTTGCTGCCAAGGGGTCGCAGGTCGCCGCTGAGTCCGTAATTCGAGCGCAGCAGCACCAGCGCTTGCTCGGCGCTGATCTGTGGGCTTGGCAAACTGGCACGGTGAACCAACGTAGCGAGTGGCATACAACGACCCCTGAGGTGGTTTTGTTCGGATGCCTATCACGCCACTGAGCCGGAGGATAAGCAACCCCTCCTGTTCAAAAATATGCACAGCTCTCCTGAGAGGTTATAGGGGAAGGGCGTGTCCATGGGATATTCGCTTGCACCGCCCCTCGCCATGCCTACAAGCTATGCTCCTAAAGCTCTGTCGTCTCACGGAAAAAGGCTTACCCGGATGCGCATTCTCGTCACAGGCGGTGCCGGTTTCATCGGCTCAGCTCTCATACGGCACTTGATTCTTGATACCGGACACCAAGTCCTGAACCTCGATAAGCTGACCTATGCCGGCAATCTCGAATCACTGAGCAGCATCGATCACGACAGCCGCTACGAATTCGTCCAGGCCGATATCGTCGACCAACCAACCGTCAGTGCGGTGCTGGCGCGATTCAAACCTGACGCCATCATGCACCTGGCGGCCGAGTCCCATGTAGACCGCTCCATCGATGGCCCGGCGGACTTCATCCAGACCAACATCGTGGGCACCTACAGCCTGCTGGAGGCCACTCGAGCCTACTGGCAGGCCCTGCCCGAACCGCAGAAGCGTGCGTTTCGCTTCCACCACATTTCCACCGACGAAGTGTATGGCGACCTGCACGGTGTGGATGACCTGTTCACCGAGACCACCGCCTATGCCCCAAGCTCACCGTACTCGGCGAGCAAGGCAGCGTCCGACCACCTGGTCCGTGCCTGGCAACGCACCTACGGCTTGCCCGTGCTGTTGACCAACTGCTCCAATAACTACGGGCCGTTTCACTTCCCCGAGAAGCTCATTCCACTGGTGATTCTCAACGCGCTGGCCGGCAAGCCGTTGCCGGTCTATGGCGACGGCCAGCAAGTGCGCGACTGGCTGTTTGTCGAGGATCATGCCCGTGCACTGCTCAAGGTCGTCACCGAAGGCATGGTCGGCGAGACTTACAACATTGGCGGTCACAACGAGCAGAAAAACATCGACGTGGTGCGCAGCATCTGCGCCTTGCTCGAAGAACTGGCGCCACGCAAGCCCGAAGGGATCGAGCACTATGCCGACCTGATCAGCTTCGTCCAGGATCGCCCCGGCCACGACCTGCGCTACGCCATCGACGCCAGCAAGATCGAACTGGAACTGGGCTGGACACCACGGGAAACCTTCGAGACCGGGCTGCGCAAGACCGTGCAGTGGTACCTCGAAAACCTGCTGTGGTGCCAACGTGTCCAGGACGGCAGCTATCAAGGCGAGCGCCTGGGTTCGCTCGACAACAAGGATGCAATGGCATGATGAAAGGCATTGTCCTGGCCGGCGGTTCCGGCACACGCTTGCACCCGATTACCCTCGGGGTTTCCAAGCAACTTTTACCGATTTATGACAAGCCGATGATTTATTACCCGATCTCGGTGCTGATGCTCGCCGGCATCAAGGACATCCTGGTGATTTCCACGCCGCAGGATCTGCCGCAGTACCGCAACCTGTTGGGCGATGGCCATCAGTTTGGCGTACGGTTCAGCTATGCCGAGCAGCCGTCGCCCGATGGCCTGGCCCAAGCGTTCCTGATTGGCGAACAGTTCATTGGCAGCGACTCGGTGTGCCTGATCCTGGGCGACAACATTTTCCACGGCCAGCATTTTGGTGAACAATTGCAGACCGCCGTCAACCGGCAGAGTGGCGCGACCGTGTTCGGCTACTGGGTCAAGGACCCTGAGCGTTTTGGCGTGATCGACTTCGATACAGAAGGACGGGCGATGTCCATCGAAGAAAAACCCACCGCACCCAAATCCAGCTACGCGGTCACCGGCCTGTATTTCTACGATAACGACGTGATCAAGATCGCCAAGGCCATCAAGCCGTCCAAGCGCGGCGAACTGGAAATCACCGACGTCAACAATACCTACCTGCAACGCGGCGACCTGCACGTCGAGCGCTTCGGTCGTGGTTTCGCCTGGCTGGACACCGGCACCCACGACAGCCTGCTGGAAGCCTCGCAATACGTGCAGACCATCGAACATCGCCAAGGCCTGAAAGTGGCGTGCCTGGAAGAAATTGCCTACCAGCAAGGTTGGGTCAGCCGCGAGCACGTTCTGGAGCGCGCCCAGTATTTTGGCAAGACCGGCTACGGCCAGTACTTGTTCAAGATCGCCGGAGAAACACGATGAATGTCATCGCCACCCGTTTGCCAGAAGTCTTGATCATCGAACCGAAAGTCTTTGGCGACGACCGGGGTTTTTTCTACGAAAGCTTCAATGCCCGGGCGTTTGCCGAAGCGACTGGCTGCACCCTGCAGTTCGTCCAGGACAACCATTCACGCTCCACTAGGGGCGTGCTGCGGGGCCTGCACTATCAGATCGAACAAACCCAGGGCAAACTCGTGCGTGTCACGGCGGGGGAAGTGCTGGATGTCGCGGTAGACATCCGCCGCAGCTCGCCGACCTTGGGCCAATGGGCCAGCGTACGCCTGTCGGCGCAGAACCACCGGCAGATGTGGGTCCCGCCAGGTTTTGCCCACGGTTTCGTCGTACTGAGCGAATCAGCGGACTTCCTCTACAAGACTACTGATTACTATGCCCCCTCGGCCGAACGCTGCATTCGCTGGGACGATCCGCAGTTGGCCATCGATTGGGAGTTCGAAGGCACGCCGATCCTCTCGGCCAAGGACCTGAATGGCAAAGCCCTGCACGAGGCCGACCTGTTCCCATGAGTGCCCCCTTGCGTATCCTGATCATCGGCCAGAACGGCCAGGTTTCCCGGGCGCTCCAATCGCGCCTGAGCGGCCTGGGCGAGTTGACCGTACGCGGCAGCGACCAGCTCGACCTGGCACAACCGGATTGCCTGCGTGCCCCCATCGAAGCCCTCAAGCCCGGCCTGATCATCAATGCCGCCGCCCACACGGCCGTCGATCAGGCCGAAAGTGAACCGGAGCGGGCGTTCACCATCAATGCCACGGCACCGGGCATCCTGGCCCAGGCAGCGGTTGCGCTGGGCGTCCCGCTGATTCATTACTCCACCGACTACGTCTTCGATGGTCTCAAATCCGCCCCCTACACCGAGGACGACACGCCCAACCCGCTAAGTGTCTACGGACGCAGCAAGCTGGCCGGCGAGAATGCCATCCGCCAGGCTGGCGGCCAGCACCTGATTCTGCGCACCAGTTGGGTGTACTCCACCGAGGGCCGCAACTTCCTGTTGACCATGCAGCGCCTGTTGCAGGAAAAACCGCAGCTGCGGGTGGTCGCCGACCAGGTCGGCGCACCGACCTGGGCCGGCACCATTGCCGACAGCACCGCGCAATTGATCGAGCGCTGGCAGGCCGGCCAACCCGGCGCCTGGGGCACCTATCACCTGACAGCCCGGGGCGAGACGTCCTGGTTCGGTTTCGCCCAGGCCATCGGCGAAAACCTGCTTGAGCGACACAAGCCGTGTGCGCAGCTTGAGCCCATTGAATCCAGCGCCTATCCGACTCCAGCCCCGCGGCCACTCAACTCGCGCCTGGATTGCACGCGCCTGCTCAAGGAGTGGGCAGTGAGCCAACCGGACTGGCGAGACGCGTTGCAGCAGTGCCTAGCCGGACAAGCCTAGTACTGCCTTACAAATAGTATTTGCAAGGCAACTAGGCATAATACGCCTGTCACCACAGGCGTCCGAGGCTCATGAATTCCACCCTTCCCCGCAGACCCCGTTGGCGCAGCCTGGCCTTGCTCGCGCTGTGCCTGGCGCCGTTGCTGTGGCCGTTGGAGCACTTGGCCGAACGTTACTACCGCAGCGAACTGGCCGGGCAAAACCGCCAGACCCTGGACCTCTACGTCGCCAACCTGTTGGGCACACTGCACCGTTATGAGGTGCTGCCACAGATTCTCGGCGACCTGCCGGCCTTGCGCGCCGCCTTGTCGGCACCCGACGATGGCGTGACCCAAGGCAATGCCAACCGGCTGCTGAAAAACATCAGCGCCCAGACCGGCGCCGAAGTCATGTACCTGATGGACCCTTCCGGCAAGACCCTGGCCGCGTCGAACTGGGACAAACACGACAGTTTCGTCGGACGCAATTTCGCCTTCCGGCCGTACTTCATCGAAGCCATGGCCGGACGCCTGGGTCGCTTCTTCGGCTTGGGCACCACGTCGGCCAAGCGCGGTTACTTCTTCGCCGCCGCCGTGCACGACCGCGAAAAAGTCATTGGCGTGCTGGTGGTCAAGGTCGACCTCGACCACACCGAAAGCCTGTGGGGCAAAACTCCCGAACAATTACTGGTGACCGACCACAACGGCGTGGTCATCCTCACGTCGCGACAAGAGTGGCGATTTCGCGCGACCCGACCCTTGAATGACGCCGAGCGCGAGGCCATCAGTGCGGTACAACCGTATCCGACCCGCGAGCCCAAACCGCTGAACCTGAACGCCAACGCCTGGCTGACCCAGACCCAGTCCATCGAGGAAACCGGCTGGAGCGTAAGCATCCTCGCCCCGCGCACGCTGATTGATCGTCCGGTGCGCACCGTGGTCGCCATCGGTGGCGCGGCCTTGCTGGTCTTGATGCTGTTGCTCGGGTTGATGATGCAACGCAGGCGCCATTACCTGGATCGAATCGCCTTCGAAGCCAAGGCCCGTCAAGAATTGGAAGGCCGGGTGGCCGAGCGCACCAGCGACCTGGAAGGACTGAACCGACGGTTGAAGCAGGAAGTGCTGGAGCGCGAACAGGCTCAGCAAGAGTTGGTCCGTGCCCAGGATGATCTGGTGCAAGCCGGCAAGCTGTCTGCCCTGGGCACCATGTCGGCGAGCATCAGCCACGAACTCAACCAACCGCTGGCAGCGATTCGCAGCTACGCGGAAAACGCCGAGATTTTGCTCGATCACCAACGCACCGAAGATGCCCGGGGCAACCTCAAACTGATCAGCGAACTGACCGGGCGCATGGCCTCGATCATCGCCCACCTGCGCGCCTTCGCCCGCCGCGACCGACATGCGCCGGAAAGCGTCGCCCTGCAACCGGCGCTGGACGATGCCTTGGCGCTGCTCGCCAAACGTCGGCGCAGCATGGAAGTGGAACTGATCCGCGACTTGCCGGCCGCCACGCTGTGGGTCGAGGCCGGCGAAACCCGCTTGCGCCAGGTACTCGGCAACCTGCTGGCCAACGCCCTTGATGCGCTCACCGAGAAAGGCCCACCGCGCAAACTCTGGCTCAGTGCCCAGGCCACCGAAACCGGCGTCAACCTGTACATCCGCGATAACGGCCCGGGGTTTTGCATGGAAGCCCTGGGCCGCGCCGGTGAGCCCTTCTACACCACCAAGACCCGCACCCAAGGCCTTGGCCTGGGGCTGGCGATCTGCGACACCCTGATGCGCGCCTTCGGCGGTGAACTGTCGTTCGCCAACCACAAGGAAGGCGGCGCCCTGATTACCCTGAAACTGCGCGCCGGAGCCCCCGGGGTGAGCCTGCAACCGTCCGAGGACCGAAGTGTATGACCATCGACAACCGGATTGAGGTGGTGCTGATCGACGACGATCCCCATTTGCGTCAGGCCCTGAGCCAGACCCTCGACCTGGCCGGCCTGAAAATCCTGCCCCTGGCCGAAGCCAAAGGCGTGGCCGGGCAACTGCCCCGTGACTGGCCGGGGGTGGTGGTCAGTGATATTCGCATGCCGGGCATGGACGGCCTCGAACTGCTGGGCGAACTCCACGCCCAGGACTCAGAGCTGCCGGTGCTGCTGATCACCGGCCATGGCGACGTGCCACTGGCGGTGCAGGCAATGCGCGCCGGGGCCTACGACTTCCTGGAAAAACCTTTTGCCAGCGATCATCTGCTCGACAGCGTGCGCCGGGCCCTGGCCTTGCGCCGCCTGGTGCTGGACAACCGCAGCCTGCGCCTGGCCCTGAGCGATCGCCACGAACTCAGCGCCCGCCTGGTCGGCCAATCGACTCCGATGCTGCGCCTGCGCGAGCAGATCGGGGCACTGGCCGCCACCCGCGCCGACGTGCTGATCCTCGGTGAAACCGGTGCCGGCAAGGAAGTGGTCGCTCGGGCGCTGCACGACCTTTCGAGCCGGCGTAACGGGCCGTTCGTGGCCATCAACGCCGGCGCCCTGGCCGAGTCGGTGGTGGAAAGCGAGCTGTTCGGCCACGAACCCGGCGCTTTTACCGGCGCGCAGAAGCGCCGCATCGGCAAGTTCGAATTCGCCAACGGCGGTACGCTGTTCCTGGATGAAATCGAAAGCATGAGCCTGGATGTCCAGGTCAAGCTGCTGCGCCTGCTGCAGGAGCGCGTGGTGGAGCGGCTGGGGGGCAATCACCAGATCCCGCTGGATATCCGCGTAATCGCCGCCACCAAGGAAGACCTGCGCCAGGCCGCCGACCAAGGGCGTTTTCGCGCCGACCTGTATTACCGCCTGAACGTCGCGCCGCTGCGCATACCGCCCTTGCGTGAACGGGGTGAAGATACGCTGATGCTGTTCCAGCATTTCGCCGACGAAGCCAGCGCTCGCCACGGGCTGCCGCCCCATGAATTGCAACCGGCACAACGGGCGCTGCTGCTGCGCCACAGTTGGCCGGGCAATGTGCGGGAATTGCAGAACGCCGCCGAACGCTTTGCCCTGGGACTGGAACTGGCCCTGGATAACAGCGCGCCAGACGGCAACCCCGGCGCACCGGTGGAACTGGTCAGTGGAGGCTTGAGCGAGCAGGTGGAAAACTTCGAGAAAACCCTGATCGCCGCCGAACTGGCACGCCCCCACAGCTCGGTGCGCAGCCTGGCCGAAGCCTTGGGCATTCCACGCAAGACCTTGCACGACAAGTTACGCAAACATGGGCTGCACTTCGGCGACAGCAGCCATGGTTCGGCCGATGAGTCCGATTGAGTTATCGTCATTTCCCGTTCAAGCAAAAGGCCCCGCAATGAACCGCGACAGTCGTTACCTGGAATCGATCCTGCACCACGACATCCCCTTGACCCGGGACATGGGCCTCAAGGTGCTCGATTGGCAGGCCCGGCAACTACGCCTGTCCTTGCCGCTTGCAGCCAACGTCAACCACAAGAGCACCATGTTCGGTGGCAGCCTGTATTGCGGCGCGGTGCTCGGCGGCTGGGGCTGGCTGCACCTGGCCCTGCGCGAGGAAGGCATCGAAGACGGGCATATCGTGATTCAGGAAGGGCAGATCAGTTATCCGCTGCCGGTGACCCGCGATGCGACCGTCGTCTGCGCAGCGCCCGAGGAAAAGGTCTGGAAACGCTTCCTGGCCACCTATCGGCGCTATGGCCGGGCGCGACTGGCCTTGCAGACGCAAGTGTTGAATACCGGAAGTGAGGAAGTGGCAGTGCAGTTCGAGGGGCAGTACGTGTTGCACCGCTAAAGCAACGCAGCCCCCCTGTGGCGAGGGAGCTTGCTCCCGCTCGGTTGCGCAGCAACCGCAAAATCTTGGGGCCGCTTCGCAGCCCAGCGGGAGCAAGCTCCCTCGCCACAGGAAAGCAGGTACGGTTCAGGAACGGGCCAACTCCAATAGCTTGCCCCGCCATGCCGCTTTCGCCGGCAACGCCAGGAACGATGTATTCAACAGCGACTCCCGCGGTGGATAACAGAACGGTTCACCGCTCAAGTCCAACACCTCGCCCCCCGCACCTTCCAATACACCCTGGGCGGCAGCGGTGTCCCACTGGGAGGTCGGCGCCAGCCGTGGATAGCAATCCGCCGCGCCTTCGGCCACCAGGCAAAACTTCAACGAACTGCCAATACTGGTCAGTTGCAGCTCACCCAGGCTCCCGCTCAAACCATCCAGCAGGCGTTCCTGTTCCGGGCTGGTGTGCCGACGACTGGCGACCACGGTAAAAGCTTCACCCGGGGCCAGGACGTCACGAACCGCAATAGGCAAAGGCACGCCGCCCTTATCACCACGCCAGGCACCCAGCCCTGCACCGCCGACGTAAAAGCGTCCATTGGTGGGCATCGACACCACACCGAACACCACGCGGCCCTGCTCCACCAACGCGATGTTGACGGTGAACTCCTCGCTGCCGGAAATGAACTCCTTGGTGCCATCCAGCGGGTCTACCAGCCACCAGCGATGCCAGCCGGCGCGCACGTTTTGGGCAATATCGGCGTCTTCTTCGGAGAGGATCGGAATATCCGGGGCCAGCGCCATCAGCCCGGCCACGATCACATCATGAGCGGCCATGTCTGCAGCGGTCACCGGCGACTCGTCGGCCTTGTGGTTGACCTGCACGTTGGCGCGCCAGAACGGCAGGATCGCTTCACCGGCCTGGAGCGCCAGCTCGACTACAGGGGCCATCAACGGATGAGGGAAAGTCATGACAGGAACGCTCCACGCTGGGTCAGCAGGTCACGGGCCAGGTATAGCGCTGCCAAGGCCCGGCCCTCCGTGAACTGCGGGTTCTGTGCCAGGGCCGACAGCTCACGCAGGTTGACCTTGTCCACGCGCATCGGCTCGGGCTCGTCACCCTCCAGCCGTTCTTCATACAGATCGGTCGCCAGCACCACCTGGATCTTCTGGCTCATGTAGCCGGGGGACAGCGACAGTTCGGTCAGGTGTTCCAATTGACGCGCTCCGAAACCGGCCTCTTCCTTGAGTTCCCGTTCGGCCGCCGCCAGCACATCTTCACCTGGCTCGATCAAGCCCTTGGGCAGGGACAGTTCGTAGGCGTCGGTGCCCCCGCAATACTCTTCCACCAACACCGCGTGGTCGGCATCGAGCATCGCCACGATCATCACCGCGCCATAGCCCGCCCCCTTGCTCGCCAGACGTTCATAGGTGCGCTCCACACCGTTGGAAAACCGCAATTTCAGTTCTTCCACGCAAAACAGGCGGCTGGTAGCGACGATCTGGCGATCGAGTATGGTGGGTTTCTGGCGCATAAACGGCTCCCTGGGCGATAGCGGGCTACTATACCCGGCCTATTCTGATTGTTTGTGTCGGATATCCGATTACCGCTGGAGAAGTTTTATGGCTTTGCTGCCCTGGCATGAGATCGATACGGTTCTGCTGGACATGGACGGCACCCTGCTGGACCTGCATTACGACAACCATTTCTGGCTCGAACACCTGCCACAGCGCTACGCCGAACTGCATGGCGTGAGCCGGGCGATGGCCGAGATGGAGCTGCAACCGCTGTTCGAGCGCAACGCCGGCCAGTTGCAATGGTATTGCCTGGATTTCTGGAGCGCCGAGCTGAAACTGCCGGTACGCGAACTGAAGTTGGAAACCGCGCACCTGATCGCCTTGCGCCCGGACGCCGATACCTTCCTGGCAGCGATCCAGCGGGCCGGCAAGCGCGTGGTGATGATCACCAACGCCCACCGCGATTCATTGTCCCTGAAGCTGGAGCGCATCGAGCTGGCCCCTTACTTCGACCGCCTGATCAGCTCCCACGACTACGGCTTTCCCAAGGAAAACCCGCAATTCTGGGACGCACTGCAAGCCGACTTGGATTTCGACCCGGCCCGCAGCCTGTTCATCGACGACACCCTGCCGGTGTTGCGCAGCGCCCGGGACTTCGGCGTGGCGCACTTGCTGGCCGTGAGCGAGCCGGATAGCCGCAAAGGGCCAAAGGACACGGGGGAGTTCGAAGCGTTGATAGACTACCGGACGCTGATCGAAGGGCTCTGAAAAAAACCTTTGTGGCAAGGGAGCTTGCTCCCGCTGGGCCGCGAAGCGGCCCCTTTTTTCCAGACAAGTGCTGCGCACTTGAGCGGGAGCAAGCTCCCTCGCCACAGGAAACCGGCTACTCGGGAATACGTAGCACCTGCCCCGGATAGATCTTGTCCGGGTGCGACAGCATCGGCTTGTTGGCCTCGAAGATCTTGTTGTACTTGTTCGCGTCGCCGTACGCGGCCTTGGAGATGGCGCTGAGTGTGTCGCCCTTCTTCACGGTCACGAAACGCGCCGCCTGTGCTACCGGGCCAGTCACCGTAATCTGGTCGTCGACACTGCCGACACCTTCGATATTGCCCACCGCCAACAGGATCTTTTCCTTTTCTTCCTGGCTCGCTACTTCACCGGTGACGATGACTTTGTCGTCGTCGAGGGTCGCCTGAACATTCGGATTACCCAGGCCGACCTTTTCAATATGCGCTTTCAGTTGTTCGCTGGCATTGGCATTGCCGGGGGTCAGCAGGTCGATCAGCTTCTCTCCTGCTTCCTTCACAAAGCTAAAAATACTCATGGCACACGCTCCTTGATTTAAGTGTCCAGACGCAAAGACTAGACCAGGCGAGACGAACCCGGTTCCCAACCGACCAATGACCCCGCCACGCGCAAGCGCTAGAATCCGAACCTTCCTGCGCCCTGGAGCGAAGATGGACATCAAGCAGCTGAAATTTCTCATCGCGCTCGACGAAACCCGCCACTTCGGCCAAGCCGCCGCACGTTGCCACATCACCCAGCCGACCCTGTCGATGCGCCTGCGCAGTCTTGAAGAAGAACTTGACCTGCCGCTGGTCAATCGCGGCCAGCGCTTTGAAGGTTTCACCGCGCCGGGGGAACGGGTCCTGGCCTGGGCGCGTACGGTGCTGGCGGCCTATGACGGGCTGCAGGCCGAAGCGGCGGCCTGTCGTGGCAACCTGGTGGGTACGCTGCGCCTGGGCGTGGTGCCGTTGTCGGACTTCGACCCCCTGGCGATGATGCAGCGCTTGCACGCCGAGCACCCCAACCTGCGATTCGAATTGTCGTCCCTGAGCTCCGAACGCATCCTCGAACAGCTGGCGAACAACCGTATCGACCTGGGTATTTCCTACCTGGAACGCCTGGACAACGAGCGCTTCGAAGCCCTGCCTTTCAGCCACACCCGCATGGGCCTGCTCTACGACCAGCGCTATTTCTTTTTCGGCGAACAACCGCTGAGTTGGGAAGCACTGATCGAGCTGCCCCTGGGCATGCTCACCAGCGGCATGCATTTTCGCCAATCCATCGACCACAACTTCCACAGCCGGGGCCTCACACCTCAACCGCTGTTGCAAACCGACGCAGTGCATCAATTGTTACAAGCTGTGCACGGTGGACTGTGTTGCGCGGTGATGCCCTTGGACAGCGGCCTGAATGTGCTGACCGAAGATTTGCGCATCCAGCCCATCGAAAGCGCGCAGACCTTAGTCCCACTGGGCCTGATCATGCGGCGCGGCGCCCCACGTTCGGCCTTGGCAGAGGCCTGTTTTGCCCTTTACCAGAAATCATCGACAACATCTTGATCGACGTCATCTATTGAGAGATCAGTAATAGCGATTAGACGTGGCAGATTGCCGCATTTAGTCTTAACACTATTCCTACTTTCAGTGATGCCTATGAACGACAAGCCTCCGGTCAGTCCAGCGCCAGCGATGGAAACATCCGCGCCGGCCGCCAGCCAGAGCTATCGCTACTGCAATCTGGACCACTCCCAATCGGACAGCACCGCGCTGGCCGAGGAAGTGGCGCTGGCGATTGCCTATAACGGCATCAGCCAGGCGGTCATGCTGGTCACCCCCACCGACCTTGAAGACTTCATCGTCGGCTTCAGCCTCGGCAGCGGCATCATTGAAGACACATCGGACATCTATGACCTGCAACTGAGCGGCACGGGTGCTGCGCACCATGCCGAGGTGACCATCGCCAACCGCGCCTTCTGGAACCTCAAGCAGCAACGCCGGCAATTGACGGGCACCAGTGGCTGCGGCTTGTGCGGCGTGGAGGCAGTGGAACAGGCATTGCCAAACCTCAAGGTGCTGCCCGGCGCACCGCTGCCACCCGCCCAATGGCTCGATGGCCTGCGTGACCGCATCAGCCAGTTCCAGCCCCTGGGTCAATACTGCGGCGCAGTCCACGCCGCGTTGTTCATGAACGCCCAAGGCGAATTGCTGTTGGGTCGCGAAGACATCGGCCGGCACAACGCCCTCGACAAACTGATCGGCGCGCTGGTCCGGCAGCAGATCCCGGTAGCCGGCGGCGTAGCGATCGTCACCAGCCGTTGCAGCCTCGAACTGATCCAGAAAGTCCTGCGGGCCGGTATCCAGACCCTGGTCAGCCTGTCGTCACCCACGGGCCTTGCGGTGCAGTGGGCCCGCCAACACAACCTCAACCTCATCCACCTGCCACAAAAAAGTGCGCCACGGGTCTACAGCCCAGCGATGGAGAAACAAGCGTGAGCAATCATCAACAAGCCGACCAGAAACCCGTACCGCGCTACAAACCCTACAAGGGCCCGGCCGGTGGCTGGGGAGCACTGATCAGCGTCGCTCAGGCCTGGTTGACCAGCGACAACGCGCTGAAAAACATCCGCATGATGCTCAAGACCAACCAGAATGGCGGTTTTGACTGCCCAGGCTGTGCCTGGGGTGATTCGCCGGAAAGCGGCATGGTCAAGTTCTGCGAGAACGGCGCCAAGGCAGTGAACTGGGAAGCGACCAAGCGCCGCGTCGATGGTGCATTTTTCGCCAAGCATAGCGTGAGCTCGCTGCTGGAGCAGAGCGACTACTGGCTCGAGTACCAGGGTCGCCTGACCGAGCCAATGCGCTACGACGCCGAAACCGACCGCTACAAACCCGTCAGTTGGGAAGCGGCGTTCGACCTGATCGGCAAGCACCTGCAAGGGTTGTCCAGCCCGAACCAGGCCGAATTCTACACCTCGGGCCGAGCCAGCAACGAAGCGGCCTACTTGTATCAGCTATTCGTGCGCGCCTACGGCACCAACAACTTCCCCGACTGCTCGAACATGTGCCACGAGGCCAGCGGCGTAGCGCTGTCCCAGAGCGTGGGCGTGGGCAAGGGCACAGTGACCTTCGACGATTTCGAACACGCCGATGCGATTTTCGTCTGGGGCCAGAACCCCGGGACCAACCATCCGCGGATGCTCGAACCACTGCGCGAGGCGGTGAAACGCGGCGCCCAAGTGGTCTGCATCAACCCGCTCAAGGAGCGTGGCCTGGAGCGCTTCCAGCATCCGCAGAACCCGATCGAAATGCTCACCAACGGCAATAAGCCGACCAACACCGCCTATTTCCGCCCGGCCCTGGGTGGCGACATGGCGATCTTGCGCGGCATGGCGAAGTTCCTGCTGCAGTGGGAGCGCGAAGCGCAGAACACTGGCGCTGCGGCGGTGTTCGACCACGCGTTCCTCAATGAGCACAGCACCAACGTGCTGGATTACCTGGCGGCGGTCGACGACACGCCGTGGGAACAGATTGTCGAGCAATCGGGCATGACCCTGGTCGACATCGAGCAAGCGGCGCGCATGTACGCCAAGAGCCAGAACGTGATCATGTGCTGGGCGATGGGTATCACCCAGCACCGTCATTCGGTGGCGACCATCCAGGAAATCGCCAACGTGATGATGCTGCGCGGCAACATCGGCCGGCCAGGCGCAGGCCTGTGCCCGGTACGTGGCCACAGCAACGTCCAGGGTGACCGGACCATGGGCATCAACGAGCGTCCGCCAGCGGCGTTCCTCGATTCGCTGGAGCGGCGCTTCCAATTCAAGGTACCGCGTGAAAATGGCCACAACGTGGTCGAGGCGATTCACGCCATGGCCGACGGCCAGGCGAAGGTGTTCATTGCCCTGGGCGGCAACTTCGCCCAAGCCACGCCGGACAGCCATCGAACGTTCCGGGCCTTGGCCAATTGCGACCTGACGGTGCAGATCAGCACCAAGCTCAACCGCAGCCATCTGGCTCACGGCAAGGAAGCGCTGATCCTGCCGTGCCTGGGCCGCACCGACATCGATCTGCAAACCGAAGGTGCGCAAGCGGTGACCGTGGAAGACTCCTTCAGCATGGTGCATGCGTCCATGGGCCAGCTGCAGCCGCTGTCGAACCAGATGCGCTCCGAACCGTGGATCATCGCCGGCATCGCCGCCGCCACACTGGGTAGCCGTCCGGTGGACTGGAACTGGCTGGTGGCCGACTACAGTCGCATCCGCGACCTGATCGCCGACACCGTACCAGGCTTCAAGGACTTCAACGAAAAGCTGAAGAACCCTGGTGGGTTCTACCTCGGCAATAGCGCCGGTTCGCGGCGCTGGAATACCCCGTCGGGCCGCGCCAACTTCAAGCCCAACCGGTTGCCGACCGATCTTGTGCATGAACGCACCCGGGCCACCGGCCAGTTGCCCGACCTGATCATGCAGTCCATGCGTTCCCACGATCAGTACAACACCACCATCTATGGCCTCGATGACCGCTATCGCGGTGTGAAGGGCCAGCGTGACGTGTTGTTTGCCAACGAAGCGGACATCATTCGACTGGGCTTCAAGCCGGGGCAGAAAGCCGACATCGTCTCGCTCTGGGATGACGGGCGCGAACGGCGGGTCAAGGGCTTTACCCTGCTGGCATTCGACATTCCTGCCGGGCAGGCTGCTGCTTATTACCCAGAAGTGAACCCGCTGGTGCCACTGGAAAGCACGGGCGACGGCAGCCACACCCCAACGTCGAAATTCGTCGCGATCCGCCTGGAAGCGGCGAGCGAGAATGGACTGATCCTGGCCAAGTCGGCCTGACACAGTATTGTGGCGAGGGAGCTTGCTCCCGCTTGGTTGCGCAGCAACCAGAAAAGGGAGTCGCAGCCCAGCAATACCCCCTCGCTACAGAGTACTTTCCAGCGCCCACAAAAAAGGCCGTTTTCCCTAGAAAACGGCCTGTCCGAAGTAGCTAAAGACCGGCCAATTCGCGTTAAGTTCCGACCGTAAAACAATAACTTAGAGAATTGTGCACAAGTCGTGTTACTCGTCGGATTTCTATTGTAACCAAGCGAAGCCAGCCTCAGGATCGCGCCGTCATCCCTTTGAGGCTCCTCTATGAAGTTCTCCTCCATTCTCTTGTTGTCCCTTAGCCTGGCCAGTGGCATCGCTTCTGCCGGTGGTACTGCCGAAGCAGGTGTGGGCGGCGCATTGGGCGGGGTTTTGGGTTCGGTCGTCGGCCAGTCCCTGGGCGGCAACACCGGCTCCACTATCGGCGCGGCGCTGGGCGGCGCGGGCGGCAGTGCAGTCGGTGCAGACAAACACAGCCGCGGCGAAGCGGCGATCGGCGGCGCGCTGGGCGCAGCCGGCGGTAACGTGGTCGGTCGTAGCGTCGGCGGCACCACTGGCAGCCTGATCGGTGCGGCAGCGGGCGGCGGCGCTGGTGGTGCCCTGGGTAACTACATGGGCAAGGACGATGACGATGATCGTCACTATGACGGTCGCCGTGGTGATCGCCGCTACTACCGTGACGGCCACCCAGGTCGTGGCCATGCCTACGGGCATCGCAAAAAACATCATCGCTACTACCGCGACTAACGGCTGACTGATAACCCCCGTTGAAGATCGCAGCCTCCGGCAGCTCCCAGAGCTGACAGGAGGCTGCGATTTTTTGTTTCAGACCACCAACAGTTCCAAAGCCCCACGCAGCCGGTCCGGAATCGCCACCGGCCGATTCGACGCCCGGTCCACAAATACGTGAACAAAACGCCCCGCCGCACAGGCCTCCTCCTCGCCGACCTTGAACACCGCCAGCTCGTACTGCACCGAACTGCTGCCCAGCTTCCCGACCCGCAGGCCGATTTCAATCCGGTCTGGAAAGGCGATTGAGGCAAAGTAGTCACAGGCCGAACTCACCACGAACCCCACCACCTCTCCGTCATGGATATCCAGACCACCGACTTCGATCAGGTAGGTATTCACAGCGCTATCGAAAAAGCTGTAATAGGTGACGTTATTGACGTGACCGTACACATCGTTGTCGTGCCAGCGCGTGGTAATGGGTTGCAAGTGTCGGTATTCGTTGCGTTGGGGCATCAGGTGTCCTTTACGGTTGTTTCAATGATCTTGAAGTGGCCCCGGCCTCAGGCCTGCGCGAAACCCTTGCCCTGCGCTGCCAGATCGCCAATCAGACGCGCGGGCTTCCACTGGTCGCCCTGCTTCGTTTCGAGCGCCAGCAGGCGTGCGTGGATATCCTCCAGCCCCTGCCCGTCGGCCCACGCCATCGGCCCGCCCTTGTCCGCAGGGAAACCGTAGCCGTTGAGGTAGACCAGATCGATGTCGTGGGCCGACTCGGCAATGCCCTCCTCCAGGATTTTCGCGCCCTCGTTGACCAACGCCAGCAAGCACCGTTCGAGGATTTCCTCCGGGCCAATCTCGCGTCGCTGGAAACCTAGCGCTTCACTGACCCGTAGCACCAGCGCATCGACCTCGACATCATGCTCGGCCTGTCGACTGCCCGGCTCATAGTGATAATACCCATTGCCGCTTTTCTGGCCGAACCGTCCCAGTTCGCACAGCCGGTTGTCTACCTGGACCTCTGGCGCATCCTGGCCTGTTCCAGCCAATTCTCGTGCGCGCCACTCCAGGTCGATCCCGACGACGTCGTACATGCGAAACGGCCCCATGGCGAAACCGAAGCCTTGCAATGCCGTATCGACCTGATGGGGGAATGCCCCCTCGAGCAACATCTTGCGAGCCTCCAACACATAAGGATGAAGCATCCGGTTGCCGATGAACCCATGGCAATTGCCCGATACCACGCTGACCTTGCCCATGCGCTTGCCTAACACCAGGGCCGCGTCCAGCACCGCCTTGGAAGTCTGCGCACCACGAACGACTTCCAACAGTTTCATGATGTGCGCCGGGCTGAAGAAATGCAGGCCCAGCACCTGGGTTGGCCGGCGAGTGGCGGCGGCGATCGCATCGATATCCAGCGCCGAGGTGTTGCTCGCCAGGATCGCCTCAGGTTTGAGCAAACCGTCCAGTTCACGAAAAATCCTCTGCTTGAGCTCGAGATTCTCGTAGACCGCTTCGATCACCAGATCGACATTGCGGATCGTCGCGTAATCGTCTGCACGGGTCACCCGTGCGACCCGCGCGTCAGCCTCACCCTGATCGATACGGCCCTGACGCACGCCATGGGCATAGGTCTCGGCCACGGCGACCAGTGCCTGCTCGAGCATCTGCGGATTGTTGTCGACCCACTGCACCGCCACGCCCGCGTTGGCCAGGCACATCACGATGCCCCGGCCCATGGTGCCTGCACCGACCACCGCGGCACGCTGAATATCGAAAGGTGTCTGGCTCATGTTTGCTCTCTTGTTGGCGATACAAAGACAGCCTTCACCTTAGTCAGCCGCCGAATGTTTTTGAAATTTATTCGTGTGATGCAAGGCATTCAGCGGATGGATGCAGTTCACAGGTGCGCTTGAGCCCAATGGCGAACCTCTGCGTACGGATATTCCTCCAGTGCGGCATATCCACGGATCTTTCGCGCCTTCAACCGGGTGAACAACGGCACGCTGATCCCGCACAGAAACCGGGTCAAGCGCTCGGCGGAAGGTGGGTTGCCGGTGTGCTCCTCATGCCTGTGGATAAAGTCACCGCACAGCGTCTCGAAGTTTTTATCCACAAGTGCCGGCAACGACGGCGGTTCCGGCAATTGAGCGACCTGTCCGTGGCACACCGAGCAATGACCGCACTGCTGCGGCGCGTTGTCATCGCCGAAATACTGCGCCAATCGATAACCGAGGCAACGGTCGGTGGCGAACAACTCGAGCATGGCATGGATCCGCGCGATTTCACCGCGTTCATGCCGGGTGAAATAAGCATGGAGTTCGGCGCCCAAGACCTGCGTATCCATATTCGTCTCCAGCACGTTGTACACCTCGGTCATCTGCTTGCTTTCCAGCTCGATCCAGCCCTTCTCCTGGAAGTAATCCAGTGCCTTGACCACGCGACTGCGTTCAGCGTGATACTGCTGGTACATCCCGTCGAAATTCACCGTGGCCCAGGTCCGGGCGCGACTGGAGGTCTGGATGATGGCCGAGACGAAATCCCTTCGCTCGCCTTCGAAGCGCTCCAGCAATTCTTGTGGCTCAGTCAGGAACTTGAAGCGGTACTCCGCGAAATAGGCATAACGCGGCGCGATCAGCCGGCGCAGTTCCAGCTGGACCAGCAGCGTCTTGAGCGGCAATTGCCGGATGTTGCTCTGGTCCGCCAGGGGGCCTAGCAAAAACTCCCATTGCCCATCGGGCGCGGCGGCCTTCAGCTCATCGAGCACGCAACGAATGCCCTCCAACTCAGGAGTATCGCCATAGACAAAGTTCTCCAGCACGTTGAGGCTGTCGCGATTGGCCAGTACCAGGCAATCGGACGGTTGCCCGTCCCGCCCGGCCCGGCCAATCTCCTGACTGTAGTTTTCGATGGATTTGGGCAAGTCGAAATGCACCACGTTGCGGATATCGCTCTTGTCGATGCCCATGCCGAACGCAATGGTCGCGACAATGCAATTGGACTGCCCGCCCATGAACCGCCGCTGGATGGCTTCGCGTTGTTCGTGGGGCAAACCGGCGTGATAGGCCTCGGCCCCGATGCCGTGCTGGGTCAGGTGTTCGGCTATCTGCTCGGCGGTTCGCTGCAAGGTGACGTAGACGATGCTCGGTTGCCCGGGACGTTCGCCCAGCCATTGCACCAGCCGTGCTCGCTTGTGCGCACCGCGCACGGGTTCGACCAGCAGGTTGAGGTTGGGCCGATAGAAACCGGTCGTCACCACATCCTCGGCGGCGATGGCGAACTTCGCCTGCATGTCGGCGATGACCTTGGGTGTCGCGGTGGCCGTCAACAGCAACACTTGGGGAATATTGAACTGGCGCTGATAATCGGGAAGCTTGAGGTAGTCTGGACGAAAGTTATGCCCCCACTCTGAAATACAGTGGGCCTCGTCCACCACCAGCAACGAGATCGGCACCTGCTGCAGAAAGTTGCGAAAACGCTCGTTCTTCAGCCGCTCCACGGAAATCATCAGGATCTTCAACTCCCCCGAACGGGCCCGCGCCATGGCGTCGTTGGCTTCGTCACGGCTCTGGGCCGAATCGATACTGGCCGACGCGATGCCGTGACGTTGCAGGAACGCCAACTGATCCTGCATCAGCGCCAGCAATGGTGAAACCACCAGGGTCAGGTGCGGCAATAGCAGGGCTGGCAATTGATAACACAGGGACTTGCCGGAACCGGTGGGAAAAATGGCCGCTGCCGACCGACCGGCCAGGACTGCTCCGATGGCAGACTCCTGACCGGGGCGAAACTGTGGATAACCGAAAACCTGTTCCAGGGTGCTGTGCATAAGCGGTCGCTCCTTTGACTGCTGCGAGACCCAAAGACTAGCGGGACAGCGCAGCGCGTCGAGAAAAGGTCGGGGTAAAAAACGATACCGGATGATACAGCCTCAACGTCCGATTGCTTTGCCACGAGGTGATACAAATCCGGGCACTTTGATGCCTCGTTCCCCCTTCGCTTGCGGGTTAAGGTGCGCCGTCAACTCATGAGCAAGGCCAGGAAGCCTGACGCTCAAGACTCTCTTCAAGGATCGAACCATGCCACACCTGTTTCCCGTGCTACGCGCCCTGGCGATAGCATCCGCCTCACTGCTGGCCGGCTGCCTGACCATTGCTGAACCCTCCGGGGTGGAACCGGCCGTGTTCGAAACACCGGAGTATCACGCTCAGCAGGGCTTGGCCGTCGTCAAGGCCTCGGCGTTATATGCCCGTGGCGGCACCGGACAGGGTGTGCTGGTCGCACTGATCGATTCGGGGCTCGACACCCGCCTGAAGGAGTTCGAAGACCGACTGAGCGATCCCGGATTCGATTACGTCGAAAACCGTCCAGGCACGATTGACCGCATCGGCCACGGCACGCAAATGGCCGGCATACTCGCCGCCAACAAGGACGACCAGGGTATGCATGGCATCGCGTTCAACGCTCGGTTGATCCCCTTTCGTTTTGGCGACGACAACGAGCCGTTTTTCTTTGACAGCGAAATCGCACAATCCTGGCAAAGCGGCTTCGACAAGGGCGCCCGCCTGTTCAACAACTCGTGGGCCAACGCCATCCCCGCCACCGAAATCAATGAGGCACGTTACAACCAGGTCATGCCCGACTCTCTGGCCGTTGCTCGAAAACTGGTCGCGGACGGCGCCGTGTTCGTCTTCCCGACAGGTAACGAACTCAAGCGTGAGCCTTTGGCCGAATCGGGGCTGCCGGTGGCCTTGCCTGAACTGGAAAAAGGGTGGCTCGCGGTGGTTGCGCTGAAAAACGACGGCAGCGCGATCAATGGCAAATCCAACTATTGCGGCGTTGCAGCCGCCTGGTGCATCGCCGTACCTGGCGGCGACTCCGGGGCGCAGGCAGGCTTGCTCACGGTGGGCAAGGAGGGTCGTTACGTGCAAACCGCCGGCACGTCTCCAGCCGCAGCCTTGGTCAGTGGCGCACTGGCTGCGCTGCAAAGCCTTTACCCGCAACTCAACCCGCAACAGGTGCGCGAGCATCTGCTGGCGACAACCAACCGCACGGGCATCTATGCCAACAGTGAGGCCTATGGCCGGGGGTTGATGGATCTGGAGGCGGCCTCACGACGAGTCCCCGCCCCCATAGCGGATTAAAGTACTGCACCATCGACGTGGAGCTCGCTTCCACCGCTTGTTATTTCATCAGCTCCTGTAACGGCGAGATGACTAGCCTGTCGGAAATGGCCTGCCGCATCCTAAGCCTTCCCTACAGCGAGTTTGTAGGATCGGCCAGACGGTGAATGGGAAATGAAGACGGGTCAGCTAGCCCTGGAGCAAACATTTCATCCAAGCGTCAGACGCTGGTAAACGTCCTACACAAGCTGTCCTTTCAGGTCCTATTGCGGTGCCTGGAAGGAGCCCTCTATAGTTTCGGCGCGATTGAAAATCGTACTGAAGAGGGCTCAAATGCATACGGATACTCCGCCCATCGATCGATACCAGCGACTCAACAACACACCGATTCTGGCCATCGACACCGAGGCCAACCTCCACGACCTCTGCGACGCCGCCGCCCAACGAATCCGCGCGTCCAGCGACCTGCTCGAAACCCTTCACTGCCTATGCTTCAAACATGCCGATGTGAAAGACATTCCCAACATCGTTCATGCGCTTTATCTGTTGACTCAAGATGGCAGCGAGTTGCTGGAGGTTGTGCGGCAGCGGTTGCGTTAATTAGCCGTCCATAAAAAAACCGCCCTCGAAGGGTAATGCTGTTCACTTAAGAAAATGATGGACCTGTGGCGAGGGAGCTTGCTCCCGCTCGGCTGCGAAGCAGTCGTAAACCGGCGGGGGCGGTGTGTCTGATGCTGCGCATTTGCCAGGTTTAGGGGCCGCTTCGCAGCCCAGCGGGAGCAAGCTCCCTCGCCACGGGTTTGTCGATGGCCTTAAGTGAACAGCATTACCCCCATTGAAGGGCGCGGCAAACCATACCGAGCAACCAAAAGCCCCCTTACCAGACGGTTCCGAGACTGTTGTGAGACTTTTCTTCTTTTTCCAATGGGCAACGATTCGCCCTAGACTTTCACCCCGATAGACCCCCCCCTTCAGCCCGGACATTTCACCATGCGCCTTAGCCCAGACTTCCCCGACGACCCGGTCATGCGCCAACTCATGGAACTGCTCCACGAAGAAATCGGCTTGCCCGAGCACAAGACCATTCGCCTGGGCACGGCAATCAATTTCGATCTGGGCTGCGATGGCGCGGATGCCCGGCAGCTGATAGAAGCCTTGGAGGAGCGGTTCGCCATCGATCTCGTCGACTATGACGCTTACCGCTACTTCCAGCCGGAAGGCTTTGATGTGTTTCAAAAGCGCAGGGCCAAGGGCCGTGGCAATAAGATGCCGTTGACCATCGGCATGCTCTACAAGGCCATCAAGGCACAACGATGGGATACGCAGGAAGTGGAAAACGCCTAGCTGGTAAGACAAGCCGCCCACAAAAAAGCCGCCCTGAAGAGGGCGGCTTTTTCATCTGCTAACCGAGCCTTACAGCTGCGGACCAGCAGCCTTGATCGCGTCGCTCACGTCGAACTTCTTGAAGTTCTCGGTGAACAACCCGGCCAGCGCCTTGGCCGCTTCGTCGTAGGCAGCTTTGTCGGCCCAGGTGTTGCGTGGGTTCAACAGGCCAGTCTCGACGCCCGGAACAGCCAGCGGCACGTCCAGGTTGATGATGTCCAGGTGTTCGGTTTCAGCACCGATCAGCGCGCCGCTCTGGATCGCCGCGATCACCGCACGGGTGGTCGGGATGTTGAAGCGCTTGCCGACGCCATAGCCGCCGCCAGTCCAGCCAGTGTTGACCAGATAGACCTTGGAGCCGAAGCCGCGGATACGCTTGATCAGCAGCTCAGCGTACTCACCGGCCGGACGCGGGAAGAACGGGGCGCCGAAGCAGGTGGAGAAGGTCGATTTGATGCCACTGCCCGAACCCATTTCGGTCGAGCCCACCAGCGCGGTGTAGCCGGACAGGAAGTGGTAGGCGGCTTGTTCTTCGCTGAGGATCGACACTGGCGGCAGTACGCCGGTCAGGTCGCAGGTCAGGAAGATCACGGCGTTGGGCTCGCCACCGAGGTTTTTCGGTGCGCGTTTTTCGATCAGCTCACGCGGGTAGGCGGCGCGGCTGTTCTGGGTCAGGCTGTCGTCGGCGTAGTCGGCTTTCTTGGTGACTGGGTCCAGGACGACGTTTTCCAGCACGGCGCCGTGCTGGATGGCTTTCCAGATAACCGGCTCGTTCTTCTCGGACAGGTCGATGCACTTGGCGTAGCAACCGCCTTCGATGTTGAAGACCACGCCCACGCCCCAGCCGTGCTCGTCGTCGCCGATCAGGTAACGGCTTTCATCGGCAGACAGGGTGGTCTTGCCAGTGCCCGACAGACCGAAGAACAGGGTCACGTCGCCCTCTTCGCCCATGTTGGCAGCGCAGTGCATCGGCAGCACATCGACCGCTGGCAGCAGGAAGTTCTGCACGGAGAACAGGGCTTTTTTCATCTCACCGGCGTAACGCATGCCGGCGATCAGCACTTTCTTGGCCGCGAAATTGATGATCACGGTACCGTCGGAGTTGGTGCCGTCGCGCTCAGGCTCGCAGACGAAGTTCGGCGCGTTGAGGATCTGCCACTCATCCTTGCCGCCGGCGTTGTACTGCTCGGGGTTGATGAACAGGCAGCGACCGAACAGGTTGTGCCAGGCCGTCTCGGTGGTCATTTTGACCGGCAGGTAGTGCGCAGGATCGGAACCTACATGCACATGGGAGACAAAACGCTCGCGCTCGCCCAGGTAGGCTTCAACGCGGTTCCACAAGGCATCGAACTTGTCGGCCGGGAACTTGCGGTTGATCGGGCCCCAGGCGATGGCGTCCTGGGTGGTTGGCTCTTCCACGATGAAACGGTCGACTGGCGAGCGACCGGTACGATGACCGGTACGAACAACCAGCGCGCCAGTATCGGCAAGCTCGCCTTCACCGCGATTCAGGGCTTCTTTGACCAGATCATCGACACTCAGATCGGTGTACACGGCGTTATTGGCTTGCGTCATGAGATTCCCCGTCGGCCCATGGCCGAGTGCTCCAAACGTTTTGTAGTAGGAAGTCGCGCACTACTACCCGAAAAAAGTGGGCCGGATTATGCCAGAAAACCCCAAAAAGAGTAGGGCCCTCCCGTCAGTACGGCGTAAATCCGGCGTTTGCCAGGAGATTTACCTGCGCTGAACCGTTTTAGTGACGAGTATCTGACGGTGTGTCGACACCCGCACCGGCGAACAATTGCGCAATGTCCGCCGCGTCGAACAGGTAGCGCTCGTTGCAAAACTGGCAATCGATCTCGATGGCACCGCCATGCTCGATCACCAGTTGCTGCGCATCTTCCAGACCCAGACTGACCAGCGCATTGGCAGAACGTTCACGAGAGCAGCTGCATTGGAAGCGCAACGGCTGTCCGTCGAACAAGCGTACCTGCTCCTCGTGATAGAGGCGATGCAGCACGGTTTCGTTGTCCAGGCTCAACAGCTCATCGGCGCTCAGGGTGCTGGCCAGAGCGGTAACGTGCTGCCAACTGGCGTCGCGCTCTTCCGGGTCACGCAGGCGATCGGCAGGCAGTTGTTGCAACAGCAGACCGCGGGCACGCCGCCCGTCGGCGTAGAGCCAGAAGCGGGTATTGGTCTGCTGGGACATGACGAAGTAGTTGGTGAAGCATTCAGCCAGGGTCACGCCATCGAGATCGACGATGCCCTGGTAGCGCTTGCCATGGGTAGGGTCCACCGTCAGGGCCAGTACGCCGTTGGGCATCATGTCGGCCAGGGTCGCGTCGGGCGCGATCTGCTCGGCGTGATAACGGGCCAGGCCGCGGATCTCGCGCTCGCTGGAGCACTCGATCATCAGCAGCGGGACCGGACCTTCGGAACGCGCCTGGAGAATCAGCAAGCCATCGAACTTCAAGGTGCCCACCAGCAACGCCGCAGCCGCCATCAGCTCGCCGAGCAGTTGTGCGACCGGCTCCGGATAGGGGTGCTTGGCGAGGACTTCGGCGTAGCTACGCTCCAACGCCACCAGCTCGCCACGGGCGTCGCTGTCATCGAAGATGAAACGTTGGGTGTAGTCGGTATCCGGTAAATCAGTCATAGGGTCTGGTATCTGAGGTGATGACAAATGATGGCGGGCATTTTATGGGCATTGCCGGTGGGTTCCAAGCAAGGCTTGGGTTTGCCTGACGGGAAGAGACCGATGACTCAATCCGAATTGTCATTGTGGCGAGGGAGCTTGCTCCCGCTCGGTTGCGCAGCGACCGTCAGATTTCGGGGCCGCTACGCAGCCCAGCGGGAGCAAGCTCCCTCGCCACGGGCCTTGCGCCAGCCTTTATTCGTTATTGCTGCCATGAAATTTGAACAGGTCCCGGCGCTGCTTCTTGCTCGGCTTGCCATCGGTGCTGACCCCCAGGGCGCCGGCCTTGCGTTGCGCGGCGGCGGCTTCGCGCTTGGCGATGCTGGCTTCGGTCTCACGATACAGCGCCTGCGCTTCAGGTGCGCCGCGACGCACGATCGACAAAGCTTCGACCACCACGGTCTTTTCATCGAAGCCGGTGCGAATGACAAATTCATCGCCAACGCGTGGCTCCTTGCCCGGCTTGCAACGTTCTCCGCGGTGATGAACCTTGCCGCTCTCGATGGCGGTCTTGGCCAGGGCCCGCGTCTTGTAGAATCGCGCCGCCCACAACCATTTATCGAGACGGACCTTGTCGTCCTCTTCCTTTTTTTGTGCCACTGCCATTCCTCTTTTCTGCCAATTGCCGGAACTGTACTACCGTTTTTGTCGAGCGCACGAATCCGGGCCGACGGATAGAATGTCCGCCAAATCGCCTCCACATGCATGGCTTGGCTAGAAATCGGTTACAAGCACAAACAAGCGCGTAGATAACTGTCGCCATTTTGTGATTATTCTGCGTGAATACCGCGATTCGCGGAGTCCACGATCCGATGTACTGATCGCAGGTTTTTTTATTGAAGACTTTTGACCATTTGACCGTTGTCGGTCTGCGCGAGTGGGTGGCGCTCCCGGATCTGGGAGTCGTGGGCCTGCGGGCAAAAATCGACACCGGCGCCAGCACCTCCAGCCTGCATGCCACAGACATCGAGCCATTCGAGCGCGATGGCGAAAAGTGGGTGCGCTTCACTGCCCACCTCGGTACGGTCGTGCAATTGCGCCATCGCCGCTGCGAAGCCCCGCTGGTGGCCCGCAAGACAATAAAAAGCTCCAACGGCCACGCTCAGGTCCGCTACGTGATCAGCACCACGTTGGCACTGGGTGATCGGATCTGGCGGGTCGAGTTCACCCTCGCCTGCCGCAAGTCCATGCGATACCGCCTGTTACTGGGTTCCAAAGCCTTGATCGACGGCCAACTGGTGGTCAATCCGGGTATCAAATACGTTCAAGACAAGCCGGCATTCCCGGTGTCCACTACCTCTGCCACAGGTGTTGCATGAAGATCGCTGTGCTGTCGCGTAATCCGCGTCTGTATTCCACTCGTCGTCTGGTTGAAGCCGGGACCGAACGAGGCCATGAAATGGTGGTGATCGACACCCTGCGCGCCTACATGAACATCGCCAGCCACAAGCCTCAGATCCACTACCGTGGCAAGCCGCTGGAAGGGTTCGACGCGGTGATCCCGCGCATCGGCGCATCGGTGACGTTCTATGGCTGCGCCGTGTTGCGCCAGTTCGAAATGATGGGGGTGTTTCCCCTCAACGAGTCGGTGGCCATCGCCCGCTCCCGGGACAAGCTGCGCTCGCTGCAACTGCTGTCACGACGCGGGATCGGCCTGCCGGTCACCGGTTTTGCCCACTCCCCCGACGACATTCCCGACCTGATCGCGATGGTCAACGGCGCACCACTGGTGATCAAGGTGCTGGAAGGCACCCAAGGCATCGGCGTGGTCCTGTGTGAAACCGCGACCGCGGCGGAGTCGGTGATCGAGGCATTCATGGGCCTGAAGCAGAACATCATGGTCCAGGAATACATCAAGGAAGCCGGTGGCGCCGACATTCGCTGCTTCGTCGTCGGCGATAAAGTGATTGCCTCGATGAAACGCCAGGCCAAACCCGGAGAGTTCCGCTCCAACCTGCATCGCGGCGGCAGTGCCAGCCTGATCAAGATTACCCCGGAAGAACGCATGACCGCCCTGCGGGCCGCGAAAGTCATGGGCCTGGCCGTGGCCGGCGTGGACATCCTGCGCTCCAATCACGGGCCGCTGGTGATGGAGGTCAACTCCTCGCCAGGCCTGGAAGGAATCGAGACCACTACAAGCAAGAACGTGGCAGGGATCATCATCGAACACCTGGAAAAGAATGGCGGGCCGAACATGACCCGGACCAAAGGAAAGGGCTAGAAGAGCAGCTTCAAGCTTTAAGCCAAGCCGGTTCAACTTGCAGCTTGAAGCTCGCGACTTGCAGCTGCCCCTATACCGCATCCCTTGGCAGCATCAGCCCCAACGGCAACCGCACCCGAGCCTCCAGCCCACCACCGGCGCGATTGCGCAACTCGACGTTGCCGCCGTGCATCGAGGCGATGCGCTTGACGATGGCCAGGCCCAGCCCCGTGCCCTTCCCGCCCCGGGCGCGATCGCCGCGAGTGAACGGGTTGAAAATGGCTTCCAGCTCAGAGGGATCGATGCCGGCACCTCGGTCCATGACGCTCAGCACCACGTAAGGCGCGCTGGTGTCACCGGAGACATAGGCCGCGACCTCGACGCCGGTGCCAGCGTGGTTCAGCGCATTGCCAATCAGGTTGTTCAACAAGCGCTTCATCGACACCCGGCGCAGGGGGAAAGGCTGGATCGGCTCCAGGCGCAGGTGCACTTTTTCGTCATTCTGGTTATAGGGCGCAGCCACCTCCCGCACCAATTCACTGAGGTCCACTTCTTCCACAGACTCGTCACGACCGTCGCGAATGAACGCCAGGAACTGGTCGAGAATCGCGTCCATGTCCTCGATGTCGCGGACCATCTCGTCAGTCAAGTCGGTGTGCTCGCCCATCAACTCCAGTGACAAGCGCAACCGGGTCAGCGGCGTACGCAAGTCATGGGAGACACCCGCGAGCATCAACTCACGCTCGCGCCCGGCCTGTTCGACATCCTCGGCCATCTGGTTGAAGGCGCGGTAGACCTCGGTCATCTCGCTGGGCGTATCGCTGATGGGCAGCCGCACGCTACGCCCCTGGCCTAGTTGGCGGGCGGCGTAGACCAGGCGTTTCAACGGTTGATTGAGCTGGCTGACGAAGATCCACGCCGATGCCGTCGACAGCAGGCCGATGGCCAGGAACCAGCCGAGCACGTTCCAGATTTTCTGGCCACGCAGCGGATGCGGGTACAACGGCACTTTCAGCCAGCCATCCCCCAGGCTCGGGGCCCGCACCCACAGCGCTGGCGGCGAATGCATGCGCAATCGCACCTCGGTATCGGCGCCCAGTTCGGCCTGCATCTGGCGTTGATAGATCTCGCTGTAGGGCCAATGCTGCTCGCCCTCCGGCACGCCGGCACCGACGACGCGGATCAGTGTCGCCGCCTCGGCAATTTTCGCCCGGTTGGTTTCGTCCGCCGCCCAATAGGCCCGCAGGGTCAAGGCAACACCGTGGCTGTACTGCCGGTCCACGAGAACGTCTTCGTTCATCAGCAGGTACACCAGCGTCAGCGCCTTGGAGAAGAGCACGACGATCAGCACCAGCCAGAGGGTGCGGGAGAAGAAACTCTGGGGGAACCAAACGGGGGTTTTCATGAATAACCGCTACACACTTGCAGGAGCGAGCGATGCTCGCACAATGACAGACCGCGAGTCGCCTGGAAGAAGACATTTCAACCGGCCAGGCCACCCGCTCCTACAAATCGCCGATCACTTGCTGGCGGCGCCATCCGGTACGAACACGTAACCCACGCCCCAGACGGTCTGGATGTACCGCGGCTTGGAAGGATCGGGTTCGATCATCCGGCGCAGACGGGAAATCTGCACGTCAATGGAGCGCTCCAGCGCATCCCATTCACGACCACGGGCCAGGTTCATCAGTTTGTCGCGGGTCAGCGGCTGGCGGGCGTTCATCACCAGGGCCTTGAGCACGGCGAACTCGCCGGTGGTGAGCATGTGGACCTCATCGCCGCGCTTGAGCTCACGGGTGGCCAGGGACAGTTCGTAGTCGCCGAAAGTCACGCTTTCGTCTTCGCTGCCCGGCGCGCCAGGCACCGGCGCCGACTGGCGACGCAGCACCGCCTTGACGCGGGCCATCAGCTCGTCGGGGTTGAACGGCTTGGCCAGGTAATCGTCGGCGCCCAGTTCAAGGCCCTTGATACGGCTAAGCTCGTCGCCCTTGGCGGTGAGCATGATGATCGGGATCTGGTTGTTGGCGCCGCGCAAGCGGCGGCAGGCGGTCAGGCCGTCTTCACCGGGCAGCATCAGGTCGAGTACGACCAGGTTGAACACTTCACGGGCCAGCAACCGATCCATTTGCTCGGTATTCGGTACGGTGCGGGCGCGGTAGCCCTTGCTGACGAAAAAGCGTTCCAGCAAGCTGCTCAGCCCCGGATCGTCGTCAACAATAAGAATTTTTTCGCCTTCAGCAGTTTGTGCAGTGCTGCTCATAGGAAGCTCCTTTGATCTCGGCGCGCATTATGGCCTAGCTGCCGTTATACGCACCGTGTGCATTGTTAGCAGATTTTTCCTCTATCACCACAAATCCGGGTATCAAGCCTACAGACCATGTCCCCCCCTCAGGACAGAACGCTGGTTATAATGCGCGGCCTTTTGTGCCAGGGAATGTCGGATCGTGACCCGGCGTGCCATTTTTTCAGCCTTGGCAAGGCAACTTTTTGAATTTCGCGGGTCAACAGGCAGCCTTTTGACCCAGGCAGCGGCGCATGCCAGGCCGCTCAACCAGTCTCGCCGAGCCCTGCTTCTGCGGTGGCGAGCCTGATTTCACAATTTGTCAGGTGGTTTTATGGACAGCATCAACAGCCGCATCGCCGAGGAACTCGGTGTACGCCCACAACAGGTCGAAGCGGCCGTCGCGCTACTCGATGAAGGCTCCACGGTGCCTTTCATCGCCCGTTACCGGAAAGAAGTGACCGGCAGCCTCGATGACACTCAATTGCGGCATCTGGAAGAACGCCTGCGCTACCTGCGAGAACTCGACGAACGGCGCATCAGTATCCTGGCCAGCATCCAGGAGCAGGGCAAGCTGACCCCGCAACTCGAGCGCGACATCAAGCTGGCCGACACCAAGACTCGTCTCGAAGACTTGTACCTGCCCTACAAGCAAAAGCGCCGCACCAAGGGCCAGATCGCCCTGGAAGCCGGCCTCGGCGAGCTGGCCGACGGCCTGTTCAACGACCCGACCCTGGCCCCGGAAACCGAAGCCGCGCGCTTCGTCGATGCCGAAAAAGGCGTGGCGGACGTGAAAGCGGCGCTGGAAGGCGCCAAGTACATTCTCATGGAGCGTTTCGCCGAAGACGCCAACCTGTTGGAAAAACTGCGTAACTACCTCAAGCAGGAAGCCACCCTCAGCGCCCGGGTGATCGCCGGCAAGGAAGAGGAAGGCGCGAAGTTCCGCGACTACTTCGAACACGACGAACCGCTCAAGAGCATGCCGTCCCACCGCGCCCTGGCGATTTTCCGGGGTCGCAACGAAGGCATCCTCAGCTCCGCACTGAAGGTCGGCGATGAACTGCCAGGCACCATGCATCCGTGCGAAGGCATGATCGGCCAGCAATTCGGCATCCAGAACCAGAACCGCGCCGCCGACAAATGGCTGGCCGAAGTGGTGCGCTGGACTTGGAAGGTCAAGCTCTACACCCACCTGGAAACCGACCTGCTGGGCGAGTTGCGCGATAACGCCGAGACCGAGGCGATCAACGTGTTCGCCCACAACCTGCATGACCTGCTGCTGGCCGCACCGGCCGGCCCCCGCGCCACCCTGGGCCTGGACCCGGGCCTGCGCACCGGCTGCAAGGTCGCGGTGGTGGACTCCACCGGCAAGCTGCTGGACCACGCCACGGTCTATCCGCACGTGCCGCACAACAAATGGGACCAGACCCTCGCCGTGCTCGCCGCCCTGTGTGCCAAGCATTCGGTGGACCTGATCGCCATTGGCAACGGCACCGCCAGCCGCGAGACCGACAAGCTGGCCGCCGAGCTGATCAAGAAATACCCGGCCATGAAAATGACCAAGGTGATGGTTTCCGAAGCCGGCGCTTCGGTTTATTCGGCGTCGGAACTGGCCTCCAAGGAGTTCCCGGACCTGGACGTGTCGATCCGTGGCGCGGTGTCCATCGCCCGTCGCCTGCAAGACCCATTGGCGGAGTTGGTAAAGATCGACCCCAAATCCATCGGTGTCGGCCAGTACCAGCACGACGTTTCTCAACTGAAACTGGCGCGCGGCCTGGATGCGGTGGTGGAAGATTGCGTGAACGCCGTGGGCGTGGACGTGAACACCGCTTCGGTGGCGCTGCTGGCGCGGATCTCCGGCCTGAACGCCACGCTGGCGCAGAACATCGTCACCCACCGTGACGAACACGGCGCGTTCAAGACCCGCGCCGCGTTGAAGAAAGTGCCGCGCCTGGGTGAAAAGACCTTCGAACAGGCCGCCGGCTTCCTGCGGGTGATGAACGGCGATAACCCGCTGGACTCCTCCGCTGTCCACCCTGAAGCCTACCCGCTGGTACAACGCATCGCCGCCCAGACCGACCGCGACATCCGTTCGCTGATCGGCGACGCCGCGTTCCTCAAGCGCCTGGACCCGAAGAAATTCACCGACGAAACCTTCGGCCTGCCCACTGTCACCGACATCCTCCAGGAACTGGAAAAACCGGGCCGCGACCCGCGCCCCGAGTTCAAGACCGCCGAGTTCCAGGACGGCGTCGAAGACCTCAAGGATCTGCAACCGGGCATGATCCTCGAAGGCGTGGTAACCAACGTCACCAACTTTGGTGCCTTCGTCGACATCGGCGTGCACCAGGACGGCTTGGTACACATCTCGGCGCTGTCGGAGAAGTTCATCAAGGACCCGCGCGAAGCGGTGAAGGCCGGTGATGTGGTGAAAGTGAAGGTGATGGAAGTCGACATCCCGCGCAAACGCGTTGGCCTGTCGATGCGCATGAGCGACACGCCGGGCGAGAAAGTCGACGGTGCCCGTGGTGCGCGTCCTGGCTCGACACCACGCCAGACGCAAAACACCGCGCCGCGCAAGGAAACCACGGCTGCGGCCCCGGCGAATAACGCCATGGCCTCGTTGTTCGCCAACGCCAAGCAGTTGAAGAAACGCTGATGGACGTGCCAGCCGGCTTGGTGGAGAGCGCGTTTTTCAAGCTGCTCGGCTGCCGTCTGCACAGCCTTGGGGACGGGGTGGCGCAAGTCGCCCTGAGCCTTGAGCCGCCGCTGCGCAATCGCGGCGGCAAGCTGCACGGCGGCGCGCTGTTCAGCCTGGTGGACATCGCCATGGGGCTGGCCTGTTCCAGTGTCCATGGCTTTGACCAGCAGAGCGCGACCATCGAATGCAAGATCAACTACATCCGCGCCGTGTCCGACGGCGATGTGTTGTGCACCGCCCGGGTCATCCACCCCGGCCGGCGCACGCTGGTGGTCGAAGCCGAGGTGATGCAAGGCGACAAACTGGTCGCAAAAGCGCAAGGCACGTTCGCTGTCCTATAGCTCCCGGTCATCGATTTGAGTTAATTTCGACGCCACGAAATGCGGTGTCGGGCTTTCCTGTGGGAGCGAGCTTGCTCGCGATAGCGCAGGGTCAGTCAAGATCAACGTTGCTGATCCACCGCCATCGCGAGCAAGCTCGCTCCCACAGTGGGGTTGCGGTGGCTAGCTTTTGGCACGAAAACCAGGCGAAAACGCCAGTTTCAACTTCACCCTTGTAGACCGTCTTGCCCACCCCCATATTGGGGCGACTGACGCGTGAAGGAATTCAACTTGAGCGACCTTTTAAACCGCCGCCTGGCCCTGCTCGGCGAGCGCGCCAACCTCTCCCTGCTCGAACAGTGCCTGCACGGCATCGAGCGCGAATGCCTGCGCGTCACTGGCGATGGGCATTTGGCGCAGACCCCGCATCCCAAGGCCCTGGGCTCGGCGTTGACCAACGAACAGATCACTACCGACTATTCCGAGTCGCTGCTGGAGTTCATCACGCCAGCCCTGACCAAACCCGCCGATACCCTGCGCAGCCTCGACAAGATCCATCGGTTTGCCTACAGCAAGCTCGGCGACGAGTACCTGTGGAGCCCTTCGATGCCGTGCCCACTGCCGGCGGAAGAGAATATCCCGATCGCGTATTACGGCACCTCGAACATCGGTCGTCTCAAGTACGTCTATCGCAAGGGCCTGGCCCTGCGCTACGGCAAGACCATGCAATGCATTGCCGGGATCCACTACAACTTTTCTCTGCCTGAAAAGCTCTGGCCCCTGCTCCGGCAGGCCGAAGGCGTCGAGGCCAGCGACCGTGATTTCCAGTCGTCGGCCTACATCGCGCTGATCCGCAATTTCCGCCGCTACAGCTGGTTGCTGATGTACCTGTTCGGTGCCTCGCCGGCCCTGGACGCCGGTTTCCTGCGGGGTCGCCCGCACCAGTTGGAGCAACTGGACCCAGACACCCTGTACCTGCCCTACGCCACCAGCCTGCGCATGAGCGACCTGGGTTACCAGAGCAACGCCCAGGCCGGCCTCACGCCTTGCTACAACGACCTGCCCAGCTACACCGACAGCCTGCGCAAAGCGGTGGCGACGCCTTATGCGCCGTACGTCGAAGTCGGCACTCACCAGAACGGCGAGTGGGTGCAGCTCAATACCAACATCCTGCAGATCGAAAACGAGTACTACTCCAACATCCGCCCCAAACGCGTGACCTACACCGGCGAGCGGCCGATCCAGGCCTTGATGGCCCGGGGTATCCAGTACGTCGAAGTGCGTTGCCTGGACATCAACCCGTTCCTGCCGATGGGCATCGACCTCACCGAGTCGCGATTCCTCGATGCGTTCCTGCTGTATTGCGGCCTCAATGACAGCCCGCAGTTGGAAAACAACGAATGCGGCAACGCCACGAGCAACTTCCTGACCGTGGTCAAGGAAGGCCGCAAGCCTGGCCTGCAATTGCAGCGCCAGGGTCAAGCGGTGGACATGCAGGCCTGGGCCGTCGAATTGCTGGAAAAAATCGCACCGTTGGCCTCGCTGCTCGACCAGAGCCAAGGTGGCGATGCCCACCGCCAGGCGCTGGACGCACAACTGGCGAAAGTCCGCGACCCGTCCCTGACGCCCTCCGCCCAGGTGCTGGCCGCCATGGCCGAACATCAGGAAAGCTTTGCCCAGTTCTCCCTGCGCCAA
Source organism: Pseudomonas sp. NFACC51 (assembly GCF_900103575.1). Taxonomy (NCBI): domain Bacteria; kingdom Pseudomonadati; phylum Pseudomonadota; class Gammaproteobacteria; order Pseudomonadales; family Pseudomonadaceae; genus Pseudomonas; species Pseudomonas sp. NFACC51. The sequence continues at coordinate 89,266 of NZ_FMXH01000012.1, read as the reverse complement.
AGCAAGGCCCACGCCGAGTTCTTCCGCGCCGAGCCGTTGCCCGCCCAGGAGCAGGCGGCCTTCGAAGACGCCGCGCGCGAGTCGCTGGTCCAGCAAGCTGAGCTGGAACAGAACGAGGTCGGCGATTTCGATGTGTTCGTGGGTTCGTATCAGGCGAGCATTTTGGCGATCAGTAACTGATCATCCTTCTTTGACGGGGATGCTCTTGTGGCGAGGGAGCTTGCTCCCGCTCGGCTGCGCAGCAGTCGTAAAAATGGGGCCTGCTGCGCAGCCCAGCGGGAGCAAGCTCCCTCGCCACGGGGGGCTTAGCCATCTTCAATAGATTTTTTCGAAAATAAGCTCATTCGAAAAAGTTATTTATTTTCCAATTCTTAGATCATTTAGTCTCCTTCAACGCCGAACATCCGGCGGCCTGTTGAGGAGCTTTCCCATGTCTTTGCGTTTCCCCCTTCGCCTTCTCGCGGCCGCCTCCCTGGCCGTCACCAGCTTTTTTGTCCAGGCAGCCGACCTGACCGTCGCCTACCAGACCACCGTCGACCCGGCCAAGGTCGCCCAGGCCGATGGCGCCTATGAAAAAGCCACCCAAGCCAAGATCGACTGGCGCAAGTTCGATAACGGCGCCGATGTCATCACCGCCATCGCCTCGGGCGACGTGCAGATCGGCTACCTCGGTTCCAGCCCGTTGACGGCGGCCATCACCCGCAAGGTCCCGGTGGAAACCTTCCTCATCGCCACCCAGATCGGTGCCGCCGAAGCCTTGGTGGTTCGTGACGGTTCGGGCATCAATTCCCCACAAGACCTGATCGGCAAGAAAATCGCCGTGCCATTCGTGTCCACCGGGCACTACAGCCTGCTCGCCGCGTTGAAGCACTGGAACATCGACCCGTCGAAAGTCACCGTACTCAACCTGGCGCCACCGGCCATCATCGCCGCCTGGAAGCGCGGTGACATCGACGCCACCTACGTCTGGGACCCGGCCCTGGGCGTAGCCAAGGAAAACGGCAAGGTCCTGATCACCTCGGCGGAGCTGGCCAAGTTCGGCGCCCCGACCTTCGACGCCTGGATTGTGCGCAAGGACTTCGCCCAGAAGCACCCTGAAATTGTCACAGCCTTCGCCAAAGTGACCCTGGATGCCTACGCCCAATACCGCAAGGACCCACAAGCCTGGCTGGCCGATGCATCCAATGTCGACAAACTGGTGAAGCTCTCCGGCGCCAAGGCCAGCGATATCCCGCTGTTGCTGCAAGGCAACGTCTTTCCCCTGGCGGCCGATCAGGTCGTGAGCCTCGGCGCACCGACCACCCAAGCCATCACCGACACCGCAGCGTTCCTCAAGGAGCAAGGCAAGGTCGACGCCGTGCTGCCGGACTACGCGCCTTACGTCAGTGCCAAATACATTGCTCGTTGAGCGAAAAAAAGGAGACACGCAATGGCCTTGCTCCAGCTGGAGCGCATCAGCGCACAGTACCCCGGCGCGGCGGAACCTGTGCTGGCGGATATTTCACTGACCCTGGGGCCCCAGCAATTGCTGGTTGCCCTCGGTCCGTCGGGCAGTGGCAAGACATCGCTGTTGAACCTGATTGCCGGGTTCGTCGAGCCCAGCGCCGGGCAGATCACTCTCGACGGCAGGCCGGTCAAGGGCCCGGGCGCCGAACGCGGCGTGGTGTTCCAGGACGATGCGCTGCTGCCGTGGCAGGACGTGCTGGCAAACGTTGGGTTCGGCCTGGAACTGGCCGGCATCCCCAAGGAAAAACGCGAGGCTCGCGCCCGGGAAATGCTTGCCCTGGTGGACCTGGCCGGTTTCGAGCACCGCCGTGTCTGGCAGCTCTCCGGCGGCCAGAAGCAACGCGTCGGCCTGGCCCGGGCATTGGCGGCCGACCCTCGCGTGCTGCTGATGGACGAACCGTTCGGCGCGCTGGACGCCTTCACCCGCGAGCAGATGCAGGAACTGTTGCTGCAAGTCTGGCAGCGCACCGCCAAACCGGTATTCCTGATTACCCATGACATTGAAGAAGCGGTCTTCCTCGCCACCGACTTGATTTTGCTGGCGCCCAATCCGGGGCAGATCGTCGAGCGTCTAAGCCTGGATTTCGGCCAGCGCTACGGCGCCGGGGAATCGGCGCGGTCGATCAAGTCCGACCCGCGCTTTATCGAAACCCGCGAGCATGTGCTTGCCAAGGTGTTCTCCCAACGCAGCGCCACTCGACCCCAGGAGCGCGCATGAGCAGCTACGAAATTCCAGCCACGGTCCGTGACACGACGACCCAGCCCAAGGCCAGCGGTTTGAGACCCCACCTGAGTACGCGCTGGATCAGCGGCTTGACCCTGATCGCACTGCTGGCGGTCTGGTGGGCCGTCACCGCCAGCGGCCTGATCGAACCGCTGTTCCTGCCCTCGCCGTCTGCCGTGCTGCAAAAAGGTTGGCTGCTGGCGACCAGCGGCTACATGGACTCGACCCTCTGGCAGCACCTGGCCGCCAGCCTTGAACGCATCGGCCTGGGCCTGTTGTTCGCGGTGCTGACGGCAGTGCCGGTGGGCATTGCCATTGGCGCCAACCGCATCGCTCGCGGCGTGCTCGACCCGTTGATCGAGTTCTACCGGCCAATTCCGCCGTTGGCGTACTTGCCGTTGATCGTGATCTGGTGCGGCATCGGCGAGTTGTCGAAGGTCCTGCTGATCTACCTGGCGATCTTCGCCCCGATTGCCATCGCCACCGCCACCGGTGTGCGCACTGTCGACCGGGCCAAGCTACGCGCTGCGCAATCGTTGGGCGCCACCCGGGCCCAGTTGATTCGCCACGTGATCGTGCCCAGTGCCTTGCCGGACATCCTCACCGGCATTCGCATTGGCCTGGGCGTGGGTTGGTCGACGCTGGTGGCCGCCGAACTGATCGCCGCCACCAGCGGCCTGGGGTTCATGGTGCAGTCAGCGGCGCAGTTCCTGGTTACCGACGTGGTGGTGCTGGGAATCCTGGTGATCGCACTGATCGCTTTCGCCATGGAAATGGGCCTGCGCGCCCTGCAACGCAAACTGGTGCCGTGGCACGGCCAGGCCCATTGATACCCAATGACCACGCCGACCCTTCGGCGCCCAGACCGAGAACATTGCGATGAACCGCCCAACCATTACGCCATTGAGCACTGCCCTCGGCGCTCAGATCAGTGGGATCGATATCAGCCAGCCGCTGAGCCAGGAACATCGCACGACCATTGAGCAGGCCCTGCTCACGCATCAGGTGTTGTTCTTTCGCGACCAGCCGATCGACCCAACGCAACAAGCGCGTTTCGCCGCGTATTTTGGCGACCTGCACATTCACCCGATCTACCCCAACGTACCGGAGCAGCCCGAAGTATTGGTGCTCGACACCGCCGTCACCGATGTGCGCGACAACGCCGTGTGGCACACCGACGTGACCTTTCTCCCGACGCCGGCCATGGGCGCGGTGCTCAGCGCCAAACTGCTGCCGGCATTTGGCGGCGATACGTTATGGGCCAGTGGCATCGCGGCTTATGAAGCCTTGTCGGCGCCGTTGAAGCGCTTGCTGGAAGGCCTGACAGCGACCCATGATTTCACCCGGTCCTTTCCCTTGGAACGGTTTGGCAACACCGCCGAAGACCTGGCGCGCTGGGAAGAGGCACGGCGAAAAAACCCACCGCTGTCCCATCCGGTGATCCGCACTCATCCGGAGAGCGGGCGACGGTCGCTGTTCGTCAATGAAGGCTTCACGACACGGATCAACGAGCTGTCGGAAACCGAAAGCGAGGTGATCCTGAAACTGCTCTTCGCCCACTCCACCCGCCCGGAGTTCACCCTGCGCTGGCGCTGGCAGGTCAACGACGTGGCGTTCTGGGACAACCGCGTCACCCAGCACTTTGCCGTGGATGACTACCGCCCCGCCCGCCGAGTGATGCACCGGGCGACGGTGTTGGGGGATGTGCCGTTTTTTCGCTGAACGCACCACTTACCTGTGGCGAGGGAGCTTGCTCCCGCTGGGCTGCGTAGCAGCCCCAATCCATTCAACACGGCGCATCAGGAAAAAACAGGGGGCGAGGTTTTTGCGACTGCTGCGCAGTCGAGCGGGAGCAAGCTCCCTCGCCACAGGGGTTTTGTGTTACTCCGCCGACGAAGGCTTTTCCCAAAGATTGATTCCGCCTTCCTGGGCAAACCGATCGATCTCGGCCAGCTCTTCAGCACTGAAGCTCAGGTTCTTCAACGCCCCGACGTTCTCGACGATCTGCTCCGGCCGGCTGGCGCCGATCAGGGCGGAAGTGACCCGGGGATCGCGCAGGGTCCAGGCCAGGGCCATTTGTGCCAGGCTCTGGCCGCGCCGCTGGGCGATCTCATTGAGGGCGCGTACATGGGCGATGTTTTCCTCCGACAGGTGCGAAGCCTGCAAAGAGCCGCCGCCCGGACGGTTCACCCGCGCATCGGCCGGAACGCCCTTGAGGTATTTGTCGGTCAACAGGCCCTGGGCCAGCGGCGTAAAAGCGATCACACCGGTACCCAGTTCGTCGGTGGCGTCCAGCAGGTCTTTCTCCACCCAGCGGTTGAGCAGGTTGTAGGCCGGCTGGTGGATCAGCAGCGGGACTTTCCACTCTTTGAGCAACGCTGCCATTTCCCGGGTCTTCACCCCGGAATACGAGGAAATGCCGATGTACAACGCCTTGCCCTGCTGTACCGCAGTGGCCAGTGCGCTGGCGGTTTCTTCCAGTGGGGTGTCGGGGTCGAAACGGTGGGAATAGAAGATATCCACATAGTCGAGCCCCAGGCGTTGCAGGCTCTGGTCGAGGCTGGCGAGCACGTATTTGCGCGAGCCACCGCCCTGGCCGTATGGGCCCGGCCACATGTCCCAACCGGCCTTGCTGGAGATGATCAACTCATCGCGGTACTGCTGGAAATCTTCGCGCAGCAACCGGCCGAAATTGATCTCGGCGCTGCCGTAGGGCGGGCCGTAGTTGTTGGCCAGGTCGAAGTGGTTGATGCCCAGGTCGAATGCCGTGCGCAACAAGGCACGCTGGGTGTCGATGGGCGTGCTGTCGCCAAAGTTGTGCCACAACCCCAGCGACAACGCCGGCAGCACCAGCCCGCTGCGACCGACGCGGCGGTAAGGAATGGACTCGTAGCGGTTTTGCGCAGCGGTGTAGGTCATCGAAAAGGCTCTCTGTTCGGACGGCGGGTGACAGACGCTAACATTTCACAGACGCCTCGGTCAGGCTGAAAGTTCGCGCAAGGCCGCCGCCGCCAGAAAACCCGAACGCGAGCTATAACGCTGGTCCCGTCGCACGGTTTGGTCGATGCGCTCAAGCAATTGCTCGGGCAGCGTGGCGTTGAACCGCACTGACTTTCCGAAATAGGGCGTGACATCAAACTCAACCACCCCCCATATCCCCCCGGCGTATTGCGGATCGTCGAGATGATCGTCGATTTCATGGATCTGCGGCAGCGGTTCGCCGTCGGCTATCAAGCCTTCATAGTGCAACGAGAGCGCCTCTTTCACATTTTCGAATGCCTGGCTCACAGTACTGCCTGCGGAGAAACAACCCGGTACATCCGGGACCGTCACTCCGTAGTCGGAATCGGCATCCTTGTGCAGAACGACCGGAAATTTCATGTGGACGAATCCTTCCTTCAGATCCAGCAACCGCAGCAACCGGTCTGATAACAATGCATCCCCATCGGGGATTTCGTAATCGGTCATGGGCTTCATTTCAGGCCCGCCTGTTTCAATATGCTATTGATCGTGCCTCTGGGCAGATCGGCGTCAGGGTGCTTGATCGTCACCCTTCCAGCCTTGATGGAATGCTTGTACGGATGATGGCTACCCTTGACTGCCACCAGATACCAACCGTCCTCTTCGATCTTCCTGATCATTTCCCGACTTCGCATCACCTTTGCCTTATTCACAACTCTGCCGGAAAACTCTAGCTGCGAAAAAGACCCCAGATACACACAATACACACTCAGAAAAATATTAGTTCAACTCTCCAACCCATGCACCGCCCTCACCACTCGGTCATCGCGCCTGCGCAAACACCTCCGCCACCCAATCCACGAACACGCGGACCCGTGGCGACATGTGTCGGTTGTGGGGATAGAGCACCGACACCGGCATGGAGGGCGGCGGGTTGGCGGTGAGGACTTCCTGGATCAGCCCCTGCCGGATCGGTTCTTCCATTCGGTAATGCGGACATTGGATCAAGCCCATGCCGGCGATGGCCGAGGCGGCGTAGATTTCGGCACCGGACACCGACAACGTCCCCCCGATCGCTACCTCCTTGAGTTCGCCATCGACCATGAACTCAAACGGATAGAGTTTGGCGGTGGTCCGCGAGACGTAATTCACCGCCCGGTGATGTTTCAGGTCATCGAGGCTCTTCGGCTCGCCGTACTGGCGCAGGTAACCGGGGCTGGCACAGGTGATCTGCCGGAGATTGGCGACACGTCGGCCGATCAATGACGAATCCGCCAGCGTACCGGAGCGCAGCACGCAATCGACGCCCTCGGCAATCAGGTCGACGAAACGATCCGCCTCGCTGATGAACAGCTCTATTTCAGGGTAGCGAGCCATGAACTGTGGTAACGCCGGAATCACGAAGTACCGGGCCTGGGTGCCATGCAAGTCCACCCTCAGCTTGCCTTTGGGCGCCACACCGCGAAACGCCAGTTCGGCCTCTTCAAGTTCAGCCAGCAATTGCACGCAGCGCGGGTAGTAGGCTTCGCCGTCGAGGGTCGGGCGCACCTTGCGGGTGCTGCGCTCCAACAAACGAACACCCAGCCAGGCTTCGAATTGATTGAGCGTATGGGTCAGCGTGGCCCGGGGCATATTCAAGTCTTCAGCGGCCAGGGTGAAGCTGCTGCGCTCGTATATGCGGACAAACACTCTCATCGCCTTGACCTGGTCCATCTGAATCCTGCCCGCCGATTGTTGGAAGATATTGAATAGTCAAGGCAACTCTCGTGTATTTATCGCCAAGAGTAAACATGTGAATCTGGCTCCAACGAATCACAACGCCTCAACAGCAAAGGAACCCTTCACATGACTGTTCAAAATTCGAAAGTTGCCATCGTGACCGGCGCCTCTCGCGGCATCGGAGCAGAGATTGCCAAGCAACTGGCCAGCGAAGGTTTCGCCGTCGCCATCAACTACGCCAACAGCGCCACCGAAGCCTCGAAACTGGTGGTGCAATTGCGTCAGGCTGGCCATCAGGCCATAGCGATCAAGGCGGACGTGTCGTCTGCCGCCGATGTCCGGCGGATGTTCGATGAAACCGAAGCGCAGCTGGGCAAGGTCGATGTGTTGATCAACAACGCCGGCATCCTCCAGGTCATGCCCCTGGCACAGCACAGCGACGAGCTGTTCGAGCAGACGTTCGCCATCAACACCCGTGGCACCTTCAACACCCTGCGCGAGGCCGCGACCCGTTTGAATGACGGTGGCCGGATCGTGAATTTTTCCAGCAGCACCGTGGGCCTGAACCTGCCCGGCTACTCGGTGTACATCGCCAGCAAGGCCGCAGTGGAATCCCTGACCCAGGTGTTCGCCAAGGAACTGCGCGGTCGGCAGATCACGGTCAATGCCGTGGCCCCCGGCCCCGTCGCCACCGAGCTGTTCATGCACGGCAAGAGCGAAGAACAGGTGCAGCACTACGCCAAGATGCCGCCCTTGGAGCGCCTCGGCCAGCCGCAGGACATCGCCCGCATCATCACCTTCCTGGTGGGTCCGGACGCCGGGTGGGTGAACGGGCAGATCCTGCGGGCCAACGGCGGGCTCGTCTGAGGCTCAGGCCGATCAGCGCACCAAATGCAGGAACTGCAGGTGCCGCTCGTACTGGTCGAGGATGTCGTTGATGACTTGCTCCTTGGTGTAGCCCACCAGGTCGTAATCCTGGCTGCCTTCGCTCAAGTGCACTTCGGCACGGTAGTAACGACGGTTGTTGAGCTCCTTCGACCCCATGCCGCCGCGGGCGAAGGACGGCGTGAAGTAGCCGCGCATCTGCACCTGGTAGATGAACGGATGCTGCTCGCCGTGGCCGATCTCCAGGCTGACGTTGTCATTGACCGGATCGGGCTGGGTCACCACCGTCAGGCCCTTTTCGACGAACACTGCGGTCACTTCTTCAATGGCCGGGCGCACCGTGGTGTCGAGGAAACGGTACACCTCATCACGGGACGGAAAATGCACCGCCTGGCTCAAGCGCTGGCGCCAGCCGCCCGTACCCCGGCGCGAGCCCGACACCGGCGCCAGGGAATGCAATTGCGCGATCTGCTTCTGGGACTCCAGGTAGAACGCCTTGTGCAGGCCCCACATCATCAGCAGCAGAATCAACGAGAACGGCAAGGACGTCAGCACCACCGCCGACTTCAAGGCGTCGATGCTGCCGGAGAACAACAACGCACTGGTCACCAAGGCCGTCATCGCGCCCCAGAACACCCGCAACCACTTCGGCCCGTCCTCGTCGGGGTTGCCGCCCTTGGCCGACAACGTCGACAGCACCACGGTGCCCGAGTCGGCGGACGTGACGAAGAACACGAAGCTGATGAACACCGTGACCGCGATGACGGTCTTGCTCCAGGGGTAGGTCTCCAGCAGCAAGTAAAGGCTCATCGATGGGTTTTCCAGGGCGGACATGCCCAGGGCACTCATGCCATGGTTCAGCACCTGGTCGATGGCGCTGTTGCCGAAGATCGACATCCACGCCAGGGTGAAACCCAGGGGAATCAGCAGCACGCCAAACACGAATTCGCGGATGGTGCGGCCACGGGAAATCCGTGCGATGAACAGCCCCACGAACGGCGACCACGCGATCCACCAGGCCCAGTAGAACACCGTCCAGCCGCCCAGCCAGTCGCTGGGTTTGTCGTAGGCGTACAGATCGAAACTCTTCATCGGCAAGGCGCCGAGGTAATCGCCGATGTTCTGGATCAACGTATTGAGCAAATGCTGGGTGGGCCCGGCGAACAGCACGAACAACAACAAGGCGCAGGCCAGCAGCATGTTGATGTCGGACATGACCCGCACGCCTTTGTCGACACCGGCCACGGCGACGATGATCGCTGCGCCCATCATCAGCACGATCAGGCCGACCTGGATCCATTGGGTATGGGCGATGCCGAACAGGTAATCGAGCCCCGAATTGAGGTGCAACACACCAAAACCCATGTCCGCGCCGAGGCCGAACACCGTGGCGATAATGCCGAAGCCGTCCACGGCGTAGCCGATGGGGCCGTTGATGCGCTTGCCAATCAGCGGGTACAACGCCGAGCGCAGGGCCAGCGGCAAATTGTGCCGGTAGGCAAAATACGCCAGGGCCATGCCGACGAACGCGAAGACGCCCCAGCCGTGCAGGCCCCAGTGCAAGAACAGGATCTGCATGGCCTGGCGCGCCGCCTCGGCGGTACCAGCCTCGCCCTGGGGCGGCTGCACCATGTGGGTCAGCGGCTCGGACACGCAGAAGAAAAACAGTGTGATGCTGATGCCGGCGGCGAACAGCATGCCGGCCCAGGACAGATAACTGAATTCGGGCTCGTCGTGGTCGGCACCGAGCTTGATCTTGCCGTAGCCGGACAAGGCGGTGACCACCACGAAGACCAGATACAGCGTCATCGCGAGCATGTAGTACCAGCCGACCGTATTGGCCGCCCAGTTCTGCGCGGCCAGCAGCCAGGCGCCGGCCTGTGCGGGCATGGCAATCACCACCAGGCCGAACAGCAGGATGAAGGTCGCGGCGAAGTAAAAGACCGGCGGGTTCATGCGGACCAGGCCGCTGGGTGGCAGGGACGAAGCACTCATGGGCGAGGGCCCCCGGGCAGAGAAACAGCGAGGGTCGAAAACGGACTCGGCAAAAGCAAGCCTCCTTATTGTGAGCGGGCAGCAAACCGACGGTTTAACTTGAATGAACGTTCAAGTTAAACATGAATAGGCAGCTAAGGACTAATCGCAGGGCTCAACGGCGCGTTTCCTACGCAGGCCAGTGGGAGGATAGACGCTGCTTGGTGTGTATTCGTTCAGTGTTCAACAGACACCACACAAACCCTGTGGGAGCGAGCAGGCTCGCTCCCACAGGGTTTGGGGTGTTCATAAATCATGTGTCACTCCCTGTCCGTCGCCGGTTTACTTCCAAACAAATGATTGCCGGTTGCCCCTGAATATCCGCGTGCCTATAGTCCAGACATCTCCTACAACCAGTACGGACCCATGATCAAAGAACAGCTGTCTCGCTTTAACCGTCTCGACCTGCTCGGCCATCCGACACCGCTGGAAAAACTCGACCGCCTCTCCACCTGGCTCGGCCGGGACATCTATATCAAGCGTGACGACCTGACGCCCCTGGCCATGGGCGGCAACAAACTGCGCAAGCTCGAATACCTGGCCGCCGATGCCATCGCCCAAGGCGCCGATACCCTCATCACCGCCGGGGCGATCCAGTCCAACCATGTACGCCAGACCGCCGCCCTCGCCGCGAAACTGGGCCTGGGCTGCGTGGCCTTGCTGGAAAACCCCATCGGCACCGAAGACAGCAATTACCTGGGCAACGGCAACCGGCTGCTGTTGGAATTGTTCGACGCCAAGGTCGAGCTGGTGGACAACCTGGACAACGCCGATGAGCAGCTACAGGCCCTCGCCGGGCGCCTGCGCAGCAACGGGAAAAAGCCCTATCTGGTGCCGATTGGCGGTTCGAACGCCTTGGGCGCGCTGGGGTATGTGCGCGCCGGCCTGGAACTGGCCGAGCAGATCAAGGACACCGGGATTGAATTCGCCGCCGTGGTACTGGCCTCGGGCAGTGCCGGGACCCACAGCGGCCTGGCACTGGCGTTGAGCGAAAGCCTGCCGGCACTACCGGTCATTGGCGTCACCGTTTCCCGCAGCGAGGAGGATCAGTTTCCGAAGGTCCAGGGCCTGGCCGAGCGTACGGCAGCGTTGCTCGAAGTCGACCTTCCGGAAGCGTTCAAAGTGATCCTGTGGGACGAATATTTCGCCCCCCGCTACGGCGAACCGAACGCCGGAACACTGGCGGCGGTCAAGCTGCTGGCCAGCCTGGAAGGCCTGTTGCTCGATCCGGTCTACACCGGCAAGGCCATGGCCGGCCTGCTCGATGGCATTGGCCGCGACCGTTTCGACCAAGGCCCGATCATCTTCCTCCACACCGGCGGCGCACCGGCGTTGTTTGCCTATAACGCAGTCTTCTGAAGATAGAAAAGCCTTAATGTGGGAGCGAGCTTGCTCGCGATGAGGGTGTGTCAGTTGATTGGAATTGGGCTGATCCACTGCTATCGCGAGCAAGCTCGCTCCCACAGGGAAAAATTCAAAATAGGCATATAGAGTTGATTTAATATTATTTTCCAATCTATAAAAGCCATCCTATAGTCTCGCCGCAGGCGCATTTGCCGCGAGACGCCCAAACCGCTTTAAGGCAGGATGTGGCAATCTTTTCGGATCGCGGCTACGCCTTATCTCAGCCAAATAACCTCTTCATAAGAAAACACAGGGGCTTGTCATGAATTTTTCCACATTACGTCGCAACCTGTTGGTGGGTTCGCTGGGCCTGGCATTGAGCGCCGGGCTGCTGGGGCAAGCGGTTGCCGGTGAGCAGCTGCAGAAAATCAAGGATGCCGGCGAAATCAAGATCGGCCTGGAAGGCACTTATCCACCGTTCAGTTTCGTTGATGACAGCGGCAAACTGACCGGCTTCGAAGTGGAGTTCTCCGAAGCCCTGGCCAAGGAACTGGGTGTGAAGGTCAAGCTGCAGACGACTCCATGGGCCGGCATTCTCGCGGCCCTGGAATCCAAGCGCCTGGACGCAGTGGTCAACCAGGTGACCATCTCCGAGGAACGTAAGAAAAAGTACGATTTCTCTGAGCCGTACACCGTTTCCGGGATTCAAGCGCTGGTACTGACCAAGAAAGCCGACGAGTTGAACATCAAGAAGGCCGCCGACCTGGACGGTAAAAAAGTCGGCGTGGGCCTGGGCACCAACTACGAACAGTGGGTCAAGGCAGAAGTACCGGGCGCCCAAGTCAAAACCTACGATGACGACCCCACCAAGTTCCAGGACCTGCGCGTCGGTCGTATCGACACCATCCTGATCGACCGCCTGGCCGCACTGGAATACGCCAAGAAAGCCAAGGACACCACCGTCACCAGCGAAGCCTTTTCTCGCCAGGAGTCCGGTATTGCCCTGCGCAAAGGCGAGCCTGAGCTGTTGGCAGCCGTGAACAAGGCCATCGAAAAACTTCGCGCCGACGGTACGTTGAAAAAACTTTCGGAAAAATACTTCAGCGCTGACGTTACCCAATAATGGAAGCAGCTCTTCAACTCGCACTGGACTCCGCGCCCTTCCTGCTCAAGGGCGCGTATTACACGGTCTTCCTCAGCCTGGGCGGTATGTTCTTCGGCTTGCTGCTGGGGTTCGGCCTGGCGCTGATGCGCCTGTCGCGCTTCAAGCTGGTGAACTGGATCGCCCGCATCTACGTGTCGTTCTTTCGCGGTACGCCGTTGCTGGTGCAGTTGTTCGTGATCTATTACGGGTTGCCGCAACTGGGCATCGAGCTGGATCCGCTGCCCGCGGCCCTGATCGGTTTCTCGCTGAACATGGCTGCCTATGCGTGTGAAATCCTGCGGGCCGCCATCGGTTCCATCGAGCGCGGCCAGTGGGAAGCGGCGGCGAGTATCGGCATGACCCGCGCCCAGACCCTGCGCCGGGCCATCCTGCCGCAAGCGGCACGCACGGCGCTGCCACCGTTGGGCAACAGCTTCATTTCCCTGGTCAAGGACACTGCGCTGGCGGCGACCATCCAGGTACCGGAGCTGTTCCGCCAGGCGCAGTTGATCACCGCGCGAACCTTCGAAATCTTCACCATGTACCTTGCCGCCGCGCTGATCTATTGGGTTCTTGCTACCGTGCTCTCGCACCTGCAGAACGTCCTGGAAGCACGGGTCAATCGGCATGACCAGGAGTCCTGACCCATGATTGTCGTGGAAAAACTGACAAAGCAGTTCAAGGGTCAGGTGGTGCTCAACGGCATCGACTTGAAGATCGAAGAAGGCGAAGTGGTTGCGATCATCGGCCCCAGTGGCTCGGGCAAGACCACCTTCCTGCGCTGCCTGAACTTCCTCGAAGAACCCAGCAGTGGCCGGATCAAGGTCGGCGACATCGAAATCGATGGCAGTCGCCCGCTAAACCAGCAACAGGGCCTGGTGCGCCGTTTGCGCCAGCAGGTGGGCTTCGTGTTCCAGAACTTCAACCTGTTTCCCCATCGCACCGCATTGGAAAATGTCACTGAAGGCCCGCAGGTGGTGAAGAAAATTCCTCGCACCGAAGCCGAAGCCCTGGGGCGCAAGCTGTTGGCCAAGGTCGGGCTGGCCGGCAAGGAGGACGCCTACCCACGGCGCCTTTCCGGCGGCCAGCAACAGCGCGTGGCGATTGCCCGGGCGTTGGCGATGGAGCCGGCGGTGATCCTGTTCGATGAGCCGACCTCGGCCCTGGATCCGGAACTGGTGGGCGAGGTGCTGGCAACCATTCGCGACTTGGCCGAAGAAAAACGCACCATGGTCATCGTGACCCACGAAATGGGCTTCGCCCGGGACGTGGCCAACCGCGTGGTGTTTTTCGACAAAGGCGTGATCGTCGAACAAGGCGAAGCCAAGGCCTTGTTTGCAGCCCCCAAGGAAGAACGCACGCGACAGTTCCTCAGCAAGTTCCTCTCCGCCGGTCACGGCGCTCAGTAAGTTATCGGCAGTGTCATCACTTCCAGGGATGGAAGTGAGGCAGTTGCAACACTCTTCAAGATACTAGCGCCATAACTTTGCCATAAAGAAACAACTTGCAACTTGCGCCCTACTCAACATCCTCGACCGTTTTATGCACGGCATGGATCTACCTCTCGTAACACTTACGCTCAGCCCAAGCACTCCTCCTTTTTAGTCTCAAGACGCTCTTTCGAGCATTTTCCAGAAACCTGCGAGCCTCGGAAAAGGGCTTGTGATGCCGCGCATTATTAACATGGGGGCGTAGGATATTTCTGAAGCCTTTCATAATGAATTATTAAGCAAGTGCCTCTATTGACACTGAAACTATGGAGCCTTTATCTAGTGACCAACAAGCGATGCACATTATTTATTTTCTGCACAGTGATTAGGCGCAGCCTGGCCTATATGGCTGCACACATAAAATATGTCGCGATTAGTCATCGCCGTTGATCTTCCCGAAACGGACTTAGTTTTCAAGCATCAAGGAGAACACCATGACATGTAAGTCGAAGAGTCCTGAACTGGCCGCCCCCACCCTGGCCAACGCCCACCCTACCGGCATCAATATCGCCAACGCCGCTCACCTGGAGGTTGCCATTGCGCCCTACCCTGGCATGGACGCAGGTGACCTGATCGAACTGTTCTGGGACAACTGCTACGTCGGCTCGCGCTTGCTGTCGCAGGCCGATGTGCAAGACAGCGTCACCCTGCGAGTCCCGGAGAGTTTCATCGTCGATGGCACCTCGCGCATTCACTATCGGGTGATGCAGGTCGGGCGTGGGCCGGCGCTATCCGCCAGGCAACGGGTACACGTGAAGCTCGATTGCCCCGGCGGGCAGCCGTCGGCCCTGAGCGGCGATGAAAACCAGGGCCTGGCGCCCGTGCGCATTCCCGGTACCATCCGACGCCAAGGGGTGAACCCCAACCAGATCAAGCGCGGCGTACCGCTGACCATCGAACCCTACCTGAACATGGCCGCCGGCGATGCCGTGACCCTGCGCTGGGGCGATGTGCGCATGGACCTGCCTGCCGTCACCGCCAGCGAGGTCGGCCAGCCAATCAATATCTGGGTTCCGCCGCAGATCATCCTGGAGGCAGGCGAAGACCTGCGCCTGGAAGTGACCTACTGCATCATCGATCGTGTAGGCAACAATTCCCTCTGGGCACCGCCGCGAACACTGAAGATCGGTTGCGCCAATCCCTATCTGAAGAAGCCCTCGAAAGAGGCCCTCATGGCCGCGGAACCGCGACATCGAGCGCCTTGATACAGAGCGCTTTTGGTGGCGAGGGAGTTTGCTCCCGCTTGGGTAAAAGAAGGGTTGCTGCGCAACCCAGCGGGAGCAAGCTCCCTCGCCACAGAGGACTCCTTCCAATTGAATCCAACCTATACATATTCCTAAAAGTTAGTTCAAAAATAATTTATACACGCTTAGGGTATATATACCGGACCACCGGACATTCTTGATTTTGACTCGCCGCATTTCTCGCGGCGTTTTCCGAAAAGATGTGAGGTGGGTATGGAACGGAACACAATCACCCCAGTGCAATACGCCAAGGCACTGCCTGCAGCCACGGAGTGGCTGTAATGTCGGATCTGGCGCAAGCAAAAGTCCAGAGCGACCTGGACATCGCACCACTGTTGTTGCCCGCACAGGTGTTGCGCAACGATGCCGAGGCCATCAAAGCTGCCCATGAACTGGCGCAGGTCGCCCGCCAGCAGGCCGCGCGTCGTGACCAGCAACGCAAGCTGCCCTGGGCAGAAGTCGAGCAGTTCACCCGCAGCGGACTGGGCAGCATTGCCATTCCCCGGGCATACGGCGGTCCGCAGGTTTCGTTCGTCACCCTGGCCGACGTGTTCGCGATCATTTCCGCCGCTGACCCGGCCCTTGGGCAGATCCCGCAGAACCAGTTCGGCGTGCTCCAGCTGATTCTCGGCACCGGCACCGAACGGCAGAAAAAAATCCTCCTGCAGAGCGTGCTCGAAGGCTGGCGCATCGGCAACGCCGGGCCGGAACGCGGTACTCGCAATACCCTTGAGCTCAAGGCTCGGATCACCACTGACGGTGACGGGTTTGTCATCACTGGTCAGAAGTTCTATTCCACCGGCGCGCTGTTTGCCCATTGGGTCGCGGTCAAGGCGTTGAATGACGAGGGCCGCCAGGTGCTGGCATTCGTGCGGCGCGGCACCCCGGGCCTGCGGATCGTCGACGACTGGTCAGGATTCGGCCAGCGCACCACCGCCAGCGGCACCGTGCTGCTGAACAATGTGCGGGTGGATACCGAGTTGGTCCTGGATAACTGGCGCATCAACGAAACACCCGGCGTGCAAGGTGCGATTTCCCAACTGATCCAGGCCGCCATCGATGCGGGTATCGCCCGTGGCGCCATCGATGATGCCATCGCTTTTGTGCGTGAACGGGCCCGGCCCTGGATCGACGCCAAGGTCGACCGAGCCAGTGACGACCTCTACGTGATCGCCGACATTGGCAAACTGAAAATCGAACTGCACGCCGCCGAAGCCTTGCTGCGCAAGGCCGGACAGGTGCTGGACCAGGTCAGTGCCGCCCCCATCACGGCGCAATCTGCCGCCCGCGCCTCGATTGCCGTGGCCGAGGCCAAAGTGCTCACCACCGAAATCGCCCTGCACGCCAGCGAAAAACTCTTCGAACTGGCCGGCAGCCGCGCCACCCTCGCCGAATTCAACCTCGATCGCCACTGGCGCAACGCACGGGTCCACACCCTGCACGACCCGGTGCGCTGGAAGTATCACGCGGTAGGCGCCTACCACCTGAACGGCACCTTGCCGGCCCGCCATTCCTGGATCTGACGACCCGACCTCTGGAGCAGCACATGACGCTTTCTCAACACGTCGCGGTGATCACCAGCGATGAACAAGCCCTGATCGTGGCCAGCGACCTGGCCGATGACTTCAAGCGCGACAGCGCCCTGCGCGACCGCGAGCGCCGTTTGCCGTACCCGGAACTGGAGGCTTTCTCCCGCTCGGGCCTGTGGGGTATCAGCGTGCCCACGGCCTATGGCGGTGCCGGTGTGTCCAACGTCACCCTGGCCAAAGTCATTGCGCTGATTTCCCAGGCCGACAGCTCGCTGGGGCAGATTCCGCAAAATCATTTCTATGCCCTGGAAGTGCTACGGGTAAATGGCACTGAAGCGCAAAAACAACGCCTCTACGCCGAAGTGCTCGCCGGCCAGCGCTTTGGTAACGCCCTGGCCGAACTTGGCACCAAGACTGCCCATGATCGCATCACCCAACTGCGCCGCGACGGCGAGGGCTATCGCATCAACGGTCGCAAGTTCTACGCCACGGGCGCGATCTACGCCCAGCGCATCCCCACGTCAGTGGTGGACGAAAACGGTGTGCAACAACTGGCGTTCGTGCCTCGCAGCAGCCAAGGCCTGACGGTGATCGACGACTGGAGCGGTTTTGGCCAGCGCACCACGGGCAGCGGTTCGGTGGTGTTCGAAGACGTTTATGTCGCCGCCACCGACATCGTGCCCTTCCAGAGCGCCTTCGAACGTCCCACACCGGTAGGGCCGCTGGCGCAGATCCTTCACGCCGCTATCGACACCGGCATCGCCCGCGCCGCCTACGAAGACGCCCTGCATTTTGTCCGCAATAAAACCCGCCCCTGGATCGACGCCACCAGCGACGTCGCCACCGAAGACCCGCACACCCTCAAGAGTTTCGGCCAACTGAGCATCCGCCTGCATGCCGCCGAAGCCCTGTTGGAACGTGCCGGTGAATTCCTCGACCGGGCCCAGGCCGACACCCGGGCCGACACGGTCGCCGCCGCCTCGATTGCCGTGGCCGAAGCCCGTGCCGTCAGCACCGAAATATCCCTGGCCGCCAGCAGCACGCTGTTCGAATTGGCCGGCAGCCAGGCGACCCTGGCCGAACATGGCCTCGACCGTCACTGGCGCAACGCGCGAGTGCACACCCTGCATGACCCGGTGCGCTGGAAATACCACGCCGTGGGCAACTTCTACCTCAACGATGAAAAACCGCCGCTGCGGGGGACTATCTGATGGCTCCCGGCAAGAAAAAAATCCTGCTCAACGCGTTCAACATGAACTGCATCGGGCACATCAATCACGGCCTCTGGACCCATCCCCAGGACACGTCGACCCAGTTCAACACGATCGAATACTGGACCGCCCTGGCGCAATTGCTCGAACGCGGGTTGTTCGACGGGCTGTTCATCGCCGACATCGTCGGGGTCTATGACGTGTATCAACAGTCGGTGGACGTCACGCTCAAGGAGTCGATCCAACTGCCGGTCAACGACCCGTTGCTGCTGGTCTCGGCAATGGCCGCCGTCACGAAGAACCTCGGCTTCGGCCTCACCGCCAACCTCACCTACGAACCGCCCTACCTGTTCGCCCGCCGCATGAGCACCCTCGACCACCTGAGCCGCGGCCGGGTCGGCTGGAACATCGTCACCGGCTACTTGGACAGCGCCGCCAAGGCCATGGGCCTGACCGCGCAGGTCGAGCATGATCGCCGCTACGACCAGGCCGACGAGTACCTGCAAGTGCTCTACAAACTCTGGGAAGGCAGCTGGGAAAACGACGCGGTACTCAACGATCGCCAGCGGCGGATCTATGCGCAGCCGGAGAAAGTGCACAAGGTCCGGCATCAGGGCGAGTTCTATCAGGTCGAGGGTTATCACCTGTGCGAACCGTCGCCCCAACGCACGCCGGTGTTGTTTCAAGCCGGCAGTTCCGAGCGCGGCCTGCTGTTCGCCGGACGGCATGCCGAGTGCGTGTTCATCAGCGGCCAGAACAAATCGGCGACCAAGGCCCAGGTGGACAAGGTCCGCGCCAGCGCCGTAGAGACGGGGCGCAACCCCGGGGACATCAAGGTGTTCATGGGCCTGAACGTGATCGTCGGCGAGACCGAAGCGGCTGCCTGGGCCAAGCATGCCGAGTACCTGAGCTATGCCAGCGCCGAGGCCGGCGTGGCGCATTTTTCCGCGTCAACGGGCATCGATTTTTCCCAGTACGAACTGGACGAACCGATCCAGTACGTCAAGAGCAACGCCATCCAGTCCGCCACCAAGACCTTGCAGAACAACGACTGGACCCGGCGCAAATTGCTCGAACAACACGCCTTGGGCGGTCGCTACATCACGGTGGTCGGCTCGCCCGAACAGGTGGCCGACGAGCTGGAATCCTGGATCGGCGAAACCGGCCTCGATGGTTTCAACCTGACCCGCATCGTCACGCCGCAAAGCTACGTGGACTTCATCGACCTGGTGATTCCCGAACTGCAACGGCGCGGCGCGTACAAGACCGAATACGACAACGGCACCCTGCGGGAAAAGCTGTTTCGCGCGGGGGCTCATCTACCTGGACAACACACCGGCTCAACCTACCGACACTGACCCTGTGGCGAGGGAGCTTGCTCCCGCTGGTGGGCGAAGCCCGCCCAAAAAGGCGTTGGGGCTACTTCGTAGCCCAGCGGGAGCAAGCTCCCTCGCCACAAAAGCCTGAGACTCATCCATTAATGACTGGAACAACTGACATGACCCAGCAACTCCTGACCCTGCCAGTCAAAGCACTGGCCCTGGCCCTCGGCCTGTTCAGCTCGGCACTGTTTGCCGCCGACGCACCGTTGAAAATCGGCACCACCGCCGCGTTCGCCATTCCCCTGGAGGCCGCCGTGGAAGAGGCCAGCAAGCAAGGCCTGAAGGTCGAACTGGTGGAGTTCAGCGACTGGATAGCGCCCAACGTCAGCCTGGCCTCCGGTGATATCGACGTGAACTACTTCCAGCACATCCCGTTCCTGGAAAACGCCAAGGCCGCCGCCGGGTTCGATCTGGTGCCGTTTGCGCCGGGGATCATCAACAACGTCGGCCTCTATTCGAAAAAATACAAAAGCTTCGACGAACTCCCGGAAGGCGCCAGCGTCGCCATTGCCAACGACCCGATCAACAGCGGTCGCGGCCTGCAACTGTTGGCCAAGGCCGGGCTGATCAGCCTCAAGCCGGGCGTCGGCTACAAGGCCACCGAAGACGATATCGTCGCCAACCCGAAGAAACTCAAGATCCTGCAGGTCGAAGCCGTGCAACTGGTGCGCGCCTATGAAGACGCCGACCTGGTACAGGGCTACCCGGCCTACATCCGCCTGGCCAAGACCTTCGATGCCAGCTCTGCCTTGCTGTTCGACGGCCTCGATCACAAGGAATACGTGATTCAGTTCGTGATCCAACCCAAGAGCAAGAACGATCCACGGCTGATCAAGTTCGTCGACATCTACCAACATTCGCCAGCCGTGCGCGCCGCCCTGGACAAGGCCCACGGCAAGCTCTACCAACCCGGCTGGGAAAGCTGACATGAACGCCGTCAATGCTCGACTTCGACAAGAAGCCCCCCCGCCCAGAAGCGCCAAACACACCGAACTGCATCCAGAGCTCAACCGTGCCCATGTGCGCTTCATCGGCCTGGGCAAGACCTACGCTGGCGCCCAGGGGCCGGTGACCGCGCTGCAAGGCATCGACCTGGCGATCCAGCGCGGCGAAGTGTTCGGCATCATCGGCCGCAGCGGCGCTGGCAAATCGTCACTGATCCGCACCATCAACCGCCTCGAACAACCCACCAGTGGCCGGGTGCTGATCGATCAGATAGACATCGGCGAGTTCGATGAAGACCGCCTGGTGGACCTGCGTCGGCGCATCGGCATGATCTTCCAGCACTTCAACCTGATGTCGGCCAAGACCGTGTGGCAGAACGTCGAGCTGCCGCTGAAAGTCGCCGGCGTGCCCAAGGAGGAGCGCCAGCAGAAAGTTCGTGAGCTGTTGGAGCTGGTGGGTTTGCAGGGCAAGCACAAGGCCTACCCGGCGCAACTCTCGGGCGGACAGAAGCAGCGCGTCGGGATCGCCCGGGCGCTGGTCCATGATCCGCAGATCCTGCTCTGCGACGAGGCTACCTCGGCCCTGGACCCGGAAACCACTCAATCGATCCTCGGTTTGCTGCGTGAGATCAATCAGCGACTGGGCCTGACCATCGTGTTGATCACCCATGAAATGGCGGTGATTCGCGAGGTGTGTGACCGCGTGGTGGTCCTCGAGCAAGGTCGGATTGTCGAGCAGGGTCCGGTCTGGGAAGTGTTCGGTAACCCGCAACACGACGTCAGTCGAACACTGCTGGCCCCCCTGCAACACGCCATACCTGAAGAACTGCAAAGCCGCTTGCAGGCCCTGCCAGCATCGGCGGATGCCGCTACCGTGCTGCGCCTGCAATTCACCGGCATCGGGCGGGACGAACCGGACCTCGCGGCCTTGTTCAACGCCCTGGATGGTCGGGTTCGGCTACTGCACGGCGGCATCGAACGGATCCAAGGCCACGGGCTGGGACAATTACTGCTGGCGGTGAGTGGCTCGTCATGGGGCGCCGAAGAGCTGCGCCAACGTGCAGGCAATTGGGCGCAACAGGTGGAGGTGCTGGGCTATGTGGTTTGATCGGTTATTGCAGGGCTTCATCGACACCTTCCTGATGGTCGGCGTGTCGTCATTGATCGCTTTGCTGGCGGGCATTCCGCTGGCGGTGATTCTGGTCACCAGTGACAAGGGTGGGATCTATGAAGCGCCCGCCCTGAACCGCGTCCTGGGCGCGTTCGTGAACCTGTTCCGCTCGATACCGTTCCTGATCCTGATGGTGGCGCTGATTCCGTTCACGCGGCTGATCGTCGGCACCACCTACGGCGTCTGGGCGGCGGTGGTTCCCCTGACCATCGCCGCCACCCCGTTCTTCGCCCGCATCGCCGAAGTCAGTTTGCGGGAGGTCGACCATGGCCTGATCGAAGCGGCCCAGGCCATGGGGTGCCGACGCTGGCACATTGTCTGGCATGTGCTGCTGCCCGAAGCACGGCCGGGCATCGTCGGCGGTTTTACCATCACACTGGTGACCATGATCAACTCCTCGGCGATGGCCGGGGCAATCGGCGCTGGCGGCCTGGGGGACATCGCCTACCGGTATGGTTACCAGCGTTTCGACAGCCAGATCATGCTCACGGTGATCGTGTTGCTGGTGGCATTGGTGGCGTTGATTCAACTCGGTGGGGATCGGTTGGCGCGGGGCTTGAACAAGCGCTGACCTGAGCGATCAATGATCTTGCGGTATAGTCGGCTCACGCTTCCCCACTCCAAGCCAGCGACCATGAAACACACCCCCGACGACCTGCAAACCATCACCGCCACGACCCTGGGCCATTACAACGCGGTCGCCGACAGCTTTCGCGAAGGCACCCGTGATCACGACGTCAGCCAGAATATCGACGCGTTGCTGCGGCATATTCAGGCCCAGGCACCGTTGCACATCCTGGACTTCGGCTGCGGCCCCGGACGAGACCTGCGCACGTTCACCGCCATGGGCCATGTGGCGGTGGGCCTCGATGGCTCAGCGGAATTTGCCCGGATGGCGCGCCAGGACAGCGGGTGCGAAGTGTGGCAACAGGACTTTTTGAAACTCGACCTGCCGGCTGAACGCTTCGACGGGATCTTTGCCAACGCCGTGCTGTTTCATATCCCGGTCCAGGAACTGCCTCGGGTGCTGAAACAACTGCATGCCACGCTCAAGCCCGGCGGCGTGCTGTTCAGCTCCAACCCACGGGGCGAAAACCAGGAGGGCTGGAACGGCCAGCGCTTCGGCGCTTATCACGACCTCGCGGCCTGGCGCACGCTGCTCGGCGACGCAGACTTCGTGGAACTGGAGCATTACTACCGACCGGCTGGGCTGCCGCGCGAGCAACAGCCTTGGTTGGCAAGTGTCTGGCGCAAGTCTTGAGGACAGGCCTGTTTGGACAGGGTGAGCGGTAACCATGTCCCCCGGTCCAAACAAGAACCCAGTGGCGAGGGAGCTTGCTCCCGCTCGGCGGCGCAGCCGTCGTAAAACCGGCTGACACGGTCTGCCTGGAGTTTTGCGTTATCCCGATTGGGGCTGCTTCAGCCCAGCGGGAGCAAGCTCCCTCGCCACAAAGTGTCGCGTTGAATCCAAGCCTCAATTGTTTTCCGCTGGCTGTTTTTCCAACCACTTCTGCGACAACCGCTCCAGCCTTCCATCCTCCTTGATACGTGTCAGGGCGTTGTCCAGGCTGGCCTTGAACGCCGGGTTGCCCTTCTGGAACGGAATCACCAGGCTCGGCGCCGGGTCGCTCTTTTTTTCGGGCTGGAACGACTGCGCCATGACCAGCGGGCGTGGCGTCTGCTCCTTGCTCGCCAGCAATTGTGCATCCGGCTGACTGTAAACGGCGCTGGTGTCGAAACGTTCCACCAGTTCCGGGGTCATTGCTATGTGGTTGATGGCGACGTCGTACTTGCCGCTCTCCACCCCGCTCATCAGGTCCCCGGCATCAGTGACCACGAAGTCGGGGCGTACATCGAGCTCACTGGCAAGCATTTCGCCCAGCTCCACTTCGAAACCAGTGAGTTTGCCGTCTTCCTTGAAGTTGAAGGGCGCGGCGTTGGCCTCAAGGGCAATGCGCAGTTCGCCACGGTCATTGATGTCATCGATCAGTTCGGCATGAGCCAGGGGACTCAAAAGGGGTAGCAGGCAGATCAGGCCAGGCAGAAAGCGCATGGTCACTCCTTTGTATTTATACAAGCGACGCTCGTTTCAGGCTCGCTTTGCTATGGTTGTTGCAGGCTTCGACAACGATTGGTCATGAAGTTGTCATGGCCAGGCGGATTTCATGGAAAAATTGGAGAAAAAAATGAAAAGCTTTATGTCTCGTGCCGCGTTGGCCGGCCTGTTGCTGAGTACTTCGATGCTGGCGACTGCCGCAACCCCCGCTCCCAAAGGCGCAGAGGTATTCATCGTTTCCCCGCAAGACGGCGCCACCGTTGCCCAGGAATTCAAGGTCAAGTTCGGCGTCAAGGACATCGCCCTGGCTCCGGCGGGTGATGTGACCAAAAACACCGGGCATCATCATCTGCTGATCGATGTCGACAAACTGCCCGCCGAAGGCGCACCGATTCCGACCGACGCCAACCACATGCACTTCGGCAAAGCGCAGACCGAAGCCACCATCAAGCTGGCCCCGGGCAAACATACCTTGCAGCTGATATTGGGTGACAGCGGCCATATGCCGTTCCATCCGACGATCGTGTCCAAGAAGATCACCGTCACCGTGAAGTAACGCAGGCAAAAAAACGGGAGCCCCTTACGAAGCTCCCGTTCTTTATTGCAAGCCAAACCTCAACTTGCCGTCCAACCTTCTTAGAACAACACCCGGCAACGAATGGTGCCGTTGATGTGCTGCAGCTTCTCTTGCGCCAGGTCCGAGTATTCGGCGTCGACGTCGATCACGACGTAGCCGACTTTCTCGTTGGTCTGCAGGAACTGACCGGAAATGTTGATGCCGTTTTCGGCGAAGACCTTGTTGATCTCGCTCATCACACCCGGGATGTTCTCGTGGATGTGCAACAGGCGATGCTTGCCAGGGTGTGCCGGCAGAGCCACTTCCGGGAAGTTCACGGACGATACCGACGTACCGTTGTCGCTGTACTTGACCAGTTTTTCCGCCACTTCCAGACCGATGTTGGCCTGGGCTTCAGCGGTGGAACCGCCGATGTGCGGGGTCAGGATCACGTTGTCCAGGCCACGCAGCGGGCTTTCGAAGATGTCGTCGTTGGAGCGCGGCTCCACCGGGAACACGTCGATGGCGGCGCCGATCAGGTGCTTGTCCTTGATCGCGTCGGCCAGGGCGTCGAGCTTGACCACGGTGCCACGCGCGGCGTTGATCAGGATCCCGCCCTTCTTGATGGCACGGATTTCCTTCTCGCCGATCATCCACTGGGTGGCAGCGGTTTCCGGCACGTGCAGGGTCACGATGTCGGACATGCCCAGCAACTCGTGCAGGTTGTTGACCTGGGTGGCGTTGCCCAAGGGCAGTTTGGTCACGGTGTCGTAGAAGAACACCTGCATGCCAAGGCCTTCAGCCAGTACCGACAACTGGGTGCCGATCGAGCCGTAACCGACGATACCCAGCTTCTTGCCGCGGATTTCGAAGGAGTTGGCCGCACTCTTGATCCAGCCGCCACGGTGGCAGGAAGCGTTCTTCTCAGGGATGCCGCGCAGCAGCAGGATCGCTTCGGCCAACACCAGTTCGGCAACGGAACGGGTGTTGGAGTACGGCGCGTTGAACACCGCGATGCCGCGCTCGCGCGCCGCATTGAGGTCAACCTGGTTGGTGCCGATGCAGAAGCAGCCGACCGCCACCAGTTTCTTGGCGTGGTCGAAGATCTCTTCGGTCAATTGAGTACGGGAGCGAATGCCGATGAAGTGAGCATCGGCGATCTTTTCCTTGAGCTGGGCTTCCGGCAGAGAACTAGTGATGTACTCGATGCTGGTGTAGCCCGCCGACTTGAGGACGTCGACAGCCGATTGGTGGACGCCTTCGAGAAGAAGGAACTTGATCTTGCTCTTATCGAGAGAAGTCTTGCTCATCTGCGTAAACCTGTGTCCCGGAGAAAAATGGCAGGGAATCGGACAGCGCATGCTGGCCCGACCGGCGTGACAGCCGTCGCCGCAGAACAGCCGTTGGGCACTACGCTGCGGGGTCGGTATGCTAGCATATGCACCCCGCTAAACACTCATTCCTGCGACGTGAAGCGTTCTCAGGATGACCATGAATTGTTCGAGAGTTCTGTCGATGACCAACCCTGCCCTGATAGATGAGCTGAAGACCCTGGTTGAGCCTGGCAAGGTCCTGACCGATGCCGACTCCCTGAACGCTTACGGCAAGGATTGGACCAAGCATTTCGCCCCGGCGCCCACGGCCATCGTCTTTCCCAAGACCACCGAGCAGGTCCAGGCCATCGTGCGCTGGGCCAATGAACACAAGGTCGCGCTGGTGCCGTCGGGCGGGCGTACCGGGCTTTCCGCCGCCGCCGTGGCGGCCAACGGCGAAGTGGTCGTGTCATTCGACTACATGAACCAGGTGCTCGACGTGAACCTCACCGACCGCACCGCGGTCTGCCAGCCTGGCGTGGTCACCGAACAACTGCAGAACAAGGCCGAAGAACATGGCCTGTATTATCCGGTAGACTTCGCTTCCGCCGGTTCCAGCCAGATTGGCGGCAACATCGGAACCAATGCCGGCGGGATCAAGGTCATTCGCTACGGCATGACCCGCAACTGGGTGGCGGGCATGAAGGTCGTCACCGGCAAGGGTGACCTGCTGGAGCTGAACAAGGACCTGATCAAGAACGCCACCGGCTATGACTTGCGGCAGCTGTTCATCGGCGCCGAAGGCACCCTGGGCTTCGTGGTCGAGGCCACCATGCGCCTGGACCGTGCGCCGAAAAACCTCACCGCCATGGTGCTCGGCACGCCGGACTTCGATTCGATCATGCCGGTGCTGCACGCCTTCCAGGGCAAGCTGGACCTGACCGCCTTCGAATTTTTCTCCGACAAGGCCCTGGCCAAGGTCCTCGCTCGCGGCGACGTGCCAGCACCGTTCGAAACCGAGTGCCCGTTCTACGCCCTGCTGGAATTCGAAGCCACCACTGAAGAAGTCGCCAATCACGCCCTGGAAACCTTCGAGCATTGCGTGGAGCAAGGCTGGGTGCTGGACGGCGTGATGAGCCAGAGCGAAACCCAACTGCAGAACCTGTGGAAGCTGCGCGAATACATTTCCGAAACCATCTCCCACTGGACGCCGTACAAGAACGACATCTCGGTGACCGTCTCCAAGGTTCCGGGTTTCTTGCGGGAAATCGACGCGATCGTCGGCGAACACTACCCGGACTTCGAAATCGTCTGGTTTGGCCACATCGGCGACGGCAACCTGCACCTGAACATCCTCAAGCCGGAAAACCTGAGCAAGGATGAGTTCTTCGCCAAGTGCGCGACCGTGAACAAATGGGTCTTTGAGACCGTCGAGAAGTACAACGGCTCGATTTCCGCCGAACACGGCGTGGGCATGACCAAGCGCGACTACCTGACCTATAGTCGTTCACCTGTGGAAATCGAGTACATGAAAGCGGTGAAGGCGGTATTCGACCCGAACGGCATCATGAACCCGGGCAAGATTTTCGCGATTTGACGCCTAAAAACACCTGATGAATCCCAGAAGCAGGAGCCGGTAATGAGCTATCAGCACCAGTATGTCGACGGTACACGTATTCATTTTCCGGTAGGGAAAGTGGTGTGCATTGGCCGCAACTACGCCGAACATGCAAAGGAACTGGATAACCCGGTACCCACCGAACCCTTGCTGTTCATCAAGCCGGGCAGTTGCGTGGTGCCGCTGGAAGGTGGTTTCAGCATTCCTGCCGACCGTGGCTCGGTGCACTACGAGGCGGAAATCGCCGTGCTGATCGGCAAGCCGCTGTCCACCAAGCCCAGCGCTGAAGAAGTACTGGACGCGATCTCCGGCTTCGCCCCGGCCCTGGACCTGACCCTGCGGGACAAGCAGGCCGAGCTCAAGGCCAAGGGCCTGCCGTGGGAAGTGGCCAAGTCCTTCGACGGCGCGGCGGTGCTCGCACCGTTCGTGTCGAACGGCACCTTTGCCGACCTGACCGACATCCCCGTTCGCCTGACCATCAACGGTGAAGTGCGCCAGGACGGTAATAGCAGCCTGATGCTCAATCCCATTGTGCCGATGATCCAATACATGGCCGGCTGCTTCTCGTTGCAGGCCGGCGACGTGATCCTCACCGGCACCCCGGCAGGCGTCGGGCCGCTGAATGCAGGCGATGAACTGGTACTGGAGTTGCCGGGAGCGAGCCGCTTCGAAAGCAGCGTTCGCTAACTCGGTTTTGTGACCGCTAGAGATCATGTGGGAGCTGGCTTGCTCGCGAAGGCGGTATAACGGTCGGCATAAAGATGTTGCACCTGATGGCCCCTTCGCGAGCAAGCCCGCTCCCACAGGCATCCAGCTTTCCCGAGCCCAAGGTTTTACCGTTTTTTTCACATGCCATCCGGATAATTCCGGGGAATGCGGCATCTGAGCCAGCCACTCCCCTAGCCGAATTTTCTGGAACGCATTCCCCGATGGCCAAAACCCAAGCACTGTTTGCCGCCAAACCCGCCCGCCGCTCCCGCTTCGCCCTGCCCTGGTATGCCTGGTCGCTGCTGGCAGTGGCCGCAGCCTATGGCCTGGCGTTTGCGATGCATTGGGACGACCGCGGCCTGCTTTGGCTATCGGAACACTTCCAGAGCCCAGCCGAGCGCCAGGCGAGCATCTGGTTGCCGGACTACCATGCCGTGATCGACGCCAAGCCGCTACCCGGCTTGGAGAAGGACGAGGCGTCCGATGTGACCTACAACCCGCAGACCAAGACACTGTTCGCCGTCATGGGCAAGAACCCGTTCCTGGTGGAGCTGACCCTGCAAGGCGATGTGCTGCGCAAGATGCCGTTGGTGGGCTGGAGCAACCCCGAGGGCGTGACTTATATGGAAGACGGCCTGCTGGCTATCACCGACGAACGAAGTCACACGTTGACCATCGTCCACGTTGGTGCCGACACCCGCGAATTGAACAACGCCGATTTCCCCCACTACGATCTCGGCCCATCCAAGAACAAGAACAAAGGGTTCGAAGCGATCGCCTGGGACCCGCGCAACCAGCAACTGGTACTCGGGGAGGAACGCCCGCCGGCGCTGTTCACCTGGAAAAGCGATGGTAGCCAATTGCTCAAGGGCAACAAGCAAATCCATGTCAGCAATGAACTGGACCTGCGCAACCTCTCGGCTCTGGCGATCGATCCGCGCACCGGTCACATGCTGGTGCTTTCGGCCGACTCCCATCTGCTGCTGGAACTGGACGAAAAAGGCGAGCAGGTCAGCTTCATGACCTTGCTGGGCGGCTTCAACGGCCTGAAAGACACAATCCCTCGTGCCGAAGGCATCACCGTCGATGAGGCCGGCAATCTGTACATGGTCAGCGAACCGAATCTGTTCTATCGCTTCGAAAAACAGCGCTGACAGCACTAACTCTGTAGGATAAATCCTCCTTTGTTGTAGGGTGTGGCACACAGCCATTAAGCTTCAGTTCAGGCAACCGTGGTATTTCCAGGCACCTGTTCTTATCCGAGCCCACCCCAACATGCGTCGACTCGCCCGCCCCAAACCCTTGATCCTGATACTGCTGACGCTGGCGCTGATCTTCCTGATCGCCGCCGGCCAGCATCTGCGCCTGTTCGAACGCGCCTGGTTCAACCTCAACACCCTCTGGCGAACCCCCAGCGAACAGGCCATCGCCCTGGACCAATACCGAGTCACGCTCGAGGCGCAGGCGATCGACGGCCTGGACGATGACGTTTCAGCGCTGACGTTCGATCCGATCCGCAAGAGCCTGTTCACCGTCACCAATAAAAATGCCGAGCTGGTCGAGTTATCGCTGGACGGCAAGATTTTGCGGCGCATCGCCCTGATCGGCTTTGGCGATCCGGAGGCGGTGGAGTTCATCAGCGAAGACATCTACGTCATCACCGACGAGCGTCAGCAGCGCCTGATCAAGATTCACCTGGAAGAGGACACCCAATTCATCGACGCCGCCGAAGCCGAACAGATAACCCTGGGCGTGCACATGAGCGGCAACAAGGGGTTCGAAGGGCTGGCCTACGATTCGGTAGGCAAACGCCTGTTCGTGGCGAAGGAACGCGACCCGATGCTGATTTATGAAGTGCATGGGTTTCCCCATCACAATCCGGAAAAATCCTATGCCGTCCATGTGATCAACAACCCCAAGCGCGATGCCGGGCTGTTCGTACGCGACCTCTCAAGCCTGCAATACGACGAACGCAGCGGCCACTTACTGGCGCTGTCCGAGGAGTCGCGGCTGATTATCGAATTGGATATTGACGGCCGGCCGCTGAGCACGCTGTCGTTGAGCAAGGGCCGCCACGGCTTGCAAAAAACCGTGCCCCAGGCCGAGGGCCTCGCCATGGACGACGATGGCAACCTGTATCTGGTGAGCGAGCCGAATCTGTTCTACGTATTCAAGAAGCCGCAGCCTGATTGAACAGATAGGAAAAGATCCCGCGGCAAGGCCACCCGATCACTCAAGACCGACCTGAATCATTGTGGCGAGGGAGCTTGCTCCCGCTTGAGTGCGAAGCGCTCACCGCTTTTTTGGGGCCGCTTCGCGCCCCAGCGGGAGCAAGCTCCCTCGCCACAAAAGCATCCCGGTCGACCAACCGATTTGCGCTTGAAACTGACACTGATTCGAGGCATTCCCTTGACCCGCGCCGTGCCCAATTCCCGTGGCGAGGGAGCTTGCTCCCGCTGGGCCGCGCAGCGGCCCTAAAACCCGGCAACGCTGTGGATCAGGTTGATTGGGTGGGCTTGAGAGGGGGCTGCTACGCAACCCAGCGGGAGCAAGCTCCCTCGCCACAGTCACAACAGCGGATCAAGCCTTGAGGGTCTTCACCCCTTCAGGGGTCCCCAGCAGCAGCACATCAGCAGGACGCGCAGCGAACAAACCGTTGGTGACCACGCCCACGATGGCGTTGATCTGGCTTTCCAGTTCCACCGGGTTAGTGATCTGCAGGTTGTGTACGTCGAGGATGATGTTGCCGTTATCGGTCAGCACGCCTTCGCGATACACCGGGTCACCACCCAGTTTCACCAGTTCGCGGGCCACATGACTGCGGGCCATCGGGATGACTTCCACGGGCAACGGGAACGCGCCCAGCACCGGCACCAGCTTGCTGGCGTCGGCAATGCAGATGAAGGTCTTGGCCACGGCCGCGACGATCTTCTCGCGAGTCAGGGCCGCGCCGCCGCCCTTGATCAGGTTCAGGTGCGCGTCGCTTTCATCGGCGCCGTCGATATAGAACTCCAGGTCGCTCACGGTGTTGAGCTCGTACACCGGAATCCCGTGGCCCTTGAGGCGCGCGGCGGTGGCTTCGGAGCTGGCGACCGCGCCGTCGAACGCACCCTTGTGTTGCGCCAGCGCGTCGATGAAGCAATTGGCCGTAGAGCCGGTGCCAACCCCGACAATGCTCTTGTCATCCAGCTTCGGGAGGATGAGGTCGACGGCGGCCTGGGCCACGGCCTGTTTGAGTTGATCCTGGGTCATGCGGGCTCCGAAAGCGGGCAGGAAGTAAAGAGGGGCGCGAGTATAACCCAACAAAACCTTGGGATTCGTGTGGTCGCCCAGCTAAAAGCCGGGTTAGACTCCTTGGCCCTGCCCAACCCGCTCAGTGATGCTTTCCGATGCTTGAACAGTACGTCAAAAAGATCCTCACCTCGCGCGTTTACGACGTTGCCGTAGAAACCCCGCTGCAGTCCGCTCGCCAGCTCTCCGAGCGGCTGGGCAACAGCATCTTGCTCAAGCGCGAAGACTTGCAGCCGGTGTTCTCGTTCAAGATTCGCGGGGCCTACAACAAGCTGACCCAGCTCAGCGACGAAGAGCGCGCACGCGGCGTGGTCACCGCTTCGGCAGGCAACCATGCCCAGGGCCTGGCCCTGGCGGCCAAGGTACTGGGGGTCAAGGCCACCATCGTGATGCCCAAGACCACCCCGGAAATCAAGGTCGAAGGCGTGCGCTCACGTGGCGGCAAGGTGGTGCTGCACGGTGACTCGTTCCCCGAAGCCCTGGCCTACTCGCTGAAACTGGTCGACGAAAAAGGCTACGTCTACATCCACCCGTATGACGATCCCCACACCATTGCCGGGCAGGGCACCGTGGCGATGGAAATCCTGCGCCAGCACCCGGGGCGCCTGGATGCGATCTTCGTCCCGGTGGGCGGTGGCGGGCTGATTGCCGGGATCGCGGCCTACGTGAAATACCTGCGCCCGGACATCAAGATCATCGGCGTCGAGCCGGACGACTCCAATTGCCTGCAAGCGGCCATGGCCGCTGGCGAGCGCGTGGTCCTGCCGACCGTGGGGCTGTTCGCCGACGGCGTCGCCGTGGCACAGATCGGCCAGCACACCTTCGACATCTGCAAGCATTACGTGGACGAAGTGATCACCGTCAGCACCGACGAGATCTGCGCTGCGATCAAGGATATCTACGACGATACCCGCTCGATCACCGAACCTGCCGGCGCGTTGGGTGTGGCCGGGATCAAGAAGTACGTCGAGTCGCGCGGCATCAGCGGCCAGACCCTGGTGGCCATCGACTCCGGCGCCAACGTCAACTTCGACCGCTTGCGCCACGTTGCCGAACGCGCCGAACTGGGCGAGGGCCGCGAAGCGATCATCGCCGTGACCATCCCCGAGCAGCCGGGCAGCTTCAAGGCGTTCTGTGAAGCCGTCGGCAAGCGCCAGATCACCGAATTCAACTATCGCTACAACACCGGCAGTGAGGCGCACATCTTCGTTGG
Organism: Pseudomonas sp. NFACC51; assembly: GCF_900103575.1. Taxonomy (NCBI): domain Bacteria; kingdom Pseudomonadati; phylum Pseudomonadota; class Gammaproteobacteria; order Pseudomonadales; family Pseudomonadaceae; genus Pseudomonas; species Pseudomonas sp. NFACC51. The sequence goes on along the minus strand of NZ_FMXH01000012.1, from coordinate 57,223 downwards.
CGTGCAGACCCACCCGGAAAACGACCCGCGCAGCGCGCTGATCGCCAGCCTGACCGAACAAGGCTTCCCGGTGCTGGACCTGACCGACAATGAACTGGCCAAGCTGCACATTCGCCACATGGTCGGCGGGCATGCGGCCCATGTCATCGACGAAGTGGTGCTGCGCTTCGAATTCCCGGAACGCCCGGGTGCGCTGTTCAACTTCCTCAACAAGCTGGGCGGACGCTGGAACATCTCGATGTTCCACTACCGCAACCATGGCGCGGCGGATGGCCGTGTGGTCGCCGGGCTACAGGTGCCGCACGACGAGCGCCACCTGGTGCCGGCCGCCCTGGAAGAAATCGGCTACCCGTACTGGGATGAAAGCGATAATCCGGCGTATCAGCTGTTCTTGGGGTGAACCTTGTGGCGAGGGAGCTTGCTCCCGCTTGAGTGCGAAGCGCTCACTGCTTTTTTTGGGGCCGCTTCGCGACCCAGCGGGAGCAAGCTCCCTCGCCACAGGGGGGGCTAAGCTGTGCTGGACAAGTCATAAGGAAATCGAACCATGGAAACGTTGACCCTCCTGAAAATCGCCCACGTCGTGGCCACGGTTCTGCTGTTGGCGGGCGCCCTCGGGCTGGCCCTCTGGGTCTGGCGCACGCGCCGCAACGGCGATGCCACGGCGGCGGCACGCACGCTGCAACGTCCGCGACTGTTCGTCTGGCTGGTGATGATCCTGGCATTGGCAAGCCTGCCGTTCACGGGCTGGTGGATGGTGCATCAGGTTGGCTGGTCGCTGGGGCAGACCTGGTTGCTGGCTTCCAGCGTGCTCTACACCGTGGCGGCGCTGGCGGGGTTCTGGTTGGTGGTGCGACTGAACAAATTGCGCAAGACGCCGGGAGGTAGCGGGAAGTTTACCTTTGCCTTGGCGCTGTTCAGTGTTGCCTGCTTTATTGCCATTGCGGGGTTGATGGGCGCCAAGCCGGTTTGAGGCGTTAGACCGCGCCGGCTTGCTCGCGATAGCTGTTTCAGCCACGCAGACTGATCACCGGCCAACCCCGCTTGTGGGCCTCCGCCCGAAGATTCGGATCCGGATCCACCGCCACCGGATGCGTCACCACCTCCAGCAGCGCCAGGTCGTTCATCGAATCGCTGTAGAAATAGCTGCCGTCGAGCGAATGCCCGGTCTCTTCCAGCCAACGGTTCAGCCGGGTCACCTTGCCCTCGCGAAAGCACGGGACATCCGTGCTGCGCCCGCTGTAGCGCCCGTCGATCATCTCGCACTCGGTGGCGATCAGGGTTTCGACGCCCAGGCGCTCGGCAATCGGCCCGGTGACAAAGCGGTTGGTGGCGGTGATGATCACCAGCTTGTCGCCAGCGTCACGGTGTTTTTCCAGCAATTCGATGGCCTGGGGCAACACGATCGGCTCGATGCAGTCGCGCATGTAGTCCAGGTGCCATTGGGCCAGCACGTCCATTTCGGTACGACCGAGGATTTCCAGGCAAAAATTCAGGTACTCGGCGTTGTCGAGCTTGCCGGCCAGGTAATCCTGGTAGAACGCGTCGTTGCGTGCCTTGTATGTGACAGCGTCCAGGAAACCGCGCTCGCACAGGTAATCGCCCCACGCGTGGTCGCTGTCGCCGCCCAGCAATGTGTTATCCAAGTCGAATAAAGCCAGCCGCATTGCAGTTACTCGCTGAAAAATCTGAAGAAAGGCGTCCAGAATACGGACTTTTCACAAGAGTGCACATAAGCTAGGCGGGCTCGTTGCTGCTTTCACAACCTTTGTGGAACAATGCGGCGACATGCGTTTGCGAGGTTGTTGCCGTGATCGACCCCGATGGTTTCCGCCCCAATGTGGGGATCATTCTTACGAATGATGCAGGGCAGGTGCTATGGGCTCGCCGTATCAATCAAGACGCCTGGCAGTTTCCTCAGGGCGGGATCAACCCCCAGGAGACGCCGGAAGAGGCCTTGTACCGCGAGTTGAACGAAGAAGTGGGGCTTGAGCGAGAAGATGTCGAAATACTCGCCTGCACCCGCGGCTGGTTGCGCTATCGTTTGCCGCAACGCCTGGTCAGGACGCACAGCCAACCGCTGTGCATCGGCCAGAAGCAGAAATGGTTTCTCCTGCGCCTGATCTCCAACGAGCAGCGGGTGCGGATGGATTTGACCGGTAAACCGGAGTTCGATGGCTGGCGCTGGGTCAGCTATTGGTATCCGTTGGGCCAGGTGGTGACATTCAAGCGCGAAGTGTACCGACGCGCTCTCAAAGAGCTTGCCCCGCGCCTGCTGACGCGCGACTGACGACGGAGTTCGACCCCGAGCCATGCTCAATACGCTGCGCAAGATCGTCCAGGAAGTTAACTCCGCCAAGGATCTCAAGGCGGCGTTGGGGATTATTGTATTGCGTGTCAAAGAGGCCATGGGCAGCCAGGTCTGCTCGGTCTACCTGCTGGATCCCGAGACCAATCGTTTCGTGTTGATGGCCACCGAGGGCTTGAACAAGCGCTCCATCGGCAAAGTCAGCATGGCCCCCAATGAAGGCCTGGTCGGTCTGGTCGGCACACGCGAAGAACCCCTGAACCTCGAAAACGCCGCGGATCACCCGCGCTACCGCTACTTCGCCGAAACCGGCGAAGAACGCTACGCCTCGTTCCTCGGGGCACCGATCATCCACCACCGCCGCGTTGTCGGCGTGTTGGTCATCCAGCAAAAAGAACGCCGCCAGTTCGATGAGGGTGAAGAAGCCTTCCTCGTGACCATGAGCGCGCAACTGGCCGGCGTTATCGCCCACGCCGAGGCCACCGGCTCGATCAGCGGCCTGGGGCGCCAGGGCAAGGGCATCCAGGAAGCCAAGTTCGTCGGCGTGCCGGGTTCACCGGGCGCGGCGGTGGGTACGGCGGTGGTCATGTTGCCACCCGCCGACCTGGACGTGGTGCCGGACAAGGCCATCACCGATATCGACGCCGAGCTGGGCTTGTTCAAGACCGCCATCGAAGGCGTACGCGCCGACATGCGCGCCCTGTCGGCCAAGCTGGCAACGCAGCTGCGCCCTGAAGAGCGCGCGCTGTTCGACGTTTACCTGATGATGCTCGACGATGCCTCCCTGGGCAGCGAAGTGACCACCGTCATCAAGACCGGCCAGTGGGCCCAGGGCGCACTGCGCCAGGTGGTGACCGACCACGTCAACCGCTTCGAACTGATGGACGACGCCTACCTGCGCGAGCGGGCCTCGGACGTCAAGGACCTTGGCCGCCGGTTGCTGGCCTACTTGCAGCAAGAGCGCCAGCAGACCCTGGTCTACCCCGACAACACCATCCTGGTCAGTGAAGAACTCACGCCGGCCATGCTCGGCGAAGTGCCCGAAGGCAAACTGGCGGGACTGGTCTCGGTACTGGGTTCGGGCAACTCCCACGTAGCGATCCTGGCCCGGGCCATGGGCATCCCGACGGTGATGGGCCTGGTGGACCTGCCGTACTCCAAGGTCGACGGCATCCAGATGATCGTCGATGGCTACCACGGCGAGGTCTACACCAACCCCAGCGACGTGCTGCGCAAGCAGTTTGCCGATGTGGTGGAGGAAGAAAAGCAACTGTCCCTGGGACTGGATGCGCTGCGGGACCTGCCGTGCGTGACGCTCGACGGCCACCGCATGCCACTGTGGGTAAACACCGGCCTGCTGGCCGACGTGGCCCGGGCGCAGAAACGTGGCGCCGAGGGCGTGGGCCTGTACCGCACTGAAGTGCCGTTCATGATCAACCAGCGCTTCCCCAGCGAAAAGGAACAGCTGGCGATCTACCGCGAACAACTGGCCGCGTTCCACCCGCAACCGGTGACCATGCGCAGCCTGGACATTGGCGGCGACAAGTCCCTGTCCTACTTCCCGATCAAGGAAGACAACCCGTTCCTCGGCTGGCGCGGGATTCGCGTGACCCTCGACCACCCGGAAATCTTCCTGGTCCAGGCCCGTGCCATGCTCAAGGCCAGCGAAGGCCTGAACAACCTGCGCATCCTGTTGCCGATGATCTCCGGCACCCATGAACTGGAAGAAGCCCTGCACCTGATCCACCGGGCCTGGGGCGAAGTGCGCGACGAAGGCACCGACGTGCCGATGCCGCCGATTGGCGTGATGATCGAGATTCCGGCAGCGGTGTACCAGACCAAGGAATTGGCGCGACAGGTGGACTTCCTGTCGGTGGGCTCCAACGACCTGACCCAGTACCTGCTGGCCGTGGACCGCAACAACCCACGGGTCGCGGATCTGTACGACTACCTTCACCCGGCGGTGCTGCAAGCCTTGCAGAACGTGGTACGTGACGCCCATGCCGAAGGCAAGCCAGTGAGCATCTGCGGCGAAATGGCCGGCGACCCGGCCGCCGCAGTGCTGCTGATGGCGATGGGCTTCGACAGCTTGTCGATGAACGCCACCAACCTGCCGAAAGTGAAGTGGATGCTGCGCCAGATCAACCTCAGCAAGGCCCAGGAATTGCTCGCGGAGGTGATGACCATCGACAACCCGCAAGTGATCCACAGCTCCTTGCAACTGGCGCTGAAGAACCTTGGGTTGGCGCGGATGATCAATCCGGCTTCGAACAAGACGCTCTGACGAGCATTGGAGTGTGTGGCGAGGGAGCTTGCTCCCGCTGGAGTGCGAAGCACTCCCGATTGCGGTGATAGCGATAAGGGCAGTGTCTGCCAACTTGCGACTGCTTCGCAGCCGAGCGGGAGCAAGCTCCCTCGCCACGGGTTATCGCAGGCATTCAAATGTGCAGCTCCACCTCCCCCAAATGCCCCCCGTGGGGCCCGAAACTGCGCTCGACCATCTGCCGCGTCCCATCGGCATGGACAATCAGTGCCGTACTCGCCCGCGTCCCGTAGGCCGGGCTGGCGATGAACACACTCGATAGCAGCATCTCGGTCGCCACTCCCACCCCGGTATCAGGCAGCTCAGCCACCGGAGCAGGCCGCGAGTCGTTCAGCAGCGTAAGCAGTGCCTCGGGCTGCGGATCGTCCAGCACCTCGCCCAGCGCCGCGCGGGCCTTGAGCAGCTTGGGCCATGGCGTGTTCAACCCCGCGTTCGACAAGCCATAGAGCCCCTCGTCCAACCGCTGCGGCTGGGTATCGCGGGCGTTGTGGTGCCACAGCTCGACGCCATCGCCGAGCAACAGGTTGAACCCACCATACTCGCTGGCGCGGGGCACGATTTCGCTCAAATACTCGGTAATCGAAAGATTTCCGGTCAGGAACCGCGCCACCAATTCACCGCGCGACTTGAATGCCGGCGACTGGCCCGGGTCTCGGATGTTGGTCAGCGCCGCAAAGCGCCCTTCGGCGCCAATGCCAAGCCAGGTGCCGCCGGCCTCCAGGTCGCGACCAGCATGCACATGGGGCGCATCAGGCCACTGGGCAAGGGGCAAGGTCGGCCGGGCGTAGAATTCGTCGCGGTTGGCCGCCACGATCAGCGGTTGGGCATGGCCGGGTCGCCAGGCAAATACGATCAGGCACATCAGGTCGTCCTGTTTAAAATACCCATCCATTGAAGATAGAGCCGAACACAGCCTCTGTGGCGAGGGAGCTTGCTCCCGCTGGGCTACGAAGTAGCCCCAAAATCCAGAGGCCAGTTTTTCAGACCAGTCAGCGGGATTTTATTGGGAGGGCTTCGCCCTCCAGCGGGAGCAAGCTCCCTCGCCACAACAGCAGTTCGCCACCCAATATCTCCAGGGCTCTCAGCCCACTCTACCCAGACATGGCCCCCACATCCATCACCTTCAGTGGAGCCAGGGACCCTGGATCCGTTACCATGCCGCTCTTATTTCGGGGATGGGCGGGGAGAGTCTGGTGGAATTTGTGCTCTATCTGCTGCTCGGCGCCTGCGCCGGCGTGTTGGCCGGGTTGTTCGGCGTGGGGGGCGGGATCATCATCGTCCCGGTGCTGGTGTTCAGTTTCACCCTGCAGGGCTTCGACCCGCAGGTGCTGACGCACCTGGCCGTCGGCACCTCGCTGGCATCGATCATCTTCACCTCGGTCAATGCCGTACGCGAGCACCAACGCAAAGGCGCGGTGCGCTGGCCGGTGTTCGCCTGGATGACCGTCGGCATCCTGATCGGTGCCGGATTCGGCGCGATCACCGCCGAAGCGATTTCCGGCCCGCACCTGCAAAAGATCATCGGCGTGTTCGCCCTGATCGTTGCTCTGCAATTGGCCCTGGACTTCAAGCCCAACGCCAGTCGCAGCGTACCGGGCAAGGCCGGACTGACCCTGGCCGGCACGGTGATCGGCTGGGCCTCGGCGATTTTCGGCATCGGCGGCGGTTCGCTGACCGTACCGTTCCTGACCTGGCGCAGCGTGCCGATGCAGCAAGCAGTCGCGACCTCATCGGCCTGCGGACTGCCCATCGCCGTGGTCAGTGCACTAAGTTTCATGATTCTGGGCTGGCACGATCCGCTGCTGCCGGCCCATAGTCTCGGTTTTGTGTATTTGCCGGCGTTGCTGGGCATCGCCCTGACCAGCATGGTCTTCGCCCGCTTCGGTGCGCGACTGGCCCATCGCCTGTCGCCGCGCTTGCTCAAGCGGCTGTTCGCCGCCTTGCTATTCTGCGTGGGCTTGAGTTTTCTGTTCTGACGCAATCCTGGCTTAATCCCGAGGTGGCAGCGTCGCCCGGGTATTTTTGACGTTTACGAGGAATATCAATGCTGCCTTACCCGCAGATCGATCCGGTGGCCCTGGCCATCGGCCCGCTGAAAATCCACTGGTACGGCCTGATGTACCTGATCGGCATCGGCGGCGCCTGGTTGCTGGCGTCGCGTCGGCTCAACCGTTTCGACCCGACCTGGAACAAGGAAAAGCTCTCGGACCTGGTGTTCTGGCTGTCCATGGGCGTGATCGTCGGCGGGCGCCTGGGCTACGTGCTGTTCTACGACCTGAGTGCGTACCTGGCCAACCCGACGCTGATCCTCGAAGTCTGGAAGGGTGGCATGTCGTTCCACGGCGGGTTCATCGGCGTAATGCTGGCGGCGTTGTGGTTCGGCAAGCGCAACAACAAATCGTTTTTCGAGCTGATGGACTTCGTCGCGCCGATGGTGCCGATCGGCCTGGGCGCCGGGCGCATCGGCAACTTCATCAATGCCGAATTGTGGGGCAAGCCGACCGACGTGCCGTGGGCGATGATCTTCCCCCCGTTCAGCGACCCGGCGCAGTTGCCGCGCCACCCGTCGCAGCTTTACCAGTTTGCCCTCGAAGGCGTGGCATTGTTCCTGATCCTCTGGCTGTTCTCGCGCAAGCCGCGGCCAACCATGGCGGTGTCGGGCATGTTCGCGCTGTTCTACGGGATCTTCCGTTTCATCGTTGAATTCGTCCGCGTACCGGACGCCCAGCTCGGCTACCTGGCGTGGAACTGGCTGACCATGGGCCAGGTGCTCTGCCTGCCGATGATCGTCGGCGGCCTGGCACTGATCTGGCTGGCTTATCATCGAGCGCCGGCTGCCGCGGCCAAGGTTTAAAATTCGAACCCCGGGGCGCTGGCCCCGGGTTCAAGGACACAAGGTAACCCATGAAGCAATATCTCGATCTGGTGGCCCATGTCATCAAGAACGGCACCAAGCAGGCCAACCGCACTGGCGTGAACACCATCAGCTTCCCCGGCGCCATGCTGCGCTATGACTTGCAGGACGGTTTCCCGGCCATCACCACCCGTAAAATGGCGTTCAAATCGGCCATTGGCGAGATGTGCGGTTTTCTCCGTGGGGTTAACAACGCCGCCGAGTTCCGTGCCCTGGGCTGCAAGGTCTGGGACCAGAACGCCAACGAAAATGCCCAGTGGCTGGCCAACCCGTTCCGCCAGGGCGAAGACGACCTGGGCGAGATCTACGGCGTGCAATGGCGCAAATGGCCGGCCTACAAACAGATCCCCTTGAGCAACCCGGCGGCCATCGAGCAGACCCTGGCCCAGGGTTACCGGCAGATCGCCGAAGGTGAAGAAAACGGCCAGGCCTACGTGGTGCTGTACAAGGCCATCGACCAGGTTCGCCAGTGCGTCGACACCATCATCAAGGACCCGGGCAGCCGGCGCATCCTGTTCCACGGCTGGAACTGCGCCCAGCTCGATGAAATGGCCCTGCCGCCGTGCCATCTGCTCTACCAGTTCCACCCGAATGTCGAGACCAAGGAAATTTCCCTGACCCTCTACATCCGCTCCAACGACCTGGGCCTGGGCACGCCGTTCAACCTCACCGAAGGCGCCGCACTGCTGAGCCTGATCGGTCGCCTGACCGGCTACACGCCGCGCTGGTTCACCTATTTCATCGGCGATGCCCACGTCTACGAAAACCACTTGGACATGCTCAACGAACAGCTCAAGCGCGAGCCGTTCCCGATGCCGAAACTGGTGATTTCCGAGCGCGTGCCGGCGTTTGCCCAGACTGGTGTGTACCAGCCTGAGTGGCTGGAGTTGGTGGAACCGGGCGACTTCTCCCTCGAAGGCTACCAGCACCACGCGCCGATGACCGCGCCGATGGCGGTCTGAGCCACACCACCTCTCTTGATCGCTCCCACGCTCTGCGTCACAGGGACGCGGAGCGTCCCGGGCTGCATTCGCGCGCGGAGCGTGGGAGCGATCAATGGGCTTTCAATGCCCGTGACTGCGCCCCACATGCGAATGCTCCACCTCCGGCGCCACCGCACCACTGACCTCCAGCCGCTGCAAAATCCCGCATTGATCCAGGTCCGGCCCTTCACCACAGCGATGGCGCAGGTCGATCAGTTGCGTCTGCAAGGCCAGCAGGCCGTCGATGCGGGCCTTGACGTGTTGGATGTGCTCGTCGATCAGCGCGTTGACGCTTTCGCACTGGTCCTGGGGGCTGTCGCGCAGGGCCAGGAGGCTGCGGATTTCTTCCAGGGTCATGTCCAGGGTGCGGCAATTGCGGATGAACGTCAGCCGCTCGGCATGGGCCTGGGTGTAGACGCGGTAATTGCCGTCGCTACGGGCCGGTTCCGGCAGCAAGCCTTCGCGCTCGTAGTAGCGGATGGTTTCGACCTGGCAGTCGGTGATTTTCGCCAGTTCTCCGATCTTCATGATGCGGCCTCCCAAATAGGTGCTTGACCCTATAGTGGCTACAGGGTCTTTACTGCGCAACAGGCACTTTTCACGGACGTCACCCGATGAGCGATTCCCTTCACACCCACAAACCCGACCACGGCCATGACCACGGGCATTCCTGCTGCGCCTCGAAAGCGGCGCCAGCGGTGGTCATCCTCGGCAAAACGCCGACGGACGGTGCGCGGCTGAGCAGTTTCCGCATCGAAGCCATGGACTGCCCCACCGAACAGACGCTGATCCAGAACAAGCTCGGCAAGCTTGAAGGCGTGCAGCGACTGGACTTCAACCTGATCAACCGTGTGCTGGGCGTAACCCACGATTTGCCCAGCGACGCGCCGATCATCAAGGCTATCGAATCCTTAGGGATGCAGGCCGAGCCGATGACTCCGGGCAAAGAGAAAGCCTCCCCTGACTTGCCCGCCCCGGCCAAGCCCTGGTGGCCGCTGGCTCTGTCCGGCGTGACAGCCCTGGGCGCCGAGTTGATCCATTTCACCAACGCCGCGCCAAACTGGGTGGTCGCGCTGGTGGCGTTGGTGTCGATCCTCAGTGGCGGCCTGGGTACCTACAAGAAGGGTTGGATCGCCCTGAAGAACCGCAACTTGAACATCAACGCGCTGATGAGCATCGCCGTGACCGGCGCCGTGCTGATCGGCCAATGGCCGGAAGCGGCGATGGTGATGTTCTTGTTCACCGTGGCCGAGCTGATCGAAGCCAAATCCCTCGACCGCGCGCGCAACGCCATCAGCGGCTTGATGCAGATGGCCCCGCAACAGGCCACCGTGCAACAGGCCGATGGCAGCTGGCAGGTGCAGGACGTAAAAGTCATCGCCCTCGGTGCGCGGATACGGGTTCGCCCGGGCGAAAGGGTTGGCCTGGACGGCGACGTGGTCGCCGGTCGTTCGACCATTGACCAGGCACCGATCACGGGCGAGAGCCTGCCGGTGGAAAAAACCATCGGCGACAAGGTGTTCGCCGGCACCATCAACCAGGCCGGCGAGCTGGAATACACCGTCACCGCGGCGGCCGATCACTCCACCCTGGCGCGGATCATCCACGCCGTGGAACAGGCCCAGGGCTCCCGTGCGCCGACCCAGCGCTTCGTCGACCAGTTCTCGAAAATCTACACCCCAGCGGTGTTTGTCCTGGCCCTGGCTGTAGCCATCATCCCACCGCTGTTCATGGGCGCGGCGTGGTTCGACTGGATCTACCGGGCGCTGGTGCTGCTGGTGGTCGCTTGCCCGTGCGCCCTGGTGATATCCACCCCCGTGACCATCGTCAGCGGCCTCGCTGCCGCTGCGCGCAAAGGCATCCTGGTCAAGGGCGGCGTGTACCTGGAAGGTGGCTACAAGCTCGACTACCTGGCCCTGGACAAGACTGGCACGCTCACCCACGGCAAGCCGGTGCAAACCGACTATGTGGCGCTGGACCCGAGCGTGGAAACCACCGCTCCAGCCCTGGCCGCCAGCCTCGCCGCCCACTCCGACCACCCGGTTTCCCGGGCGATTGCCAACGCGGCTGTGGATAAGCAGCTGGCACAGCAGGTTGTGGATAACTTCGAGGCGCTTGCCGGGCGCGGCGTGCGCGGCGACATCGGCGGGCAGACTTATCACCTGGGCAATCACCGCCTCGTGGAAGATCTCGGCCTGTGCTCCCCCGAACTGGAAGAGAAACTCTTCGCCCTGGAAAAACAAGGCAAGTCCGTCGTGCTGCTGCTCGACGCTACAGGCCCCTTGGCGCTGTTTGCCGTGGCCGACACCGTGAAGGACTCCAGCCGCGAAGCCATCCGGCAACTGCATGACCTGGGCATCAAGACCTTGATGCTCACCGGCGACAACGCCCACACCGCCGACGCGATTGCCGCGCAGGTGGGCATGGACCAGGCTCGGGGCGACCTGTTGCCCGAAGACAAGCTGCAAGCCATTGAAGCGTTGTACGCCCAGGGTCACCGCGTCGGCATGGTCGGCGACGGCATCAACGACGCCCCGGCCCTGGCCCGTTCGGAAATCGGTTTCGCCATGGCGGCGGCCGGCACCGACACGGCCATCGAGACTGCCGACGTCGCGCTGATGGACGATGATCTGCGCAAGATTCCGGCTTTCATTCGTCTGTCGCGGCAGACTTCCAGCATCCTGAAACAGAACATTGCCTTGGCGTTGGTGATCAAGGCGATCTTTCTCGGGTTCACCTTCGCCGGGTTCGCCACCATGTGGATGGCGGTGTTCGCCGACATGGGGGTGAGTTTGCTGGTGGTGTTCAATGGGTTGCGGTTGTTGCGCAAGTAAAAGGCCTGGGTGACTGGGCTGGCCTCATCGCGAGCAAGCTCGCTCCCGCAGGATTTCGCTGAAGATCAAGCCCCGCAGAAACCCGTGGCGAGGGAGCTTGCTCCCGCTTGAGTGCGAAGCGCTCATCGCTTATAGGGCTGCTTCGCAGCCCAGCGGGAGCAAGCTCCCTCGCCACAGAAGTAGTGCAAAGCCAGCTCCCGTCGATCAATCGCGCTTCGGCTCGCGGATCTTGTACCAGGCCACATACAGCGCCGGCAGGAACAGCAGCGTCAGTAGGGTGGCGATGATGATCCCTCCGATCATCGCGTAGGCCATCGGCCCCCAGAACACTTCCCGGGCAATCGGGATCATCCCCAGGCTCGCCGCGGCGGCCGTGAGCAGGATCGGCCGGCGCCGGTGTTCGGTGGCCTCCACCACCGCATCCCAGGGCTCGTAGCCGTCACGTTCGTATTCATCGATCTGGGTCACCAGGATCACCGAGTTACGGATGATGATGCCGATCAACGCGAGGATCCCGAGGATCGCCACAAAGCCCATGGGCGTGCCCGTCGGCACCAGCGCCAGCACCACGCCGATCAATCCGAGGGGCGCGACGCTCGCCACCAGGAACAGCTTCTGCACGCTGTGCAACTGAATCATCAGGAAAGTCGCCATCAAGAACAGCATCAACGGCACGACACTGGCGATCGGCCCTTGGGCCTTGCTGCTCTCTTCCACCGTACCGCCCGTGGCGACCTTGTAGCCCACAGGCAGGCCGGCGGCGAACTTGTCGATGGCCGGTTGCAGTTGCTTGACCAGGTCGGTGGGTTGGATCTCGTCGCGCACGGCAGCCTTGATGGTGATGGTAGGCTTGCGGTCACGACGCCACACCAAGGGCTGTTCCAGTTCATAGCGCACCGTGGCGAACGCCAGCAACGGAATCGAGGTGCCGCCCGGGGTGACGATTTGCAGGTTCTGCAGGGTTTCCGGCGAACCGCGCTCGGCATCTTCAGCGCGACCCACCACATCGATCAGGTAGATATCGTCGTTGACCTGGGTCACCGGCGAGCCACTGACGATACTGTTCATCAGCCTGGCCACATCTTCGGAAGACAAGCCCAACTGCCGCGCCTTGTCCTGGGCGATGTCGATGCGCAGCACCTTGCCCGGTTCGTTCCAGTCGTAAATGATTTCGCCAATATGCGAGTTCTTGTCCAGCTCGGTGGCCAGCTCGATCGCATGCCTGCGCACCTGGTCGATGTCCTTGCCGCTGACCCGGTACTGAATCGGCCGGCCCACTGGCGGGCCCATTTCCAGGGCTTGCACGTAGCTGCCAATCCCGACGAAATCCTCACGCAGACGCTTTTGCAGGCGCTCGGTGAGGGCCGTGCGCGACTCCAGGCCTTTGCTGACAATCACCAGTTGCGCGTAGTACGGGTTCTGCAGTTGCTGATCCAGCGGCAGGTAAAAGCGAATCGCACCTTCGCCGATGTAGGTGCTCCAGCGCTCGATATCCGGGTCGCCCTTGAGGGTCGCTTCCAGGCGATCGACCGCCCGGCGGGTCTCGTCCATCGAGGCGTTTTGCGGCAGGTTGAGGTCCACCAGGATTTCCGGCCGGTCCGAGGACGGGAAGAACTGGTTCTGCACGAAACGCATGCAAAACACCGACAGCACGAACAGCAACACGGTGATGCCGATGGCCCACCAGCGATTGCGCATCGCCCACAACAGGCCACCGTTGAACGCCCGTCCGATCCGCCCCGGCTCGGCGCTGTGGGGTTTTACGTTGGTGCTGAGGATGTGCACGCCGATCACCGGGGCAAATAACACCGCGACGATCCATGACACCAGCATCGCCACCGCGATGACCGCGAACAGGGTGAAGGTGTACTCACCCGCAGAACTGGCGTTCAGGCCGATGGGCACGAAACCGGCCACGGTCACCAGGGTCCCGGTGAGCATCGGGAATGCCGTCGAGGTATAGGCGAACGTCGCGGCCTGGTCCTTGCTGTCGCCTTTTTCCAGGCGCGTGACCATCATTTCCACGGTGATCATCGCGTCGTCCACCAGCAGGCCGAGGGCGATGATCAACGCACCGAGGGAAATCCGCTGCATGGTGATGCCGCTGTATTCCATGAACAGGAAGACCATCGCCAGTACCAGCGGAATCGAGCAGGCCACCACCAGTCCGGCCCTGACGCCGAGGCTGACGAAGCTGACGACCAGGACGATAATCACCGCCTCGAACAAGGCACTGGTGAAGCCGCCGACCGCCTCTTCCACCACTTCGGCCTGGTCCGACACGGTATGCACGCCAACGCCCACCGGCAGGTCAGCGGTCAGCTCGCTCATGCGCGCATGCAGCGCCTTGCCGAAATCCTGGATGTTGCCGCCCTTCTTCATTGCGATGGCGAGGCCGATGGCCGGTGTACCGTTGAAACGGAACATCGGCGTGGCAGGGTCAACGTAACCGCGGCTGATGTCGGCGATGTCGGCCAGCCGATAGAAGCGGTCATTGAGCCGCAGGTTGACGTTGGCCAGGTCTTTTTCGGATTGGAACTGCCCGGACGTGCGCACGGAAATCCGCTCGGGCCCGGCATCGATCACCCCGGCCGGGGTCACGGCGTTCTGGGTTTGCAGGCTTTGCACGACCTCGCGCTGGTCGATCCCCAGCGCGGCAAGTTTGCGCGTGGAGAAGTTCAGGTAGAGCACTTCGTCCTGCTCGCCCACCATCTCGACCTTGCCCAGGCCCGGGACCTCACGGATCTCGGCGCGCACCTGTTCCACGTAGTCGCGCAACTGGCGCATCGACAGGCCGTCGCCAGTGAAGGCGTACACCGAACCGTAGACATCGCCGAACTCGTCGTTGAACCCGGGTCCTTGCAGGCCGTCAGGAAAATCGCCGCGAATGTCGTTGATCTTCTTGCGCACCTGGTACCAGATCTCGGGAATTTCCTTGGCTGCGGTGGTGTCGAGCAGGTACACGAACACCGTCGATTCTCCCGGTCGGGTGTAGCTTTTGACGTAGTCGAGGGAATCAAGCTCTTCGAGCTTCTTCTCGATGCGGTCGGTGACCTGCCTGAGGGTTTCTTCCTGGGTCGCGCCAGGCCAACGGGTCTGGATGACCATGGTCTTGATCGTGAACGATGGGTCTTCTTCGCGCCCCAGGTTCATGTACGAAAACACGCCCATCAACAACGCCACGAACATCAGGTACCAGACGAACGACTGATGCCGCAGGGCCCATTCGGACAGATTGAAAGGCCCTTTCATCGTGCATCCTCGTCGAGTTTCACTTTCTGCCCCGGCTGGAGACTGTTCACCCCGGCGCTGACCACGCGATCGCCGGCCTTGATGCCGTTGGCCACCAGCACCGAACTGGCCGAACGTTCGAGAATCCGCACGTCACGGGGGGAGACGGTCTGGCTGTGGGGGTCGACCAGCCAGATCCGCGCCTTGCCGTCGATCTCTTGCAACGCGCTGAGTGGCAGCTCGATGCGCGGTTCGATCATCGAGCTCAGGGTCACGCTGATGGCCGTGCCCAGGCGAAAACCTGGTGGTGTATCGGCCAATGTCAGGCGCGCGCGGCGGGTACGGGTGGCGCTCTGGGCCTGGGGTTCGATCTCGCGCACGGTGGCGGTGGTGTGGATGCTCGGGTCCATTTGCGCGGTGACTTCGAACACCACGTCCGCGGGCAGCCGGTCGACGAGATCGGCCGGCAGGTCGATCACTGCCTCCTTGATGTCCGGGCGGGCCAGGGTCACCACTTGCTGGCCGGCGGTGACCACCTGCCCGGCTTCGGCATTCCAGGCCGTGACGACAGCGTCGTGGTCGGTGTGCAGTTCGCTGTAGTTGAGCTGATCGCGGGCCTGCTCCACCGAAGCCCGGGCCTGTTCAAGGGACGCGCCGGTAGTTTTCAAGTCGGTCTGGGCGATGTCCAGTTGCGCCTGGGCACCGACGCCACGGTCGAACAATTGCTGCTGGCGGCGGGCATTGGCCTGGGCATTGATGTACTGCGCCTCGATCCGCGCCAGATCGCCCTGGGCGGCGCGCAATTGGTTCTGCTGGTCGGTAGGGTCGAGCGTGGCAAGCAGGTCGCCCTTCTTCACTTCAGCGCCGACGTCGACATTGCGGCTGGCGATCCGTCCTGGCACGCGGAAACCCACGTTGCTCTCGTAGCGGGCCTGGATATTCCCGGCGAACCGCCCAAGCGCCTGCTGGTCGAGAGCCCTGACTTCAATTGACAACACTGGGCGCACCGGTTCGGGTGGCGCTTCTTCCTGGGAGCAGGCGGCCAGCAAGAGGCCGACCGAGACCATCCATAAACCCTTCATGGCTGGACTCCCGACGTGGTTTTTCCAGAGGTGTTTTCAGCGATCTCGACGCGTACGCCGGGGTGTAGCAATTGCCCGCCCGCGATGATGATTTTCTCACCGCCCTTGAGGCCATCGCTGACGATGACTTTGCCGGTCAGGTAGCGGCCGACGGTCACCGTTTGCAACTGCGCCTTGCCCTCGCTGTCCACCAGCCACACGGCCGGCTCACTGAGGTTCTTGGTCAGGGCCGACCAGGGCAGCTCGAAGGCGGTCTTGCCGGCGGCTTTAGCCGTGGCACTGACCACCGAGCCCAGGCGCATGCCTTCGGGCAGATCATCAAGGGTGACCTTGACCTGCACGGTGCCGGTCTGGGCAGACACCGCCGGGGTGATCTCGCGCACCGTGCCGGTGGTCTTGATGGCGGGGTTATCCAGCAGACTGATGGTGATCGCAGGGTCCGATGGCGGTTCGCTCAACAGCGACTCGTAGATGTTGAACACTGCATCGCGTTCGCCATCCCGGGCCAGGCTGAAGATCGGCTCCGTCGCCTGCACCACCTGGCCGACTTCCGCCTGGCGCGCGGTGATGATGCCCGGGGCCTCGGCAATCAGTGCGGTGTAGCTCAGTTGTTCGCGGGCGTTGGCCAGTTGGGCCTGGGCGGCGGTCAGCGCACTCTGGCTGCTGCGCAGTTGAGCCTGGGCGGCGTCGTATTCGCTCTGGCTGGTGTAGCCCTTGGGCAAGAGTTTCTGCTGGCGCACGAAGGCCGCCGCACTCTGCTTGACCCGCGCCTGCTCGGCGGCCACCTGGGCCGCTGCGGAGTCGACGTTGGTCTGCAGGTCCCGAGGATCGAGCCGGGCCAGCACTTGCCGGGCCGAAACCCGGGCGCCGACATCGACCTTGCGCTCGATGATCTTGCCACCCACGCGAAACGACAGATCAGCCTGCACCCGCGCCTGGACATCGCCGGTCAAGGTCACCGAAGCGGCGTATTCGCTGGGCACGGCTTGCTGCACGAAAACCCGCGGCAGGGCTTTTTCCACAGGCTTTTCATCGCCGCATCCGGCCAGCAGCACACAGAGGCCCAAGCCGACTACCAGTTTGATTCGGGGACCAGCCATGCAGACTCCTTTGCGCTGTACGGACGTACCAGTGACGATACGACTGTGAGCTTAGAACAGGGTTCAACGAATACAATGGACGCAACAAATCGGGCAAACTGATCACTTCCCTATGGACCCCCAGCAGCTGGAGTCTGCTCATGCTCAAGACCCTGGCGGTGGCCAATTACCGATCCATCAACAAGCTGGTAATCCCCCTGGGCCGGCTGAACCTGATCACCGGTCCCAACGGCAGCGGCAAGTCCAATCTGTACCGCGCCCTACGCCTGTTGGCAGAGACAGCCCAGGGCGGGGTGGTCAACGCCCTGGCCCGCGAAGGCGGACTGGACTCGACCTTCTGGGCCGGGCCGGAAGAAATCAGCCGGCGCATGCGTAACGGCGAGGTGCCGGTCCAGGCGATTGTGCGCCAGGGCACCAAGCGCCTGCGCCTGGGCTTCGCTGGGGAGGACTTCAGCTATTCGATCGCCCTGGGCTTGCCAGAGCCCAGTCGTTCAGCGTTTTCACTGGACCCTGAAATCAAGCGCGAATGCATCTGGGCCGGCCCGGTGTTTCGGCCGGCCAGCCTGCTGGTGGACCGCAACGGGCCCATGATCCGTGCCCGCGAAGGCCGCTCCTGGGATGTGCTGGCCCAGCACACGCCGACCTTCGACAGCCTGTTCGACCAGGTCGGCAGCCTGCGCACTTCGCCGGAGGTCTTGCAGATGCGCGAGTTCATTCGGCGCTGGCGCTTCTACGATCATTTTCGCAGCGATGCCGACGCCCCGGTGCGCCAACCGCAACTGGGCACCCGCACGCCGGTGCTGCACCACGACGGGCGCGACCTCGCCGCCGCGCTGCAGACGATCCTGGAAATCGGTGACATCGAGGCCTTGCATGCCGCCATCGGCGACGCGTTCCCCGGTGCCCAACTGCACATCGAGAAACTGCAAGGCGGACGTTTCGCTATCGCGTTTCAACAGCATGGCCTGCTGCGCCCGCTGTCCGCTGCCGAACTGTCGGACGGGACCCTGCGCTATCTGCTACTGGTGGCCGCTCTGCTCACACCACGACCACCCTCGCTGATGGTGCTCAACGAACCGGAAACCAGCCTGCACCCCGATCTGTTGCCGGCCTTGGCGCGGCTGATCATCCGGGCTTCAGTCAATTGCCAGGTCTGGGTGGTGTCCCACGCCACGCGCCTGATCGCCGCCCTGGAGCAGGATGAAGACTGCAATTGCATCGTGCTGGAGAAAGACCTTGGACAGACCGGGATTGTCGGGCAACGGGTGTTGGATGAGCCGGCGTGGCATTGGCCGGATTGACTGGCGCCCGATCAACCGAATCGCGAGCAAGCTCGTCCCACAATTAAAACGCGAGCACAAAAAACGCCGACGCTGTATCAGCCGTCGGCGTTTGAAACCGTGACAAGGTTCAGCCCGCGAATCAGAACGCCGGCAGTACCGCGCCGCTGTATTTCTTCTCGATGAACGCCTTCACTTCAGGGCTGGTCAGGGCCTTGGCCAGCTTCTGGATGGCCGGGCTGTCCTTGTTGTCCGGACGGGCCACCAGGAAGTTGACGTAAGGCGAATCCGCGCCTTCGATTACCAGTGCGTCCTTGGCTGGGTTAAGACCCGCTTCCAGGGCATAGTTGGTGTTGATCAGGTCCAGGTCGACCTGGTCCAGCACGCGCGGCAGCATGGCCGACTCCAGTTCCTTGAACTTGAAGTTGTGCGGGTTCTTGGCGATATCTTTCGGGGTCGCCAGAGCGTTTTTCGGGTCTTTCAACTCGATCAGCCCAGCCTTCTGCAGCAGGATCAGGGCACGGCCGCTGTTGCTGCCTTCGTTAGGCAACGCGATGGTCGCGCCATTTGGCAGATCAGCCAGCTTTTTGTACTTCTTCGAGTAGCCGCCGAACGGTTCGACGTGAACGCCGATCACGGTCACCAGATGGGTGCCTTTGCCTTCGTTGAAGTTCGTCAGGTACGGCAGGGTCTGGAAGTAGTTGGCGTCCAGGCGCTTCTGATCAACCTGTACGTTGGGTTGGACGTAGTCGGTGAAGACCTTGATTTCCAGGTCCACACCTTCTTTGGCCAGGGCCGGCTTGATCAGCTCGAGGATTTCAGCGTGGGGTACCGGGGTGGCGGCCACGACCAGTTTTTCCGCGGCCTGGGCCAGGCCAGAGGCCAGGGCTGCCGCCAATGCGGTGAACAACAGAACCTTTTTCATGCAGTGTCCTTATCGAAAATCACTGTCGTCATGGACGACGGCCAAATGTGGAGTGCCAGTGAAGTGCTATCGCTGGCGTGGTGCGGACAATACCGACATTTTTTATTCCTTAACAATATCTTTTGTTCAAGTTCATATTCATTTTCCTCATATAGCTAACACCGCTTTTGTGGCGAGGGAGCTTGCTCCCGCTCGGTTGCGCAGCAACCGCAAGATCTTGGGGGCCGCTACGCAGCCCAGCGGGAGCAAGCTCCCTCGCCACAAGAGTGGGTCAGCCACACTTACAGCGTCGAGCCCAATCGACTGAGCAGCACCTTGAGTGCGGCACGCTCACCTTCCGATCCCCCTGCGATGACCTGCGCCACTTGCTGCTCGATCAGTTCAGACACTGAAGGCTGGGGCGGCAAATTCAGGTGCTCGGGTAAAATCTCGTCACCGGTGCTCACCAGCAACGCGAAGTGAATGACATTTTCCAGCTCGCGGGTGTTGCCCGGCCAACTGTGCCGCTCGAGGGCGTACTGCGCCGCTTCACTGATCAGTGGCACGCTGAGACCGAGTCGCTGGCTGTAGATGCCCAGGAAATATTCGGCCAGGGACAGGATATCGCCCACCCGCTCACGCAGGGCCGGCAGTTCCAGTTGGCCTTCGCCAAGGTAATGGTAGAGCCGCTCGTGGAATTTCCCGGCCGCCACCGCTTGCGCCAGGTCGATGCTGGTCGCTGCCACCAGGCGGACATCTACCGGGCTGGGCTGATGCGCCCCCACACGGGTGACTTCATGGTTTTCCAGGGCCGCCAGCAATTTGATCTGGATCGGCAGCGGCAAATCACCGATTTCATCCAGGTAAAGGGTGCCGCCGT
This sequence comes from Pseudomonas sp. NFACC51, assembly GCF_900103575.1. Taxonomy (NCBI): domain Bacteria; kingdom Pseudomonadati; phylum Pseudomonadota; class Gammaproteobacteria; order Pseudomonadales; family Pseudomonadaceae; genus Pseudomonas; species Pseudomonas sp. NFACC51. Next base: position 37,387 of record NZ_FMXH01000012.1, on the reverse strand, counting down.
TGGCCGAACCAAACCAACCGGCCCGGCTGCTGGCCGAACCGCTGTAACTGCCGGCGGCATAGCCGAACAATTCGGCGTCGGCGTAGGTCGGGCTGATGGCGCCGCAGTTGACCGACACAAACAACCCACCGCGATCACTTTCGCGATGGATATGTCGAGCCAGCAGTTCCTTGCCGCTACCGGTTTCACCCCGTATCAGCACCGAGACCGCACGTGGCGCCAGTTGCTCCAACGCCTGGCGCAGCTGCCGCGAACGTGGGTCGACGAACACCAGCGCCTTGGCGCGAATGCTCAGGGGGCTTTTTTCCGCATCGGGAAAGGTCAGCAAGGGCTGACCGAAGGTTTCATGCAAACTCATGGCAGGCTCCCGCCCCAGACCGCCGGGAGACGGGGGGCGCTAAAATTCAGGCGCGACGCAGGGCGTGATGCTCCATGCGGTTTTGCAGGCGATAGAGGTAAGCGAAACCCTGCTCCCAACGCTGGTGACCGGACTTCACGTTGATATGCCCCGCCCCGGACAGAATCCCGGCCTCGGCGCCCCAGTTGCGGGCCAGTTCCAGGGCGCGCGGAGCGCTCACGGCGGCGTCGTTGTCGGAGCTGACCACTTGGCTTGGGAACGGCAACAGATCAGTGGGAATCGGCGCGAAGTTGCGCAGCGCCGGAACGCAAGCCGGCCGCTCGACATCCGCCGGCGCCACCAACAATGCCCCGCGCACTTGGCGCAGAAACTGCACCGGCGCGGTGGCGGCCCAATGGGCCACCGTGATGCAACCCAGGCTATGGGCAATCAGGATCACTGGCGTGCTGTCGGCGGCCACGGCCTCGGCCAACGCCGCGACCCAGTCTTCACGCCGGGGCGTCAACCAGTCGGCCTGCTCGACCCGCGCGCTGTTGGGCAGGCTGTTCTGCCAGTGGGTTTGCCAATGATTTTCCGGCGATCCTTGCCAGCCCGGCACAATCAGGTAGCGAATCGATTCGTTGCGCATGGGTGCTCTCCTGCGTGTCTGTTCCCGGACGAGTATAGGGAGGAGAGCTATATTATTTAAGGAATAAGAAGCTATTTGTTAAGACCGTAAAAGAATATTGACTCAAACCTGTGAGTGCGAGCTTGCTCACGATAGTGTCAGGTCCGTTACATCAATGTTGACTGACAGTCCGCCATCGCGAGCAAGCCCGCTCCCATAGGAATTGCGTCGGTCTCACTCACTACGGCCCTTGCGCAACAACACATCCAACTGGTCTATCACCTCCGCCCAGTCCGCATCCTCGAGGATCTCGTCGCGCAGCATTTGCCGCTGGCCCTCGCTCCAGAAAAACGCATCGGCCAGGTGCAGCCCGGGCTTGAGGGGTGAATGGCTGGTGATAAATTTATCAATGCCCTCGGCGTCATCGGGCAAGCCCAGTTGCTTGAATAATGAGGAAAGAGGGTGAATTGGGGTTTCCATACGGGCCTCCTGAACATAATGGAGATGGCGGGGTGTTTCTCCGCAGTCTAGCCCCTCGACGACCGCCAGACTGATCAAAATTCAATCAACCCTCGACTCGACTAGACTTTGAATAACATCCCGACGAATACACGTTGCGGAGGGTCCTGTGAACATTCACTGGTTGACGGTTGCGCTGCTGGCGATCAGCGGGCCTGCGTTCGGCGCCGACGGACTCGTGCTGCCAGGCACCGATTCCCTGGGTTTCTGGCTGGTTGCCGTTGGCGTGGCCTTGCTGGTCTTCGAGGCGGCCCTGCCCAATTACGGTGTCGCGGGGCTGGGTGGCATTGTCCTGTGTGTGATTGGCGCAGTCATCCTGACCAACGCCGATATACCGGCTCCGCTGATGCTCGGCCTGGGCCTGGTCAGCGCCTTGCTGCTGATCGTCCTGTTGGTCCGTGCGTTGAAAACACGACCGCGCCAGCCGGTCAGCGGCGATGCGGCGCTGTTGGGCAGCGTCACGATGGTGACCGCGTTGCAGGCCGGCAATCATCATCATGGCTGGGTCCAGTTGGAAGGCGAACGCTGGCAGGTGGCAAGTGCAACGCCGCTGCGGCCTGGGCAAGCGGTGCGAGTCATCACCCGCAAGGGTTTGCTGTTGGAAGTGGCCCCCGCTGATTCACAAGGAGTCTGAGATGGGCATGCAAATCGGTTTTGTGCTGCTGTTGTTACTGTTGATTGCACTGGCGGGTGCGACGTTCCGGATCCTGCGCGAATACGAACGAGCGGTGGTGTTCCAGCTCGGTCGGTTCTGGCAGGTCAAGGGGCCGGGATTGATCCTGCTGATTCCGGTGGTGCAGCAGATGATCCGCGTCGACCTGCGCACCATTGTCCTCGACGTGCCGCCCCAGGACGTGATCACCCGCGACAACGTCTCGGTGAAGGTCAATGCGGTGCTGTATTTCCGCGTGCTCGATCCGCAGAAAGCCATCATCCAGGTCGAAAACTTCCTCATGGCCACCAGCCAACTGGCCCAGACCACCTTGCGCGCGGTCCTCGGCAAGCATGACCTGGACCAACTGCTGGCCGAGCGCGAGCAATTGAACGGCGACATCCAGCAGGTGCTCGACGCCCAGACCGATGCCTGGGGCATCAAAGTGGCAAATGTCGAGATCAAGCACGTGGACCTCAACGAATCGATGATCCGCGCCATCGCCCGCCAAGCCGAAGCCGAGCGCGAACGCCGGGCCAAGGTGATCCACGCCGAAGGCGAGTTGCAGGCCTCGGAAAAGCTCATGCAGGCCGCCGAAATGCTCGGCCGCCAGCCAGGGGCCATGCAGCTGCGCTACATGCAGACGCTGGGCTCGATTGCCGGGGATAAAAGCTCCACCATCGTCTTCCCCTTGCCGATCGAGTTGCTCAAGGGAATGGCGGAGTTGTCGCCCAACAAGCCGTGATGGATTAGGCAAGGCACAAGCGAGCCCCTGTGGCGAGGGAGCTTGCTCCCGCTGGGCTGCGTAGCGGCCCCAAGATCTTGCGGTTGCTGCGCAACCGAGCGGGAGCAAGCTCCCTCGCCACAGGACACTCCTGAATTCAAGACCTTCTCAAACACTCGAGCGCTTCGTAAGGCCCCCACGCCCAGCGCATGACCCGCTCCCGCAACAACACCGAAGCCTCGCGGCGCTTGTCCTCGCTATCGCCAACAAACGCCTGCGCCGGCTGCTTGGCATGCTGCCCCACTGCGGCGAACACTTGCCTGCCTTGCTCCTCATCAAGCCGGAAAAACGCCGCCAGCTTGCCCGTCATCACCTCGGGCAGTTCGGTGTAGTTGACCGCCATTGCACCCAATACCTGACAGTGGTCCAAACCCGTCGCCAACAACCGCCCCACCCGGCGCGAGATGAAATCTTCCGGGCTACTGAACGGCAACCCATCGTCCAGCACACTCGCGCCGATCATCCCCGGCACCATGTGCAGGCCAGGACGACGCAGATGGGAGACGGCGATTTCCAAAGGGTCGCGGTACAGGAACAGCCTGGGGGTGTCGGGAAAACATTCTCGCAACAGCGCCAACTCACCGATGTTCCAGGCGTCGAGCTTGACCACCAGCCGTTGCTCCACGCCTCGGCGGCGCTGCCCATAGGCCGACATCAAGCCCTTGAGCGCCACGCACCGCTCGGGCGATGGCAAATCACTGCGCAGCAACGTATCCAGGGGCGGTGGTTCCGAGATGACGATATGGTCGTCCAACTGGGCAAGCATCTGGCTGATCAATGTCGAGCCGCAACGGGAGGCATGGAAAATGAATGCGCTGGGCTCCAGTCCCGGGGTTTGTCGTTGCCACTGACCGAGGGCGTCCAAGGGAGTCCGGCGGCGGAACGCCTGGTTGAAGGGCAGGCGCAGGGCGTCTTCCACCGCATCGCCAAAGAATGGCTGTGACAGTCGCGCATCGCCGAACCAGCACCAATCGACCCACCACTGCCCAGCCTCTTGCCACACGCGGATCGGCAGCCAGCCGTCCAGGTTCAGGCTTTCCACTGGTCTCTCCACTGCCGGCGACCGTTGCACATGGCCGCCCGGAGTTCTTGCGCAGTGAAGTGCAGGCCTTGTCCGGCACCCAGCGCAATTGCGCACTCAATGAAAGCGTCTACGTCATGCACGCTCTGCAAGGTTCGGGCGAATTGGATATCAGTTTCTACGTGCTGCTGAAAACGGGCGAAGTCGCTATGCCCGCCGCCAGCTGCCGGTGTAGTGGGCAACCCAGCGGCAATCTGCTGCTCCAACCAGGGCTCCGGGCGGCAATCGAGCACCAGATGAACTCTGGGCTCGGCACTGCGGTTATCGACGCGATGAGGTCGCGACAAGTCGAGAAACCAGCACTCGCCCGCCGTCATAGGCACACGCTGGTCATCCAGCCAGAAGTCCACTTGCGGCGGGCTGAGCAGCGGAATGTGCAGGCGCAGGTCGGCGTCCGGCGCGCCCAGGTCATAGTCGCGATGCTCGTGAATGCACCCACCCGGCCCGAGCCGCAAAAGCCGGGCCGAGACGATCTCCAGGGAGCAATCACGCAACGCTTCGCGCCAACGACGATCCTCTGACCAAGGCGCGCGCGTCACAGGCAGACCGCGCCCGGGAGACAACTCGGTCAAGGCATCGACCGCCGAAATCAGCGCCACCCCGCTCCAGTCGCCACTGTAAAAGGCACTGTTGAAATGCCCCTGCCAGCGCTCGTCTTCAATGGCGGCCAATGCCTGCAACAGCAACGGCAGGTTCACCGCCACCGGCAGCCGGGAAAACGCCGGGCGCGTCATGCCAGCGCCCGGTTACTGAGTCACCGCGGCCGTCGTCGGCACCGTGATGTCGCCCTGGGCCCAGGCCGCTTCACGATTAGCCAGTGCCGTGGCGATCGACTGGACTGCGGTCGATTGCACTTCGTTTGGCAGTGGGTCGAGACCGGCACTGGCAAAGATCTGACCGTAGGCGTTACGCAGGTCGGCATAGGCCAGGTCCCGGCGCAGATCAGCCTGCAGGGTGTTCAGTTCGCCCTGGATCAGGTCCAGCTCGCCAATGCCGGCAGCCTGGTGCCGATTGCGCAATTGACCGACAATCTGCCCGTCAATGTCCGACAGTTGCTGGCTGGTCTTGAACTGGCGCAGCGCTTCGCGATAGTTGGCGTTGGCGACGTACAGCTGCGCCAGCACGGCAATCGACATCGCCTGGCGCCGCGCCGAGGCCACTTCTTCACCGGCCTTGGCCACGTCGATGGCCGCCGGGGCGGAGATCACGTTGAACAGGTTCCAGGTGACTTTCACACCGTAGTCAGCCCAGCCCTGTTCCACCAGGAACGAGTTGCTGTCGTAATGCCCGCCGGCGGAAAACTCCAGCCCCGGCAGCAGGCGCAGCATGGCCTTGCGGGTTTCGGCGGCGGTGATGCGGGTCTGGTAATCCTGCTCGCGCAGTTCCGGGCGGCTGGCCAGGGCTTCCTGTTCGAGACGAGCCAGGTCGACCTTGAGTTCCGGGATGACGTATTCATCCTGGGTGGCCAGGGTCAGCTCAGTCCCCAGGGGCAGGTTGATCAGGGTCGCCAGTTCGGTCTTGGCCAGGGACAGCGCCCGACGCTGCTCTTCCAGTTGACGGGTCGCCTGGATCAGCGAGCGCTGGTAACCCAGGGCCTGCACCGGGTCACCAATGCGCTGTTCGCTCATGCTCTGGCTGTTGTCGCGCGCAGCCTCGACCCGGGCCATCAGGCTGTCGATCTGCTTGAGCAAACGTTCGGCGGCCATGGCGCGCCAGTAGGCCGAACGCACGTCCTGGACGATGGTGTTGATCACCTTGCGCCGGCGCTCCTGCACGATCAGGCGCTGGTCCCCGGCCTGCTTGGCGCTGATGTAGCTGACGCCGAAATCGAGCACGTTCCAGACCATGGTCAGGTCCGCCACCTCGCGGTCGCGGTCCTGGGAGGTCGACGGTTCCAGGGACTGGGTGCCGGTTTCCACGCTCTGGCTGCTGGAGGCATTGACGTTGTTGCGGCCCACATAGCCGGCGTCCAGGGCCATGCGCGGCAGCATGTCGAAACTGGCCAGGTCCAACTGACGCTTGGCCAGGGCTTCCTCCATGATCTTCAAGCGGCCTTCGAGGTTGTACTTCACTGCCCGGGCCATGGCCTGGTGCAGGGTCAGCGGGCCACTGAGCGGCTCCTGATCCTTGTACATATTCTGCAGGTCGGTTCGAGCGCGCTGCTCGCTGACGCTACGCTCGATCGGATCGCTGGTGACCGCACATCCACTCACCACCAGCGCCAGCAAACTCATACCGAATAACTTCTGACTTCTATTCATTCCCTGGATTGCCCCTGGCTGCCCCAATATTTTTTAGAATTCAGGCCTGCGCCTGGCTGATGCCGACCTGTCGTAACGCCGTTGCCAAGCTGTCGACCTGACGCTGTTCAGTATCCTTGAGCTGTTGCAGCTGCTGGCCCAAGGTCGGTGCGCCGAACATCCCGCGCAGCCCTTGGGATACATCGCCGCCCTGCATCGACTGACTGCCGAAGGCACCCATCGATTCGCTCTCGGAAGCGGAGTCCTGGGTGAACAGGGTCGAAAGCGTGCTGCTGCCGAATACCCCACCATCGCCCCCACCAAAGCCCAGGAAGCCCTGGCCCGAACCATCGCCAGCGGCATCGCTGCTGAACACCTGAGCGATATAGCTAGGCGCCAATTGGCCCCGGTTGATGAAAATATCTCCAATCGGCTTGAGGCCCCCGCCCATGTCCCGTTGCTCGAACAGCGGCGGGAACCCCAGCGGCGAACCGAGATTGCCGGTCGGCGGGGTAAAGACGATCGGTTGCAGCGGCACCTCGGACGGCGGGATAACCGTGACCGGGTCGGAGGTCAGGAACTCCGGCGGCGGCTTCACATCGTTGGGCACCACGGTGTCGATCGCATAGTTGTTGGACACCGCCACGCTGCCCCCGGCGTTGCCCGACAGGTCGCTGACGTTGCTGGTGTCCAGGGCAATGAAGTTGCTCGGGTCGGTGAGGTTCACCGTCGGTGTGAACGTCGCGGTCCAGGTCCTGCCGCCGTCGCTGCTGGTCAGGTTGGTCAGCTCGCCGTTGGTGACGCTGAGGTCCGACAGATCGAAATTGCTCACCGCCTCGCTGAAGGTGATGGTGACCTGGGTCGTCTCGCCCACGGTCAGGTTCGGATCGGCCACCACGATGGTCGCTGTCGGCCGGGTGGCATCGAGCGCGTAGTTGGCGGAGATCGCGATGCCCACGCCGGCGTTGCCGGCCAGGTCCTGCACATTGCTGGCGTCGAGCAGGATCAGGTTGGTGGCATCGTTGACGCCTGCAGTAGGCGTCAGGATCGCCGTCCAGGTCAGGCCACCGTCACTGCTGGCGAGGTTGGACAGCACACCATTGGCCACACTCAGGTCGGACAGGTCGAAACCGGACACCGCCTCGGTGAAGGAGATAGTCACGGTGGTGCTCTGGCCGATGCCCAGGGTGGTGTCGCCCACGGTGATGGTGGCGCCTGGGCGAACCGTGTCGATTGCGTAGTTGTTGGAGTCCACCACACCGACACCGCTGTTGCCCGAGGCGTTGACCACGCCGCTGGTGTCCAGGCTGATCAGGTTGCTGGTATCGGTGATGCTGGCGCTCGGCGTGAACGTGGCCGTCCAGGTGACGCCGCCGTCGGTGGACGACACATTGCTGAGCGTGCCGTTGCTGATGGTCAGGTCACTGTTGTCGAAACCGCTCACCGCCTCCGAGAACGTAATGGTGACCTGCGAGGTTTCTCCTACGCGCAGCGCACTGTCGGCCACCACGATCGTGGCAGTCGGCACCTGCGTCTCGACCGCATAGTTGGCTGAGTCGGTGGTACCTGCCCCGCTGTTGCCAGCCGCGTCGCTCACGCCGGTATTGTCCAGGCTGATCAGGTTGCTGGCATCGGTCACGCCCAGGGTTGGCGTGAAGGTCGCGGTCCAGGTCAGGCCGCCATCGCTGCTGCTGACAGCGCTCAGGGTACCGTTGGCGACACTCAGGTCAGCGTTGCTGAAGCCGGTAACGGCCTCGCTGAAGGTGATGGTCACTTGGGCGGTTTCACCCGGTTTCAACACCGAATCGCTCAGCACGATGGTGGCGGTCGGACGCTGGCTGTCGACGCTGTAGTTGTTCGAATCGGTGGTGCCGCTGCCCGCGTTGCCCGCCAGGTCGGCGACGCCGCTGTTGGCAAGGGTGATGACGTTGCTGGTGTCCGTGATGCCAGCGGCAGGCGTGAAGGTCGCGGTCCAGGTAATGCCACCGTCATTGCTGCTCAGCCCGCTGAGGGTCCCGTTGGCGACGCTCAGGTCGGCAGTGGTGAAGCCGGTCACGGCCTCGCTGAAGGTGATGGTCACCAGCGAGGTCTCGCCCGCGGCGATGGCGGTGTCGGCGACGACGATGGTCGCGGTCGGGCGCACGGTGTCGATGGCGTAGTTATTGGAATCGGTGGTGCCGACGCCAGCGTTGCCCGAGACGTTGACGACACCGGTATTGCCCAGGGTGATCAGGTTGCTGGTATCGGCAATGCTCGCACTCGGTGTGAACGTAGCCGTCCACGTGACGCCGCCGTCGGAGGACGACACATTGCTCAGCGTGCCGTTGCTGACGGTCAGGTCGCTGTTGTCGAAACCGCTCACCGCTTCGTTGAAGGTGATGGTCACCTGGCTGGTTTCACCGATGCTCAGGGACGTATCGGCCACCACGATGGTCGCGGTCGGCACCTGGGTATCGACGGTGTAGTTGGCGGAGTTGCTGGTGCCGGTACCGGCGTTGCCGGCCGCGTCGCTCACGCCGCTGTTGTCCAGGACGATCAGGTTGGTGGCGTCCCGCGTACCGGTGGCCGGGGTAAAGGTCGCCGTCCAGGTAATGCCGCCATCGCTACTGCTCACGGCGCTCAGGGTGCCATTGGCCACGCTCAGGTCCGAATTGTCGAAACCGCTGACCGCCTCGCTGAAGGTGATGGTCACCAGTGAGGTTTCGCCGACGCTGAGGTTGCTATCGGCCATCACGATGGTCGCGGTCGGGCGCAGGGTATCGACAGCGTAGTTGTTCGAATCCGCAGTGCCGGTGTTGATGTTGCCCGCCACATCGGCGATCGAGCCACTGTTGAGGCTGATCAGGTTGGTACTGTCGCTGATTCCCGCACTCGGGGTGAAGGTCGCGGTGAAGGTAATGTTGTCGCTGGTACTCAGCCCGCTCAGGGAACCATTGGCCACGGTCAGGTCCGCCAGGGTGAAGCTCGTCACGGCCTCGCTGAAGGTAATGGTCACCAGCGAGGTTTCGCCAATGGCAACGGTTGGGTCGGCCATGACGATGGTCGCAGTGGGGCGCACGGTGTCGACCACGTAGTTATTGGAATCGGTGGTGCCGACACCTGCGTTGCCCGCGCCGTTGATCAAGCCGGTATTGTCCAGCGTGATCACGTTGCTGGTATCGGAAATGCTCGCGCTCGGCGTGAACGTGGCCGTCCAGGTGACGCCGCCGTCGGTGGACGACACATTGCTGAGCGTGCCGTTGCTGACTGTCAGGTCCGCGTTATCGAAACCGCTCACCGCCGAATTGAAGGTGATGGTCACCTGGGTCGTTTCACCGATTCCCAGCGTACTGTCGGCGACCACGATGGTCGCGGTCGGCACATTGGTGTCGACCTGGTAGTTGTTGGAGTTGGTCGTGCCGGTGCCGGTATTGCCCGCGGCATCGCTGACGCCGGTGTTGTTCAGGGTGATGACGTTGGAGGTGTCGCTGACACCGAGCGCAGGCGTGAACGTCGCCGTCCAAGTGATTCCACCGTCGCTGCTGCTGACCGCACTCAGCGTGCCATTGGCCACGCTCAGGTCCGAGTTGTCGAAACCACTGACCGCCTCGGAGAACGTAATGGTCACCAGTGAGGTTTCACCGACGCTCAGCGCGTTGTCGGCCACCACGATGGTCGCGGTGGGACGCAGCGTGTCGACGGCGTAGTTGTTGGAGTCGGTGGTGCCGCTGCCGGCGTTGCCCGCCCCATCTACGACGCCCGTGTTATTCAGCGTAATCAGGTTGGTGGCATCGCTGGTGCCGACGCTCGGGGTGAAGGTGGCGGTGTAGGTGATGTTGTCGCTGGTGCTCAGCCCGCTCAGGCTACCGTTGGCGACCGTCAGGTCAGCCAGGGTGAAGCCGGTCACCGCCTCGCTGAAAGTGATGGTCACCACCGAGGTTTCGCCCAGGGCGACGGCCGTATCGGCGACGACGATGGTGGCGGTGGGGCGCGCCGTGTCGATGGCGTAGTTGTTGGAGTCGGTGGTACCGCTGCCGGCGTTGCCGGCGGCGTCCGCCACGCCGGTGTTATCCAGGGTGATCAGGTTGGTGGCGTCGCTGATGCTGGCGCTCGGGGTCAGTGTCGCGGTCCAGGTGATACCGCCGTCGCTGCTGCTCAGCCCGGTCAGGGTGCCGTTGGCGACCGTCAGGTCGGCAGTGGTGAAGCCGGTCACTGCTTCGTTGAAGGTGATGGTCACCAGCGAGGTTTCGCCGATTCTCAAGGCGTTGTCGGCAACAACAATCGTCGCGGTCGGGCGCGCGGTGTCGACGGCGTAGTTGTTGGAACTGGTGGTGCCGGTGCCAGCGTTACCGGCCGCGTCCAGTACGCCGGTATTGGCCAGGACAATCAGGTTGGTGGCATCGCTGATGCTGGCGCTTGGAGTGAGCGTCGCGGTCCAGGTGATACCGCCGTCGCTGCTGCTCAGCCCGCTCAGGGATCCATTGGCAACGGTCAGGTCGGCCAGGGTGAACCCCGTCACCGCCTCGCTGAAGGTAATCGTCACCAGGGAGGTTTCACCGATGTTCAGCGCGTTGTCGGCCACCACGATCGTGGCGGTCGGGCGCAGGGTGTCGATCGCGTAGTTGTTCGAGGCGGTGGTGCCGGTACCGACGTTGCCGGACAGGTCGGCAACGCCGCTGTTGCTCAACGTGATCAGGTTGCTGGTATCGCTCACGCTGGCGGTCGGGGTCAGCGTTGCGGTCCAGGTGATACCTCCGTCGCTGGTGCTCAGCCCGGTGACCGTGCCGTTGGCCACCGTCAGGTCAGCGGTGGTGAAACCACTGACCGCCTCGTTGAACGTGATCGTCACCAAGGATGTTTCACCGGCGCTCAGCGCCGTGTCAGTCACCACGATCGTGGCGGTCGGCAGCACGGTGTCGATCGCGTAGTTGTTGGAGTTGGTGGTGCCAACGCCGTCGTTGCCACTCAGGTCCGCGACACCGGCATTGTTCAGCACCACCAGATTGGTGGTGTCGGTGACAGCGGCGTCGGGTGTCAGGGTTGCTGTCCAGGTGATACCGCCGTCACTGCTGCTCAGGCCGCTGAGGGTGCCATTGGCCACCGTCAGGTCGGCCGTGGTCAAGCCGCTGACCGCCTCGGAAAAGGTGATGGTCACCAGCGAGGTTTCACCGTTCCTGAGGGCCGTGTCAGATACCACGATGGACGCCGTCGGCGCCACGGTGTCGTTGACCACGTAATTATTCGAATCGGTGGTGCCCACCCCGGCGTTACCGGCCAGGTCCGCCACACCGGTGTTGTTCAAGGTGATGATGTTGGTGGTATCGGCGATGTTGCTTGCCGCCGTCAGCGTGCCGGTCCAGGTGATGCCGCCGTCGCCGCTGGTCAGTATCCCGACGGTGCCGTTCTGCACGGTCAGGTCCGCTGCGGTCAGCCCCGTCACCGCCTCGGAGAAGGTGATGGTCACCTGCGACGTACCGCCGGAGCTCAGGTTGGTGTTGGCCACCACGACTGTCGCGGTGGGCGGCGTTTCGTCCGGCACATAGTTGGTATTGATGGTGCCGCCGTCGCCATAGACGTTGGCCACCGAACTCGGCGAGACACCTGCCGTGCCGGCACTCGTTCCACCGGTGCCGCTGCCACCGACGTTGCCGGCCAGGGCCGCGAAGTTGGCCGCAGTGATCAGGATCGAACCCTTGTTCCAGATCGCACCGACACCCACGCCACCGGCGCCGCCCGCCTGGGTATAGCCGCCGCCGGCACCGCCGCCACCGCCACCACCGCCCGCGCCGATGTTGTTGGAGATGACCGAGTTGCCGATGATCCGCAGGGTTGCGCCCGTGTCGTTGTAGATACCGCCAACCGCGCCACCGCCGGCACCGCCGATGTCGTTATAGCCATCGCCACCACCCCCGCCGCCGATGGACAACCCGCCGCTGCTGGCCGTGCCACCGGAGGAGCCGGTGCTGTAGCCGGCATAGACAGCGCCGCCGGCACCGCCGGTCGCGGAGCCGCCACGCCCGCCGATGTTGAAGAAGCCGCCACCGGCACCGCCCTGGTTGGTAGAGCCCAAGGAACCCGAGGAGTTGAGCGTATCGCCGCCACGCCCGCCGATCCCGCCGCCGAGCGCACCACCGCCACCGCCACCACCACCTGCGTATTCCGGCGTCACACCACCGCCGCCGCCACCGCCCGCCGCCACGTTAGCCGTGACCGTGACGTTACGCAGGGTCAAGGTACCCGCGTTGTTGATCCCGCCGCCCTTGGCCACCAGCGCATCGTCACCACCGTTACCGCCGTTGCCCGACACAACGCCGCGGGTAATCACCAAACCATCGAGGGTGGCCGTGGTGCCGGCCGTCACGCTGATCACCTGGGTGCGGAACTGCCCGTCCAGGGTGACATCGGCGACGTTGTCGTTGTTGAGATCGCCGTCGATCGTGATGTTCTGGTTCACCACCAGCACCTGGGTCAAGGCAACGGTCATGCTGCTGTTGAAGGTGACGATGTCGCCGTTCTGCGCAGAACCCAAGGCCGCGCGCAAGGAGCCCACGCCGGAATTGGCATTGTTGGTGGCGGTCCAGGTGGCCAGGCCCCACTGGTATTCACTCATGGCATTGGCCGACAGCACGTTGGCGCTTTCGATGTTGCCGGTGGCGATCTCCAGGTCCCAGTCACCGCCAACGCCAGTGCGATCGTCGGAAGCCGCCACGTCACGCCCGGTCAACTGTGCCAATGAATCCACCAGGCTCAGGCCACGCTCGCCTTCGGCGGTGTAGCAGCCGTAGATCAGGATATCGCCGCCGGCGTTCATGTCCTGGCCGATCTGCGCCAGCACTTCGCTGCGGGCCTGGACGTTGTCCGCCGACAGGTAGCTGTTGCCCAGCCACAAATCACCGGCATTACCGTGGGCGATGATCTGCACCGAGCTGACGCCCTGGTGGGTGTCCAGGTAATCGGCGATCTGTTGCAGACCGTCCTTGGTGGCATCCAGTTGCACCACCTGGGTCCCGGGCGCCACGCCTTCGAGCAGGTTGGCGGAATCCTTGACCCGGGAATCGACAAACACTACGGATTTGCCCGGAACGGCAGCCTGGGTGGCATCGACCTGGCCTTGGGGTGCATGACTATCGGCAGGCTGGTCCGCTGTGGGCGTCTTGGCCGCCTCGGCAGTCGGATGAGCGTCCGGTTGCGCGGCGTCGGCCACGGTTGCCGCCACCGCGCCGTCGAACAGCATTCGCGGCTCCAGGGACATGATCATTGGCGATGCCAGGGCCTGTGCGCCCTCGGTTACCCGCGATTTGCCTTTGCTCCACCACATGACGATCACCTGGACTCGAACTTCTTGAACACAAATGAAAAAAAACCGCAGTCAGCTGACGGCGGCGTCGGTTTTCATACGAATGACATTGGCGGCGCTTGCGGACCCATCGCGCCAGAACGACAACTCGGCATACTTTTCAAACAGATCCGGCGGCAGCAGGGTGCGTCGAGCTTGCGGCGCGACCTTGGGCTTGACCTTGTGCAGGCCGGCAACGCCCAGTGCCTGGTCGAAGGCCGGTGCGTCGTAGGTCAAGTGATTGAAATCGTGCTCGAACCAGGGCTCGCCGATAAACTCGTACACCAGTCGCATGACCCGCTCCGGTGCCTGGCTCAGCAGGTCGTAGTCAACGACCAGCAACGACTCGGCGTTCTCGCCGTAATAGGCCTCTTTGAGCGCCGTCCAGGCAAGCCCCACCAGACGATTGCGCTGGGCCAGGGTTTCGCAGCGGCTGTAGACGGTGTTGCGCTCGTCATCGTCGTTGAACAGCTTGGTGTTCTCGAACGGATTGGCGCGATAAAGGCGCTCCAGGCTGTCGAGGATCCAGGCAACGTTGCGCACGCAAGCGATGGTCTTGGCCTGGGGAAACAGGTCCTGCAGGGCAGGCAAACGGGCACACCATTGGCGATTGGTGTCGAAGATGACCGGTTTATCGGCTTTGTCGGCGTAGTAGGAATCGAAGAGGCCACGCAACAGGCGGCGGCGCAGGTCGGTGTCGATCACCGAACCGAACTCGCTGCCGGCGCTGCATTGTTGCAGGACGGTGCTGAACAGCGAACCGACGGGACTGGTCATCCCGGCATGAAAGCGCGGATTCTGCAGCAAAATGGCAGAAAGCAGGGTCGAGCCTGAGCGCGGTAAACCGGAAATAAAGTGAAACTGCGGCAATCCATTCACCTGTTTGTAGTCCCTTTGTATCGCGAAGCGTAGCCGAGGAAACAATCTTCGCCTAGTGGTACTTTGACATCAACATCAGCCAATTCTGTAAAAAAGATGGACGGTATAGCGGCGATGCGAACCTGAATCGATTAAGCCGATCGACCACATTTTTCCTCTATTGCTGCCCAGCAGAATGAGACATCCCCGTCTACGCTCAGCCGTGCGTGACCAGGCCAGGGAATGAAGGCATCGGGCTGACCGCACTACCCTCCCTTGGATCCTGGCGGCATTGCCATACCAATAATCTGAAGGGATGAGGAATCTATGGAAGTATTTATGGGCACCATCCAACCGTTTGCCTTTAACTTCGCCCCCAATGGGTGGGCTCAGTGCAACGGGCAGAGCCTCCCAATTGCCCAGTACCAGGCTTTGTTCTCCTTGCTCGGCACGTATTACGGAGGCAACGGCACCACCAACTTCATGCTCCCCAATCTGCAAGGCCGCCTGCCGCTGGGACAAGGCAACGGCCAGGGTCTGACGCCGCGGGTCATGGGCGAAGTCTCCGGCACCGAAAACGTCACTGCAACGATCAGCAACCTGCCCGCCCACACTCACACCCTGGCGGGACTCACCGCCTCCACCACCCTGCAACTGGCAAACCCGGCCAGCAACCCGGTGAATACGCCGACGGCCACCAACTCGTTCATCGGCACCTCGGGCACCGGGCCTGGCTCGGCGGCGATTTATTCCGACCAGATCGGCGCCTCACCAGTGCCGGTCAAGGGCGTGAGCACGAGCATCGACGGCACGATTTCCCCCGCGGGCAACGGCTTGCCAATGGCGGTCATGAACCCGTTCCTGGTGGTCAACTTCAGTGTCGCCTTGAACGGTCTATTCCCAACCCGTAACTGATAAACCGCCGGAGGGCTGCGGTCCTCCGGCCTTTTGGAGTGTCGACATGCTGCAACAGGTTCATAGCCGCCATTTCCAACCGCTGCTAGGCCAGACCGGCAGCCTGACCCTGCCCGACGGCAGTTGCCTGCCGGTGCGCTTCGAAACCCTTGAAGAAACACCTCGGGCGAAGATGCCGAACACCGAGCGCATGCCCTTCAGCGTCGAGTTCAACAGCCTGGAGAGCACCGCGTTCGTGGATGGCCTGTGCGGGCTGGAGGTGCCGGAACTGGGCAAGATCGAGGGGGTGTTCGTATCACGGATGCCGCCCATGGGACGGGATCCGGCGCTGGGATACTTCTACATCGCGTTTAACTAAAAACTGATGATCCCTTGTGGGAGCAAACCCGCTCCCATATTGAACAGGTGACCAGTCAGGCACTGTTCAGTTGCCTTTCGGATACCAGACCAACCGCTCCGCCGCCGGGTTGCTTTCCTGCACTTCGAAACCCAGCGCCAGGTAGTGCCGACGCGCGTGGGGGTTGCTGGTCCAGACCACGGTCGCCACCGGGCAGCGGACCTGTTGCGCGGCTTTTTGCACCCCTTGCAGCACCGCCCGGCCATAGCCTTGCCCGCGGGCCTGAGGGATAAAGGCCAGGTACAGCACGCGAATTTCATTGGGACCAAAATCGGTGCTCAAGGCGCCGATAGCGGTGCCGAGTTTTTCCACCACGTAATGCATGGCATTGGGGAAGCACTCTCCCAACCCTTGCTCCTGCACTTGAAACTGCTGGGCAATCACCTGCCGCACCTGCTCATGCTCGCCGTCGATCCATTGCAGATCCGGTCGTGCCGCCTGGTAAAGGCTCTGCAAGAACGGACCATCGCTGACCCGCGATGGCCGCACCACCAATCCCTCCGCCGCCACTGAATCCATGCTCGCTCCTTAAAAACCGCTTTCCCTGACACCCAACGCCGCCAACCGACGCCAGGCCGCTCCCAACACCGACTCGCCCTGCCCCTGCAACACCACCACGCCACGCAGCGGTTGCACCGGCGCGGCCGAATCGTCAATGGCACTCAGGCGCACGCCATACTGCGCCTGCACCGGCTCGGCCCGTTGCTGCGAATCCCGGCGCACCGCAATCGGCCCATGGTGGTCGGACGTCAACGCTTGTTGTTCGACCCAGGCCACGCCGTTGGTGTCGATTTCATTCAACTGCACGGCAATCGATGGGTGCATCGGATCGTCGGCAATGAACCGTCCCGTGGCACCCGGCCCGACCCGCCAGAGCTCGGCTTCGGTGAGGTACCCGCGCAACCGCGAATCGGGCTGCACCACCCGCGCCAGCACCTGCGTCGGTGACAGCCAGCGCCCTACCGACAGTTGCGGCAACAAGTCGCGCACTTGGCCGGCATGGGGAGCACGCAACAACAGACGTTCGCGCTGGGCCACCAGGCCTCGGTACTCGGCCACCGCTTCGGCCAGTTGCTGTTCGATGATGCCGGCATCGGCGGCGGTTTCGCTGCGCCCGGCCTGACGGCGCATCTGCAACTGCTGGATCTGGATTTCCCGGCGCACGATGGTCAAACGCGAGGCCATGTCCGGCGATTCCAATTCAATCAACACATCGCCTTGGGCCACGGTCTGGCCATCGTGCACATTCACTTGCTTGACCCGTGCCGCCACTGGCGCATGCAGGGCACTGGCGCGGCCGGCCTCGAGCATGACCGGCACCTCCACGGCGCTGCGCCAGGGCAGCACCAGCGCCAACAGCAACCCCAGCAATACCAGGCCTGCAAACAGCACTCGCGGGCCATGGGCCTGCTCGCGGCGGCTCCACCATTGCCGCCACTCATTCGCGATGGGCATAAAAATGAACCACACCAATTCCACCATCATCAGAAAAATGCCCAGCACCTTGAAAAACAGGTGATAGACCGCCAGGGCAATCCCGAAAAACAACAATGCCCGCCACAGCCAGGAGCCGTATCCCCAGACCAGCAAACGCCGGCGCATCTTCGGCGACCAGGGTTCCGGCGCTGCCGCGCCATAACCGAACAAGGCTTCGCGTAGGCGCCAGCGGCACAGGGCGAACGCACGTCCCTGAAGGTTATCCACCGCCCAGAAATCACTGAGCAGGAAATACCCGTCAAAACGCATGAAAGGGTTCAAGTTGATGATCAGCGTGGTGATCCAGGTGGCGCTGGCCAGCATGAACGCCGCGGTGCGCGCCGGCCCGTCGGGCAGCAGCGACCAGGCCAGCAGCGCGATGCACGCCAGCAACAATTCGGCCAGGACGCCGCCGGCACCAATCAGCAACCGCGCGCGACGATCGTTGATCCGCCAGGCATCGCTGACATCGGTATAGAACATCGGCAACAGCACCATGAACGCCACGCCCATGCTTTGCACACGACAACCGGCGCGCTTGGCCATGAAGGCATGGCCGAACTCATGGCACAGCTTGGCGAAGAGCAACGCCGCCCCGAAGGCCAGCGCACCGCCCAGGCTGAACAGGTGCGGAAACGTCGCGATGAAACGCTGCCAGTCCCGCGACACCAGGAAGATGCCGAGGCCCAGGGTCAGCGGCAGGCCATAGCGCAGGATCCCGGGGCCGAACCGCGCCAACCAGGGCCAGGCCCGGTTGAGAAAGGCGTCCGGGCGCCACAGCGGGATGCGAAAAAACAGGTATTGATGCAGCAGGATCTGCCACAGGCTCTGGCGTTGTGCGGCAGTCTTGAAGAGGTAACTGTCGCGCTGTTGTGGGTCCATCGCGCTGATCAGGTCATGGCCGCGCAAGAAACCCAGCAGTTGCTCCAGCGACTCGCCATTGAGCGGCAGGCCCGGCTCGCGGTTTGCAGCTTGCAGCACCTGTTCCGGATCGCCCAGGGACCAGTGCCGCAACATGCGCATGGCCGCCGCGCCAAGCTTGAAATAGCGCCCGCGCACCGGATCGGCCAAGGTCCACTGCGGCGAACCGTCCGGGTCCGGCGCCGCCGCGGACAACTGCAGGTCCGGCCGCAGGCTCGGCAAGTCCATGCTACAGGCCTACGCTCTGGCGCAGGCCGGCCAATGGCCGACGCAGCAGGTACAACGCCAGCGGCGCGCGGTCGCCAAAGACCTTCGCCGTGCCCCGCAGGCCGATGCGCGGCGCCGTGGCATCGAAACGCGCGTCCAACCGGTACGCCAACTGCCCGGCGGCGGTAGGCTGCGCTTCATAGGCCGAGCGCTCGAGCCAGGCCAGGTGCCGCTGCAACGGGTCGCTGTCGAGAAACAACGCCACTTGCGCACCGGGCTCCAGGGCAATCGCGTCGCCCACTGCCAATTCAATACGCAACTCGGCCTGGTTCGGGTCGGCGATTTCCATCAGTCGCTCGCCGGTCTGCACGGGCTTGCCGAGCCAACGCTCGGCGTCGGCAAATACCGCAATGCCGTCGCGCTCGGCGCGGACTTCGCTGCGCTTGAGCAGCTCAAGCGCGTAGTTGCGCTCGGCCCGCTTCTGTTCGACGCGGGCGGCCAGCAAGTCAATCTTCGAACTGGATTCAGCGTCGACAAACGAGCGCTGGGAATTGGCCTTGAGTTCGGCCTCAGCCACGCCCAACGCACGCTCGGCCACATCGGCCTGGGCCTTGAGGCTGGTGCTTTCGAAACGCAGCAGCAGGTCGCCGTTCTTGACGGCCTGGTTGGGCTTGACCAGAAACTCGGCGATCACCCCGTCCAACGGTGCCGCCACCACCTGCCCGCCCAACGGTACCACTTCGGCCGGGGCCAACACGGACTGGCGCACCGGGATCAGCAAGCCCAGCAGCAACACCGCCACCAGGGCGACCTGGCGCTTGCGCGTCCAACGCAGACGCCACGGCTTGCGCGGTTGCAGCGCCAGCCACGCATGGCTGTAGGTGTCGCCCAGTTGCGATAACAGCACTTGCTCGGCCGGGGTCCACGGCAGGTCACGGGCCAGCCATAAGCCGCCGAACACCTGGCCTTGATGATCGATCAACGGCAGCCAGAACACCTGCCCGGCCGACAGGCTTCGCCAGTCTGCCCGGATGGATTCGCTCATCCCCTCGGCGGCGATCACCCGGGCCTGATTCAGTACCCCCTGCTTGAACGACTGCGCCACCGCCTGTTCGACGAACGCCACAAACGGTGCGTTCGGCTCCACGGCGCTGACGCCCGTCACGGCCTGGACCTTGCCGGCGATCAATAGCGCGGCATGGCGAAAGCCGAACAGGGCCTGACCGTCGTTGACCAGGCTGTAGCTCAGTTGCGCCGGGGTACGTGCAGCACGCGTCTGGCGCTCCAGGTCGAGGAAGCGGGCGAACACCTGCTCGGCGTTGCCGGTGATCGGCGCGTTCACTTGGGCTCCGCGAAACGCGCGGTACCACTCATGCCGGACAACAGCCCCGTGGCATCCGGCAAGGTCGCCACCAGCAGCAAGGTCTGGCTACCCTCATCGATGCGCGCGCCCAAGCGCTTGACCGTCGCTTGCAATGGCTTGCCGGTTTCATCGGGAATAAACGTGAAAGGCTGGCCGGGCTTGAGCCGGTTCATCCAGCGCGACGGCACCAGCAGATGGATTTCCAGGGTGCGGTTGTCCACCACATCGAGCAACGGCGCCCCAGCGGCCACGCTTTCATAACGCTGGACCTTGCGCGCCACCACCTGACCATCGAAGGGTGCGACCACGCTGCAGCGCTTGACCTGAACCTGATACACCTGGGACTGTGCCTGGGTCTCATTGAGCCGGGCCTCGGCCCGCGACACCTCAAAACGCCCGACTGATTTCAATTGCGCCAGTTGCCGGTTATGCGCCAATTCCTCACCAGCACCCCGGCTGGCCGCCTGGGCCGCGTTGAGCTGGGCCTGATACGCCGAGCAATCGAAACGCGCCAGGGTGTCGCCCTTCTTGAACGACTCGCCCTCACTGAACGGCAACTCGACGATACGCCCGGCCAACTCGCTGGCCAGCACCGCCTGGTCCCGCGCCCGCAGCACCCCTCGCGCCTCGTTGCCACTCGGCGCACTGGCCGTGACACTGCTTTCCAGCAAAGGATCGTCGGCAGCAGGCGTTTGTGCCTGAACCGTGCACGCTACAAAGGTCAATCCCACAACCCAACTACTCAAACGTCGCATGACCGTTACTCCCTGACGGATGGGCGGAGTCTACGACAGCGGTGGGGGGCGTCAAGGGAGGCAAGAAATTTGGTGGTCATACACGCCCTGTGGCGAGGGAGCTTGCTCCCGCTGGACTGCGCAGCAGTCCCAAAACCTGGCGCCTCGGGGTGTCAGGCAGATCGCATTCAAATTGCTTAGGGTCGCTACGCAACCCAGCGGGAGCAAGCTCCCTCGCCACAGGTTCCGTGATCGACGCAGATCACGCTGCCTACTCCACCAACGATTCACTCGC
>NZ_FMXH01000012.1:0-16250 GCF_900103575.1 Pseudomonas sp. NFACC51 | reverse complement strand
CCCTGTGGCGAGGGAGCTTGCTCCCGCTGGACTGCGCAGCAGTCCCAAACCCTGGCGCCTCGGTGTGTCAGGCAGATCGCATTCAAATGCTTGGGGTCGCTACGCAACCCAGCGGGAGCAAGCTCCCTCGCCACAGGCTCCGTGATCGACAGCCTTCGCGCTGCCTACTCCACCAACCTCAACTCCCCATCGCAATACACCACCTCACGCCCCAACCAACCCACATCCACCTGCGGCAACACCGCCGAGGGTTTGCGCAACTCACGCAGCAATGTCGAGCCGTGGGACAAACGCCCACCCATTCGCGCAATCACCGCCCGGGCGCTTTGGTAGTGGGCGTGGCGGCCAGGGTCCAACGTGTCTTCAAGCAGAATGTCCTCACCCAGAATCCCCTGAGCCTGCCCCGGATAAATCATGAAGCCGCTGGCCTGCTCGATGCCTTCACGACCGTCCTGCCAGAAACTGCCATCACGGGTGCGGATGTCCGGGTGCGGCGCGAACCAATGGGCTCGATCAGCCGTCGGCACGGCGTGGTGCAGGCGAAAGAACATCCGCATCAGGTTGTCACGATACCATTCGCGCACTTGCAGGTAGTAACCGCGTAAGCCCGGCAGACCCGTCGAATGGGCAACACGAATCGCCAGGGGCCATTGTGGGAAGGCCTGCAAGGGCAACTCGGTCGGCGCCGGGCGTGGCGTCGCCGGGTCGGTTTCCCACGGCAGGCGATGGGGACTGTGTTCAAGGTCGTCATAGGCGGTCGGTGGGCGCCCCAACAGGTCGCCGCCGCTGCTGGCCAACGCCGTGGCAATGCACAGATTGCCTTGCACCACGAACACATAGAACCGGGTGAACCAATCGGCCAATCGCTGGCCGTCGGCGCCTTGTGTGGTCAGTTCGAACAGCTCCCGGTCGAAGCGCCGCAAGCCGTGTTCGAGCGTGAGCAGATGCCCACGAGCGATGCGTTGCATGCGCAGGAACAACGGCAGCGAACGCAGCAGGCGCAGTGGCCGCCAAGGCAGGTGCGGTGTCGCGCCGCCAACCTCGCCGGCGTAACTGCTGGCACTGATGCCCCAGTCGGCCAGCCGGGCGAGAAACAGGTCGTTGTTGATGTACGACGCGCCGCCAAACACCGCCGTGAACGGCTCGCTGTCCTGCAACACCCGCGGATCCCAACGCGCCATGATCGCCGGAATACTCGCCGCCGCGCGGCGCTGGGCGTACTCCACCAACACGCTGGGTTGCGGCGGCAGGATCTCGGCGATGTTGGCGGCGGTCAGGTGGCGGCGCCAGCCGTAGTCGCTGATCGGCCGGTATTGCAGCAGCCACAGTTGCGTGCCGTCCCAGGCCCATTCAACGTCGCCGGGTACGTAGTGGAAGACCCGCAGCACGCCTTGCAGGAAACGCCATAGCACGTCTTCGGTCAGGCCATGGGCGGGCTTGAATGTGCCGCTGCTCCACGACGCGCCGAGGCGGGAAAGGATCGCCCGCTCGGGGCTCACCTGACCATCGGCCAACGACTCCAGGTGACCTTCGACCCACTCCAGCTCGACGGATAGGTGGCGCACGAAGGCAATCCCGGACAACCGTGGTGTGATGAAGCGCTGCACCACCACTTCCTCGACACCTGCCGCACTCAACTCGACAATGCGCGCCGGCACGTTGTGCGTCGGTTCACGCAGGAACGTCGTGCTCAGGCCGGCATTCGCCGCGTCGGCCTGGTCCTCGCCGTAGCTGGAGGAACGCACCGCCCAGATAGCGTCCGGTTGACTGCTCAGGAACGCCGGCAAGCGCGGATCATGGCAATCGTTGAGCGACAGCGCCGCAGGCACCGCCAGCCCGGCCAGTTCCGCCAGGCGCAAGCGCCCACCCTTGGTGTGCGCGACGAACCCACGCTCGCCCGACTCCAGCCATGCGGCGAACTCGGCCGGCGCATCGATCCACGGGTAGTGACCCCAACCGGGTTTCAGGCTGATGGTCAAATCGGCACGGGCAAGAATGGCCGACCAGGCCGCCGCCTGGGCGACGCCCAGCACCTTGTCCTGATCGCCCCAGACCAGTTCGACCGGGTCGGTGATCCATTCCAGCAGCGGCAGTGCGGTGTCCGCACGCAACTGATCCCAGAGCGGCACAAAGGCGCGGCAGCGAGCATAGCCGGCGCCCATGCGCTGGTACTGCGCGGGCGTCCAGGTCTGGCGGGAGAATTTGTGGGCAAACAGCGTCGGCTTGTTCGAGAGCAGCCAGTGAATGGTCTTGCGAATCGGCAGTGGCGACATCAACGCCGGCAGTCGTCGCTGCCACAAAAATGCACCCACCGGCGCCAGCAATACGCTGCGGCAAAAGTGCCCCGGCTGGCGTTGCAGCGCATGCAACACCAGCAACGCACTCACCCCCACCGCCATGATCGCGCTGCCCTTGACCGTTGCCGCCAGCAACGCCTGGGCGTAGGCCGCCAGGTCTTCGCAGGGGGCCTGAGGGTTGTTACCAAAGCCAGGCAGCTCCAGCGGCACCACGTCGTGGTGCTGAAAATGCGGCAACGCGTCGTCCCACCAATCGGCGGCGCTTCCGTTGCCGGCCAGCAGGTACATCCGGGGCTTGCTCATGGGCGCTCCTCAGGCCAGGTCGCGCAAGGCAGCGTCGAGGGTCGGGTACCGGAACGTATAACCGGCCTCGACGAGACGATTGGGCACCACGCGCTGGCCGTCGAAAAACAGCTGGGCCATCTCGCCAGCCAGGGCACGCACCGGCGCGGCAGGAATGTGGAACCACACCGGACGCTTGAGTACCTTGCCGACGCTTTCGGCGAACAGCGCCTGACTGACGGTTTCTGGCGCCACCAGGTTGTAGGTGCCGCTCAGGCTTTCGTCATCGAAAGCCCGGGCGATCACTCGGATGACGTCGTCGCGGTGCACCCAACTCATGATCTGCCGACCATCGCCCATCCGCCCGCCGAACCCCAGGCGAAACGGAATCAGCAACGGCAGCAACGCGCCGCCCGGGCCAAACACCACGCCCAGGCGCATCACCACCTGGCGCACGCCCAACTCCGTGGCGGGCCGGGCTGAGGCTTCCCAGCGCACACAGAGTTCAGCCATGAAGCCATCACCCTGGGCGGCACTTTCATCGAGACTTTCGCTGGCGTCACGCACGCCGTAAAAACCGACGGCCGAGGCCTGTATCCACAACGCCGGTTTGTGCCGGGCGTTTTTCAACCAGGTCATCAAGGCTTCAGTGGTATTGACCCGACTGGCGATGAGTTGCGCCTGACGCTTGGGACTCCAGCGCGGCCCGGCCACCGGTGCGCCTGCCAGGTTGATCACCACATCGAAGGTTTCGTCATGGCCCAGTTTGTCCAGCGAACGCAGGCACCGGGCGCGGCCGTCGAACAGATAGGCCGCTTTCAATGGATCGCGAGCCAGCACGCTGACTGTGTGCCCGGCGTCGAGCAGTTGATTGACCAGGGTCTCGCCGATAAACCCGGTGCCCCCGGTCACCAGCACGCGCTTGTAGGCGCCACCGGCAAACGGGTTGGCGGGCTTGCCCGCGCGCTGCATGCGCAAGGCCGCCAACCCGTCGCGAATCCCCGAGGCCGTGACCCCGATGGCGAACAAGGTCAGCAACCAACCGCGCCAGCCCAGGTCGATCGCGCTCAGGCCGGTCGGCAAATTCGCCCATTGCGCCAGTTGCACACCGTACAACGCGAAGAAGGCCCCGCCGTTGACCGCCAGCACCGTGTGCATGATGCGCTCGATGGCGGGCAACTTGCGGGTCAGGTCCTCGACCACGAAATCCCAGAGCGTCAGGCCGATCTCCAGCGCGAACAGCAGCGCGATGACGATCGCCCACGTCCCCTCGAAGGCCAAGTGCGCCATGCCCAGGAACAGGACCCCGTAGAAGCACGAGCGTAGGGCGTGGATAGAGAGCTCCAGCCGGGCACTGTGGCGATAGGGCAAGGCGACGGTCAGTTCGTGGTGATACAGGGTATCCAGCGCACCGAGGATCGCTTGGGCAATCAGCAGGGTGATGGCCCAGTCCAGCAGTGAAAAGTCAGGCATGGTTTGCATCACTCGACGCGTTGTCAGTCAGGGAGGTGCGGCGGTCGTGGCGATAGAGCCAAAACAGCGGCGGCAATAAAACGAGCAGTGCCAGGCTGTCGAACCACAGGTGCGACCAGACCCGTGCCTGGGCAGAAATTAGCATGTCCTGGGGCGCCCAGAGCAAGATGCCGGCGATGATCCAACCCCAAGGCATGGCGCGCTTCAGTCGATTGCCAATGTGCACGAGGGCGAGCATGTACAACGCATAGCTTTGCAACGTGGCGCCGAACAAGGCCAGCCACCAGACCTGTTGTGCCCTGGCCGTCGCGGGCACCGCGGCGGCGCCCCAGAAGGCCTGTTCGATGTTTTGCAGGTAGCCATCGAGCAAGCCCGAATGGCCTGCCCAGCTCAGGGTGACGCCGGCAAGCAGATGCATCAGGGCGGCGGCATAGAGCCAAACGACCAGGGCTTTGCGAAGGGTGCTTTGAGGGACTGGCATTCCGTGTCCTGAAGGCTTGCTGGAGGGTCGCAAGTCTAATGGAAAAGGAGGTGGCTTTATCTGGCTAACGGGCCGGCCAACGATAAATAAATCCGCGCCTGAACACCTGAGGCGTTCCCCACGCCCAAGCCGAACGCAATTGTGGCGAGGGGATTTATCCCCGCTGGGCTGCGCAGCAGCCCCAAATGGTTGAACACCCGCAGCCTGACACACCGAGGAGACTGGTTTCAGGGCTGCTGCGCAGCCCAACGGGGATAAATCCCCTCGCCACAGGTTCGGTGTTCCATTTCAGTAAGCAACAGGTCCTAGGAGATTTCCTTCAAGTTGTAGCGATGTTGGTGAACTTGTCCGGCTTCGGGCCCGCCGCTAGTCTGGGTTTGTCACTGAAAAAACGGTGACACGGACGTGCAAGTCCGGGTAAAAGAACGCCAAATAATGCCACCAGCCATTTAATGAGCATTCGTGCCCGTGTTTTATGGCGGCTGTGTGTGGGGAGACCTTCGGGTCTGCCGAGGTTTTTTTGGTGGTTCCTACTCGGTCTTGCACACCCTCACATAGCTGCCACCCTTATATCGCGTGCAAGCGAGCTAGGGCGGCTCTGATTGAATAGGAAGCCAAAACATGTTCAAGGTAACTCCGAATCCGCCAGGAGGCCCTGGCAACTCCGACAAATCCTCAAAAACCAAAAAACTCGACGAAGCCGCCGAGCGCGCCCTCGACTACTACCTCAACCCCAAACCGGCCGATGAAGCCTCGGGTAAAACCCAAGCATCCCAACTCTTCATGGTCGCCCCGGACATCGACACCGAAACCCTGTTGGCCAATGCCTCCGAAGACCTGCTGTCCATCAGCGCCATCGCCGCCGACCTGGCGGATGACGTTGAAAGCAGCCGCCGCAGTGTCATCCTGGCGATCAGCCGCATGGCCGATGGGGTGCATTTATTGGTGGAGCGGGCGATGGATCGGCTTGAGGTCCAGGCTTCGGGCTGACATTCCTGTGGTGGATTGAAAACCGCCATCGCGAGCAAGCTCGCTCCCACAGGGGTTTTGTGTCGACTGAGATATCGAGATCAACGCCCGTCAACTGTGGGAGCGAGCTTGCTCGCGATGACGCCAGCCCAGACAACCCAGAACCCGTGGCGAGGGAGCTTGCTCCCGCTGGCCTGCGAAGCAGGCCCCTGTGTTTCTTCTGGCTGACCGCGTTGCCGGGTTTTGCGACTGCTACGCAGTCGAGCGGGAGCAAGCTCCCTCGCCACAGGGTGCATTCTCACCATCGATTAGCGCTGCATCCCCCAACGCTTCACCGTCACCCGCTCCAAACTGTCGAACACCAGGTTCTCCACCAACAACCCGATCAAAATCACCACCGCCAACCCGGCAAACACCTTGTCGGTGTACAGCTCGTTGCGGTTCTGGAAGATGTACCAGCCCAGGCCGCCCTTGCCACTGGTGGCGCCGAACACCAGTTCGGCGGCGATGAGGGTGCGCCAGGCGAAGGCCCAGCCGATTTTCAGCCCGGCGAGGATCGATGGCAACGCCGCCGGGATCAGGATAAACAGCACAAAACGCAGGCCCTTGAGCCCGTAGTTGCGCCCAGCCATGCGCAGCGTTTCCGACACGCCGAGAAACCCTGCATACATGTTCAACGCCAGCGCCCACAGCACCGAATGCACCAGCACGAAAATCAGGCTGTTCTGCCCCAGGCCAAACCACAGCAGCGCCAACGGCAACAGGGCGATGGCCGGCAACGGGTTGAACATCGATGTCAGGGTGCTGAGCAGGTCGCGGCCCAGTTGGGTCGACACCGCCAGGGTGGTCAGGCCGAACGCCAGGACGATGCCCAGCAGGTAGCCCTTGATCAGCACCACCAGGGAAATCCACACCTTGCCCAGCAGCTCGCCGCTGAGCAGACCGTCGTACAACGCGTTGGCGGTTTGCAGGAAGCCCGGTAGCAGCAGGTCGTTGTTCTGGTAGCGGGCCACGGCTTCCCACACCACCGCCAGCAGCAACAGGATCAGGCTCTTGCGCAGCCAGCCCTGTTGCCAGAGGCGCTGGCCGAGGGGCAGCTCCCGCTCCAGCGGCACGTGGGTCAAAGGTTGCAGGTCGACTTCATATTCTTCGCGCGCGGGCGACAAATGGCTCATGGAATGTTCCCCTCAGTACGCGATACGAATGTCGGTGAAATCCAGCTCACGCTCGGCTTCAAGCGGCTGGCCTTCATT
Organism: Pseudomonas sp. NFACC51; assembly: GCF_900103575.1. Classification (NCBI taxonomy): domain Bacteria; kingdom Pseudomonadati; phylum Pseudomonadota; class Gammaproteobacteria; order Pseudomonadales; family Pseudomonadaceae; genus Pseudomonas; species Pseudomonas sp. NFACC51. Next base: position 9,495 of record NZ_FMXH01000012.1, on the reverse strand, counting down.
GAACAGCAACCCATGGATGCGCCGCGCCGTGTGCTGGAACCCCACGCCACCGAGGCTGTGCAGATCGTATTGATGGCTGTGGACTTCGGCCCGCACACGCCCGGGGTGCGGTGACAGCAGCAGGATGCGATTGCCCACCACCAACGCCTCTTCGATCGAGTGGGTGACGAACAGCAGCGTGAAGCGCACCTCTTCCCAGAGCAGCAGCAACTCTTCCTGCATTTTGCGCCGGGTCAGGGCATCGAGGGCCGCGAAGGGCTCATCCATCAAGAGGATTTTCGGCTGCATCGCCAGCGCCCGGGCAATCGCGACGCGAGCTTTCATGCCGCCGGACAACGTATGGGGATACGCATCGGCAAACGCCGCCAGACCAACCTTGTCCAGGTAATGCAGCGCCCGCTCCTCAGCTTCGCGACGCTTGAGCGTGCCAGACGCCAACAGCGCGAACATCACGTTCTGCTTCACGGTTTTCCAGGGCGGCAGTTGGTCGAACTCCTGGAACACCACGATCCGGTCCGGCCCCGGCGCGCTGACGACCAGGCCTTGCAAGCGGATCTCGCCTTCGCACGGGGCGATGAAACCGCCAATGGCCTTGAGCAAGGTGGACTTGCCGCAACCAGACGGCCCGAGCAGGACAAAACGGTCCGCCGGGTCGACTTCAAAACTCACTTGATGGGTGGCCCGGACCACGCGTTGCGGGGTGCGGTATTCCAAGCTGACGTTATCCACCGACAACAACGCGGTGTCGGTGCGGGTGGCGTTGCTGGCCGCGTGGCCTTGCAATGGCGCATTCATGACAATCAGCTCCCCTGCAACGGTTTGGCATCCTGGAAGAAATAATCCTCCCATGACGCCGGTTTGTTCTTGATCGCACCGACGCGGTAAAGAAACTCGGCCAGCGGGTAAGTGTTTTTCGGGCTAACGGTGAATTCGATCTGCGGGTTGTCGATGATCTTCAGCAATGTCGCCCGGTCGATCTTGGCCTGGGTCACCCGCAGGTAGGTGTCCGCCGCCGCGCCTTTGTCCTTCTGAGCGAATTCGGCCGCTTCGGTCAGCGCCTCGACGAATGCCTTGTAGGTCTTCGGGTTTTCATCGCGGAATTTCTCGGTGGCAAACAGCACCGTGGGCGAGTTCGGACCGAGTACGTCATAGGAATTGAGCACCACGTGGACACTGGGGTTTTGCAGGGCCTGGTCCTGGAACGGCGGGTTGGAAAAGTGCCCGGTCAACTCGGTGCCGCCGGCGATCAATGCCGCCGTGGCATCCGGGTGAGGAACGGCCAAGGTGTACTTGTCGAGGCGATTGAAGTCCTTGTCGCCCCACTGCTTGGCGGCGGCGTATTGCAGGAAGCGCGACTGCACCGAAACACCCACCGCTGGCACCGCGATGCGGTCCTTCTCGGTGAAGTCGGCGATGGTCTTGATGTTCGGGTTGTTGCTCAACAGGTAATAAGGGAAGTTGCCCAGGGAGGCCACGGCCTTGACGTTCTGCTTGCCACGGGTGCGGTCCCAGACCGTCAACAACGGCCCGACGCCGGCCCCGGCAATGTCGATGGAGCCAGACAGCAACGCATCGTTGACCGCCGCGCCGCCGGACAGTTGAGTCCAATCGACCTTGATGTCGATGCCCTCCTCCTTGCCGTGCTTCTCGATCAATTGCTGGTCGCGGACCACGTTCAGCAACAGGTAAACGATGCCGAACTGCTCGGCGATCCGAATCTCGCCCTCGGCGTGGGCGCTGGCCGGCGTGACCAGGCTGCCAGCCAACAAACTGAAGCCCAGGCCGATGGCGGCGGCCAGCGGTGCAAAAGCGATGCGTTTGGACATGGTGATTCTCCAAGCTCTTTGCGCCAGGCGCAGCCGATCAGAAAGGGGCGTCGCCCTGGATGGTGGTGCGGTACAGCTTGCGGCGCAGATGGCTCGGGCAACCGGCGGCCAGGTGGATCAGCGAGCGGTTGTCCCAGAACACCAGGTCATGGGGCTGCCATTGATGGCGATAGATGTTCTGCGGCAGCACGCTGTGGGCATACAGCTCGGCCAGCAGCGCTTGGCTTTCGTCCTCCGGCAAGCCGACGATGCGGGTGGTGAAGCCCTCGCTGACGAACAACGCCTTGCGCCCGGTTTCCGGGTGGGTGCGCACGATGGGATGGACGACTTCGGCAACCTGGGCCAGTTGCTCCGGCGTCAGCGTCGGGCGCCAGTTGCCTTCGAATTTGGTCTCGCTGTAGCGCGCCGTGTAAGAGTGAGCCGCCGAACGGCCTTCCACCGCTTTGCGCAACGCATCGGGCAAACCCTCCCAGGCTTTGTGCATGTCGGCAAACAGCGTGTCGCCGCCTTCGCTTGGCAATTCCTGAGCGTGGAGCATCGAGCCGAGGCTGGGCAGTTCTTTATAGGAGAGGTCCGAATGCCAGAATTTGCCGGCATCGCCGAGGCCGACGGATTGGCCGTTTTCGATGATGTTGGAGACGATGAGGATCTCCGGATGCCCGGCCAACAGGAACTGCTTGAGCACATGGATTTGCAGTACGCCAAAACGGCGGCTGAAGGCGATGTGCTGTTCCGGGGTAATTTGCTGGTCGCGGAACACCACCACATGATGATCCAGGTGGGCGCGGTGGATGCGGGCGAAGTCCTGGTCGTTGATCGGCCGGGACAGGTCCAGCCCAATGATCTCGGCGCCAACGGCTTCGATGAACGGACGGATTTCGAACGTCTGCGGCGCGATGTTCGCGGCGCTTGGGGTAAGGGAATCCGGAGAATAAGAGACGGCTGACATACATCACTCCCACGCACGGCGCGCTTGAACAGGCGCGCACTCGATCAAAACTCACGGCGTTACCGTGTTGGTTTGTGTCGTGCGGCGCGCCGATTGGTCGGCAGGTACGCAGGGGGATGACTTTAAGGGTATAAGAAAGTTAATTTAAATATTAAAAATGCATAAGCATATGGCAGAACTTGAGGGAACGACACGGTCCTGTGGCGAGGGAGCTTGCTCCCGCTGGGTCGCGCAGCGGCCCCCAAAAAAGCGATGAGCGCTGCGCACTCAAGCGGGAGCAAGCTCCCTCGCCACAAAAGCTATCCAGTCATCGATTGGCAGCTGTGGACTACCGCTCGTGCAGCGCCTCGGCCCGGGCCTTGATGATGGGCTTGAGCAGGTAGCTGAGCACGGTTTTCTTGCCGGTGATGATGTCCACCGACGCCACCATGCCAGGAATGATCAGCAGCGGTTTTTCATCAGTGCCCAGGTGGCTGCGTTCGGTGCGCAGCTTGATGATGTAGTAAGTAGTCTTCTTGTCTTCATCGGTGATGGTGTCGGCGCCGATCTGTTCCAGCTTGGCTTTCATCCCGCCGTAGATGGTGTAGTCGTATGCGGTGAATTTCACCGTGGCGTCCTGGCCGGGGTGCAGGAAGGCGATGTCCTGGGGACGGATTTTCGCCTCCACCAGGATGGTATCGTCCAGCGGCACGATTTCCACTAGGTCGCTGCCGGGCTGGATCACGCCGCCGATGGTGTTCACCAGCAACTTGTTGACGATGCCGCGCACGGGCGACGTCACCAGGGTCCGGCTCACCCGGTCTTCCAGGGCTTTGCCGGTGGCCTGGGCCTTGTTCAGGTCGGTGCGTGCTTCATTGAGCTGGGTCAGGGCATCGCTGCGGAACTTGCCGCGCGTCTCGTCGATCTTGCGCTGCACTTCCTTGATCGCCGATTCGGCACGCGGGATCGCCAGCGTCGTGGCGTCCAGTTGCCCACGGGTCTCGACCTCGGCGCGCTTGAGCCGCAGCACTTCCACCGGCGATACCGCGCCCTGGGCCACCAGCGGCTCGGACATGTTGATTTCCTGGCGTTGCAGCGCCAGGCCTGAGCGGTATTGCGCCTGCTTGGACACGAATTCGCGCAGTTCCTGCTGGCGCTGGATCAACTGCTCCTGCAAGCCGCCGATTTCATCGTGCAACTGCTGGCGGCGGCTGATGTACAGCGACTCCTCGCTGGCGGCCTGGCCCGGCACCGCCTTGAGCACATCGGCCGGGAAGTTCAGCGGCCGGTCATCGACCTCGGCACTCAGGCGCTCGACCCGCAACAGCATGGACAGGCGATCGGCCTCGGTTTCGCCGACATTGGAGACAAAGCGGGTGTCGTCCAGGCGAATCAACGGTGCGCCGGCTTCGACGATCTGCCCTTCCTTGACGAACAGCTCAGCGACGATGCCGCCTTCCAGGTTCTGGACTTTCTGGATCTTGGACGAGGGAATCGCCTTGCCGTCGCCCTTGGTCACTTCGTCGATCACGGCGAAGTTGGCCCACAGCGCCAGGAACACAAAGAAGCCGATGATGCCCCAGATCGTCAAGCGCACCACCCGGGGAGCGTCCTCGATCAGCGCCTTGTTGACTTCGGGCAGCGGTTGGCCGTGCAGCGAGTCGGAGCCTTTGAAATAGCGGCCCACAGCGCCCCTGAAACCTGATTTAAGCAACACTGATCTGCCCCTTCTTCAACGCTTCCATGACGGCGGCTTTCGGGCCGTCGGCAAGGATCTGTCCACGGTCGATCACCAACAGGCGGTCCACCAACGACAGCAAGGATGCCCGGTGCGTCACCAACAACACGGTCTTGTTTTCCACCACGGCGGCCAGGCGCTGTTTCAAGCGTTCTTCACCCGTGTTGTCCATGGCGCTGGTGGGTTCGTCCAGCAACAGGATGGGCGGGTTGAGCAGCAATGCACGGGCCAGGGCGACGTTCTGGCGCTGGCCACCGGACAGGTTTTGTCCGCGCTCACCGACCTGCAGTTCATAGCCCTGCGGATGCAGGCGCGCGAACTCATGCACGCCCGCCAGTTCCGCGGCCTGGAGCACCAGTTCATCTTCGACGTAACGGGCGCCGGAGGTCAGGTTGTCCCGCAGGGTGCCGGCCAGCAGCTGGATGTCCTGGGGCACGTAGCCAATGTTGTAGCGCAGCTCGCTGACGTCGATCTGGCGGATGTCCACGCCGTCCACTAGCAAGGCGCCGTCATCGGGTTGATAAAGCCCCACCAGCAACTTGGCCAGGGAACTCTTGCCCGAGCCGCTGCGACCGATGATGCCGATTTTCTCGCCCGGCTTGATCACCAGGTTGATGTTCTTCAGCGCGGGGTTCTGCTGGTTCGGGTAGGTGAAGTTCAACTGACGGCATTCAACGGCGCCCTGCAACACCTTGCGGCTGAGCGGGCGCTCGTCGAAATTGCGCTCCTGGGGCAGCTCCATCATCTGGTCGACGGAGGTCATGGTCACCCGCGCCTGTTGGTAGCGCGTCAGCAGGCCCGACAGCGAAGCCAACGGGCTGAGGGCACGGCCGCTGAGCATGTAGCAGGCCACCAGCCCACCCATGCTCAGGTTGCCGGCGATGATCAGGTAAACGCCGAAGACGATCATGATCACCCCGGCCAGTTGCTGGATCAGCAAGGTGATGTTCATCGCCAGGCCGGACAACATCTTCACCCGCAGTTCGAGGCGGCTGAGGGTGCCGATGGTCTGTTCCCACTGGTACTGGCGCTCGCTCTCGGCGTTGTTGACCTTCACCGCGTCCAGGCCGGCCAGGGTTTCGATCAGGCTGGATTGGCGCTCGGCGCCCAGGGCCATGGTGCGTTCCATGGTTGCCACCAAGGGCTTTTGCAAGGCGTAGCCGATCAGCAAGGCAATCGGGAATGCCAGCACCGGAATCCACACCAGGTGCCCGCCGATAATCGCGATGACCATGAAGATCAGCAGGGTGAACGGCAGGTCGATCAGGCTGGTGAGGGTCAGCGAAGCGAGGAAATCCCGCAGGCTCTGGAACTCATGGATGTTCTGGGCAAAGCTGCCGACCCGCGCCGGGCGGTATTTCATGGACATACCGACGATGCGCTCGAACAGCGTCGCCGAGATGATCAGGTCGGTTTTCTTGCCCGCCAGATCCAGACACAGGCTACGCAGCATCTTGAGGATCAGGTCGAAGACATAGGCGCCGGTGATACCAACGGCCAATACCCACAGGGTCGATTCGGCCTGGTTCGGCACCACGCGGTCGTAGACGTTCATCACGAACAGTGGCGCGGCCATGGCGATGATGTTGATCAGCAGGCTCGCGGCAATGGCATCGGCATACAGCCAGCGGGACCGCTTGAGGGTGTCGCGAAACCACGAACGCGCCCGAGGAATCAGCGTGCCGTGGTTAACGTCAAATTTATGCTGCGGCTGGGCGAAGAACACCTTGCCGCTGTAGTCATCGGCCAGCAGTTCGCGGCTGATGGTCACCTCACCGCCATCACTTTCGCTGAGCAGCAACCGCGCCTGATCGTCACCGACCCAGCCCAGCAGCACGGCACTGCGGCCGTCCTTGAGCAACAACAGCGCTGGCATGGCGATGGTCGGGATTTGTTCGAGCTTGCGTTGCAGCACCCGACCTTGCAGGCCGGCACGGGCCGCCGCGCGCGACAATAATTCGACGCTCAGCCGCTGCTTGGGCAGCGGCAGGCCGGTGGTGAGCATTGCGGCGCTGGCCGGCTTCTGATGCAGCATGCAAAGCGCCAGCAAGCCGTCCAGCAGCGGGTCGTCGTGCAGCGTGCGCGGGTCATGAACTAGTTCGACTGGACTGACTTCTGATTCCACGCTCTGCACTCTGACTGATTAAAACGGGTGGTAGGACTCAATTCATCCCAGGCAACTGAACCTTGGGCTTCATGTCGTTCTGCACAACCGATGCCAACGGCGCGACCACACCCTGGCTTTTCAACAGCTGGCCCATGGTCGCCTTGATCCGGTACTGGGTGAACAGCTGCACGTTCTTGATTTCGGCCAGACGACGGGACGCGCTGAACAGCTCGTTTTCACTGTCGAGCAAGTCGAGCAGGGTCCGCTCGCCGAGGCTGAACTGCTTCTGGTAGGCAGTGCGCACATTGGCGCTGCGATCCACGTATTGCTGGGCGACCGGCACCTGGGCGTTGGCGTTGTTCAAGGCGTTCCAGGCCAGGCCCAGCTCTTCGTTGAGCTGGCGCAGCGCGTTGTTGCGAATGTCCAGCGCCTGGTTGGACAGGTACGACTTGGATTCCAGGTCCGCCTTGTTGCTGCCGCCGGCATACAGGTTGAAACGCATGCGCAGCATGGCTTGCCATTCATTGTTGTGACCGTTCTGGCCGTCCAGGTCGTTGTCGGCAGTGCGGCCCAGCTCGGCGTCGAAGCGTGGGTAGAAGCTCGACTTGGCGGCTTCGTACTGTTGCTCGGCCGCGGCGATGTCGGCTTCGGCCGAACGCAGCACCGGGCTGTTTTCCAACATCTGGGCGCGGGCTTCGGTCAGGTTGGCCGGCAGCAACGCCAGAAAATCAGCAGGCCGCTCCAGTTGATCGGGCAGTTGGCCGACGGCGCTGAGGTAGTTGGTCTCGGCATCGGCCAGGTTGGTTTGTTCGGTGATCAGGTTGTTGCGGGCCTGGGCCATGCGCGCTTCGGCCTGGTCCATGTCGGCGCCGCTGCCCACGCCGCGGGAAGTGCGCAGCTTGATCTGGTCGAAGATGCGCTCGTGACTCTTGAGGTTTTCCTCGGCCAGGCGCACGAACTCGCGACGGGTCAGCACGTCCAGGTAGACCTGGGCCACTGTCAACCCGGTGCGCTCGGACGCGTCCAGCAACGAGTAGGCACGAGCATTGACGGTGGCTTGTTGACGCCCAACTTCGCTGGACGTCGCAAAACCGTCAAAAACCATTTGCGACAGGCGCAGGCTCGACTCGCTGCGGTTCAGGGTTTCCCAATGATTGGTCCCGCCCGACCGGGTGGTGACGCTGTCGGTGCCTTCACGGCCGTATCCGGCTGCAAGGTCCACTCTAGGCAGGTAGCCACCCTTGGCCGCCTTGAGTTGGTAATCCGCCGCAAGGCGACTGTTCACGCCGGCCTGGATTTCAGGATGGACATCCAGCGCCTGTTGCATGGCCTGCGGCAAGGTTTGTGCTTGTACGAAACTGGCGGCGAGGGCAAAAGGTAAAGCCTTGAACAGGTACAGACGCATGGTGGATTTCTTCCTGAAACACTTGTCTTGGATCACAGCGAAACGTGGCGCTGCATCGGATGATGGCAACCGGAATGACCGTATGTCGGAAAGTTCAAAACAGGAGCTGGAACACGCACCGAAAGAACAGGTCGCCGCTTAAATATCAATGTGACATTACGCCAATGATTGTTTAGGATGGCCGGCATAAGGTCAATAGTTTGGCACAAACAAAATAATTGAAAAATTATAGCCAAAATATTGACATGTAAAAGCGTCAAATAACCTTACTTTGTGAACATGAACGTCCAGACCGCTGCTGCCTACAAGCCAGCGGGTCCATGGAAGTCTACTGAGCGTGGCCCCCGGAGAGTCTTCAATGAGCAGTGTTATTGCCGTTGTCAAAAGCATTGTTGGTCAGGTTTTCGTCGTATCCCCTGAGGGCATCCGGCGCGTACTCATTGAAGGTGATCGCTTGTACACGGGCGATCAGTTGGACACTGGCCCTTCCGGCGCCGTCACATTGGATCTGGCCGACGGCCGCACCCTGGACCTGGGCCGCGATACCCAGTGGAGCGCCAATGCCCCGGACTCGTCCACCGATCTTGAACAGGCCACAGCCCAGGCTGCGCCGTCAGTAGAAGAGCTGCAACAAGCCATCGCCGCCGGCGTCGACCCGACGACCGCCCTGGAAGCCACCGCCGCCGGCGCCACTGCCGCAGGTACGGGCGGTGCCGCCGGTGGCGGCCACAGCTTTGTGGTGCTGGATGCCACCGCTGGTAGTGTCGACCCTACTGTCGGTTTCCCAACTGAAGGTCTCGCTGCGGCTGCCGCCACCGATAACAACATCCTGGGTGGCGATACTACGGATACAACCGCCAACGCCGTGCTCAATGCGACGATGACCCTGAGCGCTACGCCAACCCTGACCGAAGCCGGCGGCGTGCTGGTCTATACCGCGACCGTGACCCAGGCCCCGCAGACGGCCTTGACCGTGACCTTGTCCAACGGCGCGGTCATCGTGATCCCGGCGGGTCAGCTGACCGGTAGCGTCAACGTTCCACTCGCGCCGAATGACACTGTTTACAACGACCCAAGCCAGATCAGCGTGACCGTCACTGGCACCACCGGTGGCACTGGTATTGCCTTGACCGTGCCCACCACGCCGGCCGTGACCCAGATCACCGACACCATCGACACCACCACCGTCACCCTGACGGCGGGCAACACCGTGACCGAAGGCGGCCAGATCACCTACACCGCCACCCTGACCAACCCGGCCCAGACCCCGGTGACCGTGACCTTGAGCAATGGCTCGGTCATCACCATCGCGGCTGGCCAGACTACCGGCACCGTCAACGTCGAGACGCCAGCCAATGACGTCTACAACAACGGCAGTACGGTCAGCACCACCATTACCGGTGCGACCGGTGGCAACTTCGAAAACCTGGTCCCGAGCACTACGCCTGCGGTCACCACGATTACTGATTCGGCGGATACCACTGGCCTGAC